>NZ_PGUY01000046.1 GCF_002863585.1 Peribacillus deserti | reverse complement strand
ACACGTGGAGCTGACAGATACTAATCGATCGAGGACTTAACCTATTATGATTTATACTCGAGACACAAATCAGCCTTCTGTTATCTAGTTTTGAAAGAACGATGTTCTTGAAAAAGTTTAAAAAACTTATTGCAAAAGTCTCGAAAGATGTTATAATAATAAATGTCGCTTGAGACAATATAAAAACTTGTCTGGTAGTTATGGCGAAGAGGCCACACCCGTTCCCATCCCGAACACGGAAGTTAAGCTCTTCAGCGCCGATGGTAGTTGGGGGCTCTCCCCCTGTGAGAGTAGGACGCTGCCAGGCTGGTATTATTCCGCAGTAGCTCAGTGGTAGAGCATTCGGCTGTTAACCGAACGGTCGTAGGTTCGAGTCCTACCTGCGGAGCCATATGGAGAGCTGTCCGAGAGGTCGAAGGAGCACGATTGGAAATCGTGTAGACGGTTACCGCTGTCTCAAGGGTTCGAATCCCTTGCTCTCCGCCATAAAATCTTCAAATTGGCCCCTTGGTCAAGCGGTTAAGACACCGCCCTTTCACGGCGGTAACACGGGTTCGAATCCCGTAGGGGTCACCATTATATTGGAGGATTAGCTCAGCTGGGAGAGCATCTGCCTTACAAGCAGAGGGTCGGCGGTTCGATCCCGTCATCCTCCACCATTTTTATTCAACACCTATTATCGTCGCGGGGTGGAGCAGTCTGGTAGCTCGTCGGGCTCATAACCCGAAGGTCGCAGGTTCAAATCCTGTCCCCGCAATAAGTGGTCCCGTGGTGTAGCGGTTAACATGCCTGCCTGTCACGCAGGAGATCGCGGGTTCGATTCCCGTCGGGACCGCCATTTACAAAAACTTACCTTTTTGTTAAGGTCAGTTCATATGATATAATTTAGAAATGGCTCAGTAGCTCAGTCGGTAGAGCACGTTCGAATAGGCGTCCTTGAAATACTACAGCGCACAAGTCGAACAGCTGCTTGAAAGACTTTCTGAGACTTGTGTGAAGGTAAATGGAATTCTTTAAATTAGGTACAATATATAATATGGCTCAGTAGCTCAGTCGGTAGAGCAAAGGACTGAAAATCCTTGTGTCGGCGGTTCGATTCCGTCCTGAGCCACCATACATGCCGGTGTAGCTCAATTGGTAGAGCAACTGACTTGTAATCAGTAGGTTGGGGGTTCAAGTCCTCTTGCCGGCATTTTAAAAAATGGAGGGGTAGCGAAGTGGCTAAACGCGGCGGACTGTAAATCCGCTCCCTCCGGGTTCGGCGGTTCGAATCCGTCCCCCTCCACCATTTTTTAAAAATTTAGGGGCATAGTTTAAAGGTAGAACAGAGGTCTCCAAAACCTCCGGTGTGGGTTCGATTCCTACTGCCCCTGCCAATTATATAATACTATGGCGATTGTGGCGAAGTGGTTAACGCATCGGATTGTGGTTCCGACATTCGTGGGTTCGATTCCCATCAGTCGCCCCATTTTCATTCACTAATATCATATAAAATTTTTGGGCTATAGCCAAGCGGTAAGGCAACGGACTTTGACTCCGTCATGCGTTGGTTCGAATCCAGCTAGCCCAGCCATTCATGCGGAAGTAGTTCAGTGGTAGAATACAACCTTGCCAAGGTTGGGGTCGCGGGTTCGAATCCCGTCTTCCGCTTTTTAAATATTGGCGGCATAGCCAAGTGGTAAGGCAGAGGTCTGCAAAACCTTTACCACCGGTTCGAATCCGGTTGCCGCCTCCAATATATGCCGGTGTGGCGGAATTGGCAGACGCGCACGACTCAAAATCGTGTTCCTCTGGAGTGTCGGTTCGACCCCGACCACCGGTATCATAATATTTAAAGACTTCAACTTTTAGTTGGAGTTTTTTTTGTATATACATTTGTAAGCCTATCTGCATGCAGTATTTTTTTTCTCCAATAGTTCACCTTCTTAAGATTGTCACATACACTAATTTCTAGGCAGCAGATGAGGTGATCTTTGGCATGGATGAGAAACAATCATTGGGTATTTATAGTCGGGATGACTTAAAAAGACACCTGTATGAATTATTTTGGGGAATCCAGCAATATGTTACAGCTGTATTTAGTCAAGATGAGGATGACCGCGCAAAGGCCAGCAAGCTAAATATATTGGCGTATTTGGGTCTTCAAAAGCTATTAACGCTAGAACTTAAAGCTTCACTAACCCGGGAAGGGCTGTCCTCAGTAAGGGAAATTACTCCCCATGTGTTATCTTCATTAGAAAAAATGATATTAAATGTTTCTCCTGGTTTTATTCCTGAGTCTGCTAACGAGACTTGTATCCATGTTGGAGAAGCAGAAGTGCTTAAGGAGAAAAGACGGAAACATCTGCTTGGCGGTTTGAATCAAGATTTTCCTGCAGTAATGGTAACTCTGGACCGTATCATGCTAGACACACCAGACATTTTTGAAGATTTATTGAAAGCGGGAATGAAAATAGCCCGGATTAATTGTGCACATGATCATTTCCTGGTATGGGAACAGATGGTCAAGCAAATTAGGATGGCGGAAGACAAGATAAGCAAAGAAGAGGGACTGAAACACAATAGATGTAAAGTCTATATGGATCTAGCAGGGCCTAAGATTCGAATTACTGCCTTTCAAAATGAAAGACTACCTTCCGAAATATATATTAGAAAGGGAGACGCTGAAAGTAAAGGTTTTATTACGTGTGGTACCCTTCCGTCTGATCTTGAAAGCGATTCTTTTGTTCTTTCTATTAGTGAGGAAGAGATAGCAGGTGTGCAGATAAAAGATACTATTCATTTCACTGATAAAAGAGGCAAGAAACGATTTTTTAAAGTACTTAAGGTCATAAGTTCTACTTGTATCCAGGTAGAACTTAACAAATCGTCAGTACTAAATGAAGGTACCCTCTTACTCTGGAAAAACAAGCAATGGTCCCTATCTAATTATCAAGAAAAAGCTGTAACCATTTATCTTGAAGAAGGGGATTTTTTGCGCATCTATAAGAGCAGTGACTATCTAGGCAGAACTGGAAACAAATCTATGCCAGCTTCTATAGGTGTTACGCTGCCAAAAGCACTGGTTAATGTAAAGGTAAATGACAGAGTTTTTATTGATGATGGAAAAATTTCAGCCAGGGTAACAGGGGTTGAGGAAGACTTTATAACGGCGAAAATAAACTTCACACAAAATAAGAAGATAAAACTGAAATCGGGGAAAGGAATAAATCTGCCTGATTCTCTTGTTTATTTAAATACTCCTG
Organism: Peribacillus deserti; assembly: GCF_002863585.1. Classification (GTDB taxonomy): domain Bacteria; phylum Bacillota; class Bacilli; order Bacillales; family DSM-1321; genus Paraperibacillus; species Paraperibacillus deserti_A. The sequence goes on along the minus strand of NZ_PGUY01000046.1, from coordinate 67,930 downwards.
CCCTTACAGCATACGATTTAGAAACACTGCCGTCCATTTGCGAAATAGCTGATATCATAGGACTGTCATTTGTCCATCACCCGAATGATTTGAAAAAATTAAAGAATTATTTAGCTCTCCTTACTGAAAAAAAGATCGGAGTTATTGCTAAAATTGAAACACAGGAATCGGTTTATCATTTAACTAAGATCATCCTTGAGGGCCTTAATTTTGACTCTTTTGGCATCATGATTGCTCGAGGTGATCTTACAGTTGAAATGGGCTATAAACGGCTTGCCGCTATTCAAGAGGCCATTTTGCACCTTTGCAGTGCGGCCCATTTGCCCGTTATTTGGGCAACAGGAGTGCTGGAAAACATGACAAAGAAGGGTATGCCGTCTAAAACAGAGATTACAGATATTTTCATGGGACTAAGAGCAGATTGTATTATGTTAAATAAGGGTCCGCACATTGTAGACGCTGTGAAACTTATTTCGGAAATAAAAGAAGTAACCCAAGAAAATCTATATCACATTCGGATGTCCGAACGAGAATTTATTCAATATGGATTTTAATAAGCGAGTTTTAATACGGAGAAAACAGCTTCCGAAGGGGGGCTGTTTTTGATTAAAGATATATAAAAATAATTTCATAAAAATAGTTTGAAAATTCAGTGTTTTAATTCCGATATATCCTCCCATATAAGTACCCATACATTAGTATTGTCGAAAAGTTTTTACATAAAAATGACAAAAAGGGTATATCAATTTTTAGAAGAATTTGGTACGATTCAACTTGTGTTATAGGTCATTTTTACTATGAGAGGGGAAAGACGGATGTCCTGGTTTACCAAGTGGGCTTTTGGAAATAAAGCTGCAGTAACTTTTTTAACTGTTTTACTTTTAATAATAGGGCTCGTTAGTTATCGAACACTGCCTATGGAATTTTTCCCTGCGGCTGATCAGCCTCAGGTGACAGTCATTGTAATGGGGCAGGGGACTGATTCTAGAACAATGGAAAGTCAGGTGACCGGGCCTATAGAGAGCGCTGTTTCCGGAGTTAAAGGAAAGAGTGATATCTATTCCACGTCAGGGGATGGCTTTACAAAGGTAGATATCATGTTTGATTCAAAAACTGACATGAAGGCAGCAAAACAGGAAGTCCAAGAAGCCTTAAATAATACAGCTCTTCCACAAAATGTGTCAAAACCTACAGTTGTCCAGCTTAATACATCCATGATTCCCATCTCGGACATCTCAGTAACCTTTAAGGACGGACTTACTCCAGAAAATACGGACTTTGCCAAGAAAGAGATTCTTCCATTTTTAAAAGATATTAAAGGTGTGGCAAATGTACAGACCTATGGGGCATCAAGTGCTTATGTGTCCATCAAAACGGATAATTCCCGGATGGCAGAACAAAAAGTTTCCCTTCAGAATGTCATGGGGGTGCTAAAGGGCCAGAATTTATCTATGGCTGTAGGAGAAAAGCAGATCAGCGGCAAATCCAGCAATATTAAAGTAGTCGGCAGCATAGACAGTCTCGATCAAATAAAAGGCCTGAAGGTAGCTGAGAATGTTACTCTAAGCGATGTCGCGCAGGTAGAGGTTAAAAAACCACAGGATACATTAACCCGCGTAAATGGAGAAGATGGGCTGATTTTTATCGTAACGAAGGATAGCCTGTCAAATGCAGTGACAATCAGTAATGAAATTAAGGAAGCTACAAAAGAAATTAATAAAAAATATGATAATGTGAATGCTAATGTCCTGATCGCGACAGCAGATATGGTTGAAACATCCGTACATACCATGATGAAGGAAGTTTTATTGGGGGCATTATTTGCCACGATCGTTGTTATGCTGTTCCTGAGGAATATCCGTTCAACCCTTATTACGATCGTTTCCATTCCGCTTTCATTATGTTTAACCCTGTTCCTGCTGGCTAGATCCGGCGTAACGTTAAATATCTTAACTCTCGGCGGTGTAGCAGTAGCAGTAGGACGGTTAGTGGACGACAGTATTGTAGTCATTGAGAATATATTCAGGAAAATGCAAAGCCAGAAATTCTCAACAAGTATGGTCATTGACGCAACAAAAGAAGTGGGGACTGCGATTACTTCATCCACGCTGACAACAGTGGCCGTATTCCTGCCAATTGGGCTTGTGAGCGGGGGATTGCAGGATATCATCCTTCCATTTGCACTCACGATCACTTATTCCTTACTGGCATCTTTGCTGGTAGCTTTAACAGTAGTACCGCTTTTAAGCTACTCTCTTCTTAAAAAATCAAAACTGCCAGAGCATAAACCATCAGTGAAGTTTGCCAGCCTGGTTAGATGGTCGCTTAATCATAAGTGGGTGATCCTCGTCATTTCATTGATCATGTTTGGAGGTTCTATTGGAACCTATGCGGCTATGCCTAAGGGAGCGGTTAATAACTCCTCAGCAGATTTTATTATGGCCACATTAGACTTTCCTAATGATACTCCTATCGAAACGGTGAAAGAAAAGACTCTGGAACTAGAGAAATATATTGGTGATCTAGAGCATGTAAAGGATCTGTTTATACAGTTGGGGAACACCGAAGATGCTGCGAAATTTGGTGAAGTCAAATCCCCGACAAGTGCAACATATAACATTTTATTAGATGATAAGGAATATACCGATACAATTTTGAAGAGCATCACTTCTAAAAAAGACTCTTTTGGCTCAGGGAAGCTGACTGCAGGAGCTTCATCCATGATGGGAGGCTCCAAAACTCAAATTATCATTGATGTGATCGGTGATGATATAAATAAGCTTGAGAGAGCAACAGGAGATATAGAAGACGGAATAAAAAGCATGAAAGGTGTCGAAAAGGTTGGGACGAATCAGGATGCTAAAAAAACCGTTTATTCTTTGTTAGTAGATCCTGAAAAGGGTAACCCTGAAGAGATTTCCCAAGCGTTATATGGCATGCTGAATAGAATGCCGCTTGGAACGATGCAGCTTGATAATCAGCAGACGAGCATTTACTTAGAACCAGTCTTGGAGCCAAAGACTCCACAGGACTTAGAGAATATACCTCTGATGACTAAGTCCGGTATGGTGCCTGCTTCTTCCTTGGCGACCCTTGTTAAAGAAGAAGCTTCGACTTATCAGTATCGGAAAAACGGGGATACTTATATTCGGATTACCGTCGACGTAAAACCGGAACAATTGTCTGATATGAACGCAAAAATAAATGAGTTGGTCTTTGGGAAAGGCAAAACAAAAGGATTGGATTTAGATGAAGGTATAGAGGTTATTATCGGAGGAGCAAGTACACAGCAGGCTGAAGATTTTTCAGATTTATTTACAATTATGCTTGTTTCTATAGGCTTGGTTTTTCTAATTATGATCATTACCTTTAAAACGTTCAGAGCGCCGATTGCGATTCTGTGCACATTACCGCTTGCTGCGATTGGTGCAATCCTGGCCCTATTAATCAGCAGGATCCCAGTAGATCCAACCGGCCTTCTCGGGGCATTAATGTTAATAGGGATTGTCGTGACAAATGCTATTGTACTGCTTGATCGAGTAAAACAAAATGAGAAGACGATGATCATCCGTGAAGCTATAGTGGAGGCAGCGACAATACGTATGCGGCCGATCCTCATGACAGCGGTAGCTACAATTTGTGCGATGCTTCCAATGCTTTTTAAAAAAGCGGAAACAGGAAGTTTAGTATCCCAAAGCCTGGCAGTTGTTGTAATTGGCGGATTAACTGTCGCAACTCTGCTTACATTAATTGTTATTCCAGTGATATACGAATTGCTTCACTTCAAAAAATCGAAGAAGCAGCGTCTGCGTGGTTTCCAGTCTGATAATATGATTGCGTGATAAAAAAAGCCTGATTCTAAATGAATCAGGCTCTACTTATCTGGCTATAATGATAGGGTAATGGTACTAGTAAAAAGCAACTTTAAAAAAATCACAAAAAGGGCTTGATTAAAGTGTAATCTGGGTATATAATAATTTTTGTTAGTTGATATTACAAATTTCGACAAAACGTGCGGGTGTAGTTTAATGGTAAAACCTCAGCCTTCCAAGCTGATGTCGTGAGTTCGATTCTCATCACCCGCTCCATACATAGGTCACAACGCAGTGTTTCGTCTCTTTAAAACGAAGCATTGCGTTTTTTAATTTCTTTTTTAGCTGATGATTTTTGAGTCAGCCTCTCCACCGTGAACCTGTGTGAACATGTTACTGACGGCATCCATCAGTTTATAGGCCTCTTCGGTCTCCATAGACGGCCGAAGATAAATGATATGCAGGGCGTTTACAGTTTCCTCGGTAACCTTTGTCCTTTCTGAATCTACAAATGGTGTACCGAATGGCCCTTTTTGGTCTTTGGCCACAATCATATTTTTGAGGACATTTTCTCTTCCATTCAGGCCTTTATATGTATCAGTTTCCCTCCCGATTGAGATTTCGATGCGGCCTGTGAGCTGGTCGGTATCATATATACCTAATGGAATTGCATATTGCAGTGAGAAAAAATTATTCAAATCAATAGCAGAATGGATGGGTACCAAGTAATTTTGCTTTTTTACCCGGCGGTACAGCGCCTCTGCCGAATGTCGGTATCGTGAAGGGTCTGTACCAGCCTTTTTAAAAACCTCCCTCCATTCCTTAATTCCTTCAAACGCGGTCAGTTCTTTATCCAGCATATCGAAATATAAGGATTCCTGAAAAAGCTGCAGCCTTCCTTTAATCATTTGCGGGGAACCGCTGACGGTAATGTCCTTATAGTCAATGCATCCTACTTTAAATCCTTGGGCTTTCTCCGTTAAAACAGAGTCTATTGTGATTTCCATTGCTTAACCTCCACATGCTATTTAAAATAGTGTATCATAACGAACATTCTTATTAAAAAATAGATGGCAATAAAATATATAAAATTTAAATGAAGGGAGGCCTAATTATGGATTACAATCAATTGAAATCAGATATTATCGCATATAGCAAAACCATTGGAATCGACAAGATCGGGTTTACCACATCCAGTACGTTCGATGAAATGAAGAATAAACTGATAAGACAGCAGGAATTGGGCTTTCAATCAGGCTTCGAAGAACCGGATATTAATAAGCGGACAGATCCAGGCCTGATCCTGGAAAAACCACGTTCCATCATATCGATAGCTCTAGCTTATCCTTCAAAACTTAAAAATGCCCCATTGAGTAAAAGGGGTGAACGCCGGGGGATATTCTGCAGAGCCTCATGGGGCGAGGATTATCACACAGTGTTAAGGGACCGCCTGCAGAAACTAGAGGAGTATATATATAGAAGGGTCCCGAACGCCCGGTGCCGGTCCATGGTAGATACGGGCGAACTTGTGGACCGAGCTGTTGCACAAAGAGCAGGAATAGGCTGGAGCGGTAAAAACTGTTCGATCATAACTCCCGAGTTTGGGTCCTATGTCTATCTTGGCGAGATGATTACTAATCTCCCCCTTGAATCAGACGCTCCAATGGAGGATAGATGCGGCAGCTGTAACAAATGCATAGATGTGTGTCCGACGGGCGCATTGGTCCAGGGCGGCCAGTTGAACGCCCAGAGATGCATTGCATTTCTAACCCAAACAAAAGGATTTCTGCCCGATGAATTCAGAAATAAATTAGGCAACCGAATTTATGGATGTGATACCTGCCAGACCGTATGTCCTGAAAATAAAGGGAAGAACTTTCATTTCCACCCTGAAATGGAGGCAGACCCTGAGATAGCTAAGCCATTGCTGACTCCGATGCTTCGGATGAGCAATAAAGAATTTAAGGAAAAATTCGGAAAAATTTCGGGGGCATGGCGTGGTAAAAAACCGCTCCAGAGAAATGCTATTATTGCACTTGCTCATTATAAGGAAGAGTCTGCCATACCTGAGCTAATCGAGGTATTGGAAAAAGATCCACGTCCTGTAATAAGAGGTACGGCCGCCTGGGCATTGGGAAAAATCGGAGGCCCTGGGAGCAGGCAGGCGCTGGATAAGGCGAAGAATACGGACCAAGATGCCGAAGTTCTGGAAGAAATTGAAAAAGGAATGCAATTATTATCTGCCGATCAATAAGACTTATATTTAACAGGCTGCCGGGAATTGGATCCGGGCAGCCTTTTTTGTCTCATGCATAATTTATCTCCTGCCTCCTACATAAAGATAATCATACCTGCAAAAAGGAGGCCTTTTATGAGAGAAAAGCTGAAGCTGCTTTTGGAAGATCGGGTGCAGAAATATGTGTCTGAATCCGCCCTGCGTGCCGAGGATAGAAAAATCGAAAACAAATTAACGTCGCTGAAGGAAAGATCGGCAGAAATAGTGAATGTAAAAGCCCGGGCGAGTGTGAAATCCTCGAATGAAGATAAAGGCTATTCTTCAATCATGTATGATATCCATTTTAAATACTTAATCAAACAAAAAGACCTAATCTATATGGAGGAAGAAATTGAACACAGGCAGGCGGTAGCAGACAATGGAAGAATCCTTCAGGATATGGAGGTGCCTTACAGATATGGAGCGGAGACGTTTGAAGAAGGATCAGAGGATTTTGAGGAAAGAATTCCTTACACATACAATCGGCTAAAAGCCGTACAATATGCAGAAAGGTGGTGGAATGAATTTAATCCGGCTTATAGAAGATTTGAGGATGACTGCACAAGCTTTATATCACAGTGTCTCAGAGCCGGCGGAGCCCCGATGTCGGGAAGCCCTAACCGGTCCAGAGGCTGGTGGTATTCAGGGAAGAGCTGGAGCTGGAGCTGGTCTGTAGCACATGCTTTAAAGCTGTATCTTCAAAGTTCAAAAGGTCTGAGGACACAACAAGTAGCAAGGCCCGATGAGCTCACTTTTGGAGATATCATCTGCTATGATTTTGAAGGAGATGGCAGATATAATCATAATACAATCGTAACTGGCAGAGATGCGTACGGCATGCCTTTGGTCAATGCCCACACTACAAACAGCAGGCTGAGGTATTGGAAATATGAAGATTCAACAGCCTATACGCCAAAAATTAAATATACCTTTTTTAGAATATTGAATTGACTGGATATAAACATGTAGTCCCGCTCCATTACCCAGCAACTAATATAAGTGACTAAACAAGCCCCTGCGCTTTTCTTTTTTAAAAATAGGTTTATAATAGCTGTAGAAAGATTAGAAGAGGTGACATAAATGGCCATACATATTGTTTTATACCAGCCGCAGATTCCTTCTAATACAGGTAATATCGCAAGGACCTGTGCTGCTACAGATACCGCACTGCATCTAATTCGTCCCCTCGGGTTTTCAACAGACGATAAAATGCTGAAGCGGGCTGGTCTGGATTATTGGGAGCATGTATCCATCACATATTATGATTCCTTGGAAGAATTCTTTGAGAAAAATGTAAATGGCGAGTTTTTCTTTATTACTAAATTCGGTGAGAAGACATTTTCGTCGTTTGATTACAGCGAAACAGACAAGGATTACTATTTCATTTTCGGCCGAGAGACTACAGGGCTGCCGAAAGATCTGATTCAAGAAAATATGGAACGCTGCCTCAGGATTCCAATGACGGATAAAGTCCGCTCTCTGAATTTATCGAATACCGCTGCTATCCTGGTTTATGAAGCTTTAAGACAGCAGGAATACGCTCATTTAACTTAACCTTCCTTATAAGAGGCTGAAGGGAATTTACTTCACCGTCTCTTAGGAAGGTTCTTTCTTTTTTAACCGGGAAGAATAAGTGTACAATATAGAGGAACACCAGAGTATAGGAGTGAGTAGATGAACAGTGTGATTGAGACGATTCTGAATCATCGTTCACAGCGGTCATTTCTTCCTAGACCGCTCTCCGAGGATCAGATAAAAACAATTGTTGAAAGTGCCCAGGCAGCTTCTACATCAAGTTTTATCCAGGCATATTCAATTATAGGAATCACCGATCCCGGCAAAAAGAAAGCATTGGCTGAACTGGCCGGTTCTCAAACGTATGTAGAAGAAAATGGCCATCTAATGGTTTTCTGTGCCGATCTCTATAGGCACACACTTATAGGTGAACTTGAGGGCCAGGACCTTGAAGCGTCGCTCGATAGTACGGAGAAGTTTATGGTTGCCTGCATAGATGCTGCTCTGGCCGCACAAAATGCAGCAATTGCAGCCGAATCCATGGGACTTGGAATCTGTTACATAGGGGGGATACGCAATAATCTGCCTGAGGTCTGCAAAGTACTGAATACTCCAGACAGAGTGATTCCTTTATTCGGAATGGTTTTTGGATATCCTGATCAGGTAAATGACAAGAAGCCGCGATTGCCTTTTGAGCATGTGTATATGGAAGATGAATATCAACAAAGTAAAGACAGATACCTGGAACAGCTGAAAGACTATAACCGGACAACATCCGAATATTATAAGGAACGTACAGGCGGGAAACGTTCGGATACCTGGACAAGCCAGATGGCTCATATGCTTTCTGCTGGACGGAGAATGTATATGAAGACATTTGTGCAGGGTAAGGGCCTGAATAAGAAATAAAAAAAGCTGCGTACGCAGCTTTTTTTGTTGAAGCATTATTTTACTCCTGGTTTATCATCGTAGCCAGCTGTAAAAATCGCAACAAGAAAGGTTACCGTAACACCTAAAATTAAAATCAAATTCATCCTGTGAAGATCCTCCTTTGTCTGCTCATGCCATTAGGCTGCCGATTCAATAAAATGAGAAAAAAACCCACTTATGGGTATGTACTGATACTGCTATTATATCTTATCTTTTTTTGACTGTGAATGAAAATCTATTTTCAAATTTAACAGGAAGATTCAGGTAGTGGGCTGTATTTGTTCGAAGAATTGGGCTCATTTTATTGGGCATGGGTGCATACATTGTATTAATCGTCTCTGAAAAAGAACAGAGGAGGATCCATAATGGATATATTAAAAAAAATTGAAAGATACCGAGAAGATGAACAGAAATTAAAATGGGAAGGCACTTTTGCTGATTACCTGGAACTCCTTAAAGAAAGGCCCGAGGTTGCTCAGTCCGCACATTCGCGTGTTTATAACATGATAAAAGACGCTGGGATTGAAGAAGTAAATGGCCAGAGAAAATATAACTTTTTCAGCGGACAGCTATTTGGGCTAGAAGATTCCTTGGAGCGCCTGGTCGAAGAGTATTTCCATCCTGCAGCTAAAAGGCTGGATGTAAGGAAGCGGATTTTACTGTTAATGGGACCGGTCAGCGGAGGTAAGTCTACACTGGTTGCCATGCTGAAGCGGGGTCTTGAAAATTACTCCCATACTCCAAACGGTTCCATTTTTGCCATTAAAGGCTGCCCGATGCATGAAGATCCGCTGCATCTTATTCCCCAGTATTTACGAGATGATTTTTATAAAGAATATGGTATACGCATAGAAGGCAATTTATCCCCTCTTAACCTTATGAGACTTGAAAAAGAATATAATGGCCGGATTGAAGATGTGCAGGTAGAGCGGATCTTTTTATCAGAAGATAAAAGGGTCGGCATTGGTACATTCAGTCCATCAGACCCTAAATCCCAGGATATTGCCGATTTAACTGGAAGCATTGATTTCTCAACCATAGCTGAGTTCGGATCTGAATCTGATCCCCGCGCATACCGTTTTGATGGAGAACTTAACAAAGCAAACCGGGGAATCATGGAGTTCCAGGAAATGCTTAAGTGTGATGAAAAGTTTTTATGGCACCTGCTTTCATTAACACAGGAAGGCAACTTCAAAGCAGGAAGGTTTGCCCTGATCAGTGCAGATGAACTCATCGTTGCCCACACTAATGAAACCGAATATCGAGCTTTTATTTCTAACAAAAAGAATGAGGCCCTGCATTCACGGATCATCGTAATGCCAGTGCCATACAATTTAAAAGTGACCGAAGAAGAGAAGATCTATGAAAAAATGATCAATGAAAGTGATGTTAATAATGTGCATGTTGCACCACATACATTGAAAGTTGCCGCCATGTTCTCCATTTTGTCACGCTTAAAGGACCCTAAGAAGGGTGATATTGATCTGGTTAAAAAGATGAGATTATACGATGGTGAGAATGTCGAAGGGTATAATACAGCTGACCTGGAAGAATTGAAGAAAGAATACCAGGACGAAGGAATGAGCGGAATTGATCCACGTTATGTGATCAACCGGATTTCGTCGACGATTATCAGAAAAGAAGTCCCATCGATTAATGCTCTTGATGTGCTGCGTTCTTTGAAAGAAGGCCTCGATCAGCATCCATCTATTACAGCAGAGCTCCGAGAAAAGTATATGAACTTTATTTCGGTTGCCCGTAAGGAATATGATACGATCGCTAAAAAGGAAGTCCAAAAAGCATTTGTGTACTCTTACGAGGAAAGCGCGAAAACTCTTATGGATAATTACCTTGATAATGTGGAGGCCTATTGCAATAAAAACAAGCTGAGAGACCAGCTTACAGGCGAGGAAATCAGTCCGGATGAAAAATTAATGCGTTCTATTGAAGAACAGATAGGAATTTCTGAAAATGCAAAGAAATCTTTTCGGGAAGAAATCTTAATCCGAATCTCTGCTTATGCCAGAAAAGGCAAGCGATTTGATTACAACTCTCATGACCGGCTCAGGGAAGCGATTCAGAAAAAACTATTTGCTGATCTGAAGGATGTAGTCAAGATTACAACATCTTCGAAAACACCTGATGAAACGCAGCTTAAGAAAATAAACGAAGTAGTGGCACGGCTGGTTGATGAGCACGGGTATAACACTACCTCTGCAAATGAGCTTCTCCGTTATGTGGGCAGCCTGCTGAATAGATAGAATATAACACCTGCTTGTATAGCAGGTGTTTTCTATCATTCAAAGGTTCTGTTGAAAATGCTTGTCTGGTAAATGGAAAGGGTTTTTCGCAAACATTGTAGTTATTGAACAAGGGGGTTGATTGGAACGTGAGGATGCTCGCGGACCTTAGGGGCGGGCGCTAAGCCTCCTCGGCTTCGCCTGTGGGTTCTCATCTGTCCCGCTGCTCCCGCAGGAGTCTCGCACCTTACGTTCCAATCAACCTTTTTACAATAGGGTAGATACACAGAAACTTATCAATAAACAACAATCTTGTAGAAAAGGGACAAAGGAAAACACAATTATTATCTTTCATAAGTACGGTTGCCGCTTTCACCCAAAAAAACTTGATGAAAGACGAGTTTTTTAAAAAACAATACCGGGTATTAATTCAGTAAAAGGGGTGAATGCATTGAAAGAATATGTAAAGCCTGAACAAGTACCGGAAAATAGCTCTATGGCCCGGAATCTGAAGGAAATGAAGTTCCTTGGCAAGCAGATGGAGAATATGAGAAGTAACGAAGAACTGGGCACCTATGGTAAACATCCAGATCCAGTGCAGCATGAGGAAGAATTAAGAAACAGGGAAGGATTTTGATACTCCACAATAAGCAGCCTGTAAAAGAGGCTGCTGTATTTTTTTATTCTATATGCATAATACCTACTATTTTAATTTATTTACTCTACTACAATTAAACATATTTAGCGTTCTCTCCTAATAGCTATATACAAAGAAAGAAGGGGAGAGAGAGCATGTGAAAAAGTGGGGGCTATTCCTATTTTTGATGAGTGTATTCTTATTTTATTTTCCTCAGCTTACTGCTCAGGCAGCTGAAAGCAGTCAGTTCAAAGAGAAGATGCTGTTTGGTGTCAACGATAGGCTGCTTACTCCGCCAGGGACGGCCGTGATCTCAGAAGGAAACAGGGTATATGTATCGTTAGATCGATTTACTGAATTAGATATAGAGATACAATGGATAAACCAAAATGAAGTAACTCTTTATAAAAAGAATGATCGAAACAAACTGCTGCACATACTTTTCACCAATAGATTGGTAACTGATAAAAGAGGATTTCAGAAGTCCATTGAAATTCTGCAGCGGCAGCAAACCCAATATGTATCAGCCGAAGCAATCTGCTCGTACTTTGGATATAATGTACAATATCTGAAACAAGGACCTGTTATAAGGTTCAGCCAAACAACAGCAAAACTGACCGATGCTCAGTTCCTGCAGAAGCATAAACAACAAATGTTCACTGTTTACAATCCTCCCGCTCAAAAAAAGCGGATTCCTATATATTTAACCTTCGATGATGGACCAGGCCCCTTTATGGATTCAATATTAAACACATTAAAGTCAAAAAAGGCCAAGGCTACATTCTTTATGATTGAACCTCAAATGAAAAAATACTCATCTCTCGTGAAAAGATCTATAAAGGAAGGGCATTATCCCGCGCTTCACAGTGTCAGCCATGATAAACGAAAATTGTATGGAAAGAATACAGCAGCCATAGGCTTGGAAATGGAGGCCGCAAGAAAAACGTTATTGCAAATTACCGGAGTCAGCTCCCGGTTAACCAGGGTGCCATACGGCAGTAAACCCTACATGACTGTTCCTTATCGAAACAGTTTGTCAGTGAGGGGCTTTAAAATGTGGGATTGGAACGTAGATACGGAGGATTGGAGATACCAAAAGACGGATTCAAACCGCATTCTTGAAAATTGTCTTGCCGGCGTTAAGAAAATGAAAGGAAAACAAACACCAGCAGTGGTTTTGATGCATGTAAACAAGGGGACAGCGGAATCCCTGCCAAAGCTCATCGATTCCCTGCAAAAGCAGGGTTATGAATGTGTAGCGTATAATCAGAAAGCGCACTTTGTTTTAAACTTCTGGGGAGACAAAAGACTATAAGTACCATAGCTGATGAAAAGCTGTTATGTAGAGTTTAAGAGATTATGGGCTTTTGAGCAATTGTCGAAATTATTTGTAAATTTTTAACCTTTACTGCATATGATAGAGTAATCAAGTCCCTTTAGTGATCAAGATGGATATGTACCCATTAAGCCTAATACCACAGCAGGCTTATTTTTTACCATTCAAATCAGAGCCTGCATTAACAAAGTTGTAAGAAAAGTTAGGAGGGGAAATAAAAATGACAGATGACCTAAATCGCCAGTTTGTGATTTCCAAAGAAGATTGGTCCCTCCATCGCAAAGGATATGATGATCAGCAAAGGCATCAGGAAAGAGTGCAGGATGCCATTCGCAATAATCTGCCTGATTTAATTTCTGAAGAGAGTATTGTTATGTCAAATGGGCGAGATGTAATAAAAATCCCAATCCGTTCACTCGATGAATATAAGATTAGATATAATTACGACAAAAATAAACATGTAGGACAGGGAGACGGCGACAGCCAGATTGGTGATGTTGTGGCCAGAGATGGTTCCGGGTCGCAGCAGAAAGGCCCGGGAAAGGGCCAAGGCCCGGGAGATCAGTCAGGTGAGGATTATTACGAGGCTGAGGTATCATTGATGGAGATTGAAGAGGCGCTGTTTAAGCAGCTGGAACTCCCCAATCTGCAAAGAAAAGAACTCGATGAGAATACAATAGAACACATAGAATTCAATGATATTAGAAAAACAGGGCTCATGGGAAACATTGATAAGAAGAAAACCATGATTTCGGCTTTCAAAAGAAACGCCATGAACGGAAAACCAGGCTTTCATCCTATAACTAAGGATGATTTAAAGTTTAAGACCTGGAATGAAGTCGTTAAACCAGATTCAAAAGCGGTAGTGCTTGCTATGATGGATACTTCGGGATCTATGGGCCTTTGGGAAAAATACATGGCCAGAAGCTTCTTCTTTTGGATGACAAGATTTCTCCGAACAAAATATGAGACTGTCGAAATTGAATTTATAGCCCATCATACAGAAGCCAAGGTTGTTTCAGAGGAAGATTTCTTTTCAAAAGGTGAAAGCGGTGGGACGATCTGTTCATCGGCATACAGAAAGTCACTGGAACTGATAGATTTCAAATATAGCCCTTCTAAATTTAATATATACCCGTTTCACTTTTCAGATGGTGATAATCTAACGTCTGACAATGCCCGCTGCGTCAAGCTCGTGAATGAGTTAATGAAGGTTTCCAATATGTTTGGATACGGGGAAGTGAATCAATACAACAGACATTCTACCCTCATGTCAGCTTATAAAAATATTAACAATGAAAAATTTAATTATTATATTCTTAAACAAAAATCTGATGTGTTTCATGCAATGAAGAGTTTTTTCAAGAAAGATGAAAACAAAATGTATGCATAGAGGGCGATGGCTACATCGCTTTTTTGTTTTGAAAAAAAGCATGTACAAATTAAGATTCTTTCTTGCCAGAGTTTCTAGATACGTACGGATTACCTGAAACCCAAAATCGCCATGGGTAATGGACGGCATCTCCTGCGTTGGCGATGCCTATGCGTTTTCCGGTGGAAATAGCATCCGGCTTGATTCCTTCTGCTAGGTAAAGAGGCGGTTTTGTGAAATGACCTCCATAATCGTCCATGGTAATCCCCAGTGCTTTTGTTAATTTACCAGGTCCGTTCGTTAAGTTTCTACTATCCTCCATGCCCCGTCTGCTCATCATTAAATCCAGCCCCGCGGCCGGCTCTACTGCACGGATTAATACAGCTTCCGGTGCCCCTATCTTCCCGCTTACAATATTCACAAGGCAGTGAGTGTGCATAACGTAGGTATAGATCGAACCAGCTTCCCCAAACATGATTTCCGTCCGTTTTGTTCTTCTATTATTATAGCTGTGGGCAGCCTGGTCCATGGGCCCGATGTATGCTTCCGTTTCAACAATATAACCGGAGGCAGTTCCAGCGGCAGTTTCCTTAACCAGCAGGCAGCCAAGCAGCGACCGGGCCAGATCAAGAGTAGGCTGTGCAAAAAAAGCTTTACTAAGCGGCTTATTATAGCTTTCAAAATTATAGTCCATGATAAAAGTTCCTTACTATTGTAATAGTTATATATGGGGGTAGAATACACATCCATAATTGCTCCATATGCAGCATTAATACCCTCTTTTTTCTAGATTACTCTTTCTGCTGTAGATCATACTGTTTATTATCCGCTGCCATTATATGTATCCGTTTTATTTGAGGCCTTCATAAAAACTTAATTACTTGAGCCAGAACTACCTCCGGGTAAATGAGAGTATGTGCACCAATCAATGGAACATCAGCTCATTCACTACACGGAAGTCCAATTCAATTGAGCAGTTTAGTTTTTAACCCCTGATTTTTGAGTTATGCGCAATTTTTTATCCGCTGTTTTTATATGTGATGAAATTTTTCATACTCGGACGGACGATATGCTTGTAGTTTTAAAAACTTTCTGCCCATTCGTTTTTTGCTCCTAAGTCAACCTGATTGACCGTGAACCTGAGTTTTGTGCCCAAACTCCTCCAGCCGCTTTATTCTTCATATTCCGCCTATATGCTTGACGTTTTTAATCAAAAGTCAGTAAAACACTCATAATACTTCCAGATTGAGGAATGATAGTAACAATACGCATCAAAAGATTCGGAGTATGCTTTTAACGAAAATGAGTGAAAATAGGCAAGTCATTTTTTTGAGGTTAATTTGATTCTGGAGGATGTTTTAATGGTGATCAAAGTAAAAACGGAAAATGAAAAGGTACATGAATGGCTGAAGCAGCAGCTCGAAGATTGTGCGGATATAGACGACCGCGAGCTTAAAGCCGGGGATAAGAAAGCCAAAATTATTTATTTGAAGAGTGTTACTGACTCTCAAATCATCAATAGATTTATCATTACTCCTTTTTATGAAACAAAGGATACCAAGGAATTCATGGAGTATGTTGTGTCATTTCCAGCTGAAATGGAGCCCAAGGATCAGCATGAAGCGCTTTCGCAGTTATTAAAGGGATTTGTCATTATTTTTGCAGAAAACAAGTATGTTGCCTTCCAAGCGAAAAAAATGGCTGGAAGCGGTGTGACTGAAGCATCTGCGGAGGTTAATGTACAAGGCTCTCCAGATGCGCTGACGGAGAATCTGGAGGTCAATCTTAATTTAATCAGGCATCGCTATCAGACTGCGAATTTAAAAGTAGAATTAAAGGTAATCGGAAGTATTTCGCAATCTGCAGCTGGCATTCTCTACGATTCAACGAAAGTTGATAATGATGTGTTAAAGGAGCTAAAGAAGAGACTCGATTCAATCGAAGCGGAAGTCTTAATAACAGCAGGGGAATTAGAACAAGAGCTGTCTGGGAGGAAATTCCATATATTCCCTACAGTAGTGGTCACTGAAAGGCCAGATCGGCTTGTTAAGAGTATCGAGCAGGGTAAGATCGTAGTCATGCTTGATAAGACAAAATTTGCAATTATTCTTCCTTCGATATTTCAAGACTTTTTTGCGGCCATGGATGATCGCATACAGCTTCCGCTAGTAGGCTGGTTTTTGAAGGGGATTCGATATGCCGGCCTTATCGCAACTCTGTCTCTTCCCGCGTTTTATGTAGCTTTTGCAGCCTATAATCCTGAGATTCTCCGGGTTCAGCTTACGTTGATGATTGCAGGAAGCAGGGTGCCTGTCCCATACCCCGCGGTGATTGAAGTTTTGCTCATGCTCATTATGGTTGAATTTTTGATAGAAGCAAGTATCAGGCTGCCGAAAACGATTGGCCCCACTGCTACAACGGTAGGTGGTTTGATTCTAGGAACCGCCGCTACGGAAGCAGGATTAGTCGGGAATGTCATGATCATCCTCGTTTCCGCTGTTGCTATTACGAATTTCGTCATACCAATAAATATGATGAATTTTTCCGTGCGTGTCTTAAGGTATGCTTTTCTTCTTTTGGCTTCCCTTTTCGGATTGGTTGGAATTGTCCTTGGCTTTGTGGGAATTGTTGTCTACCTATCTCAGGTGCGCAGTTTTGGAAGGCCATATTTCAACATACTAGCCGATACTAACAGCAGAAAGGGCATATCATAATGCTTAATAACCGATATTTTTATTATTTATTAATTCTGAATGGTCTTGTGAATTCTGTGAATTTTGTCCCGCGGATACTGGTTAATAAAAATGGCAGCTTAATTGCCATTTTTGTTGCGGTGGTAATAGGAACCTTGATGATTATTTTTACTACAAAAGCCATGCAAAGCTTTCCAGGAAAAGAACTGCCAGAAATATTAGAACCACTTTTCCCTAAGTTCATTAATAAAGGGATGATTTTATTTTTCTCCCTGCATTGGTATTTATTTGGCGCCATTACCTTAGTATCTCTAGTGGATATCACACACAGGTTTATTACTCCTGATGTAAATCGGCTGATGCTGGCTTTTGGGCTCTTGGCGCTGGTTATCTTTGCCTGTCAGGTTGAATCATACTCCGTATTGGTGTCGATAGAGACTATTTTAATTGTAAATATCCCAATTTTTTTGTATTTTATCATTAAAATTTTTTCCAATGAATTTTTCAGCTGGGATACCATACGGGAGGTGGTAACAGATGCTGCTGATATGCCTCACTACACAGCCATTGCTGCGGCAAGCTTTATTTTTACCGGGTATATAAACTTAGTAGTCTTTAACCGCCTGTTTAAGGATTTAAAAGTCAAGAAAATCTGGATCATTGCCATATCAGGTCTGCTGCTGCTGCTCGCTGCCTATTTAATCCCAATTGGCATCAATGGGATTGAAGGTGTTAAACATCAGGTTTATCCATGGCTGACAACAGCAGATTCCAATAGAATTGTATTTTTTATCATAGAGCGCCTTCTTTTTATTTACTATCTTTTTTATATCACCGTGGCGGTCGCGGCTACTGTCCTTTACTGGCATGTAGGGCTCCGATTGCTGCAGACAAGTTTTTTTAAGAAAACCGGTAAGAAGTTTAATATAAAAAACTTACTACTTCTTTTGATTTTTGTTGCAGGAACCTTTTTCTTGATTCAGCTCGATCAATTTAATTTTATGAAAATCACTGATTGGTTTATCCGCGTCAGGCTGATTTCTGAGGTCCTTTTACTCTTGATGTTATTTTATGCTGTAAGGAGGGCGAAAAAGGCATGAAGAAGATCCTTCTTTTTGTATGCATTGCTGCCCTGCTGTCCGGGTGTAATATCCGGGATGTGGAGAAGCGCGCTTTCGTGGTTGCGATGGGAGTGGATAAAGCCAAAGAAAAGGATAAGCTTGAGATAAGCTTAAAAGTGTCGCTTCCCACAGGTGACCCAAAAGCAGGCTTGAGTAAATTCACAATTATCACTGTACAGGCGGAAAGTATTGCTGAAGCCATGAGGATCGCAAAGTCAAAAATAGATAAGGAATTGGATTTCGGGCATACAAGGGTGATTATGCTTGGCAAGAATCTCTTATCAGAGGACATTAAGCCAATCATTTATTGGGCTCAACGGCGCAGGGATATACAAATGATTTCGCATATAGCTGCAGCACAGCCTGATGCCAAAACAGTGATCGCGATTCAGCCTAAAACAGAAACGATTCCAGGCAGTTATCTGGTCAACTTATTCGATAGAGAAGGAAGTGAGTCTCCCTTTGTTATACCTGAGTATTTATTTGACTTGCAGCGAAAAATAAGCGAGTTTGGCTGGGATCCAGTGCTGCCGCTCGTTGAAGCCCAAAAGGATAATTTGGTGGTAGAAAGAGCTATACTGCTTAATGATGAAAAGATGAAAGTTACCTTATCCCCGGATGAGACACGATTATTGAATATACTGAAGGATGACGAAATCAAGTCAAGTTTTACCGCTATTGAACATGGAAAGATCAAGTATACAATCAATGAGGAAAGTTCTAGGGCCAAGTTCCGCATTTCAGAAGGTAATCATCCTACAATTACCTTCAATGTTAAAATGTCCGGTGTGCTGGAAGAGGATCGGGTGGAAGGGTACTTTACAAAAGAAAAGGCACAGGAAGCTGCCAGGCTCATTGAACAGGAATTGAATCGAAAAATGGTAAAACTGCTAATGAAATGTCAAAAGAGCAAAGTCGATCCACTCGGTTTTGGTCTAAGATACCAGGCGACTCATGTGAAAAAAGATGAACAAGAGGTTTGGAATGAATTATATCCGCGTATAAAATTTAAGGTGAATTCCAAAGTGGATATTCAATCAACAGGTATCATTAAATAGAAAAGCAGCCCGGTGAGTGAATACCGGGCTTTGTTAAAGGATGAATCCAGAATATTGGGAGCAGGGAGGAAGGAAAGGGTTTCTGCACTTTTTAATATACTCCTTGAAAGGCACCGTCCTCCGCTTTTCTAGTTGTCCAGCTCCGGACTGACACCTTCGGTCGTAAGCCAATCGCCATCAAAAGGCAAAAGCGGCCTTTCGCTGCCGCTTTTCTTACGCCTTTCAGGTGTCTGCCTTTCAAATAATATGGGTGTTAGAAGAGCTTGCTCCTCACGGTTCTTGTAAAGTATTACGTTTGAAAGGCACCGTCCTCCGCTTTTCTGTTAAGCCTCAATAAATTCTCTTTCTAGGGCATCTTTTAATTCTACATAATTAAAGCCTAAGTCTCTTGCTACTGCTTCAAATGTTACTTCACCATTAACAACGTTGACTCCTTGTGCAAGGGCTTCATTATCTAGAACGGCTTGTTTAGCTCCTTTATTGGCAATTTGTACAGCATAAGGAACTGTTACGTTTGTCAAAGCGATAGTGGATGTACGAGGCACCGCACCAGGCATATTAGCAACGGCATAATGAACGACACCATGTTTAACGTAAGTAGGGTTGTCATGTGTTGTGATATGATCAACTGTTTCAAAGATACCGCCTTGGTCGATCGCAACATCGACGATTACTGAGCCCGGGCTCATGGCTTTTACCATATCTTCCGTCACTAGCTTAGGAGCTTTGGCGCCAGGAATCAGTACAGCTCCGATCACCAGGTCAGATTCTCTCACAGCTTCAGCAATGTTGAAAGGATTAGAGATAATCGTCTTGATTTGATTACCAAAGATGTCATCTAATTGACGGAGACGTTCTGGGCTTAAATCAATCATAGTAACGTCAGCACCAAGGCCGACAGCGATTTTAGCTGCATTTGTACCTACAACGCCGCCTCCAATGATTGTTACTTTTCCTCTTTTTACGCCGGGAACTCCCGCAAGAAGAATTCCTTTGCCCCCATGTGGTTTCTCTAGAAATTGTGCACCAATCTGGGCCGCCATTCTGCCGGCTACTTCACTCATTGGAGTAAGAAGAGGAAGAGTTCGGTTTACAGTTACTGTTTCATAGGCGATGGAGAAAACACCGCTCTCTTTAAGTGCTTTCGCAAGCTCCGGTTCTGCAGCAAGGTGCAGATAAGTAAATAGGATCAATCCTTTACGGAAATACTTATATTCACTTTGCAAAGGCTCTTTAACCTTCATGATCATTTCTGCTTCTTTCCATACATCAGCAGCAGATTCCACGATGGTGGCGCCCTCTGCCCGATATTGTTCATTAGTAAAGCCGCTTCCAAGGCCGGCATTATTTTCTACAAGAACCTCGTGACCAGCATGTGTCAGTGTATATACACCAGCAGGAGTAAGGGCAACACGGTTTTCATTGTTTTTAATTTCAGCAGGTACGCCAATACGCATAATCATTTCCTCCAATTAAGGCTTTTCCTAATCATATAGCCTTATTATTGTTTAGGGGGTCCACTATATTCTTAAGTAGTTAAACCCTTTGTACAAACAGTATAAGCGCTTACAAGAAGATAATGTTTGTGATATGAGAAGAATTTGAAAAGGACCATTTGTGGAATTCCACAAATGGTCCTTTTCAAGGATTCTTATAATACTTTTCATATGCTGTCAGTTTAATATCGAGGAAGAGACCTATTTTTTGAAGGGGGTCCTTTAAATTGATAACTCCTACATCTGCTATTCTCTTCAGCCTGTATGTCATCGTATTTACGTGTATGTGCAGGGCCTTTGCCGCTTCATTCGGATTGCTGTCTTTTTCAAGATATACTTTCAATGTTTCGTATAAATCCGTCTGGTGCTTTATATCATATGACTGCAAACGGTCCAGATGTATATTTTGAATCCCTTTATTCCTATGTTTATGTAAAGTGTTTAGATATTTATAGGCACCAAGCTGGCTGTATAAATAGACTTTATTGGTCTCATCAGGAAAAACCTTTTTAAGAGAGAGAACCTCCAAAGCCTCCCGATAGCTTTGCATGGCGTCTGTAAAGTTACTATAAGTCATTCCGGATGCGCCGGAAATCGGATGTACATGGAACCTTGCTTTCATCTGCAGGATGAAATTCTCTATAAAGGAGGAGAGGGAGTCCATTATATTTTGCTCTTCCTGAAATCCTGCTAAAATAATGAGTTTATCCTGGTCTGTTGTAAAGATGTCTGCCTTGATTTTCTGAGTGGTTGTCAGCATGTACGAAATTTGCCGCTCCCTTTCAGAAGAAATATCCTCGGGAAAGTGAAAAACGAGTATAGAAAAAAGTGATGGTACGCGGGGAGAGTGCTTAATGAACTTTTCTCTTATTTCTTGTTCTTCTTTAAAGTGACCTGTTAAGAGCTGCCAGAGGAATTCCTGTGCGCTCTCAAGACGGCGGTGTTTCCTGGTTTGCAGCTGCAGAATTTGATTTTTTGCTTCCTTGGCGGCAAATTGCAGAAATTCCAGGTCATCCTCAGTGAATGGCTTATCGACTTCAAGCGCCCAGATAAAACCGATTACGTCATTGTTTTTCCAAATAGAAACGGCTGCCCTGTTTCCCAATCCCACGTCATCAATAGAAGGTACTTTTACAGGGGCACGTCCCTTTAAAAGTGTAGGAATGATTCCTTCTTTCCACAGACTATTAATCACTTTCTCAGGTACCCTTCGTCCGATAATCGTAGAGATCCTTGCCTTATCCGTTCTGTCATCATGCATGCTGTATGCAATCAGACGATGATTCGCATCCTCGATCGTAATGGGGCAGCCTAAATACGTGCTCACACGGTCAGCGAAATCCTCCAAATCCCCGTATAATCCCTGAAACAGCTCCTGCCAATCAGCATTCTTAGCCATAAAAAAACCTCTGTATCCATAAATTTATCTGCCTTGAATTTTACCACATACCAGGGGGACTGTCCCCATTTCCCGGTTTATTTCCCAAATGAAACAGGCCCGGAATGTGCTCCGGGCCTGTGTTTATTAAAATATTAGGTCTAATAAGAAGTACATGAGACCTGCAACTGTTGCAGATATCGGAAGGGTGATGACCCAGGTAATGATCATACGCTGTGCGGTTCCCCATTTAACTCCTTTTACGCGGTGGGCAGAGCCTACACCAAGGATGGAGGATGAAATGACGTGAGTCGTACTGACAGGCAGGTGTATATAAGTTGCACCAAAAATGATGGCAGCACTCGTTATGTCTGCAGCAACACCGTTAACAGGGCGTATTTTCATGATCTGTCCGCCGACTGTCTTAATGATCTTCCATCCGCCTATAGATGTACCAAGACCCATAGCCAGTGCACAGGAAATTTGAACCCATAAAGGAATATCTGTAGTAGACACATAATTATTCGCAATAAGAGCCATTGTGATGATACCCATTGCTTTTTGAGCATCGTTTGTACCATGTGTATAAGATTGAAGCGCAGCAGTTGCAATCTGAATTAAACGGAATCTCTGATTGGTCTTGGACAAGTTTGCCCCTTTAAACGCTACCTTGAAAATACTATACACAATGAACCCAAGCACAAAAGCTAAGATTGGAGAAATAACCAGTGCTTGCGCAATCTTTCCAAACCCGCCCCAGTTTAAAGAACCAAAGCCTTCAGACGCAATGGCTGCGCCGGCTATCGAACCTATAATCGCGTGAGAGGAACTGCTTGGAATCCCATAATACCAAGTAAGAAGATTCCAAAATATTGCTGCAATCAAAGCAGCAAGTATAACTACCGAACCGTTATGGAGCGTGAAGGGATCTACGATATCTTTAGTTATCGTTTTAGCAACCCCCGTAAAGGTCATGGCACCCACAAAGTTCATAACGGCTGCAAGTATTATTGCATGCCTTGGCTTTAGGGCTTTCGTTGAAACGGATGTAGCGATAGCATTAGCTGTATCATGGAACCCATTAATAAAGTCAAAGGCCAGAGCACCTATTACAATCAATATAGTTAAAATAAATACAGTTTCCATTAAGTTAAAACTCCTTACGCATTTTTCGTGACTATGGTTTCTAGAGCGTTTGCCACAGACTGACAGCTGTCAGCAATATCTTCAAGGTTTTCATAGATTTCTTTATATTGAATAATGCGGATAGGATCTTTTTCAACTGTGAAAAGGTTTTTTATTGATTGTCTTAAAATACCGTCGCATGTGGATTCAAGTTCTTTGATTTTAATTGCATGTTCACGGATTTGAATGAACTTTTTCTTATTTGTCAGCAATGCGACTGACTTCTCAATTTCTATTGCACAGTTACGGATTGCGTCCACAAATTTGAGCATATAATCATCTGCATTAATGACTGAATACATTTCAAACAGTGCAGAACTGCTTTCTAAGCCATCTAAAACGTCATCCATAGTCATCGCCAGAAGGAGAATGTCCTCACGCTCAATTGGAGTAATAAAAGCATTGTTCAGATCTGTAATCACTTCATGCACATAAGAATCGCCTTTGTGCTCATAATCTTTCATGGTGTCAGCAAATACTTTTAAATCACTGATATTGTTAAGCTTGTAATCAGCAAAGTAATCGGCACTGACCCGGATGTTTTCTGAAATATTAATAAGCAGACTTGCAAACTTATCTTGCTTTGACTTAAATACCATAATTTTAGTACCCCCGTTTTTTCATCCAAAAAATTTTACTAACAGTATTTGCTTTTACATTCTATATAATTCTTCGACAAAAAAGCTAGGTTTCGACAATAAATTTACAAAAACTTAACATTAAACAGGCAGAAAATTTTGCAAATTTACACTAGATTAATATTATTTACTTTAGCCATTTCCCTATTTGATGGTTATTAAACTCATCTAAAATAAAACTCAAATAAAAAGAATACCCATGGCCTGTTTGCACCGTCTTTTAGGACTGGCAATCATTCTCTCAGCAGCATTTTTTCTGTCATATTTACAGCATGTAATTCATAGATGTAAAAAGAATCAATTTGAACATCATCATGGCAGGAGGGCACAGCATGATAAAAAGAATGGATAAGATTGCTATAGAACTGCCTAGGACGCCCAGGCCTGATCCCGCTGCAGCCGCTAATCTGCAGCAGCTTTTGGGCGGGAAATTTGGAGAAATGTCGACGTTTAATAATTATATGTTCCAGTCGTTTAATTTCAGAGGAAAGCGGAAACTACGCCCGTTTTATGAATTAGTCGCATCTATCACAGCAGAAGAGTTTGGCCACATGGAACTGGTTGCCCATGCAATTGATCTATGCCTGGAAGGAAGTACAGAACCGGGCGATCCAGATACAGCGCCGCTGATGCCGGGTAATGCAGACCGAATCGCCCTGCATTTCATAGACTCCGCTCAATCTTCTCTTCCTGTTGATGCACAAGGCAGGCCGTGGAACGGAGAGTATGTGGTTAACAGCGGCAATCTGGTATTTGATTTCCTTCATAATTTCTTTTTAGAGTGCGGAGCCCGTACTAATAAAATGAGAGTGTACGAAATGACGGATAATCCTGTAGCCAGAGAGATGATAGGCTACCTGCTTGTCCGGGGCGGAGTGCACATCCTGGCCTATGCAAAAGGTCTTGAAATGGCTACAGGCGTTGACGTCACCAAAATGTTTCCAATCCCTAATCTGGATAATAAAGCATTCGATCATGCACGGAAATTTGAAGCAGTCGGGCTGCATACGAGACTTTATACTTTCAGTGATCGAGATTATAGACAGATTAATCAAATCTGGAAAGGCACGCATCCGACAGACGGACTCCCGCTTCAGGTGTTCCAAGGGGCGCCCCGGGGAGCGGAAGTACCTGATTATCCAGATCTGCCTGAGGAGTTTGCGCCAGGAGTCTCCGAAGAAGACTTTATGAAGATTGTACAGAGACTGCAAAGATCTGCTGGATTATAAGATAGTACTTAAATACGAATTATTTAGGGAAGTTTGGGATAGTTAAGCCTATTTCATACAGGTCTGTGAATTAGATATGCTTGAATATAGCTCCGTAAGATTTGATTATGGTCTGAAAAGGGTAAAGTTATGGATTCAATATGGCGGCTAAAATTCCTCGACGGTACTGATAATGCTCCAGCATTTTAGGACCGTGGAGATTTTTTTTAGCTCTGTTAAATATCTGTGGATTGCAGCCAGCAGGCACTCGCATTTTGCCTAAGCTGCATTTGCAAATGCAGGTACCCTAAAGCTCGATCCATAAAACAGCATAAACGGATTTTACAGGGAAACTATAATAGAAAAATGGGAAATTGCAATCATCCTGAAGGAGTACAAAGATGAATATTAATCAACAAACGAGGCTGAAGCTCCTCAATGGTGTGGATATGCCCATTATAGGCTTTGGAGTTTATAAAGTTGAAGCAGGGACTGAAACAGTAAATTCAGTGAAGACCGCAATCGAGGCAGGATACCGATCAATTGATACAGCAGCCATATATCAGAATGAATCGGGAGTGGGACAAGCCATCAGAGAAAGTAAAGTGCCTCGGGAGGAACTGTTTATTACTTCCAAGGTCTGGAATGATGATCAGGGCTATGATTTTACACTGCGTGCATTTGATGAATCCTTAAGAAAGCTCGGTTTAGACTATCTAGATTTATACCTGATCCACTGGCCGGTAGCCGGAATGTATGCTGACACATGGCGGGCAATGGAAAGGCTGTATAAAGAGGGAAGGGTAAGAGCCATAGGAGTTAGTAATTTTCATGTTCATCACCTGGAAAACTTGTTAAACCAAGCTAAGGAGGTACCGGTGATCAACCAGATTGAACTGCACCCCAGATTAAATCAGGCAGAAATAAGGAGTTTCTGCCACAGCCATAATATCGCTGTAGAAGCCTGGGCGCCGCTTGGTAAAGGAAAATTGCTTGATGAACCGGTCCTTGCTGAAATAGCAGATTCACATAATAAGACGGCTGCCCAGGTCATTTTAAGGTGGCATCTTCAGAACGGAGTTATTGTGATCCCCAAATCTGTAAATCCAGCTAGAATTAGAGAAAATATTAAAGTATTTGATTTTTCTTTGAGCCCTGAAGAAATGCAACAGATCGAAGAGCTAAATTCTAATGAACGGTTCGGGACAAATCCTGATAAATATGAACCTAAGCCCTCGTGAGCGGGCTGCAGGGATTAGTTAACTTCCATGCAAAAGGCTGTATGGCTGGGATAACCGTAAAAGCAAAATTCAGTCTCCATGTTTCCAGTCTAGTGTTTGTAACAGAGAGAAAAAAAGTACTTTTTTTCTAAATAATGCCCATTTTAAAAATAAAGTAATGTCCGTAACAGGATATATTGTGTATAATAACAGTAACTATTATCAAGGAGGCATCTAAATAGACGATATGTACATCCAATAACTTTTTCGCTGAGCAATTTTATAGCAAAAAAGTACTCTGCCTGTGGTCAGAGCAATGGGATAAGTCTGTCTATTTTAAGATGACGCTGAAAATACTTTTCTAACACATATGCTTTCGAATTTCGACAGCTCTCTTTATTATCTCATCCAATTTGCACAGGCAGAAGCCTGTGCTTTTTTGTATTCATTTAAAATACAAATGATGAGGATGGGATCTATATGCGTTTATTAAAAGCCGAAAATTTGACTGTTGACATTAATGGACTGAATATCGTTCAGGGGGGGAGCCTGGAAATCGTTCAGGGGGAAAAAGTGGCGTTATTGGGCCGGAATGGCGTTGGGAAAACAACGTTTCTAAGAGTGCTGACAGGAAATCTCCCACATTCTAAAGGTTCTTTATCCTATGGGATAGATAAAAGTGATATCGGCTGGATGATGGAGGAAGAAGTACAGCAGGAGCAGACGGCACTCGCCTTTATCCAACAAGGTAATGCCGCTTGTGATCATCTGAAATCCAAATTGGCAGAGTACAACGCTTTATGGGATTTAAAGGGGAATGATGAACGTTTTATAGATGAATATAATACACTCTTACAAGATTATGCGGATCACGGCGGATATGAATGGGAAGCAGCGGTTGAACGGATATTGAAGGAAATGAAAATTGGGGAAGCATTGTGGAATAATCCTTATTCCAGCCTAAGCGGGGGACAGAAAACACGTCTCAAATTGGCCCGGCTGCTAATAAGACAGCCAAAGCTCCTAGTACTGGATGAGCCGACCAACCATTTAGATGTAGAATCTGTCGAGTGGCTGGCCGCCTGGCTTCGTGGTTATAGAGGAACCGTGCTATTCATATCGCATGAACGTGAATTTATTGATAAAGTGGCTACAGTTACCTATGAACTGACCGAAAAGGGTACAAAGAGATACCCTGGTGGTTATTCGGTATATAAGAAGCTGAAGGAAGAAGAGATTCAGGCAGCGAAGGCCTTATATGATAAACAGCAGCAGGAAAGGAAGAAACTGCTCGAAGTGATTCAAACCTATAAACAGTGGTACCAAAAGGGCTCAAACGCAGCAAGCGTAAGAGATCCTTATGCACAGAAGCAAGCAGGGCGGCACGCAGTCCAGATTAAATCAAAGGAAAAGGCGCTAGAAAAATTAGAAAACCAGCGGACTGAAAAGCCAAGAGAAACGAAAGAAATACGAGCCTCCTTTGACATTGGGGAATTTGACTCCAAAAGGATGATTGCCTTAAAAGACATTTCCTTTTCCTATTCTCACACCTCCCCATTTTTTATTGATATAAGTTTTCATATCCAAAGAGGGGAACGAATAGCTGTTACAGGGAGAAATGGTTCAGGTAAGACAACGCTTCTAAGATTATTAACTGGCCAGCTCCCTCCGGATAAGGGAAGCCTGAAAAAAAATCCACAGACAAAAATTGGGTACTTTATGCAGGAACTGGAAGGGTTAAAACTGGAGAATACCATTCTGGACGAAATACTTTCTTTAAAAAATATAACCCAGGAAGAAGCAAGGACCATATTGGCATGCTTTTTATTCCGGAGAGAAGAGGTATTCAAGAAAGTAAAAGATCTTAGTATGGGTGAAAAATGCCGGGTTGCATTTGTGAAACTTTATTTTTCAGAAGCTAATCTTTTGGTGCTGGACGAACCGACAAATTATTTGGATATTAGTGCAAGAGAGCAAATAGAAGAGGCGCTGCTCAGCTATCATGGCTCAGTGGTCATTGTATCCCATGATCCTTATTTGCTGAGATCTGTTGCTAATCGTGTGCTTTACTTAAATAATGGTACCATAGAAGACTTTCAAGGAACCTATGAGGAGTGGGAGAACTATAAAAAGCGGACCGTTGATCAGCAGAATCTCTTGAATGAGCAGCTTGTTCTGGAGCTTAAGTTAACCGATTTATTGAATCAAGAGGAATCGGATATGGTACAAATCAGAATGATTCAGAATGAAATTAATGCAATAAAAAAGCAATTATAGTTTTTACAAAAGGTGGTTCTTTTTAGAACCGCCTTTTGAATTTATATGCCGGGCTGTTCATACTAAAAGCCTGGTACGTTTATTGGGATATCACTTACTGAAAACTTTCTGCGGAATTAGCGGAAATATCCTCCTTGTACGTGTTTGCAAAAGCTCATATCGGGCCTGTTTCAGGATGACCGGCTGTCAATAAGCGGAAACGACAGCTGGAATAGAGTTCCTTGATTTTTTTCGCTTTTCACCGAAATATTCCCATGATGATTTTGAATGATTTTATAGCTCACCATTAAACCCAGTCCGTTACCATAGGGTTTTGTTGTATAGAAAGGCTCTCCCAATTTTTTAATCTGATCCTTGCTCATTCCAATCCCGTTATCCTGGATGGAGATAACCAGCTCTGACTGATAGTCATGAACATGAATTTTGATATGTCCGCCATGGGGAAGTGCTTCTATTCCATTTTTAATGATGTTTAGGAATACTTGCTTTAACTGATTCTTTTCACCGCGGATCATGCTGCTTTTTTGAGGAATTTCCCGCATTAGAATGACATCTTTCAAGGCTGCCTCAGCTTCGAGGAGGTTGATAACACTATGCAGGATATCGCAGACATTACACTCGGTATAATAATTTGCATGAGGTCTCGCGAAGACCATAAACTCACTCACGATAAAATTGATGCGGTCTATTTCCTCTAATATAGTATCAGCGTACAACAGTTTTGTTTCTTCATGGGATTTTCTTAGGAGCTGGACAAAGCCTTTGATGGTTGTCAACGGGTTGCGGATTTCGTGGGCTATGCCTGCAGCCAGTTCGCCAACCAGCGATAGTTTTTCCGCTTTTCTGAGGATTTCCTCTGTCTTTTTTTGTTCTGTAATATCGTACTGAATAGATATGTGCTGGTACGTTTCTCCATTGGCATTAATAAAGGGAACGATCGTTGTGTCGACCCAGTAGCAGGTTCCATCCTTGGCACGGTTATAAATTTCTCCCTTCCAGACTCTCCCTTCCTGAATGGTCTGCCAAATCTCCCGGAAAAAAATGTCCGGATGGAAACCAGAATTTAGTAAATTGTGCTTTTGTCCAAGTAATTCCGCTTTCGTGTATTTAGAAATCTCACAAAATTTTTCATTCACATAGGAAATTTCGTCATTGCTATCAGTGATTGCGAATATGGCAGCTTCATTCAGAGCATTTTTAAGGTCGGCAAGTTCTTTCAGGGTGATGCTCAAGTCTTCTGCTGATTCATCCAGGGCAAATTTCGTCAGCGAAAAACGATCTATATAAAGTTCTGTAATAGTACTGGTAACAAGCTGGAACAGAGAATCGAGTTCTCTAGTTAGCTTGATTAAAGTCATAGCGGAAATCCTCTGGCTGCTTACTTCTTCCTGTATGAACTCCATGATGCTCGAACGGATAAAATATATAAAATTGCAGGACATATCGAGGGATATTTCTGATTGAATAGACCTCTGTCCAAATAAATCGGCCCAGGAGGCAATATTATTCCGTGCCTCAATATGATCTGTCGATAAATATTCACCAATCCAATAGAACAGCTCTTCAGGTAAACAATGGCGGTCGGTTAGTTTCACATTTAATAGACTGCATACCAAATCCCCTTTTGGATGTTCAACTGTTTTACCCGTTAGTACTTTACCATTTTGCTTGATCTTCTTGCCGATATAGTTGATTTGGTAATCCATAGTGACCCTCCTAAAATCCAAACGAAAGCAATCAGTAATTTACTTTGACATAGAAGCCGAGAATACCTTCTTGTTCTAAAATAAATTTATGTTTAAAGACCTATATTTTTAGATCCTTTATCCTATCAAAAGAAAACCAATGAAATAACAGGAGGGAACATCAAGCCCTGGTTTTTATTTGGAATCTGGGAATTTCCAATTCAGGTACATAAATTTAACAAATATAAAAAACTGGATGTTGTTTGACTGAGGACAAAAAAGGATATGTATGGGTATTGCATCAATTTGGTACGTTAAGGCATATGAAGGAAAGAATTTAAGGGAAAAGGGGTTATTCAATCATGAAAGTACTTGTTGTAGGCGCAAATGGGCAGGTTGGCCAGCATCTTGTCCGGCTGTTAAGTGAAAATAATGATCACACCGTGAGAGCTCTGGTAAGGAAGGAAGAACAGCTGAGTTATTTTAAGGAAATCGGGGCGGAGGCAGTCCTTGCTGATTTAGAAGGAAGTGTGGACCAGCTTGCAGAAGCAGCAAGAGGATGTGATGCAGTTGTATTCACGGCAGGATCTGGGGGAAGCACTGGAGCAGATAAAACACTATTAATCGACTTGGACGGAGCGGTAAAAACGGTTGAAGCGGCTGAAAAGGCAGGCATCACCCGATTTATAATGGTAAGCGCCCTGCAGGCTCATAACAGGGAAAACTGGAATGAAAAGATAAAGCCCTATTATGCAGCTAAGCACTATGCTGACAAAGCTCTGGTACAAAGCAGCCTCAACTATACGATCATACGGCCTGGGGGACTGCTGAATGAACCGGGATCAGGTCAAATAGAAGCGGCAGAAAATCTGGATCGGGGCACCATCTCCAGAGACGATGTGGCGAGCTGTATCATGGCAGCCTTGGATGAAGAACATACTTTTAAAAAAGCTTTCGATGTTATTTCGGGAGATGTACCAATTAAAGAAGCTTTAAAAAGGATATAAAAAGAAGCGGACGTCATGATCAGCATGCTGTCCGCTTTTTTATTAGTCAGAAATGAAAAGCATATAAGCATTTAGCGAATTGTTCAAAGGGAAGTGAGGCTTCCCCTTCTAATTCCCCATTTCCGGAAACACTAACAGCCATGTTTTTACCCCATATCTGGCTGCTGTCATTATTGGGATTATAAAAGTAAACCCGTATCATCCCGTGAGGATCCCTGCAGACTCTTTGAATCAATATCGCATGTGCCCCAAGAGGCTTATCATTGCGGTCATAAATAATAACTCCTGCTGGCTGGGGAAGCGCCTGGCTAATCATTTGGCTGAAGGAAGGATGATAGTATTTCTTGAAAAGCAGTAAAAATTCTTTGCAATGATATATATCAGTGAAACCAGGCAGAACTTCTGATCCGTAAAAGCCTGGATTGATCCATTTGTGTGCATCCTCGCCTCTGAATCCAGTCCGCTTAAGCATTTCTGCATAAATGGCATCCAGGTGGGGAAGAAGGACAACCGATGCTGCATCCATCGGGATGGTGTAATTCAGCTCTGATAATTTCAAATTTGAAGAGTTAATGATCTCACCCTCAAAAAGCAGGGATACATTCCCCTGGGTTATTGCTTCATGGTACAGAGTTAGAAAGAATACGGGATTCTTTTGTGACCAGTAACTTAAAGCCCTGGTGGATTGACAGGTAGGGTTAAATCCCTGCCCTACTCCAAGCGGCTGGCCAAGTATGCCTATAAATCCAGCAGTCAGCCAGCTCTTGACTTCTTGTTCTGAACAATTGAAGGCAGATTGAATCCGCTGGCTTGTTGAGCAATCCACCTCTGACGAGAGTATATTTTGTACCGCTCTTACAAACTCTTCCGAGAATATATCTCTTTCCAATAACTTTGATAATCCATATACGGCCTGCTTAGTATCTTTATTGATTCCTGCGGAAATAAGATCCTCAATAAGCTTTTGATGCTGTTCCAGATTTTTTTTGCCGGCTGCCCCAAGACCCAGGGCTGAGCCTATTAAGGCAGGATCAACATTTCTGAGATGTTCCAGTAAACACGCATGGTATCGCGAAACGAGTCCTGTTTTGGACATGGATTCACTGAACTGTTCTGCTTCAAGGGTTAAGTCTGCTGCAGCCAGATGATTTAGTCCCTCTGCGTATTGTGGACCTAACACCTTTGAGAAGTGGGTAGGTGAAAGGACTGCGTCTTTATACCCTTTAAATGACTTTGGAAGCTCCTGATCATGCTTCAGGAGTTTAAGTCCCGATGTGATTAACTTTTCAATTTTATCGGTGGTAATCGGGCGCTGTACAGATAATTTTTCGATTTCTTTCGTTACATAATCTAACGCACCAGGGAAGGGGAAACGAAGAGTGATAAATTCAAGGAGCACCT
Organism: Peribacillus deserti; assembly: GCF_002863585.1. Lineage (GTDB taxonomy): Bacteria > Bacillota > Bacilli > Bacillales > DSM-1321 > Paraperibacillus > Paraperibacillus deserti_A. Next base: position 35,446 of record NZ_PGUY01000046.1, on the reverse strand, counting down.
GGGTTTGCTGGTATTCCATCTGATGAAGCCTTGCCTCTTCTGTTTCAGACAAAAAAAGTGCATCCAGGTTAAGAGCTATTACCTCATTTATATATAAACGGGCTTTTTCAGCACTGAATGTAGGGTGTGGATATAACCCAAGAGCAATTGCCAGTATTCGAAGGTTGCTGATAACCTCCGTACAGGCAGTAGGGCCCCCGGCTTCCAGAGTGCCCCTGACTAAAGGCGGCTGGAGAAGATGCATATGTTCCCAGGGACTTCCCTGAAAAAAGTCATACTGATCTAATTGGGGTGCATATGAAAATAAAGTATCAAGACCGGATAAACTCTTAGACAGCCCGCTTGCTTCCGTGAGAATCTGATCTCGCAGCAGAATTCTCCTGGCTGACTTATCCTGCATATACGAATGAACCAAGGGCAGCAGCTGATCATCTTTAAAATTAAATAATAAGCCCATGATTTTCTTTCCTTTCGTATTCCAAGGGTTATTATAGTATAGACAGAAATAGGAATAAATTTACAGGCTTTTTGTTAAAAAAGATATAATGGGCCTTGCTAAAAGCGCAGGACGGTGAATTTCAGGGTCTCTTTTCAAAAAATCACGATCAAGAACACACGTTGCTTAACAAAAAGTAATTCATAAGTGGATCGGCAGCGAGAGGACGTTTTTCCCTTTTGATGGCGAGGTTTATGACGGAACGCTTCAGTCCGCAGCTGGATTACACTCAAAGCGATGAACGGTGACTCAAAGAGAACTTTGAGGAAAAAACCGTGAGGAAAAAATGATTGCAAAGGTAACCGCGAAGGAAGCAGGGAAGCAGGCGGGTATAAAGCTCGAGGTCGTTGCACCAGGGAGGTCTTTATTGGGTGGTATATTACTAGGTGCTTGCATGGAGGGAGGGGGAGCCGTAAAATCTAGCTTGCTGGAAGATCAGGGTGCACGCAGATCAGGTGGATTTGATTTTGGGCGATAACAAAGCGGGGTAACTTATTATATGGAGGGGAAAGGGCGCAAGTAGAGTAATAAAGAGAGAACTTGCCAAAGTCGCGATTGAATGCAGACATCAAGCTAAATATAATGGGAAGTATGAAGTATCGCTAAGCATATATACAGAACAGGATGCATAAGGCATCATTTATAAGCATATACCCTCTTAGATAAGCATATACCCTCTTAGATAAGCATATACCCTCTTAGATAAGCATATACCCTCTTAGATAAGCATAACGCTTCGAATGAAAGCATACCGATCAGCGGGATAAGCATAAAAGCAAACAACATAAGCATAAACTTCCAAAACTTAAGCATAAATGTCACGAACATAAGCATAAACTCCTGAAACATAAGTATAAGCCCTTTTTATAAAGAAGAAAATTAGCTGAAAACCACTAAATCCTCCAGAAAGGGAATCACGAACCCACTTTTTCGATGCCCTCTAAAAAAATAATCCTGAATAAGATTAATTCTTCACTAATTTAAGTAAAAAAATGCTTTTAAATGGAAGCGCAGCTTACCCCGGGCTAGATGGGCCAAACAGCAGATCTAGGTGACTGATGGTAAAATTTATGTGGCTAACCAGCAGCTTTAAGTGGCTGAAAAATAAGATTTAGGTGGCCAAACAGCAGCTTTATGTGGCTGAAAAATAAGATTTAGGTGGCCAACCAGCAGCTTTATGTGGCTGAAGATAAGATTTAAGTGGCCAAACAGCAGCTTTATGTGGCTAAAAGTAAGATTTAAGTGGCCAAACGACAGATTTATGTGGCTGATAATAAAATTTATGCGGCTAACCATTTTAGTAAGGATTTATGTTGCTGTCATAAGATTTAATGGCTACTAAATAAGATTTATGCGGCCATAAAAAAATCAAACACAACCCGATTTACTCGAAGGATTCTGCAGCTGCCTGCCCCTTATAATCGACCAGCCCGACAGTCCTAGCAACAACCCAGTGATCCTGCCGTGCCAAATAATCGCTCGCGCATTCAAAAAAACTATGCTCCAAAGTAAGAGCATAGTTCTATCATTAAATCCAAGTATAAGCTTCTCCCCAGCTTTCCCGGGCGATTTTTTCAATTTCAGCGACGATGCTGTCTTCCACCATGTACGTATCGCCTTGTTCATACGGGTTGTAGTGGAAGGCATACATGCGGGACACGAATTGGTGGAATGGCAGTGAGCATTCTCCTTCAAGTTCACCATTTCCCGTCACGCTTGGTTCGATGCCCTGCCCCCAATTCTGGCTGCTGTCGTTGTTTGGATTGTAGAAATAAATTCTGTATTCTCCGTTTTTATCTTCTGCAATTCTCTGGATAGAAACAGCATGCAGTCCTAAGAGATTTCCATGGACATTTGTTATATATATACCGACTGGGTTAGGATAGATCAGCTCATATCCTTCATTATATTCTGGGTGATGGGTTGCATAAAATAGGCGGACAAACGCATCAAATTCAGATACATACCCGGTTATTGGATCGATAAGATTAAGGAATCCCCTGGGAATCCATTCGCCATAAAATTCCGGGTTCACCCATTTATGGCCGTCTTCGCCCCGTAATAATGTTTTTTTCATCATTTCATTATAAATTTTATCCAGGTGTGGAACTAGAACTTTGGAAACCGGATCTAAATCCTGATGAATTTCTCCTCCGGCAACCCCGCCCTCAAGCGCGCTGGAATGAATGATTTCGCCTTCAAATGTCATATCAATATCGTTATCGCGTGCGCCTCGGGCAATATTTTCTAGCAGCTGGCCAATGCCGTGCTGAGCCCATAAGCTGATGGCCCTCGCGGATTGACAGGTTGGATTTAATCCCTGTCCTACACCAAGCGGCTGCCCAAGAACACTCACGGTTCCCGCAACCAATACTCCATTTGCACTAATACCGTTTTTCCGGTATACAGGCCTTAACAAACTTTTTCTGACTTGAGGGTGGATATCCAATTCCAAAAGACGGCGGATTGCTGGAATTAGAGGCTCCTGCGTGAGAACCCCTCTATCAAGCATTCTTCCCAGCCCATAGATGGCCTGGCATGTCTGAGGATAGATTGACAGCAAAATAATATCACGGATCAGTTCTTTGTTAGCATTTAAGCTCGCCGTTCCGGTTTCTGATAAATCCAATGCTATAGTCATTAAATCTGGATTCGCTCTATTGATAAAGCGGATGAAGGTAGCGTGAAACGGTGATACAAGGCCGGTAGCTTTTACCGATTCTGCAAAGAACTGTGCCTCCTTTTCCAAAACATCTTTGTCGGCTGTTTTTAATTTACTCTGATACTGCCTGGTGTCAGGGAACTCCGCACTCAAAGGAGTAGGGGAAGTAATGGCTTTTTCATATTTAATAAGGCACTCTTTAGCCTTTTCGTCTATGTCTGAATCAACCATATTTTTAGCCATTTCAATCATGCTTATAATACGGTCAACCATGATCGGTCTCTGAACGGTCAAACGTTCAATTTCTCCTACAATCTTATCTGCGATCGCGTTAAAGGAAAGTTCAGATCCTAGGAATTGAAATAGTCGTTCTGCCCGCTCAATATGATCCCCGGATTCGACACGGGCAGCTTCCGTTTCAGGAGGGAACAGCAAATCTAAATTCAGTGCAAGCACTTCGTTTAAAAATGACCGCGCTTCTTCCTGTGAAAGTTGCGGGTGTTTGTAATCTCCCTTAGCAATAGAAAGCATACGCATTTCACTTAACAATTCAATGATGGAATTGACTCCTTTAAGCTTCAGGGATCCGCCGACTAGGGGCGGCTGAAGCTTTGAAGCATTTTCCCAAGGTCCTGAAAAAAAGACTCCCGCTTCATCATATTTAGAAGCATTTTCATAGAGCGCCTGCAGCCCTTCCTCTGTACGGGCCAATTCTGTAGCCAATTGAAATACGTTTGTCTGGTACATACTCTTGGCAAAAGGCTTTGCCTGTTGGAGCGAATCAAGAGCTGATTCGAATTTATCAATAACAGTGGATGTATCTGTTGCCATCTTTTCTTTTCCTCCAGTCACTAAAGGTAAATTATCACTTGTTTCAGCATGTTCCGTATTTCTGGAGGTGTATGCGGTGACTGCATTCTTCACAGTCTGACTGCTGGAAGTGAATGCATGTCCTGCTTCGTCCTCTGAAGCCATTCCGGACGCGTCTAAAGCGGCAGAAGGTTCTTTACTGGTTGAGGCGATTGCGAAATCATCAACATCCTCCATAGAATGGCTGCTGAAAGTATTTTTGGGAGAACCTTCCAGTTTATTTCCGTAACTGCTCGGATCAAATGAACCGACAGCTGATATGAATGTCGAATCTCCAGCATCTCTCATAAAATGGTGTCCGGAATCGCCTTCCGGTGCTGGATCCCCCTCTGCAGTTTCATAACCCGGCTCATATGAGGAAATTTCCTTGCCTTTATTAGTGGCTGAGTCAACATGCTTATCTGCAGCAATGCTATAGAACTCAGAAGGATCAGCTTTGCCCTTATCAGCAGCAGTGCTGGATACGTACGCTGTTTGAGCATCCGCATCCGCAGGATTCTTATCGGCAATTTCGGAAGTGGCGCCGCCGGTATTTCTCCCTATGGAAAATAGGGAATCATAAAGGCGCTTCCATTTTACTGCTGCATTATAAATAAAAGTCATATTTCTCGTACTGCTTCAATAAGCTTCTCATTCTTTCGCTGTCATCACCAAAGAAGAAGATTGTGCCATAGTGGTTACCGAATCCGACCCTTTCTGCCACTTTTGAAGTAACAGGGATAAACATGTCATGTTTTTCAAAGTACGGATTCGTTTTCAATTCTTCCGGTACATTCAACCGTTCGATTAATTTAACTTTTGGATAAACCATTAAGCTGCCAGCATAGCCTTTTGCAGACGTTACTTCTTCCGGGAAAAATGCACGAAGCTCTTCCTCGGTTGTATCCGGATCGCTGCAAAGAATCTGAGCCTGAAACGCACTAAAGCCATAGGCTCGTTCAATCAGTTCGAATATATGGCCGCCAGGTACCCGGGCAGCTACTTCACCAAAGTTCAAGGTGCCATCAGCAGCAATAAAATACTCAGGATGAATGACGCCGTATTTAATTTCAAAGGAATCTACTAATTTCTGAACTTCTTCTCTAATTCTTGGACGCCATTCTTCTAAAGCAGGGGAGGCTGGGATGAAGTTAGAATGTCCAAGCTGTACATATTCCGTAATATTAAGAAACTGGATTTTCCCATTATGAATGAAAGCTTCACAAGAGAATTCCTGTCCATCCAAATGGCTCTCCATCAGGCAGGGGAATTCTGTATCGCCCATTAAATCTATGTCCTGGGCGTCACGGATCAGGCGGTGTCCTACTGTACCGGCTTTATTCAATGGTTTAACATGAATAGGGTCATTTACGTCTCCATCCATTTTTATAAGAGCCTCATTCATTCTTTTTAAAAAGCGGTATACATCATCCTTCGTATAAGCCTCCTCAAAGACGCCTACACGAATCCCGGCCATCTGGGCTTTACGCTTCATTAAACCTTTATCTCTAAGAAGAAGCGAGCGGTTGAAAATTCGGGGATCATTATTGAAATGTGCGTTGAGAGCTCCTGCCCATTCAACGGTTTCTTCATAAATCGGTACAGCTACCTTTGTATTTAATGCTTCTAATTTCTCATAAAGCTCATTTGAGCGTTCGTTTAATTGTTCAAAGTCCCAGGCAACAAACTTAATTCCGTTTTTATCTGCAAACTCCTGGAAGTCCGGCGGACCTACCACGACATACGGTTTATTCAGTTTATCGATTGCTTCAATGGCCGGCAGACTCCAGCCTAATAAAGCGGTTAATTTTGTTTCTTGAATTTCAGGTTTATCCATCCCAATTCCCTGCCTTCTCATAGAATAAAAGAATCTTAACGAACTATATATTTCCTAAATTAAAAGTTTTCAAACATATTTTTTTAAAAAGGTTTAGTCAATTAAAAAAATTGGTAATAGAAGATAGATTCAATAACTTTAAAGGAGTTGCCACGGACAATGACTGAATGGTATAGCAAGCTGAGAGAATATTTCCCTGAAAGAGAGATGAAGTCGGAGGCGCAGATGAAGATTCTGTTCTCCGATAAGGAAGCATATAAGCGGGAAACAGGCCCTGAACATGTTCTCATCTATCTTGAAAAGGAAGATTTTATCTTTGTTGATTACATTCTGATAAGCGGCAAATACCGCGGGAATGGAATGGGCAGCACTCTCTTAAGCAGGCTTAAGAAGAAAAATAAGCCGATTCTGCTTGAAGTAGAGCCGATTACACCATCAGATCTAGATAGCCAAAAAAGAGTGCAATTTTACGAGAGAAATAATTTCAAAAAAGCGAATTCTATCAACTATGAGCGCCGCCACATCATTACAGACGAATTGAACAGTATGGATATCTTTTATTGGTCCCAAGAGCGTAAGAGTGAAGAGTGGGTGTTTGCTAAAATGAAAGAAGTTTACACAGAAGTGCATTCATATAAAGCAGCGGATGTTTATGATAAAGAAATGCAGAATGTATCAGAGGTCCTATCCATGAAAGAGGACAAATGGAGTGTCGCGAAATAAAACCCTTGAAATGAAGATATTGTAAGCGCTCGCTTTTTAACATCAGACATTAACATGTCTGGTGTTTTTGTGTTGGGAGTGTCATTAAATAACAGATGAGTCCGAACGCTCTTTCTTGTATAATTAAGGAAATTATCCAGGAGGTGCTGTTTTGAATTCTACTGAATTGATTATATTGAATCTGGAAGAAATTAGAAGACGGAGCATTAAGGTATGGACTTCTATCCCGGCTGACTATTTAGAGTGGAGGCCAGATGAATCGGCGATGACATGCCTGGAAATGGTGCGCCATGTATTGGATTCAGAACATTATTACCATCTGGCTGTTTTGAATAGGGGAAGCCTTGGGCAGTACGATTCGCCTTTTGATTCACAACCCCTCATGTCTGTTGAGCAGGAATTAGCCATTGCAGAGCCGCTGAGAGCGAGTTTTATAGACATGATAAAATCTGTGAATCCACAAGACTTCACAGATACCTTAATCGACCGTTCTGATGCAGGGTATATTAGAAACCTTGGGGATATGCTTCTCCGGGTTGGATATCATGAAGCTATACATACGGGTCAGCTCCTGGATTATTTAAGGACTGCAGGCCTGACACGAGTAAAGATATGGGATTGATTCATTTACTTACAACATGTTCGGAGTACGATTACTGACATTCATAATAGAGAGTAAAATAGACCTTCCGTGAAGGTTTATTTTTTATGGAGAAGATTGTTTCTTTAAGAGGATTAGAGGGAATTATGAATGAGTCCATGTTCGTAATCGCGGGAAATCATTTTTGATAGAGGGAGATGGAAAGATGGCTAATGTAAATGTTGCGATTATTTATTACAGTTCGACTGGTACCAACTATCAGTTATCTCGATGGGCTGAAGAGGCTGCTTCACAGGCTGGAGCAGAGGTGCGCCTGCTGAAGGTCAAGGAACTTGCTCCAGAAAGCGCGATCTCCCAGAATCCTGCCTGGGAGAAGCATTATAATCAAACAAAGGATGTGCCCGAAGCAACCAATGATGACTTGGAGTGGGCAGATGCTATCATTTTCAGTACTCCTACGAGATTCGGAAATGTGCCGGCTCAAATCAAGCAGTTCCTTGACATGACAGGCGGCATCTGGGCCAAGGGGAAGCTTGTCAATAAAGTCGTTAGTGCCATGAGCTCTGCAAGCAATCTCCACGGAGGGCATGAACAAACGATTACCGCGCTATATACTACCATGATGCATTGGGGCGCGATTCTTGTACCTCCCGGCTATGCGGATCCAATAACCTTTGGTGCTGGCGGCAATCCGTATGGAACATCTGTAACGATTGACCAGGAAGGGAATATGAAAGAAGATGTAGAAGCATCCGTTAAATTCCAGGCGAAGAGAACGATTGAAGTTGCTGGCTGGATTAAGGCGGGAAAACAATCATAAATGGATCAGGGAGAATATCAGCAGATATTCTCTCTTTTTAGCATGCTTTCATTTTCCTGTATTTTTATGGATTTTTTTAACCCTCCCAGTGTTTGATTTCAAATGCCGCGGGAATATATCAACTAACCATCATCCTACTGGTAATTACTAAAAAACACTCTAACAGTTGCTGACTGAAAGCCATCCTGGAACTGATCGGAGGGAAAGATAGTGGTAAAACGATTGTATAGCGCTGTAATAGCAGCTGCCTTGCTTACAGGCTGCGGCCAGACTGAGGAAGCAGCAAAAAACACAGAAGGCGCAGTCCAGAAGGTAAAAGAAGAATCCAAGAAAGCAGTAAATGAAGTAGACAAAAAAACACAGCCGGCACAGGATAAAATCAAGCAGGAAGCTGATACAGGAAACTTAAAAGATAAAACGAACCAGGCTGTCGATAAGGTGAAACAAGAAGCCGATACAGGAAACCTTAAAGACAAAACCAAACAGGCGGTGGACAAGGTAAAGCAAACGATAAATACGGCTAAAACAAAAACTGAGAAGAAAATCCTAGAGCCTGGTGAACAAGCTGTTTTAGAAGAAGATGCCTTCCTTGCTAAAACAGACAGTGAATATGATAAGCTCTACCAGTTTATCAAAATTAATGATTATGATGGAGTATCCAGTCTAGTTAAACAAAATAAAGCGATTGAGTTGAAAAAGGGAGATACGGTAGAGATTATCAGCAGAGAAGCAGTAAAGGCAAAGGTACTTGTAAAGGATACCCAGGATAAGGGATTCCTTCCAACTTCTCTTCTGCAGCCTAGAAATTAAATATCAGAATAGGAGGAGTTTCACCATGCTGGGGATAGTATGGTCCATCATAATTGGCGGATTAATTGGCTGGGTCGCACAGATGATTATAGGCAGAGGCGTGCCAGGAGGTATAATCAGATCCATTGTCTCAGGTTTTGCAGGTGCATGGTTAGGTTCTATGCTGCTCGGCAGTTTTGGCCCGGCAACAGGAGGCTTTGCCATCATACCGGCGTTGATTGGTGCGCTTATCTTTGTGTTCATTCTTAGCATCTTTTTCAGAGAGAGCCGACATAAAGAATCTGGATATATGTGAACAATTGTATGGAACTGAGTTTCCTGGAGGGAGTCTGAATTTCGCGGATGGTTAATGCAGAGGTGAAAAACCCCTGCCATTATGGCAGGTTACCATATAAAGGCGAAGATCCTATGTCTTCGCCTTGTTTAAATAGTAAGAAATAATCAATAATGTGAACCCGCATTTTTGTATAGGTCCATGCTGTTACCCTCATGTTAAAGCCATGCAGCCCAAGGAGAAGAAGAGCACTCATCACGGCAAGATTTAGCAATCAGGATCCCTGCCGGCCTTATCCGCTAAATTGTTTACTTATCAACACTTCGTATCCGGTTTACAAGATATAGGCAGGCCCGCTTTTCCGCAATTTAATTACATAGGAAAAATAGGAGGCTGGTCCAGATAGGGAGCCGAAATAACAATTGGCTCTTCTGTAAGGGGATGAATAAATTCGAGTCTGCATGCGTGCAAAGCCTGTCGTGGTGCGTCAGGCCTGCCTCCGTATAAAAGGTCCCCAACTAACGGATGCCCTATATAACTCAAATGTACACGAATCTGGTGAGTACGCCCTGTATCTAGATGGCATGTGACAAGTGTCTGTCTTTTATCCGGAAAAGTCTGTACCACTTCATAGTGTGTTACAGCAGGCTGGCCGGTGGGGGAAACCCTTCTTCTCGATCCATGGTGACGGTCTTTTCCGATTCCTTCATCGATCTTACCTCTTTTATTTTTAATCAGTCCATGCACCAGCGCCTTATAGGTTCGTTTAATGTTTCTTTCTTTTAATTCCCGGTCCAGTATTGCAGCTGAAAGGCGGTCTTTTGCAAATAAAATGGCTCCGGTCGTATCTCTATCGAGGCGGTGGATATGTGTAGGAAACTGACCTTCCCCATTTGCAAGCATATGGAAGGCTACACCATTTACCAAAGAGTCGGTTTCACCCGGCTGTGATGGATGTGTCTGTAAGCCAGCAGGCTTATTTACAACAATAACATGATCATCCTCATATAATACTTCTATATCCATATATGTCTGCTGTTCTCCTTGTTCCTCGTACAACAGAGGGATCTGAAGCAGATCTCCTTCGTTTAAGACTTCGGTCCAGGGAGCGGCTATTCCCCGCAGCATTACTTTTTTTCCCATCCGCCATTCGTGGATCATCTTTTTAGGTGCACGCCAGTATTGAGTAAATAGTTCCTCAATAGTGAATCCGTTCCACTTCCGAGGAACCCATATATGCAGGGAAGAACCCTTCTTTTCGGTTTTTATCAACTATGCCACTTCTTTCCTATTGAATAATGGATAAAATAGTAACAACCATAAGTTTCATCCATTTATTTCCCATCTATTACCGTCAAAATAACTATGTAATTGCCAAGTGGTTTAAATTTCCACCCTACTTTTGAATGATTTTATGTTATCCTAAAAAAAGGAAACACAATATACAGAATAAACAGGATAATATGCTTAAGGGTGGTTTTTTTCGTGAGAGTCGTTTTTGCTTCGACAACAGAACAAGAACAGGAAATTTCTGAGCTTGTTCACTATTTTTATGAATCGGTATTTCCACTATATTTTACCAAAAGTGATATTGCGCAATTTAAAGAAATTGGCGTCCTGCAGACAACAACAAAAAGTTTTGAGTACTTCGGAACCTTAAAAGATGCGTTTCACGTGATGACTAGTTTACATGTTATTTTAACAGTTTTAGAAAAAAAGAGAGCAAATATTGAAATGGCAGAAGAAAAGCTTGAAAATTTATTTTTTCACAACGCTAACCTGCTAAATAAATACGGCATTTATTTTCCATTATCCTTCGACCAATTCAGCTACATACATACACCTACAAAGGATTTGAATTTATTTATCAATCCAGCCAACGAAATACTAGTGTGAGCTGCAAGAACTGCAAATGGCCAAACGAGGCATTGCAGTTCTTTTTTTGATCGTCTCTTTTAGACGATCAGGTGAAAATCCACCCACAGGGAATTTCGCAAAACGAAAAAAGCTGGTAAAGCAAAAATCAATTGCCTCGCCAGCTCTATGTTACTTCAATGTGTATTTATCAAACCAATTACTGAATATTTCTTTTTCGTTATATCCAACAATACGGGCTGTTTCTTTTCCATCCTTAAACTGGACGAGGGTAGGAGTGGATTCTATTCCATAATCATCCCAGCCTTGTTCGAATTCCTGCAGATTGTATTGGTCGATGTGGATGTCCTTGCTTTTAGCAAGCGGCATTAGTTCGGGCGTGGTCCTTTTACAATGCGGGCATGTCGAACTATAGAAATAAACCGTTACATCCTCCTTGTTATCCAATTTCTTTTTTAGTTCATCGGGAAGGATCAGATTCTTATAATTGGGATCATCCAGCTGATCGACAGTAGCAGGATTAAGTTCTTCTTTCCCATAAGGATTGTCTGCTGTCTTTTCTTTTTGCTGCATATTGTTAACCACTGCGATAGCCCCAAATAGGGCAATGATAAGGACTAGAAAAATAATGACCTTCTTCATATCGTCAATCCTCCTTTGAATGTTTCCAGACTAGCAGACTTGCAATAAAGATCAAGATAAATGCTGTTAATGCAAGTAATGGGATCGTTATGAATCCAAGCCAGTTTATGTAGTCTGAGGTACAGGGAACCCGTCCGCAGGCAGGTGCTGAATCAGTAAAGAAAGCAACCTTCTGAATCAGGAAATGATAGAGAGAAATCAGGCCGCCTATAGCTGAGAGAATCATGGTGTATATACTTATTTTAAAGTGTTTCTTTACAACTGCTATTCCCAGAATCACTGCCATTGGATACATCAGTATCCGTTGATACCAGCATAGTTCACAGGGCTCGTACCCTTTTATCTCGGAAAAATAGAGGCTGCCAAACATGGCGATGACTGAGACACCCCAGGCGAAGAATAGCAGATTTTCCTTTTTGCTGTCAGTTTTCTTCATATTTTCATCCCCGAATATTTGAATTGAAGATAATCATCTAAAATTATATGTGCTAATAGATAGATTGTAAATAACAATTCCTACTAGCAATTTTTTCTCAGCATCGAGGCCTTTCTTAATAAGATTCTGCCTATCTTCAAAGACTAAGGCTAGAAGCTTACGGCTAAGTATAGAAGGACGGAAAAATCGGCCTCCGACAAGGCAGCCAAGCTCCAGTCATCTCTTACTATAACTATTCATAGGTATGAACTATAGACCTGGATGGGAAAGAGTTTAACAGTACCAGCGTTACGGGTATTAACATTATTGGATACTTCATTGCATAAGGAGTGCTTATAGATGAGCGAAGAACTTGATTTACATAAATTCGAAAAAAAATTAATCATACGAAATATAGAGCATAAAGATATAGATGCCATTCTTGAGATGCAGCTATTGTGTTTTCCTGGGATGAGTCCATGGAAAAGGGAACACTTGGAGAGCCATCTTTCTATTTTCCCGGAGGGGCAGTTCTGTGCTGAATTCGATGGCAGGATCATAGGGTCCTGCTCGAGTTTAATCATCAACTTCGATGAGTATGATGACCGCCATTCCTGGGACGATGTAACGGATAATGGTTACATCACGAACCATAATCCAGATGGATATAACTTATATGGCATTGAGGTAATGGTCCACCCAGAATTCCGCCGTATGAAGATTGGACATCGCCTGTATGAAGCCAGGAAGGAACTGGCCCGCCAATTAAACCTGAAAAGCATTATCATCGGAGGCCGTATACCCAATTATCATAAATTTGCTGATGAATATACACCAAGAGAATACGTTCAGGAAGTAATCCTCCACAAGCTTTATGATCCAGTCCTGTCGTTCCAGCTTCTAAATGAGTTTAGTTTAATGCGGATCAATCCAAATTATCTTCCTGATGACAAACAATCGGGTAAGTATGCAACGTTAATGGAATGGAATAACATTGACTACCTTCCAAAGACGAACCGGTTCTTTAAAACATCACAGCCAGTACGTATCTGTGTTGTGCAATATATGATGCGCCAGATCAGTTCTTTTGATGATTTTGCCAATCAAGTTGAATATTTTACAGACGTCGCTTCCGATGCGGGTGCTGACTTTGCTGTTTTTCCGGAGATTTTCACCACCCAATTGATGTCATTTTTGAGTGAACGGTCACCGAGTATGGCGGTAAGGAAAATCACGGAGTTTACAGAACCTTTTATCGAGCTCTTTACGGACCTTGCTGTCAGATATAATGTGAACATTATAGGCGGATCCCATTTTGTGATGGAGGATGATGATAATATTTACAATATCAGCTATCTGTTCCGGAGAGACGGCACAATCGAAAAGCAATACAAGATCCATATAACGCCTAACGAACGTAAATGGTGGGGCATCAGCCCTGGAGATCAGGTCGAAGTGTTTGATACAGACTGCGGAAAAATTGCGATTCAGATCTGCTATGATATCGAGTTCCCTGAACTGGCAAGGATTGCAACAGACAAAGGAGCAAAGATTATCTTCACTCCTTTCTGTACGGAGGACAGACAAGGGTATCTGCGTGTCCGTTACTGTGCGCAGGCACGCGCAGTTGAAAACCAAATTTATACGGTTATATCCGGTACAGTCGGCAATCTGCCGCAGACAGAGAACATGGATATCCAATATGCCCAGTCCGGGATATTTGCTCCATCCGATTTTGAATTTGCCCGGGATGGGATAGTCGGTGAGACGAACCCTAATATCGAGATGGTCTTGATTGGCGATGTTGATCTTGAAATCCTTCGCCGCCAGAGGCAGTCCGGAACAGTTAACCAGCTGCGGGACCGCAGGCATGACGTATACAAAATACACTATAAGAAATAAAAGATAAGGAATGGGGGCTGACCTCATTCCATTTTTACTGTAAAATTATCTTTGACTTTGAAAGGGTTTTTCATGATTTAGCTTGAATTAATAAAGTGAGACTATATTCTATCTATTAAACGGGAGATGATCAAATGGATTTTAAACAAATCGCAGCACAGTGGGAAGCATTTTCCGGGCTTGATATCGAAATTAAGAATGAATTATTGGAGCTCAAAAAAAATGAAAAGGCTTTAGAAGATGCTTTTTATAAAAATCTAGAGTTTGGTACAGGCGGGATGAGGGGAGAAATAGGTGCAGGTACCAACCGGATGAATATCTATACGGTGCGAAAGGCCACAGCTGGTCTGGCTGATTATATTTCTTCATATGGAGAGGAAGCGAAAAAGCGCGGGGTTGTCATTGCTTATGACTCCAGGCATAAATCGCCGGAGTTCTCTATGGAAGCCGCAAAGACACTGGCTTCACAAGACATCCAGGTGTATCTGTTTGAGAGCTTACGCCCTACTCCGGAATTATCATTTGCGGTTAGAAAACTTCATGCTTACGCAGGCATCGTTATAACAGCAAGCCATAATCCACCGGAATACAATGGATATAAGGTCTATGGCCCGGATGGTGCCCAGCTGCCGCCGGAGCCGGCTGATGCCGTTATCCAGTATGTGAATAAAATAGAAAATGAACTGCTTCTTGACGTACAGGATGAAGGTGAGCTGCTGAAAAAAGGGCTCATTAAAATGATCAGTGAAGAAGTGGATGCAGCATATAATGAACAGCTGATGAGCATCTCGGAAAACCCAGATCTTGCAGCTTCTGTTGACTTGAACATCGTGTTTACCGCTTTACATGGTACAGCTAATCTTCCAGTACGAAGAGGACTCGAATCCATGGGATATAAGAATATATTTATAGTAGAGGAACAGGCTCAGCCGGATCCTGACTTTTCGACGGTTGCATCGCCAAATCCAGAAGAGCATGCAGCATTTAAGCTGGCAATTCAAAAGGGAAAAGAAGTGGCTGCGGATCTATTAATAGCAACTGATCCGGATGCTGACAGACTGGGTGTAGCTGTCAAAAATCCTGAAGGAGAATACGTCGTCCTTACGGGAAATCAGACTGGCGCTATTCTGCTTGAATATCTTCTGTCACAGAAGAAAGCAAAAGGCACGCTGCCAAGCAACGGCATTGTTATGAAAACAATCGTTACTTCTGAGATAGGCAGAGCTATAGCCGAAGCGTATGGTTTACAGGCAGAAGATGTACTGACAGGATTCAAATTTATCGCTGAGAAGATTGGCGAATATGAAAAATCAAAGGAACATACCTTCTTGTTCGGCTATGAAGAAAGCTATGGCTATTTAATCGGCGATTTTGCCCGCGATAAGGATGCCATACAGGCCGCTCTTCTGGCGGCAGAAGTGGCTGCGTATTATAAAAATAGGGGTATGACCCTGTATCAGGGACTGAACGAAATATTTGAAAAGTACGGAACATATTTAGAAAGCCTGCGTTCCTTAACATTAAAGGGAAAAGACGGGGCAGAACAGATTCAGCAGATTCTTACAGATTTCAGAAGCAATCCTCCTAAAGAACTTGCAGGACTTAGAGTTAGCCTAATGGAGGATTACCAAAAGAGCATTAGATTCAACCTTGAGGAAAAAACGAATGAAGAAATTCATCTTCCAAAGTCCAATGTGCTGAAGTACTTCCTTGAGGACGGCACATGGGTCTGCTTAAGGCCGTCAGGAACAGAGCCAAAGATTAAATTCTATTTCGGAGTCAACGATACTTCCAGGGAAAAAGCAGCGGAAAAACTTCAAAATGTGCAGCAGGCATTCATGGACGTGTCATATATCGCTAAATTAAGTTAACTAAAAACTCAGCTGTCTCCATGTCAGCTGAGTTTTTTTATGATTAGCCGTCCTTACGCTTCCATAAGGGATTGCTAACCCTTTATTGCTTTAGTTCTTAGGGTAAGCGGTAAGAGCCTGGAGAGAATAGCACAGCCTCGAATGGAAATGCTATACACAATTGTTACCCGAACATCACCAAGGAGTCAGCTGTCTTTGCTGATGCATGGTCAATATATCTTAATAAGCCGTAAAGGTGCTTTTCAATTACTGAGTAATCTTTTTCAAAGTGGTATGAGTGAAGGAACATTTCGATCTTCTTTGATAGAAAATGATCCTTCGTTCTAACCATCAGGATTAAAAGGTTATCCCACTCAGACCTATGCGTGTAATACAAAGCCCGGTCGTAATCCACTTTAGTCATTGTTTTTCCTCCTCTTTAGGAGTTAATAGTAGTGTGTGCGGTTTTTGTCCTTTGTTTCTCAGAAAAACTTGGACATTACGCCGTATAGGCATTGTTTGTTTTTCCCTGAATCAAAAGCAGGAGTATAGGGGAAATTAGCATATCTAAATGTTGTTTGGACCCTGCTGTTTTAAAACAAACTGGATTTTCCAAAGCCTGTCGTCATTTTCTCTTATCTTTTACATACATTGTGGTAAGAAGAAAAGGGGGAGAGGCAAAGTGCGAGAATCTGATCAAAAAGCCCTTGAATATGCCATAAGTGAAATAACCGAAATTGCTACCGGTTTCGGACTCGACTTTTATCCGATGCGCTATGAAATCTGTCCATCAGAAATAATTTATACATTTGGGGCATACGGGATGCCAACCCGATTTTCTCACTGGAGCTTTGGAAAGCAATTTCACAAAATGAAGCTTCATTATGATCTGGGGTTAAGCAAGATTTATGAGCTGGTTATTAATTCTGATCCTTGTTATGCTTTCTTATTGGACTCTAACTCGCTAATTCAAAATAAATTAATTGTGGCACATGTTCTTGCCCACTGCGATTTCTTCAAAAATAATGTCCGCTTTCAAAACACCAAGCGGGATATGGTCGAAAGTATGGCAGCCACGGCAGACCGGATCCGTCAGTATGAGATACAATATGGAAAAGAAGAAGTCGAGTCGTTCCTGGATGCGGTATTAGCGGTTGAGGAGCATATTGATCCCTCATTAATGAGGCCAAAGCTTTCCTGGTCCATTCATGATGATGAGGAGGAGTCAGGAGAAAAAATACTCACTACCCCTTACGATGACTTATGGAAACTGGATCATAAGAGCTCCAGCCCAAAATCGGAGAAACGGAAAACGAAAAAGTTTCCGCCAAAGCCGGAAAAGGATATTCTCCTCTTTATTGAGCAATACAGCCGGAATCTATCAGAATGGCAGCGGGATATACTGACCATGATGCGTGAGGAGATGCTGTACTTCTGGCCACAGCTGGAGACTAAGATTATGAACGAGGGCTGGGCCTCATTCTGGCATCAGCGGATTCTTCGCGAACTTAACTTGACGAGCAGTGAAGCCATAGAATTTGCAAAGCTGAATGCAGGTGTGGTGCAGCCATCAAGAACGAGTATCAATCCGTATTATTTAGGTCTAAAAATATTTGAAGATATTGAAGAACGCTATAATAATCCAACCAAAGAAATGAAAGAACGAGGCATAAAGCCGGGTTCGGGCCGTGAACAAATGTTTGAAGTTAGAGAAATAGAATCCGATATATCATTCTTGCGGAATTACCTTACCAAAGACCTTGTCATGCGGGAAGATATGTACTTGTTCCAGAAGCAGGGGAAAGAATACAAAGTTGTAGATAAACAGTGGGAGCATGTCCGCGACCAGCTTGTCGGCATGCGGGTGAACGGAGGCTTCCCGTTTATTACGGTAAACGATGGAGATTATTTGAAAAATGGGGAGCTGTATTTAAAACACTGGTATGAGGATATTGAGCTGGATGTCAAATACCTAGAGAAAGTACTCCCTTACCTTCACCAGCTGTGGGGCCGGCCAGTGCACTTAGAGAGCATGTATGAAGGACGAAACATTGTCTTCAGTTACGACGGAAAAGGCGTGCATAGGAAGTATATATAATTCAAAGAACTGCTGATGTATGAGTCAGCAGTTCGTTTTTTTAGATGGTGGATAAATCAATTGGTTGGAATTCTTTTTCGCCAGGCTGAGAAGGTGGGTTTCCAAATGGCATTTAAGCGATAAGCTTCCAATTAAATGGGTATCACAAACGAACAAGGCAAAACTAAAAGGCCTGAGCCCGGATGAATACCGAGTTCAGACCTTAATGGCTGCCTATAATTAAAGAATCGTGTCTAACTTTATGAGGGCACTTCACACAGCAGGCTGTTTTAACGCCTGTAAAACATATACCCTTTGTTAGTTTGTTAAACAATTTCATAAATTTTATTCTAAATTGGACTCTCCCCATTCAGACATACTATGAAGGATGGGTACAAACCGCTGACCAAGTTTTGTTAAAGAATATTCTACTCTTGGTGGAACCTCTTTATAAATTTTACGATGTAAGAGTCCATCACTTTCTAATTCTCTGAGTTGCTTCGTTAGCATCGATTGTGTAATATCTGGAAAAACGCGTTTTATCTCCCCAAATCTTCTTGTTTCTTCGGAAATATACCACAAAAGTGACAATTTCCACTTCCCGCCAACCATTTTTTGTACTTTATTTAGTCCACAATCAGAGGAATACTTCTTGCTGTGGTTCATAATTTCCACCTCCAAAAATATATATTATGCTCTTAAAAGTGTGCAAAATCACATTAGTATTATTTTTGATAGTATGTTCTAAAAATAATCGTACTTGTTTATAATAAGATACTCAAATAAGATAATAATAGCAAGTTTAGTAAGAAAAATCACTACAATATTTAAAATCTACTTTATAGATTATGGAGGAATAACGATTGAAATCTTCAGACATGAAAAAGTACAATACGCCTGCCATCTTGGCTTCGCTGCTTATCTGCGGTTTTGTCGGCATGTTTAGCGAGACCGCTCTAAATATAGCCATGACTAATTTAATGGTAGTGTTCCAAATTTCAGCTGCAACCGCACAGTGGTTAACTACCGGGTTCCTGTTGACTCTTGGCATTTTAATGCCGATGAGCGGGCTGCTGCTGCAGAGGTTTACAACGAGACAACTGTTCACAGGTTCGCTCACAAGCTTGATTCTAGGTACACTAATTGCGGCGCTCGCGTTTAATTTTGAAATGTTGATGGTCGCTCGAGTTTTGCAGGCTGCAGGCATGGGGTTATTGCTGCCGCTCATGTTCAATACGATTCTTGTCATATACCCGCCGGAAAAGCGTGGGGCGGCAATGGGCTTCGTTGGACTTGTAATCATGTTTGCGCCAGCAACCGGCCCGACCATTGGCGGTCTATTAATCGAGTATTTAACATGGCATTATATTTTCTGGTTCTCTCTGCCGTTCCTGGTTATTGGGTTGTTTGTAGGGGTTAAGTACCTGGAAAATGTTACTGATGTTACGAAGCCCCGGATTGACCTGCTATCTGTCGCATTGTCAACAATCGGCTTTGGAGGGGTTGTCTTCGGCTTCAGTAAGGCAGGCGAAGGATCTGAAGGCTGGGGCAGCGCAGTTGTGGTCACTTCAATCATTGTTGGGCTCGTCGCTCTGGTGCTGTTCATAATGCGGCAGAACGCCATGAGGGATCCGATGATGAATCTTAGCGTTTTCAAGTACCCCATGTTCGTTGTTGGGCTGCTCCTGATACTGTCGTGTATGCTGATCATGATGTCGAGCATGATTATCCTGCCGATGTTTCTGCAGACGGGTGCAGGTCTGTCTGTTTTCGCTACGGGACTAATGCTTTTGCCGGGAAGCGCGCTGAACGGTATCCTCTCCCCGCGTATGGGTCGCTTGTTCGATAAATATGGGCCTAAATGGCTGGTTATTCCCGGACTCGTGACCGTTGTAGTCATGTTATGGTTCTTTACTACACTATCTCCTGCTTCTTCAGTGGCTTTTATCGTGGCTTTGCATATCGGGCTCATGATTGGGGTAGGCATGATATGGATGCCTGCTCAAACGAACGGGCTAAATCAATTGCCGCCGGAGTTATACCCGCACGGCACGGCAGTCATGAACACCCTGCAGCAGGTGGTAGGCGCAATTGGAACAGCGGTCGCAATCAGCATTCTTACGGGCGGTATGGACAAATACTTGCACGGCTCCTCCGCTCCGGCCAAACAGGCTGAAATTGCAAACGCGATGACGGCTGGATCACAAAACGTGTTCCTGTTTGCGATGATTATAGCACTGATTGGCGTTGTCATAGCATTCTTCATCCGACGCGTCGCAGTCAGCCCCGAAGCGGTGCATTCGCCACATTGATGTGTTGGTGTCGGTTGGAATTTTATGAGTTGGAATCAACCGGATATGCTCATTGTGAAGAACTACCTTAAACAAACGGGAGCATTGACCCAAAAAGGATCAATGCTCTTTTTTTGTTTAGCCATAGGGTGGCATTCCTATAACAAAGAAAAGTGTGTGAAACAATGTACTTAAGCTAACGGGTGCGGTAGTTGAGGAAGGAGACAGACAGTCGTCCATTCGAGGGTTGATTGTTTGAGCATATTGTAAACTTCGTTTATCGTCCTGTTCAAATAACGGTGTATTAGTTGACCTTAAGAAAAGTAAGCAGGTATTCCCAATTTTTGTTTCCTATTTTCTTAATAAGAAGTATAATATTTTCCCTAACAATATAGCTTTTGAATTGGGGAGTGCATTTAATGATTATCAATCAAAAAGAGTTCTTTGTTAAAGATTTAAACTATACTATTAGATTTGCTACTAAAAGTGATGCGGAAAAATTGTCTGATTTAAGGCTGCAGATTGATGGAGAATCTGAAAATATGGACAGAGAAAAGGGAGAAGACTTTATTGATCCGTCACGATTTGCGGATATTATTGAAACCGATACCAGCCATGCAAGAAACTTGTTTTTAGTTGCTGAACTGGATGGTAGGTTGATTGGTTATTCAAGATGTGTAGGCAGTGATTTAAAAAGATTTATACATAAAGTCGAATTTGGATTAGGTGTTCGGAAGGCTTACTGGGGATATGGGATTGGTAAAAATCTTATGAAAGAAACAATTTCCTGGGCTGACCTGAACAGGATTAAAAAAATTGTATTAAATGGTGTCCTTGAAACAAACGAAAGAGGTATTGAAATGTATAAAAGACTCGGTTTTGAAATAGAAGGTACAATGAAAAAAGATAGAGTCTTATCTGACGGAAGATATTATAACACTTATATAATGGCAAGATTTAATGAGTGTTAAGAGACTTGGGCGTCTTAAGTATAGAATACAACTTTACAGAAAAAACTTTCCCTTTTCTGATTATTATTCAAGACCCTAATGGGATTATATAAATTTCTTAATTTGAATGTCATACATACACTAATGTGTGAAAAGGTAATTGTTTTGTATCTGACGCTATTCTTACTTAACAAACTGGGCTAGTTAGTATATAGGAAGAGGGAAATATTTCAAAAGGGTGCTTTAGTAAAAAAACGACCAATAAAATTGTCTCTTAGCGGTAAAAAGTTTGACTAAAAAAGGCTTATTCGACATTTTAAAGGACCAAGAGTAATCTCCTTAATTTGGCGATTCCTCTTCTACTGAGTCCCGGCAGAATTGCTTATTATAGAACTGCTAAAGTAGCCAAATGTACTTTTCTAACTCACCCGTTACTACAAGTGTGAATTCTCATAAAGAGTTTATGTAAGGGGAAAAAAAGGGCTGTTCGCACATTCTAAAATTTTCCCTCTTATTTTTTTATCACCTTAACTAACTTAACCATTAGAAACCCAAGAAGAACAATTCCTACTAATATTAGTACTGGTGTTAAGGTATTTAATATCAATTACTTACCTCCTATGGTATATAGATAATTTACTAAACCACCCCCACTAATACCCACTAATAAAACTACATTAAAAGGCGACGAAGCACCGGTGAAAATTATTTACATTCGATAAATTTGTTAGTAGTCCTTCTTTAACTAACCTGCCTTTAGTAAAAAAATAAAAGCCAACCGAAGCAGCCACCCTTCTTGAACTAACGCTCTCCAAGATATGTCTTCAAATGCTTATAAATAATTCATCCGCCCTCTTACTTATCACTACTTCATCAAACCAAAAAGTAAGTGTTTCCTATAACATCGACTCCTATTAACAAAGTTCCGGTTACACAAAAAACAAAAACCCTTTATTTTTTAAAGGGTAATATTGGCTATAACCATCCTTAAGAAACCTATATCTTCTCGAATTTGTTTTTTGTATTTGGGATTAGTACATCTATTTAGGTCCATTAGAAGCCTGCCAAGTTCCCTCTTTAAAAGAAATTGTTCTTGATCTTCCATTTAGTCTCCCCGCTGGTGTCACAATTTAATGTTATTTACCCCTCATTCATGTTCCTAAAAACCAGAATTAGGCAGATTTTCTTTGTTTAACTAACGCATCCGTTAGTGAAAAATCAAAAACAATGCGTAATGGTAACCATCCAACGTCTCTGTATGAATAAGCTGTTTTTGACGAAAAATATCTAAGAAGGAAAGGAGGGTTAACTTTGGAAAATAACGAAAATAAAGAGAGTCTAAAAATAGCGAACAGATATTATCAGCCGGGAGATTATAACAGAGATGACCAGGTGTCGGTAGGATTAGCTACAACTCACGAGCAAGTGAGTGATAATTATATGGCAACTGAAAGTGCACCTCCAGAAAGCAGAGTTGCTCCAATTCCAAGAGAATCAACAGAAGAAAGAGAATAGGATTCCTCTTGTAAATGGGTACTGCGGAGAAGATGATATTTCTATCCGCTGTAAATTGAAGTATAAATTAACATTATTCGAAAATATATAAACACTGGGGGCTGCTGCGGCAGCCCTATTTTAGTTCCATTCAAAATGACAGCTTTGGAAAGAAATCATTTATATACTAAAATTAAATAAATTATATCTGATGAAAAGGGGAGAGATAAATGAGTAAAGTATTTGGTGAAAGACAGGAGAATAAAAAATAAATATGGAGACCAGCCGTTTATGGATTGATGTTTTATAAAGAGAAAAAGATAGCGGTTATACAAATACTAAAACAATGGTTTTTTAAAAGGCTCTTTTCTAAAAGATTGTTGTTTTTTTAATAGTTCTGTGAACAAACCCTATTGTGAAACAGGTTGATTGGAACGTAAGGTGCGAGACTCCTGCGGGAGCAGCGGGACAGGTGAGACCCCACAGGCGAAGCCGAGGAGGCTCAGCGCCCGCCCCGCGGAAAGCGAGCATCCTGTAGTGGAAATCAACCCCTTGTTCAATAACAACAAAGTTTGCGAAAACAGCCTTTTAAAAATATAAACTAAATTACGTTTTATATGCGATAGTGGCGTGTTTAAGGGGATTATTGTTTACCTACTGTATCGTTCAGACTTTCTGAGCTGCCAACGCTTCTTGAATCAACGGGTGCGTTAGTTAAATATAGAGGGTTTTATGCTGGAAACTTTTATGGCATAGTAGGCACAAACTGTGCGTTAGAAAAAGGAATAATTAAGTGAAAAAGATTTTATTTGTCATTAAAGATTGGTATATTTAGGAAAGTTCAAAAATGGAGTGTTTAGTATGAGTATACAATTATGTGTTGCTAATGAGTCTGATGCTCAGGTTCTTTTTGATATTCAAATATGTTCATTTAAACCTTTATTAGAGAAATACGAAGACTACGAAACAAGTCCTGCCAATGAGTCAATAGAGAAACTGATTTCTAGAATTAACTACCCTAATGGGGTATTCTATAAGATCATGTTTGATGGGAGTCTAGTCGGGGGGGTTCGAGTAGTATGGCAGGAAGAATCAACTCATTTTCGTTTGAGTATTATGTTCATTCATCCAGACTTTCAAGGATTGGGGTTAGCACAGAAGGTTTTCTCTATGTTAGATGATGTGTTTCCTCAAGCGACAAGTTGGGAACTAGATACCTTACTTGAGGAGACACGTAATTGTCACTTATATGAAAAGATGGGGTATGTTAAAACAGGTGTTTTTAGGAAAATAAATGATAAAACTACACTTGTATCTTACCAACGTATTTGCTGAACGGTTCGAACATACTGTTCAGAAATA
The DNA here is from genome assembly GCF_002863585.1 of Peribacillus deserti. Lineage (GTDB taxonomy): Bacteria > Bacillota > Bacilli > Bacillales > DSM-1321 > Paraperibacillus > Paraperibacillus deserti_A. The sequence goes on along the minus strand of NZ_PGUY01000046.1, from coordinate 11,516 downwards.
GGCGTACCCTTCGGAGTTTTTTTACTACCGGTGCGTTAGGTTCAAGAAGAGGGGTGCTTAGGCAGCCTTTTCGGAATGTGTAGATAAAAAGAAATGCTAGAATAGGCTTAAAGAGGTGATGAAAAACACCTGTATTTCCAGATGAACTTCAGTTCCTTCCATTTTTGAATCGGAACCAATTTTTATTTGATACTTCCTCAAAGGCCATGCCATTTTATTATAATGATGCAACATATAAATACTCCAATGGAGAGGAAGGCTTTATTGTGAAAATTTCCCTATCTTACGGTGAAGTTAAAATACAAGTAATAAAACATAGCTCCATACATTGATATCTCTCTTGGATTTAAAACGAGTTGGAAAATTTGAAATTACAAATGATAAGAAAGACCGTGCCAGTGTGCTTTTGACTATTGATAATGATGATTCTGAACAAACAATTGAAATTGATTTTAAGGCGTATTTTAAGCTGATCATAAAAGATCATCTTTCTCGGTAAGTACAGATTCTAATTAAGCAAACGGGTTAGTTAGCAGCCCGGGCTGCGTTGAAGTCCTTTTTGATGCTGTACGAACAGAGGTTCAAAGAATTTGTGAGCTGGAACAAGAACGGAGGAGGATAATAATGCCTGTTCATGAATTTGGAATCATTGAAGATATTGAAAACGAGAAATATGAGATCGGTTATGAACCAATAAGATACAAATGTATATCGTTGATGATGATATTATTAATAGCCTAAGTGAGCATTTATCTATCATGAAAATGTACTTTCATTTGCTTAAACGCCAAGAGTTTGGTTTAGCTTATTGGGGAATTACAATTATTCCACCTGATTCATTATCATTATTCTATGAAACTGTTACATCTTCAACATTTTATGAAGAATCCTCCGCACTTAATGAATTGGCTACAAAGATTAATGATGCAAAAGAAGACAACAAACACATGATACATTATGGGGTTTAATTTTTAGTACATAGAAGCGTATTAGGATTAGCCCTTATTTGTTCTCTTTATCTAAAGGGTGGTTATCAGCAGGATTAACGGCCTTTTTTTGAATTCCTTATTGAACAATCGTGGCAGTTTAGTTCAACCAGAATACCTAGCCGATATTTTTTGCTCTGTTTAAGAATAATGGTGATTTTTGATGACTCTTCGAAATCTTACTTTTAGTTACCTGTCAGATGGTAAGAGATATAGGAATAATATATTACTGGATTAATAAAATTGAAACAGGAAGAAAAACGAGGTGATTTTATTTTAGAAAAACTCAGGAAAATTAATATGAAAACTGCTGTGTTTATGGGAATTATTTTTTACTCTTTGACTATCTTAATCCACTTTCTTATTATAAGCAAAAGTATTCCATTCACATGGGTCAATGGTGGAAGGTCTGAATCATTCGCTGAACAACTACCAATATCTGTTATAAATGTCGTTATTTCTATTATTGGAGTAGTTTTTACGTTGATTGTTGGTAGAATTAAACTATATAAATACAAAAGAGGAATAACCGTTATATGTTGGTTTTTTGTTGTACTTTGGTCTTTTGGATTTATACAACAATTGTTTGGAACACCTTTTGAAAAAATGGTTTGTTCGTTAGTGTTGATTATTGGAGTTATCTCGAACTTGCGTATGGCGATTGAAAAAAAATAGATGTAACTTTCTAATTAATAAGTTTGTGAATAATTACACTTAAACTAAAGGGTGCGTGTGCGGCCGAGCCTAGGTCGTATCATATAGCGGGTGGGATTCCCATCGAGTAAGAACTAGCCGTTCGCTCGTAGCGAGTCTTGGAGGGCTAAAGGTAACTTTAGTCTTTAAGCGTAGACAGTTAGGTGGGGTGGCGGGCCGAAAGCCAAATGGTTGAAGGGATTGAGCTCCATAATGTTAGTAAATCGAGAGGGCTGATGCCTTACGCACTGCAGAAAGCTACATTTTATCCTTCGTTAAGGGCAAGATGGATAAAACCTCTCTGGAGTCAGAGACCTTGGCACGTTACACATCGATATGATATGGCAACTCGGGAGACCCTACCGGTCTTTTCTTGTTAGAGGAGTATGGTGTACAAGCGATAAAAAGCAAGGAAACCAAATGCTGTGTAGGGAGTCGGATAGCAGCGTAGTACCAATGAAGTTGGGTAATGCCAATGGAGGAAAGGCTAGCTATCAGTTATCGCCCTTACTAGGGAAACATTTACTACACTCAGAGGTAGGGATGAATGGAGACAAAACTACTAAGGATAGCAGAATTAGCAAAATCTGAATCTAAGAGATTAGCTACATTTTGTGAATGGTAACTAGGAGGAGCCGTGTGCATTAATAGTGCAAGCACGGTTCTGTGAGGGGGGTGGAGTCCAATTTACCGCAAGGTAGAAAGGCTCCCTTCTACTCGACTAGTTAAATAAGGAGGGCTGCAACGATAACCTTTTTTATTTTTCACTAAAGGGGAGGAAGGTTAGTTTAGTAACAGGTTTCATGTTACGATTGAATAATCGGAGTAATATAGAAATCTTATGAGAGGATGAAGATAATGAAACAAATTGATAGTGACAAACTATATAAATTTGCTGCAATTTGCTTTGCTATTGCAGGAATTTCTTTTCTTACAGTGGGGATTTTAGGTGGCTTTCAAACATTCAATATTGTTTTGACAGTGTTGTTCGCTATAAATTCCATACTATTTTTCTCCTTAGATAAGATGAAGACAAATAAAGACCTAAATTAATTAAACTTGGGTTATGACTAGAGCTACCATTAAGGTCGCTTTTTTCTTATTGAAATAAAGGGTGCGTTAGTGAAAGAATGGAGGCTGCTGAAGCAGCCTTCGCTAGAAGAAATCTTTCCTTATTTTTCCGATAAGATGGGCGTAGACTCTGGTTGTTTCACTTTTTTCGTGTCCGAGTAAAGTCTGAATAACTTCAAGAGGGGCCCCATTATTTAATAAATGAGTCGCATAACTGTGGCGGAATTGGTGGGGATGGATATTTTTATTGAAGGCTGCTCTTTTCGAAATTCGCTTTATGATGTAACGTATCTGGGCTGTACTCATCCTATGAGGACAGCGTTCCGTGACAAATAGGGCTGAATCTTGATCCTGCCGGTCATCCAGGTAACGCTTTAACCAAATGTCACTGCGAGTATTAAAATAAACTTCACGTTCTTTATCTCCTTTCCCTCTGACTATCGCTGACCTGCTGGACCAATCTATGTGCTCTTTGTTGAGCATTGCTAGTTCACCAATCCTGCACCCTGTCGAAAACATAAATTCAAACAATGCATTTTCCATTGGTGAATAACAAACCTCTCTTAGTAATTCGATCTCCTGTTCAGAAAGAAATTTTGGTATTCGCTGCCCCAATTTAGGCTCTTTTATTTTTGCAGCTGGGTTGTGATTTAAATAGCCTTCTTCATATGCCCACCTAAGTAAGGATTTTATGAATCGTATCCGGTGTGCAAGACTTGCTGGCTTCAAATGATCCCCATTACTTATAAGGTATTGTTTTAAATCTTCCGTGGTAAGTGTTGTTATATCTATGTCCTTGAAATATTTTATCAGTAGGTACAATTGAACTTTGTATGCTTTTATCGTATGAGGGGAATAACCTTCAATCCGTTTATCGACTTCATAATTTTCCCACGCTTTGGTTAATAACATATAATCTCCTCCTGATTGACTATCTAGAAGGGATTATCTCCAGTTAAAATACCACTTAATACACTTTAGTCTGAATATTGACCTAAAGAGAGCATTAATAAAGAAGGAGGGCTGGCTGCTACATCAGCTTTTTTTTGTTCTTCAGCTAACGGGCAGGTTAATTTAAGTGTAATTATTCACAATCTGTATTTCTAAATGTCCTATTCCTCCACACAAAAGGACTCCCATCACATGAAAAAGGAGAATGATTTCATTATGAAATCATCCCCTCAAATAGTTTGAAAATGCTTATAGTGATATTACTCCTCAATTACTAGCTAAACGTTTTTCAAATTCAGCCTTAAACAGCAGAATAGCATCAATATTTACAGCAAAATCGTGGTCACTGATATTAAAATTAGTTATAAACTCGTCAGACTTCTCACGAACCATAATTGTCGGAAGGTTATTGTCTCCAATAGTTTCCAGAGTTACACCACTTCCATAAATATACCAGTTAGTTTCAGTAGGCTTATTTGCTGCATTTTTAGATAAATCATTTTTTATTATTTCGCATAAATTATCCATAAAATCTTCATTAAGATTAATGATTTTTCCATGATCACCATCAACTGATATATCAGCATCTCCATACCAAATATTCCTGCTTGCTCGCCTTCCTTCGTTTGAAGTGTATGTTTCATCATACAAAATCTTCATTTTCATTACCCTCCGTAAAACATAATTACTTTACACTATTTTACAACAATTAGAAATTTTAAACAAAATTGCTGTTAGTCTCACTAACTTGTAAGAGTCAGCAAGCTTCTTCTTTGTACAAGAAGCTAAAAGAATATTATGATCGAAAACGAAATGAAGGAAAGCCTTCAAAAGTAGCGATGATCGCTTGTGTAACCAAGCTCTTACACTGGATTTATGCAATCCTAAAAAGAAATGAGCAATTCCTAGACTTGGCTTAATCCACAAGAAAAAGCAGCTTATGAAAAACCTTCCAATTGAGAGTTGGAGGGTTATTTGGCGTGTCTTCAAAAAGTATAACACCGAAGAAAATATATTTTAATAAAAAGTTCTTGACTCCTATTAGCTGGTTTAGTTTAAGCAGGCTGCTTTTACTGACTTTCTAATGTAGTAAGTAAGTTTCCAAAATCAAGGAAAGCTAACCAAGTTGTCACGACTTCTGTATACCCTTTACATTCTCTAAATATGAAAATAGCGAGAACTAGGCTTACACTAAGTTTCTCGCTTTACAGTAATGTAATTGTATTAGAATTTAACTAATCTGCATTTTGATGAATTTAAAGATTTTATCAAAGTCATTTTGAGGAATATGGGTGATTTTATTTTTCTTGCTTCCAAATAAACCAGGTTTTTTCAACTCAATAACGGTTGCAGTGATACCAAGTGCTTTAAGGATATCATGGTCAATTTCTGTATAATCCGCGTATTTAAGCTCATGGGGTTTTACTTTCCCGAAAGGCTTTACTTCCGCCAATACCACTTTTTTATTCGTTACAAATAGGTATCCAAATGTCGTTCCGCTGAAGGCACCTGTAGACAGGAAATAAATCTTTTCACCAACAAGGTTTTTCTTTACAGTATCTAGAGCCTTCATAAATTGTTGACGATCGGTTTTAGGCAATGTTTCTGCTTCAGTACGAAGAGCTTCATAAGTTGAATATTCTCCTACAATCGTTATCTCGATATTAATTTTAGTCATGATGATGGATCCTCTCAGTTTATTATTACACCTTTATTATACTGCCTTTCTTCAAATAATGGGTGCTTTAATCACGAACGTAGGGCTGAAATGGCAGTCTTTTCTTTTGGATTTAGTCTATTATTAGGAACTAATCCAGGCATTAATTAGCTTATAGGTGCCGAGGGAAATCTTGAACCTATATTCATTGCTTCCTATAAATAAAAAGTTTTTTTAAGATAAAAAAATCAACGGTACATATGAATTATTTTTAGGTAAAATGAAAGAATTAAATGCGAAAAAAGGAGGAATATGCATGAAACTATTAAAGGGGCAAAAGGTGGATATAACAAAGGCACGAGCTATCTCGGACATAGTGGTTACCCTGGATTATTCCTCCGGGAAAAAGGACATGGAGATTGATGGGGCTGCTTTTTTATTAGAAGAAAACGGAAAATGCAAGGGAGACGAAGGTTTCGTATTTTATGGGCAGCCTGCAACCGCAGATTGCTCTGTTCGCCATACTTTGAATAAAAGGCAGAATGAAATTCATATTCAATTGAAAACAGCCCCAACTCATGTTCAGAAAATCGCCTTTACGTTAACCATTCATGAAGGAGAACAGAGGGGTCATTTTTTCAATCAAGTTACGTCTTCCAAAATGTTTATTAAAGATAAGCGAACAGGGGAAATCATGTACGAGTTCCCGTTTGGGGAAGGGCTATCCCGAGAGACTGCGATTGTCGTTGGCGAGTTATATCGGCATAATGGCGAATGGAAGCTGAATGCAATTGGCAGTGGATTTTTTGGCGGATTGGCAGCCCTTTGCCAGAACTTTGGCATTGAAGTAAAACAGGAACCTGCAGCACCTGAAATTCCTCCTCAAACAGGAATTCAAGGCTGCTACGGACCCTTTTTCGTTGCTAACAAATGGCTGCTTCGGCTGCCTTATTTATTTCATGTTTCACTAGCAGGCAGGTTAGGTAAAGATAAATAAAAATCTATACATTTCTATTGTCATTACAGTATGTTATAATGTAAACAAACCTTTGAAGCTTTAAAACTTTTTATATTACCTGTACCATCTCCCTACTCGAACAATGAGTAGGGTTTTTTAATAAGTATTATAAGGAGAATATAAAAAAACAAGCTCTTTTAATAAAGAACTTGTTTTTGTCATCGATATGAAATTAAGCTTTTTGAACGTTAGTAGCTTGTGGTCCGCGTTGACCTTGCTCAACGTCAAAAGTAACTTTTTGACCTTCGTCTAAAGATTTGAATCCTTCAGATTGGATAGCAGAGAAATGTACGAATACGTCTTCTCCACCTTCGCGTTCGATGAATCCGAAGCCTTTTTCTGCGTTAAACCATTTTACTGTACCTTGTTCCATTTTTGTTGCCTCCTAGTGCGTTAAAACACAATGTATTACTATCCTTGCCCAAAGTGATTCTCAAGAAGAAAAGTCCATATTCATACTATCCCATTACACCGAACAAAAATAATTCTTTTTTATCATAACAGGATACTGAAGATATTGCAAATTATTGAAGGCTGAATAGTGGGTTTTTCAATGGGTGAGGCTATTTGAATAAAGATTTAAGTTTTTTGTACATTGTAATTTATGGATATAATATATTGAGTATAAACGTTACTTACACATGGCTGATTATTTAAAATAGGGGGACAATAAATGTCCAAGGTGAACCAAAGAAAAAGATACTCGGTCGTTGTTGAAGGAAATGGTAAAATTGAGCATGCGGTAATAATTGCAGAGAGTTTGGACCTCATGTATTGGCAAGTACACAAGCTGTATGGACACTTATTGAAAGACGAAGATGGTAGAGATGTCGGGAAAGTTTCATTTGTAGAATCCGCACTAACTTAAATCCTAAAGGCACTCATAAATGGGTGTCTTTTCTTTTTGAAATTAACGTACTCATTAGCTGTTTTTCTAATCTATAAGGAGCGAATTGAAGTCCCATTTTTAATAAGTGGATGCTTTAGCATATTGTGCAGAAGGGACTTGGTACCTCAACTGGATGCCGATGATACTTCTTTTATCTACCGTTATAAAAATTTTTGAATTTTGTCTATTTACAAGAAAATTATAAATATATATAATCCTATTTAAATACTTGGAATTAGTAGGCGGTGTAAAATGAGCATAGGCATTACATTAATGGGACTACTTGTGGGTTTTTTAGTAGGCTTGACTGGAGTAGGAGGAGCAGCACTTCTAACTCCCGTATTAATATTAATAGGGATTAATCCTTCGATTGCTGTGGGTACTGATCTAGTCTATAATTCTATTACTAAACTATTTGGGGCTTCTCAACATTGGAGACAAAAAACAGTTAATGGTCAGATGGTTAAGTATTTGGCGATAGGAAGTATTCCGAGTGCGGTAGCTGCAATAGTTGCCCTTCACTATTTTGAGTCTTATTTCCATAACCAAGAACAGATTATTAGGCATTCCCTAGGATATATTCTGATCTTAGTTTCACTAGCTATCCTTCTAAGAACTGTTATAGAGAAAAAGATAAGACCTAACCGTTGGCAGCTTAAACCTTTGGAAGAAAAGAAGATGTTGACGATTTTAATTGGTATCGTATTTGGATTTATAGTTGGACTCACTTCTTTAGGTTCAGGTTCTCTATTCGCCGTAGCCATGATTTTTCTGTATCAAATGAAGACATCAGAGATGATTGGTACTGATATTGTTCATGCTTTTCTTTTGGTTTCAGTCGCAGGATTACTTCATATTGGTTATGGAAATATAAACTATATGCTTGTGGGTAATTTACTTATTGGGTCTATTCCCGGAGTGATTATTGGCAGCAAAATTTCTGCGAAGGTTCCGACAAGACCGCTGCGCACTGTTGTTGCTCTGTTAATACTTGTTAGTGGATTAAAGTTGGTATAGGGTACCTATGTATTATAAAAAATGAAATGTAGGCTTTTTTGTTTAGAACAATTAGACCCCGTAGGCTGTTTGTTTTTCCTTAAAAGAGGTCGGTGCGAAAAGGGAATTTAATCGGTGGAATTAGAAGAGCTTATTTAACTATAGGGTGCGTTAGTTAAAGGCAATGAGCTGTTTCGGCTGCCCTTTTTGTTTTACTAACAATTGTATTGAGGAATTATGAAGAAATCGCCCAGGGCGGTTCTTTTTTTGTTTATAGGAAGGCTATGTTAAAGGTCATTGTTGTTTTTTGCACGATGTTGATTGGAACGGATATGCGAGACTCCTGCGGGAAAAGCGGGGCAAGGGAGACCCCACAGGCTTCAACGCCGAAGAGGCTCCCGGACCGCCCCGCGGAAAGCGAGTGCCTGCTAGCTGCAATCAACAGCGATGTTTAACAGAGCTTATGGAAAAAGAAGGGGAAAACTTGTTCTTCGATAATAAGTATTTATATGTTCCTTTAGGAGGCAAAGGGTTATGGTATGGAAAAGGATCTTAACCGTATCTACCATTACAGTTTTATTCTTGGGATTTAGAGGGTTCTATCTATTTAAATGGTCGCATAGTGAATCAGGTTCGATAAAAGGATTTCCGGTACCAAAAGGGGCAGACCTTACTAAAGATAAAAAATCCGTTCAAGAATATTACTGGTCATTTGCCTCGGAGGAAAACGGACTCCCCGAATGGTATGAAATGACGATCAGTTATGCGGCTGGAATTTAACCACCTATGAAAAAGACGGTCGAATGGCAGAAGTAATGTCCTTAAATGATTATCTTTCTATAGGCAAAAGTCATTCCGAAAAAGAGGATCATCCGCTTACACCGACCTTCAAGGCTGAAGGAAAAGAGCTAATAGGGCTTGAAGGACGAATAGGAATCAATAATTCACCGCTTAAACACCAGGCATACAATAAAGTTTTGTGGCACTTATGGGGCAACCCATCCGAAATAAAGGGAAAGTTTAAAGTAATAGGCACCGATTTAAAATCTGGCAAACAGGAGCCCGTTTTGTTAGTAAATTCGGAAGGTAAAGAAAAGACATGGGAATATGAGGGCCATTATACTCAGCCCAATTTACGAGCTGCTAAAACCATTCCTTCCGCCTTATGGTTCGATACGCCAGGAAAGTGAAATTTAAGTGTCTACGTAGATGGTAATCATTACGCAGACCTGATTGTGGAGGTTGGGAATCGAAATTTAGGACCAGAACTTTTTAAAGGGATTAACAGCTGCAGTTGCGGATTCCTTCTATAACTAAAGAGTGCTTTAGTTGAAGAAGATATACTGCTACGGCAGCCTTATTAGTGAAGCCAATGAGGGTTATTTCGTAAAAAACAAAAAAGGTAAAACTCAGAAAATATTGAGTTTTACCTTTTTTGAAGGGTCATTGCCTTCTATTAATTAAGTTAAGATGATAGTGTTATTAATGTCTGTGATTTCGTCCTCTTACAGATTTCATAATAAAACTAACAATAAGAATTAAAATTATAGCTCCGATCAATGCTGGAAGAATGGCAAAACCGGCAATATGAGGACCCCAATCACCAAAAATCAATCCGCCTAACCAGGCACCAATAAACCCGGCGATGATATTTCCAATTACGCCTCCTGGAACGTCACGGCCTAGAATCATTCCAGCTAACCAACCAATAATGCCACCTATAATTAATGACCATAAAAATTCCATTTTATCAAGTCTCCTTCACTTATTTTCAGCGTCTCCGCATATTTATATCTGCCCTCTACAGATATCTTTTAAACCAAAGAAGATTTTTTCAGTGTTTTCCAATAACAAGTGGCGAAAGATCATTGGCAATCATTGGATTGCAACCCACGTGTTTAATAATGGGCAGGTTGAACATGTTTTCTAATCACTGGTTGAAAAGCAAATCCCTAAAACTGAATTTCCGAGAATCAACTTCACCTTGCTAAGCTAACGGGTGCGTTAGTCAGCTAGAATTGGCTGCGGAGGGGTTGAATAAGGGCGGCTATTGAACGTTATTGTACAGACGGAAGACAAACGGGAAGTACTGTGTTTTAGAATACTAATTCTTCTTCAGCTAACGGATACGTTTAGTTGAAGATCGTATGGCTGCTTAGCAGCCTTTTATTGTTTAACTCACGGGGAGGTTAGTTGAACAGGAAGATTTTTCCTAGTTTATAAATGTGGATAAATTAGGAAGTGATAAATTTCCTGTAAATTGTTTTCTGGATAACTCCAAGAGGGTAAAAGATTTTATTAAATACATCTGAGAGGGGACTTGAATGCATGACATAGAACAATTTTTATTGAAGAGAGAACTTGGAAGGCTTCTGATGGATTTGCAAAGGTGTTCACACCCACACTACAAAAAAATGATTCGTAATGACATCTATTTTCTTAGAAAAATCATAGCTAATAAAGATTCCCCTTTTAATGAATAAAAAGTAGGGGAATTTTTTTTTATTTCCTACTCCATGGGGAGTTATGTATATTTACTTAATTATGAAGAAGAGATCAAATCCTCTTACTTCAACTAATGGGTGCGATAGTTTAATTAGGATGGTTGAGTTTGCAGCTCTCTTTGTCGTAGTTGACAAATACGACAAGTATTCCTCCTTTTTAGGAATTTCATCACAGTACTTCTAATCAAAATAAGAATTGATGCACCATTTTAATTTTCTACATGCGGTCCCCAGCGTCCTAAACCCAACTCTCCTACCAAGCTTCTAAAATCCAGTAATAATTCTACCGGGTCTATACTGTCCTAATATCCTTCTTGCTAACCAACCAATAAAAATATCGGTAATTAATGAACATAAAAGTTCTATTCCTTACATCCCTCCGCCGTAGAAAAATTAGCAAAAGTATTCTTAGTGGTTCTTCGACTTCTAAATTAGGGTAATTAAAAAATAAATTATTAACAAACGGAGATGAAATTATGAAAAGAAAGCCTATTATTGGTATAACTTGTTCAAACATAGAGTATTCAGGTATAACGAGTAGTTTATTGCATTATAGCTATTCTGATTCTGTAATTAATGCCGGTGGGATTCCTATAATATTACCCATTGGTAACAAGGAAATAACGGAGAAAATGTTTTCTATATGCGATGGTATTCTTTTAAGTGGCGGTGAAGACATAAATCCTCAGCTGTTTGGTGCTGAACCTCATCCAAAGTTAGGAAAAATTATACCCGAAAGAGACAGCATGGA
>NZ_PGUY01000045.1 GCF_002863585.1 Peribacillus deserti | reverse complement strand
TGGAACGTAAGGTGCGAGACTCCTGCGGGAGCAGCGGGACAGGTGAGACCCCACAGGCGAAGCCGAGGAGGCTCAACGCCCGCCCCGCGGAAAGCGAGCATCTGTAGTGGAAATCAGCCCCCTGGTTCAATAACAACAACGTTTGCGTAAACAGCTTTTTATTTTTGTCAGCCTCGCTTTACAAAGAATTTACAAAAAATTAAAACCCCGTTAATGTAAAAGCTTTAAAATTCTAATAGTTAGATAAGCAATTTTACTAATAGAACAAATAAACCTTTAAATATAGATCAGGCCAATTGGGAGGGAATTTCGTGAACACAATTTTAGCTGCGGACAAGAAGCGCGATCGACAAATAGAAAAGAAAAACTCCAGTCTGCAGGACAAAGCTGCAGTCTACCAAACAAAAGAACTGAACCTATGGTATGGAGAAAACCATGCTTTAAAAAATATAAATCTGAATTTGTATGAAAATGAAATTGCTGCGATCATCGGTCCTTCCGGCTGCGGCAAATCCACGTATATAAAAACATTGAACAGAATGATTGAGCTTGTTCCCGGAGTTAAAACCTCAGGGGAAATTATGTATCGGGACCGGAACATCTTTGACAAATCTTACTATGTTGAAGAATTAAGAACAAAAGTAGGCATGGTCTTCCAAAAACCTAATCCATTTCCAAAATCCATTTATGAAAATGTGGCATACGGACCGCGGATCCATGGTATCCGGGATAAAAAGACATTGGATGCAATCGTAGAGAAGAGCTTGCGCGGTGCTTTTATCTGGGATGAGGTAAAGGACCGCCTGAACGAAAATGCTTATGGTTTATCCGGGGGACAGCAGCAGCGTCTATGTATTGCCCGATGTCTCGCAATTGAACCGGATGTTATTTTAATGGATGAGCCTACATCAGCTCTTGATCCCATTTCCACCTTGAAAATTGAGGAGCTTGTTCAGGAACTCAAGAAAAAATTCAGCATCATTATGGTTACACATAATATGCAGCAGGCAGCCAGAATTTCAGATAAAACAGCCTTCTTTTTAAATGGGGAAGTTATCGAATTTGCCCATACAGATAAAATTTTTTCTAATCCATCAGATAAAAGAACAGAGGATTATATAACAGGCAGATTTGGGTAAAAAACATGTGGTCAGGGGGAAATGTAATGGTTGTTCGTGAAAAATTCGAAATGGAATTAAAGGAATTAAATGAGCTGTTAATTAAGCTGGGTGTCCAGTCGTCACACGCCCTGGCTAACGCATTTACCGCTTTAGAGGAGCAGGATTTCGAAGCTGCCCTTGAAATCATAGAAGATGATGTAAAGATGAATTTGTTAGAAGAGGAAATTAATGATCTTGCTATTCTTTTAATTGCCAAACAGCAGCCTGTAGCAAGTGATTTACGGCGGATCATTGCAGCCATTAAAATTGCAGCTGATTTGGAAAGAATGGCAGATTTCGCTGTGAATATTGCCAAATCAACCATCCGGATCGGTAAGGAGCCCTTCATTAAACCTCTGACTCATTTAAAAAAAATGCACGAATTAACCATACAAATGATCGATCTGTCTATCCAATCCTATGAAAAGGAAGATATAATCCTTGCCAAGGAAGTAAGTGAAATGGATGATGAAGTCGATCAGTTATATGGTGAAACGATAAAGACCCTCTTAGAGCGGGCGCAGGAAAATATGGCACAGGTCACACAGTTAACCTTCATTGCGCGCTATTTGGAACGTACGGCCGACCATGCCACTAATATTGCGGAAAATATTTTTTTTATGGTTAAAGGCAGACACTACGATTTAAATGAGTAAAGCAAGAACAGCTGTAAACACTGCAAATCTTATGAGAATGAACAAACAAAAAACGAGCAGACACCTATGGTGCTGCTCGTTTTCTACTATTTTTTAGCTGCGTGTAATCGTGCTGCAGATTTGAGCTATGGACATATTACTGGTCAAGACAAAGCTGCCCAGCTGGATGTTTCCATTTAAGTCATGGGTATTCAGGTAATTTTCCATGTCATCGGAGTTTTTAATGACCCTATTTTTTTGCAGAATATCAGATATGTCCTGCGGTGTCATACCAGCTTGGATTTTTAATGTATACGCATTTATTTTGGGCTTCTCTTGTTTAGGTGAAGGGACGGCAGGCTTTGCAGCGGTTTGCGGTGCAGGAGTCTTTTTTATAGTTTTCTCCTGCTCCTTAGATATGCTGTAGCCGGCTTCACTGATAACGTCTTTTGCCTCTGATAATGATATCGTTTGTTCATGCTTGAAAAGATATTGATAGGAAGCCAGGATTGCTGCTGCAATAAAGAGGCCTGCAGCAAAAGCTTGTAATGTGCTGCGGCTCATTATGGTCTCTCCTTTTGCTGGTTTTCGCCAATAATCGATAAAATCTCATCCTGCTGCAGATTCGACTGCTGCGAAATCCGCTCAATGGAAAGTCCTTGCCGATATAGCGCCAGGACCTGATTTTTTATGATTTCATGCACTGTACTAATCCCTTTCTTTGCAGGGGGCGGCAGATCGGGGAATCCACCTTGTGAATCTTGAAATAGAAGCTCCTCTTCCAAAACGGAAATCTTCTTTTTTAATTGATAGATATCCTGCATATAGGAAAGAGAAAGCTGCTCTATCTCCCGTTCAAGTTCTGCAAAGCGGTCCTTTCTAAGTAAAGAAAAGATAAAAACTAGTGCGGAAAAGAGTAATAGAGTAAGTATGATGTATTCCATAATTGCACCTCAGAAGCATATGTATTTGGGTAAATTAATCATACACCGAAATAATCTATTCATGTGAATTTTTATCGGAAATCTAGTCCTGCTTATAAAAACTGTGCTGTGAAAATATCTACCAATCGACAAAATGCGTTCATTGTTTAGAACTAATACCCGTGATAGGATTATGATAAGCCCTAAATGATAGAGAAATGAAATATGCGTTTTAAGTCAATAGGCAGGGCAGTCATTTTGGTTATGGAAGAATCACTTTGAATTTTGGTATGTCAAATGAATAGTACAGTTTAAATATTACCCTTCTGTCCTGGGACAAAAAGGAGCGGAAAGATCACAAATCATGGAAAAGAACATCATTCATCCGGGAAATAAAGATCATTATATTTCGGCAGTTCTTCAAAATGAAAACATAATTGTCTTGCATTGGTCCGTAAGTGATTACAAAAAACAGATTATTGCCTTCAGCATGGGCGTGCAGCCGCTTCAGCTGAAAAAACAATGCAGGATTTACGATGTTACAGGCATTTCATTTACTGGGAACAATGCCCGTATGTATATGGATGTACCGCTGCCCGATCAAGCAGGGACATGGAAGCTAAGCGGAGTAAAGCCAAACCGATCTTATATTATAGATATAGGATATAAAGGGAACAGCACCCTGATCCCCATACTTCGGTCAAAGGTCATCCATACTCCGGGTGCCGGCGTTATTTCTGAAGATTTTACACTGGATACCGGGTCCTGGAAACGAGGACAGAAGGAAGAGTGTGGCTGGATTGAACAGGTAAGCACTTATACTCAATATGAAACCAACGAGTGAACCAAAGGGGGCAATCACTTTTGCTGATCACCTTTGAGAACAGCATCAAGTCTTATTATGAAGGAACAAAAAGAATTTCCATAACTAAACAGCTGGAGGAAGAGCTTTTTTCATTAATCGGGCTATCTAAAGAGATTCTGCTGACAGAGGACACAGCCCCGGAATCACATATCTTTACCTCCCTCAAAAAAGAAAGGGTACATACCATTCTGGAAAGGGCAGTATCTAAAAGCAGTGATCAGAAATCTCTTAACATCTTAATGCTGACGTGGGAGTTTCCACCTCATGTAATTGGCGGCCTATCCAGACATGTATTCGGGCTGGCAAAGGCAATGTCTGATATGGGCCACCATATCCATGTGCTTACTGTACAGCAGGAAAATACCAGCGAATACGAAGTGCTGGATGATATTTCTGTTCATAGAGTTACTCCATTAACTTCAGGAGACAGTTCTTTTCTCGACTGGACGGCCTGTTTGAACGTTGCGATGGCCGATAAAATCAGGGAGATTTGTCTAGAGGAAGCAATCGATCTTATCCATGCACATGACTGGCTGGTAGCTGCCGCTGCAAGTACAGCTGTACGTCATGAGAATACGGGTCTGGCAGTTACCATTCATTCGACTGAATATGGAAGAAACAATGGTATTTACAATGAGCTGCAGAAAAAAATCCACCGGCAGGAGGAGCAGTTGATTGCCGCTGCAGACAAGGTCATTGTGTGCAGTGAATACATGAAAGATGAGCTTAAAACTGTTTTTCAGTGTGAAGATGAAGATTTAGTTATGCTGCCTAACGGAATAACAGAGGAGGAAGTCCTGTCTCTTGCGGATACAGATTTTTCACGATACATTGCAGACAGAGATTTTCCCATTATATATTCATGGGGCAGAGTCGTAAGGGAAAAAGGATTTCAGACTCTTATTAAAGCGGTGGCGTTATTAAAAAATAAACAGAACAAAGTGCATCTTATCATTTCTGGTAAAGGACCTTACCTGCCGTTCTTGAAAAATCTGGCGAGAGAGAAAGGCGTACAGGATTACGTTACGTTTACAGGCTTTATACCCGATGAAGAGAGGAACGCCATTCTTAGGAAATCAATTGCTGCTGTGTTTCCCAGTGATTATGAACCCTTTGGAATTGTGGCGCTAGAAGCGATGGCTGCAGCAAAGCCAGTTATAGCTGCAAAAACCGGGGGGCTTAAGTGCATTTTTAAGCATATGGAAGAAGGCTATCATTTTAATCCGGGAAATGAAGTGCAGCTTGCTGAATGGATAGAATTTCTCCTGAAGAACCCTGAGGAAGCCAATAAAACAGCTGTTCAGGGCAGGCAGGCGGCTCTTACCTTATACAATTGGGGCAAAATTGGTAAAGAGACTGAAGCTGTTTATAGAAAAATCTTGATGGATCGATGCTTAAGGAAAGAGGGGGGAAAACATGAAAACAAGTGAAAGCATGGGTCTCGGGCGTAAACAGGGGAAATTGACACGATCAGCCGGAACACTGCCGGCTTGCTGCTTAGGGTTATGGGAAGACGGGAAATTCTTTAATCTGGGAGACAGAGAGCAAAGTAAACATCGGGTTGAGGTTCAGGCGCTGGATTATCAGAACCCTGTTGATGGTTATAGAGGGGTTTATACGTCATTTACCCTTTTTAATCCAACTCTTGTAAAGCAAAACATTAAAATCATATGTATGTACCATGAAACCACCAAATTGGATACCACCGCTTTCTACAGCCCCCAAGAGGATTCTATTATCCAGCTTAGGGACGACCATCTTGCCTATATGAGCGGAACCATCTGCCAGGGCAGAATCGGCCAGTATTCTATCATTGAAGCATCAAAGCTTAAATATGAAGGCTGCTTTAAATCAATGGAGAGGGGAGAACTTTATTTCTCTCCTCTCGCAAAGGGAAACCTTTTTATTATCTACACACTAGAGACGATTATCGAGCCTCGCAGCCATGCGAGCGGGGCTGCTTGGGCCGTACTTTCACCGTGCAGAGAGAAAGCTGTAGAAATAAATAATTCTCTTAGAAAAAAACGTACTAGCATTTTACTTTAAAAGGTGATATTATATAAAAGTCGTATGAAAAGAGAGACTTAAGTAGTTTGGAGGGAAATATAAATGCGCGTGAATATTACGTTGGCTTGCACTGAGTGTGGAGACCGTAACTATATTTCTAAAAAAAATAAACGTAACAATCCGGATCGTCTTGAGCTTAAAAAATACTGCCCAAGAGAAAAACGTGCTACTGCACACCGCGAAACAAAGTAAGCAGCAGGATATCCTGTTGCTTTTTTATTTATCCCTGCTTCATTTAGAACGCTGAATGTATTACTTGCTGGGCAGATTGGCTACCGGCAGTTTAAATAAAAGTATAAAGGATTATATAATGTAGCGTTTTTGTCAGGAGATGAGCCGATTGGATAAAAAGCAGGTTCGTAAAGATGTAAAACAGGTATTGCAAAAAGCATTACAGCCCAAGGACAGTTATATACAGAATTCAGCGATGATAGCTGAACAGCTGTATATAGATAAAGATTGGAACAGTGCTGCATGCATTGGGATTACACTGTCCAATTTTCCTGAAGCAGATACATATGAAGTGATTGAACAGGCATGGAGAGAGCGGAAGAAAGTGGCAGTGCCGAAGTGTCATCCTGAAAACAAGAAACTTGAATTCAGAGAATTATTGAGTTTTGATCAGCTGGAAACCGTGTATTTTGGGTTAAGGGAACCTATCCAGGCCCAAACTAAGCTCGTTCAGAGCAACGAAATAGATTTACTATTCGTTCCGGGATTAGCGTTCCGTCTTGACGGTTTCCGGCTGGGATATGGCGGGGGATACTATGATCGTTTTTTATCGAAGTACACAGGCAAAACCATCTCTCTGGCGTTTGATTCACAAATCCTTTCGGGAATACCGGTAGAATCACATGACATGCCTGTTTCAAAAATTATAACTCCTTCAAGGGTCATTCACTGTGTGGAATAGTATTCTTTTCCTTATTATTATCTTTACTGCCTGGGCAGGGTGGAAGCAAAAGTCCCTGACAGCTTCTGGGGCGTTTGCAGCTGTAATAGTGGGCACAGCCACAGCTCTGGGATTTGGCTGGAAAGGTTTGTTTGTACTTGGCTGCTTTTTTGCCAGTTCCAGCTTTTGGTCCAAATACAGGAACGCAGTAAAAAAGCCTATTGATGAGAAACTGATGAAGGGAAGCCAGCGCGATTGGCAGCAAGTGCTTGCAAATGGGGGAGCTGTAGCCATTATCGCATGCATTCACTTTATTGAACCAGGAAACGTGACAGAGATTTTATTCTTAGTCAGTATAGCCGCTGCCAATTCTGATACCTGGGCGTCTGAACTTGGAGTTCTCAGCAGGTCCCGTCCTGTTTCCATACTGAACTTTAAATCCGTCGACAAAGGCACATCGGGTGCTGTCAGCATATTTGGTACGTTTTGTGCCCTTATGGCTTCTTTTTTTATCGCATTCATTTCCGCTTTTATATTTGAAGGTGCTTCTATTTCTTTTGTGTTAATGATTACAGGATTCGGTTTTCTTGGAAGTATGTATGATACTCTGATAGGAGCGCTGATCCAGGCGGAATACAAATGCACGGTCTGCGGTCTGCATACTGAAAAGCTCATGCACTGTAATGAAAGTACACAGAAAGTTAAGGGCATCAGCCTGTTAAATAATGATGTGGTGAATGCACTCGCTATCGTTCTTTCGGTTATAACCTGCTGCCTGTTTATATAAGTTCTCCTTGTTTAAGGATAGACTCAGGGGGGCAATTATTTTTGAATTCATAAAATCCCGGGATTTTCTTCACAATAAAAGCAGGAGGGATAATTATGAGATTCTTAATGAAGACCATTTTACTTTCAGCTGTTGGAGCAGCGGCTTACAAATACCGGTATCCGATAATGAACCGCATGCTGTCCATGCCGGCAGTGAGAAGCCTTGTGGTATCTACTTCCATGAAGAGTCCGCTGCTTAGGGGCAAGTTTCTTCAAAATATGTTCGAATAACATGGAAAGGGCCCGCCTATTAAAAATAGGTTTAGGGCCTTTTTTATTTTAGGTATAGTTAATACAGGGTATCGTGAGCCCCCGCAAATAGTAAAATAGACAATCAACTGAATGAAAATGGTGTTAAGACCGGGTTGTGTGGGATACAATCGAAGTATGGAGCAGGCGGAAGGGGGAGAAAAAAATGGGGAATCTTGAACAATATTTATTCTGGTCGACTGCAAGGCATCTTATTGAACAGGAACAGATGTCACTGATCTACATGGATACCAATCAGCAAGAGGTCTGGCTGAGGGATTACCGAAAGGGCTCGCCCTATCAAGTGGTTAAACTTGCTCAAAGCGCATTAACCTGGTCAAACGTTTTAAAAAGAGATATTGATCAAACATCTGTGTTTGGTGAAAACAACCGGGGAGTTCTGAGAGTGAAAGAGTTATCCATCTTCACTATATATTTTACCCCGGATTTACCTGTCGATGAATATGACCATCTAATAAATACACCGGCTAATTTCAAAAAAACATATGTACATACTTTTATTTTGGATACGGGATCGCTAAGGGTTAAACTGCCCTTACTGGAGTCTGCCCTTGGATTACAGATTCCTCTAAGGACAGATTTTGGTTCTGTTGATGAAGGTGAGATTCAATATCTAAAGCAGGCAGTTATGCAATCTGCCGGAATGGAAATTAAAAAAGAACAAAAACTTCTTGAATCCGGCCGTCCCTTTTTTACGTATGTGTTTTTGTTTTTACAAATCGCTGCATTTCTTCTGCTTGAACTAAATGGAGGCAGTCAAAATACTCAAACCTTAATCAAATATGGGGCAAAATACAATCCATTAATTCTTGAAGGTGAGTGGTGGAGATTCTTTGTTCCGATTTTCCTCCACATCGGCCTGCTGCATTTGCTGACAAATTCGCTTTCGCTTTATTATATCGGATCTACAGCAGAACGCATCTATGGAAGTACCAGGTTTCTTTTTATTTATTTATTCGCAGGATTTGCTGGTTCACTTGCAAGCTTTCTTTTTAATACATCTGTTTCAGCCGGTGCCAGCGGAGCCATTTTTGGCTGTTTTGGTGCTTTGCTTTATTTTGGACTTCTTCACCCAAAGACGTTTTTCCGTACTATGGGAACTAATATCATTCTCCTGGTGGTAATCAATTTAGGAATAGGCTTTACAGTCCCAGTAGTGGATAATGCAGGTCATATCGGCGGTTTGATTGGAGGTTTTCTGGCTTCGGCCATTGTCAGTATCCCTGGAAAAGTAAAGCTTATTAAACAAGGAGCAGCACTTGCGGCTGCCATCCTCCTTGTGACTTTGCTGCTTCAATATGGATACGGGGAAGCATCAGAATCAGCGGATGAGGAAGTAACTGTTTCATTGGCACAGGAGCATTTAAAAAAGGAAGAATACGACCAAGCGTA
Organism: Peribacillus deserti; assembly: GCF_002863585.1. Taxonomy (GTDB): domain Bacteria; phylum Bacillota; class Bacilli; order Bacillales; family DSM-1321; genus Paraperibacillus; species Paraperibacillus deserti_A. The sequence continues at coordinate 63,100 of NZ_PGUY01000045.1, read as the reverse complement.
CCAGATATTAAAGGAGTATACCGACGATCACTCGGCTGCTCCAAAAAGCTATTACTTAATGGCCTTTGTTGAACTGAAGCGGAACCAGACAGAGCTTGCAGAAGAACACTTAAAAATAGCGGTAGAGCAGGATCAGGATTTTCACGAAGCCCATATAAATTTAGCAGTGGTCTATTTAAATCAACAGAGATTAGATGATGCTGAAAGAATGGCTGAAAAAGCTGTTAGTTTACAGCCAGACCAAAAAGAGTACAGAAAAATACTCAAAGAAATTAAAAACTATAATTCACAGACTGGCGAAGGAGTATAGGCGTGCCGTCTTCAGCTGTAAATATGACAAGCAGCTCGCGTTTATTATGATTTAACAGCAATAGGGGAATGGTGCTTCCGAGCGGACTCATTATGGCACCATTCTCTTTTTTGATTCCCAGCACATAATTCTTATATAATCCTTCCCACAGCTTTCCGATGATTTCTTCCTGAACAGACTCAGGGATACCAGTTAGGAATTTGGCACGCTGTACGGCCAGCTCCGTCAATGGAAGCTCTTTGTATCTACTGCGGGGGATTGCAAGCTTTTCCAGTGCCTCATCCCACCCTGAACCGGTAATCGTCTTTTTATTATTGTCGAGAGTTAATTGCCACTCTTTTTGTTCTGCTGTGATTGGAGTTTCAAAAAAATCAAATCCCGAAACCTTGGATAGGACAATATATTTTCGATTTTGGCTCATAGCCTGAGTGCTTGTAATGTCATCTCCTGTATGAATTTCACCGTAATGGAAGGTAATGGCTTCATAAAGGGAACTTTCGCTTAAGGAAAGAGACCTCGACTGATCCAGCTTTTGTGTATTTTCTTTCCATTCCTTCATAATCCCTTGAAGCCGGCCATTTTTATACAGCAGCGATACATCCTGCCTAAGATAAGCTGGTTCGTGAGTTTCTGAATAGGATCTCCATTGCAGTTCATGCCGCTTATCGGATTTTTTATGGGGAATCAGCATGGTATCCGCTGACTGGAATACGGCCCTTTTGTTGATGGGGAAAAATATGATGGTTTCTGTACTTCTTTCACTTTTTATAAAATAGGCTGTTAAACAAGCAGTCATGAAAACCAGCCCGATCATATACCCAAAAAATCTTTTCATAATATCCTCCCTGTTTCAGCATGTTCTACTATATGAATCGGAATGGACAAGTATGAAGGGTAATGTAATACAATATTTTGGCTTGTTTCACGTGAAAGATTAGTAAGCTGCTCTTGTGAGATAAAAAAGCTTCCTTTATACTTTTAATGAATACTAAATATGCTTCAAGAGGGATAAAATGAAAAATTTTTATGATGTTCAGCAATTTTTAAAAAGGTTTGGAACGATTATATACATAGGTGACAGACTTTCGGACTTGGAGCTGATGTCAGAGGAGCTGAGTGAGCTATACCGTTCCCAGCTGATCGAGGTACAAGAATTTCAGGCAGCACTCCTTATTTTACGCCATGAAATTCAAATAGAAAAAGATAGAAGAAAATAAAAAAATAGGGTGATGACAAATGGAAAAATGGCTGGTTGGAGTAGATTTAGGAGGTACAACTACAAAATTGGCTTTTATCAGTTATTATGGAGAAATCATTCATAAGTGGGAGATACCAACTGATATTAGTGATCAGGGCAAGAACATTACCACTAACATAGCTAAAACAATTGACGCTAAATTGGATGAGCTTGGACAACTCAAAAATAAAATTCTGGGAATTGGGATGGGAGCACCTGGACCTGTTAATTCAAGTACAGGGGCCATCTATGAGGCAATAAACCTTGGGTGGAAAGATTATCCCCTGCAGCAGCTTCTTGAGGTGGAGACATCGCTTCCTGCTGTCATTGAAAACGATGCCAATCTGGCAGCATTGGGGGAAATGTGGAAGGGTGCTGGTAATGGTGCGAAAGATCTTGTCTGCATTACCCTTGGAACCGGAGTTGGCGGCGGTGTCATTGCTAACGGCCAGATCGTCACTGGAATAAGCGGGGCAGCTGGGGAGATTGGCCATATTACAATTCTTACTGAGGGCGGAGCTAAATGCAACTGCGGAAAAACCGGATGCCTCGAAACACTTGCTTCTGCAACTGGTATCGTAAGATTAGCAAACGAAGCACTCCTTGAGACTGATGAACCATCAAAACTACGAGATTTTAACGGCTCGTTTACTTCAAAGGATATATTCGACATGGCAAGAGAAGGAGATAAGATCGCTTCGGCAGTCCGTGATAAATTGGCACTGTATTTAGGTCTTGCGGCTGCAAACGTTGCAAATGTACTTAATCCTGAAATCATCGTGATCGGCGGAGGAGTATCAAGAGCCGGCAGCGAACTTCTCGATCCAGTGCAATCATATTTCAAGGAATTCTCATTTACCAGAGTGCGTGAATCCACACATATGGCGATTGCCACACTAGGTAATGATGCAGGCGTGATTGGGGCTGCCTGGCTTGCAAAAAATGCTTTTGGTGAATGATACCTGCCTTAAATGATGATAAACTGCATAGAATAACAAGGAGCTTTCTTCAATAGAAAGCTCTTTATTTTTGAACTTGACTAAATAGTATCAGGTTAGGGATACCATAAATTGGGTAAATAATTTCGGATAGTAAACTGTATTCGCTTTCAGGTTATCAAAGTGAGCACCAGCGGAGGGAGGGAAGAAATGGGCAGCCAGACCAGTAAAAAAACTATGTCGTTTGTTGGGGCAGCGGTCGTAATGCTGTGGCTGAAAACATATATGGTCTATAAAACAAGCTTTGCGATTACAGGGGATAACGTTCTTCAAGAAATTATCCTATTCATTAATCCTCTTGCTTTTTTGCTGTTTGTTTTTGGAAGTTCGACTTTTTTAACGAGAAAGCCGGCAGTCCGTTTTATTCTTGCCTTAAGTTTTATTTTATCCGCGATCCTGTATGCAAATATTGTTTTTTACCGGTTTTTTAATGACTTTATTACCTTTCCGGTCCTATTTCAAGCGAGCAATATGTCCGATCTTGGAAGCAGTGTAACGGAACTTGTCAGCCTCGCAGATATCTTGTACTTTCTTGATTTCATTGTACTTTGTTTGATTGCCTGTTTCAGGCCGGAATTTATCAGGCTGAAGATTTATTCATCGAATGATCGAAAATGGTTCTTTACTGTCTCTGCGGGTATCCTTTTTCTGAATATAGGCCTTGCAGAAGTACAGCGGCCCCAGCTCCTGACTAGAACCTTTGACCGGGAAATTCTGATCAAAAATATCGGAACGTACAATTATCATTTATATGACGCTTTCCTCCAGACAAGATCAACCGCCCAGCGTGCCATGGCTGATGGAAGTGAATTAACTGGCATTGAAAATTATATCCGGTCCAATAAAGCAGAGCCTGACGGGAAATTATTCGGTGCTGCAAAAGGCAAGAACTTAATCGTTATTTCTATGGAATCCACACAGGGATTTGTGATTAATAAAAAGATAAATGGAAAAGAAATTACCCCTTTTCTAAATGACTTTATTAAAGAAAGCTTTTACTTTGATAATCTTTATCATCAAACTGGGCAGGGGAAAACATCAGATGCAGAATTTCTCGTCGAAAACTCCCTTTATCCGCTTGGAAGGGGAGCGGTATTTTTTACAAACCCGCAGAATACATATCATGCTACCCCGGGAATATTAGCCGGGAATGGGTATTATACCGCAGCCATGCATGCAAATAATAAAAGCTTCTGGAATCGGGACATTATGTATAAATCGATGGGCTATAATCGCTATTATCATTTGATGGACTATCATGTAACACCGGAAAACTCCATCGGGTGGGGATTGAAGGATCGGGACTTTTTTAATCAATCTCTGACCTATATCAATCAAATGCCTCGTCCATTTTATGCAAAACTACTTACCCTGACAAATCATTTTCCATTTGTTTTAGATAGGGAAGATAAACTTGTTGACGAGTTTAACTCTAGCAGCAAAACACTTAACCGTTATTTCCCGACCGTGAGATACACCGATGAAGCGCTAAAGCATTTTATTCAGGGTTTAAAAGAGGAAGGAGTTTATGATGATACAGTGATTGTTCTGTACGGCGACCATTATGGGATATCAGAGAACCACAATGAGGCCATGGAACAATACTTAGGCATAAAGATCACGCCTTTTGAAGCCGTAAAGCTGCAAAAAGTTCCAGTCATCATCCATGTGCCGGGAGAAAAGGGGAAAACCATTTCCACTGTATCAGGGCAGGTCGATTTAAAGCCCACCATCCTCCATTTGTTAGGGATAGAGACAGAGGGCTTAGAATTTGGAAATGATTTGTTAAGCCCAGATAAAAAGGATTTTGCTGTACTTCGCAGCGGCAACTTTGTGACCAGGGATTATGTATACACAAAGGGTACCTGTTATTCAAAAAAGACCGGCGAGCCGGTGGAACAAAAGGCCTGCAAACCCTATGAGGAAAAAGCCGACCTTGAGCTCCTATATTCTGATAAAATAATATATGGAGATTTGCTGCGCTTCTTTGGAAACAAAGGCAGCACAGTGAAGAAGTAAAGGGAAGGTGAATCGGCGAAAGCCGATTCTTTTTTTTAACTCTCCTGCCAAAAACGAAGGGCATTTGCTTTCGGCGAGCAGTCTGGCCCGCTTCCTTAAGAAAATTTGACCTCGCTATAATCCACATAGTACCCTGCCCTGACCATGAAATCTTACAGAGCTTTTTTTATAAAAATCCATGATGAATATGAGCGTTTTCCTATATAATGAAGTAAGGAGCTTTACTGTTATTATGCGGGGGTGAAAGGGAGTTGAAGGGTTCATGGAAAAGTGTATGCATTCTGCCGCTCAGTATAAGTCTTATTGCTACAGGCTGTCAATTCAGTTCTTCTGATCAAAAAGAACCTGTGAAAATTCCTAAGGCCCATGGCCATGCCTCGAGTAATCATACGTCCATTCCCAAAAAAATCAATGCCGGCGAAGAACAAATTGACAAAATAGCAGGCTGGATTAACGATGAAGAAATTGTTTTCAGCACCCTTCAGGGTACACAATCCCTTTTAAAAAAAATGAATGTAAAATCTGGGTCACAGAGTATCCTGTATAAAAGTCCATCCGTCATCTCTTCCGTTTACATAAGTCCTGATCAATCAAGATTGGTCATTCACTCATCCCTTTCCAATAAAAAAGCCGAATTACACGTAATCAAAGCAGATGGCAGCGAGCTATATACAATAGCTCTACCATCGACGGAAATTCATATTGCATGGAATCCCTTTAACGAGGATCAGTTTTTGGTCACAACGTTTGCTGAGGATTGGAGCTTTAGATGTTTTGCTGTAGATTCTAAGGAGCAGACAGTAGAGGATGTTAACTCAGCACAGCCCTTTGTTCAATGGCACTCGAATGAGGAATATCTTTATCTTGACTGGGATCAGGAGAAAACTGATAAATCAGCTCCTCTTATGAGTAAACAAATTTCGGGCCAAAGTAAAACAGTGATAAAGAACCGGGTTATTGAGTTCAAGCAGGAAGAAGATGGGCTTGTAACTCTCGAAAACAATTCAAGCGGTGAAGGAAAGTACACTTTTTATGATAAAGATTTAAGAGAAATAGGGTCCTTCAAAGTACCCCTTTTAGAGAGCATGTCAGGCTGGATTCTGCCGCAGACTGATAATGGCAGTAATCATAAATTCGCAGCGGTCATTCCGAATTATAAAAGGGATGGGAACGAAACCTACCAGCTGATCCAATATAATTGGAAAACTGGGAAACGTACAATCATCATAAAAGATTCCCCAAATGAGCCGATCCAGCTTTCTCCTGGGGGTAATTGGTGTCTGATGGGAAACAGATTAGAAAAAATAATTAATCTTGAAACAAAAGAAATCTTTAACCTGCTGTGATACTAGTTAGAAAGAATAAAAAAAACCTCGATAGATTCGAGGTTTTCTTTACTGTGCTCATATTAATGTCCAGCTGGGTAGCCATGATTTAGTACAGTCATGACAGTGAACCATCCAAAGACAGCAACTGAACCTCCAGCAAATATGATACCCATTAAATTTTTGTTTTTAAAAGAACTAAAAAGACCTAATACTGCCAGAATTGTGACTAGCGCAAAAATAATTGGTAAACCCATCTTTTAAACCCCCTTGTTGTTTATGTGAGAAGATCTAAACTAGCTGTCAATGTCCCAATTGACGGTAATTCTACTAAAAATATGTAGAGAAAATTGCATTCGATATTATTTTAATGGTTTTTCAAATATTTGTCGAGGTTAAATCATACACTTTCGAAAGCGTTTGCTTGATGTTGGAATACAGGTGAACGCATACTCATTTCCTCATTCTTATGCTTTTTTGCTAGGAATAAAAGCTAACACCCATAACTTACTGCGGCTTCAATTTCTTGCATTTTGTTTTTGGCATGTTTAATGTTAAAGATAAACAGTTACATTGCGGAGGATGATTACAATGAAATGGTTTCAGCTGCCTTTGGGAAGCTTTCAGGCAAACTGTTATATATTAGTCAATAGACAAAAAGAATGTTTGATATTTGATCCGGGAGATGAATCCCAAAAGCTTATACAGTTTATTACTGAAAAAGAGCTGACACCAAAAGCGGTCTTATTGACCCATGCCCATCTGGATCATATCGGAGCTTTGGATGATATTAGGAAGGAATATAAAATTCAGGCATATATTCATGAGAAGGAAGCAGATTGGCTCATTGATCCAAGTTTAAATGGATCAAAATTGTTTACACCGAACAGTCCACTCAAGCTAAACCCGGCAGAAAATATCATGAAGGGAGAACAAACACTGTCGGTTAAGGGCTTTGACTTTGAACTGATTGAAACACCGGGACATTCACCTGGGAGTGTATCCTATTATTTTAAAGAGCTGGGCGCTGTATTTTCTGGAGATGCCTTATTTAGCCGGAGCATCGGAAGAACGGATCTTCCAGGCGGTAACCATAAACAGCTGATACAAAGCATAAAAACAAAGCTTCTGACTCTGCCTAACAATACAATCGTTTTATCAGGTCATGGACCTTCGACAACGATCAGAGAAGAAAGCAGGGAAAATCCGTTTCTGGTATAGAATGTAAATCTATCGGGGGAAATTATGCTTCATTTAATTAAAAATAAAATTCTCGAACATGAAAACGGGCTTCTTACATTCAGCGAATTTATGGAAACGGCACTGTATGACCCTGAGTTAGGGTACTATATGAAAAGTATGGACAAAATCGGGAAGGGCGGGGACTTTTATACTTCGGTCAATCTTTCAGATGTACTGGGTACCTTGTTAGGAAAGTGGTTTTGCAGCCTATTTAACTCACATGGCTTACATCCTGTAATCTGTGAGCTTGGCGGAGGAACAGGGAAGCTCGCGCGCCATATATTAAACACGATACGGAGAACTGATCCCGTCATGCTTCAACAGACAGAGTATATCATCGTGGAAACCAGTCCCTATCATCGAGAGCTCCAGCGCGAATGTCTAAAATCCTTCCCAAATGTGAAGGTGTTCAGCACCATAGAAGAAGCTGGGCAGATAGAAGGCATTGTTTTTTCAAACGAGTTTTTCGACGCATTTCCTGTGCATATTGTTGAGAAACATGATGACAGACTGTTTGAGGTAATGGTTGGCTGCAGCAGCAATGGAAATGAACTGATTGAAAAGCTTGCCCCGCTAAACAATAGAGAAATCATAAACTACTTAGAAAGAGAGAACCTGATCTTAAAGAATGAGCAGAGATTAGAAGTACCGCTGTCGATGGCAGCTTATTTGAAAAAGATAGCTGAAATCTTATCAAAGGGTTTAATGGTTACTGTTGACTACGGATATACCCACGAAGAATGGCTGCTTCCACAGCACAGAAACGGCAGTATCCGAGGGTATTACAGACATGAAATGATCGAGGATGTCCTTTCCAAGCCGGGAGAAATGGATATTACTTCCCATATCCATTTTACTGCGTTAAGCAGCAGCTTAGGACGCATGGGATTCCGGCATGAAGGGCTGCTGAGGCAGGATGAATTTCTCCTGAAGCTTGGAATTTTAAAGGAGCTGGAGGAACATTATGACCCTAACCCCTTTTCTGAGATAAGCAAGAGGAATAGAGCCATTCGGAATCTGTTAATTCCAGGGGGCATCAGCTCATTCTTCAGGGTCGATATACACTCTAAAGGCCTGACAGACATTTTTCTGCCTGTGACCAAATGATATGAATATACATGATAAAACCCATGAAACCTAGTTTCATGGGCTATGTATGTGTATTAATGTCCGCCGGCTCCAGGTGTCATCATAAAAGTTGTCCAGTAAGTAAATCCGGCGAAAAAGACGGTAAGGTATGCACCAAAAACATAAATGTACATGCGTTCTGATAATTTTAAATAACTTAATAAAACAAAAAATCCAGTTTGACCGAAAAATAGCATAGCTGCTGTGTGCATGTCTCCCATATAGAAGAAAATTGCGAAGATACCTGTCCAGAAGCCAAGGACTCTAAACATACGCTCCATTTGTTCCCCTCCTTTGTTGTAACAGTATTATCCTAAATTATTATAAATTAACAAGATATTGAATGTAAAGAATAGTTTGCCGCCTAATCCGGTAATGCATCGGGAAGAATGAAAGCAATTACATGTGCTAGGAGGATAGTGGGGAATTTATAGGCGGGAACAGCAAACGGCGGAAAAAAGAGGGACTATGGCGGAAATAAACCTCTGCGAAGGCGGATTTAATAAAATGACCGCGGAATTATTGCCGGCGGTGGCGGAAAAATTATAGAATGTCAGCGTATCACGGACAACTTGCAGGATTTAGGTCTGGAAATTCTCATTTCCTATGGTAAGGCTGCTTGTAAAAAGAAACGTATCACGGACATTTGCCTTATATTTAATAATAATGAAGCTGCAAGGTGACGAGCCCCTGTCTTATGCTTCAAGACTATCTTTACACAATCAGAAGCAGAAAAAGCACGTGTGAGGCGATAAGAGAAGGTAAATATTTTAAAAAATATGGAAAATGAAGAAGGAAATTGATAGCTCGTGTCGAATTAAAATAAAAGGCTGTTATCGAAAACTTTGTTGTTTTTGAACAAGGGGGTTGATTTCCACTACAGGATGCTCGCGGACCTTAGGGGCGGGCGCTGAGCCTCCTCGGCTTCGCCTGTGGGGTCTCACCTGATAGAAAAGCGGAGGACGGTGCTTTTCGAGAAAAGATCCATCCAAAAGCTGAATGATGATCTTTTCTTAAGTAGAGGCAAAACACTAAAAGAAAAGCAGACACCTGATAAAGAAGACTTGCTGATTGGCAAGCGATAGCGAAGACAGAAGCTTAGTCGCCCTTATGCGTTAGCCCGGCATAAGACGAGCGGCAGTGAAAGGCCGATTTTGCCTTTTAATGGCGATTGGCTTATGACCGAAGGTGTCAGTCCGGAGCTGGACAATACCCGCTGCTCCCGCAGGAGTCTCGCACCTTACGTTCCAATCAACCTGTTTAACAATAGGGTAGGTTCACCGAACTATTAAAAAACAACAATCTTTTAGAAAAGAGCCAAATAAAAAGAAAGGAAGGTGGTATAATTGGAGCCTATTGAAATAACAGCCGATCGGATTTTAACCGCCGGCTTACGGCAGCAGGCCTCAGACATTCATATTATTCCCCGGAAAGATGACTTCCAGGTCCAGCTTAGAATCGCAAATAATCTCATTCCCCATGAAGCACTTCCACACAAACATGCACAAAAGCTTCTATCACATTTTAAATTTTTAGCATCGATGGATATTGGTGAAAAACGAAGGCCGCAGAGCGGTTCATTCTCAGTAACGATTGATAATAAACAGGTTGGCTTGCGATTTTCAACACTGCCGACTGCAAACACTGAAAGCTTAGTAATCCGCCTCATTCCCCAACAGCACATTCTTCCGCTAAATCAAATGTCGTTATTTCCAAAGACAGTCTCTAAACTGATGGCATTATTGAAACATTCCCATGGATTGCTGATTTTCACAGGGCCTACCGGCAGTGGAAAGACAACGACCTTATACTCCCTATTAAACCATGCCTCCGAATTCATCAACCGAAATGTAATCACGCTGGAAGACCCGATTGAAAATTACTCTGAACAGGTCCTCCAGGTCCAAATCAATGAAAAAGCAGGAATTACTTATTCGGTTGGGTTAAAAGCCGCATTGAGGCATGACCCTGATATCATCATGGTAGGCGAGATCCGTGATGCCGAAACAGCGAAAATTGCTGTCCGGGCTGCCCTTACAGGCCACCTTATTCTTTCCACCATGCATACACGGGATGCAAAAGGGGCGGTGTACAGGTTATTGGAGTTCGGGGTTTCCTTGCAGGAGGTACAGCAGACACTTATTGGAGTAACAGCACAAAGGCTGCTGGAGCTTTCATGCCCGAACTGTGGAGGCACCTGCCAAAGAACCTGCAGCAACCGTTATAAAACAAGAGCAAGCGTGTATGAACTTTTATGCGGGAAGGACCTGGCAAAAGTATTTGCGGAAGCGAAAGGGGAGGGAAGCTCCAAAGACTACCGCATATTGAAAGATGAAATCAATAAAGCAGTAGCACTTGGGTATGTACAGGAAAAAGAGTTTTACCGGTGGGTGTATGAATATGAAAGCCAGTAAATGGCCTGTAAGAGAACAGGCAGGTTTTTTAATTGAGCTGGGCGAGCTGCTAGAACTGGGTTATTCATTATCTCATGCCCTTTCTTTCGTACAGTTGAATAAGAATAGAAAAAGAGCAGGAGACATAGAGTATGCGCTTAAGCTATTAAAAGACGGAAACCCTTTTTATTCCGTTCTTGAAGCACTAAAATTCCAGAAAAACATGACTAGCTTTGTCTTTTTTGCGGAACAGCACGGAATGCTTTCTGAGAGTTTGAAAGAATCCGGTAACTTCTGGCTGAAACGAAGTGCGGAGGCGGAAAAAATGAAAAAGCTCGCACTGTATCCGCTGTTTTTGCTCGTTTTTGTTACGCTCGTATTTTACGGGTTTGATTCCTTGCTGCTTCCCAAATTCGAAACTTTATTTACATCGATGAACCCTTCAGGAAATACGTACCTCATGATGATTTCTTCTTTCTCTCATTTCCTCAAAAAGCTCCCGTTGGTTTTTTCATTGCTGCTCCTATCAACAGGTCTTATTTACCTTCTCTGGTTTAGAAAACTCGGGCCTCTTCAACAAATGTCTATTAAGCTGAAAATTCCTATAGCTGGACGTTTTATCCGGATTTTCAATACACAGTTCTTTGCCAGCCAGCTCAGCGGTCTTCTTGCTGGAGGGCTTTCTATCAATGAATGCTTTTATTTATTCTCCGTATCAGGCCAGCAGCCTTTTTACCAGCGGGTTTCTGAAAACATCCAAAACGAATTAACAAAAGGGAGATCTCTGGGAAGTATTTTAAGCATGATGCCTTACTTTGAAAAGAATTTAGCCAGTATAACTGCAAGCGGCCAAAAGTACGGAAAACTGGACCAGGAGCTTGCTTATTACAGCAAAAAACTTCTTGCACTGCTGGAAGAAAGGATTGAGTCTTGCTTAAACGTTGTGCAGCCCGCGCTTTTTGCTATTGTTGGCATATTAATCATCAGCATTTACATGGCCGTTCTGCTGCCGATGTATTCTTTATTAAACAGTTTATAAAGGAGTTTTGTTATGAATGAAAAAGGATTTACATTGATAGAAATGATGATCGTCCTCTTAATCATTTCTGTCCTCTTAATCATTACCATCCCTAATATCACAAAAAATCAAACCACTGTTCGTTCTAAGGGATGTGATGCCTTTCTAAAAGTTGTAGATGCCCAAATTCAGGCATATGAACTCGACAATGACAAGCTTCCAGAAACCATAGATGTGTTAGTAACTGAGGGATACTTAAAACAAAAGTCCTGCCCGAATGGAAAGGCAGTAACTATAGGAGTAAACGGTGAGGCAGCCGAAGGAACATAAAAGTAGGACTAGTAATGAAAAAGGCTTTACTCTCATCGAATCGCTCTTTGTACTCTCGATATTCCTCATGATTATTACAATCTGCTTTCAGCTCAATTTTACATCTCACCAAGAGTTTAAAACCAGGTTATTCCTCAGGCAGTTTACTAGTGATATACAGTACGGCCAGCAATATGCGATCAGCAACAGCACACTTGTGTTTATCACCATAGATACAAATGGACATGCGTACACAGGGTCAACGCCTGCAGGGAGAGTATTTAGAAAGCAGATCCCTAGAGATATTGACATTCTCCCAGGGACCATGGGATTAAAGTTCCACTTTGTTCCTTCAGGCAATATCAGCAAGGCAGGAGTGCTTTACGTGATCCATGGCAAAAAAACAAGCAGGATTCATTTTATGCTTGGTAAAGGAAGATTTTATATCAATGAAGGATAATGGATATATTTATGCAGAACTCTTAGCCGCTCTATTGGTTCTTTGTTTTATTATTTCATCCTGTATCCCGTTATATGTTCAAATAAAAACAGATAGAAAAAATGCATATTTGTACATGACTGCCAGGCATGTTCTAGATGAACAGCTTTTAAGCGTGAAATCCCGAGGAACTGTGAAGGAGGGAGCTATTGTAAAGGATGATGTGGGATTCTTCATTTCTTGGAAGGAAAACCCTGATTTCCCCTTATATTATATGGGCTGTATACAATATACGAATTTAAAGCAAAAGAGAGTTGAACTTTGTGACCTGGCGAAAAAATGAAAAGGGCTTTACGTTGATTGAAATGCTGCTATCACTTGTTATTCTATCAACAATATCTTCCTTAATCCTGACAGGAGTCGTTTTTCTAAAGAAAGACCTTGAAGTGAAAAGCATAGATAAATTAGAATGGGAAATCTTTTTACATCAGGTCAATAGGGATGTAAGAACATCAAACACACAAATAGCATCGGGAAGCACATTAACCCTTTTCGTAAAGGAAAGAGCAATCACAATTGAAAAGTACCAGGACAAAATTAGAAGAAGAGTTGATGGGTCTGGCCATGAGATTCTTCTGCAAAATGTGGGTGCGTTCAATGTTAAACAAGGTGAACAAGGCTTAAACCTGGAAGTGAAAGATAAATATGGCGGCCAAGTCCAAGCATTCCTAGTACCAATTAAAAGGAGTATAGTTCCGTGAGGAATCAACGCGGTATCGCATTTCCTATGGTATTGATCTTTGCTGCTGTGTTTTTGATGGCACTCACAGCAGCTGTAGATATATTTATTACCGAAAAGAAATTTTATTATGAAAGTGCTGAGAAGCTTAAGGCTGACTATATCCTGAGGCTGGGCGTAAATGAAATCCTGGAAATGATTGCTAAGAAGGAACAGACGGCAGCGGGATTTTTATTTTATCTCCATGGGGATTTATTTTACGAGATAAATAAAGAGGGCGATTACATTCATAATGTACATGTTTATATTTCTACGAAACAGAATCGGAAAATGGAAGCTATTTTTAAATATGACTCTCTTCAGCAAAAGATGATAGAATGGATAGAAATATAGCTTGAGGTGTAAAAATGAAGGCAATATACATTACAGGGTTCATGGGGTCGGGTAAAACAACAATAGGGCTGATGCTTGGAGAACTTACAGGTCTGCCTGTTTATGATTCCGATCAGGAGGTTGAACGTTCTGAAGGGAAACCTATTTCACAGATTTTTGCAGATAAGGGTGAAATCTACTTTCGGCAGAAAGAAAGTGAAGTGCTAAAGACGCTCCCGGTGGAGGATTCTATCGTTACAGTCGGCGGCGGGACTGTGTTAAGTGATGAGAACAGACAATGGATGAATGAAAAAGGAACGGTCATTTATCTTGACTGTGATATAGAGGAGATCGAAAGACGGCTGCAGCATGACACCGCCCGGCCATTGATAGCTGGTGATAGAAGAGCGCACATGAAAGAACTTTATCAACAGAGGCTTCCTATCTATCTTCTGGCACCTGTTACCATTTCAACCACTTACAAATCGGCAGAAGAAGTCTGCAGGGAGATTGTAGAACGTATAAAAGATCGTGTGTAGGACATACTGGGTAAAGGGTGGTAGGTAAATGTCTACAAATGATCTTATAAAATATGTTACGCAGCAGCTCGTCTTGTTTTATGACCAGCCTAAGGAACAAAGAAAATCTAAACGGCTGGAGAAGAAGCAGGCAAAAACTTCTCTTTCATACAATTTGTTTGGGTTCATTCCTTTATCCCTTTCTATGTTGTTTAAAAAGAATTAAAGATAGTAGAAGAAAGCAGCCCTTGACACCAATGAGGGCTGCTTTCTTTTTAATTGGCTGTTTTCGCAAACTTTGTTGTTATTGAACAAGGGGGTTGATTGGAACGTGAGGATGCTCGCGGACCTTAGGGGCGGGCGCTGAGCCTCCTCGGCTTCGCCTGTGGGGTCTCACCTGTCCCGCAGCTCCCGCACAGAAAAGCGGAAAGCGGTGCCTGCCCAACATATAAATATTAAAAGATTAGTGTTAATCCCAATAGATATAAAGTTGCAAACAAAGTGGCAGGCAGAGACCCGACAAGCATAAGACGAGCCGGCTGTGGGGAGTGCTTTTCTCTCCATAGACGGATTGGCTTATGACTCGAGGGTCTCAGCTTGTAGCTGGATCAAGGAGTCTCGCACCTTTCGTTCCAATGAACCTGTTTAACAATTAGGCAGGTTCACAGAACTTATAAACAACAATCTTTTAGAAAAGAGCCTTTTAATTTGATGATCCAGCATTTATATGGCGGTTTCGCTTAAATAGAACAGCCCGCCGTTAATTACTTTAATGGAAATTCTCGGTTCATACTGTTCACGAAGTGCTTCTTTTTCTGTTTCATAGCTTTCTCCTTTTTCCTGGTCTTGGTAAAAATTCTCCAGCAGCTCCAGGTCATTCTGCCATCTCGTAAACGCCTCTTCTGCCCAGGAGTGGTCTTCAAAGGACAAACTTGTACGGATATGGCTGTCCAGTCTTGAGATCCCGCTTTTTGGCATAATGAGCGGAGAAAGCGTATAGGTGTAATCCGGGATTTTGGGAGTAACTGACAGTGAGAGTACCCGATCATGAAATGCTTCATGAATCTTTCCGGAAATAAGATTCAGGCCAAGTGATAGGAAAATGTCTTTCTTTCGGTTGCATTGAAACGAGACTTTTACATTCAACCCAATCCAGGGGTACAAGGGGTTCTGCTGTGCCTTGTTTGTACAGTCCTCAAAAAGCCTGATATAGCTTGAGAGCTGTTTCGTCGTTTCAAATATTTGATGCAGTCTCGGAGACCCGAAATGGATGAATTCACCTTTTATATCATCAGGAGCAAGATCTGGCTCTGTAATAAAGGTTAATTTTCCTGGATTTGGCTCACCGCCTGTTTTTTCAAGATAATGCCAGTAAAACGGACGATTCATTAAAAGTTTATCCTGGGCAATGGTTAACTGAACAACAAAATAGCCTGGATGGCTTTCCACGATCTCACAATCATTGGACTTGAAATACTGGATTAAGAATTTATGAATTTCCGCTTGCTGCATTCATCTCACCCTTTTTAATATCCTGGGCAAAAGAGATCATGGAAGAAAGGTTCTCCATTTTTATTTTCATTTCGCCCTCGGTTTTAGAATGTCCTACCACGTCTATCAGGTAATCCTCTATCTTTCCGATATCGAGTCTGGTCAGTATATCATCAAGTTCTCCGACGACTCGTTCAAATAGCTGGATTTTGTCATACAAGAGCTTAAGAATGTGTTCTTCCACTGTATTTCTTGTTGCAAAATTATAAATCATTACATCATGTTCCTGGCCCAGCCTGTGAACACGCCCAATCCGCTGTTCGAGCCGCATAGGGTTCCAAGGCAGGTCGAAATTGATCAAGTGGTGGCAAAATTGAAGGTTGATACCTTCTCCTCCTGCCTCTGTAGCAATGAGAACTTGGAACTGTTTTTCGAAAAGATCCTTCATCCAATCCTTTTTTCCCCGTTTAAAACCACCGCGGAATGGAACGGAGCTGATTCCGTTCGTTTTTAGAAACCATTGCAGATACATCTGTGTGGCTCTGTATTCAGTAAAGATAATCACCTTATCATCAATCTTTTTAATAAGCTCGAGTGCCTTCTCGGCTTTCGAATTTTGTTCAATTGAATCTATAAGGGCATATATCGGTTTCAATTTAGTTTCATAAAAGGCATCAGGGTCTTCCGTCTTCTGCAGCATTTTTTTGAGAGTATAAAAAACGGACTCCCGGCTCGAGCATGCTTCCCTTTGAAGTGTGAGCGTTGAAAAAGCGCTGCCGACTGATTCATTTGCATACGGTCTGAAAGCCGATACGGCATCGTATAATGCGCGTTCCTGTTCAGTGAATTCAATCAATACTGTTTCTACATGCCTCTTTGTCCACTCAATTCCTGTATCCGCCCGCCGGTTTCTGATCATTACTTTGTTCACAAGCTCTTTTAAGCGCCCGTCTTCATTTAAGTCCCGCTTTTTCCCTTTGAACTTTTCAGCAAAGAGTGATGCGTTTCCTAAGTGCCCGGGCTTTAATAAGGACACTAAGTGAAAAATCTCATCTACCCGGTTCTGAATCGGAGTTGCTGTCAGAAGCAGGCAGAATTTCTTTTTAAGGCTCTGAACAAATTCATAGTTTTTTGTTTTATTGTTTTTTAATTTGTGAGCCTCATCCACTATGATAAGGTCGTATGCCTGCTGAAAAATAATATCCCGGTGCGGCTGCTTCTTTGCTGTATCAATGGAAGAAATGACTACATCATAAGCTTCCCACACATAGCTTTTCCGCTGTGCGACCGCTGGAATATGAAACTTGCTGTTTAATTCGTAGGCCCATTGAGAAACGAGAGAAGCGGGCACGAGGATTAATACCTTTTTCACTAATCCCCTAATCATGTATTCTTTCAGGATCAAACCTGCTTCAATGGTTTTCCCCAGACCCACTTCATCGCCTAATATAGCCTTGCCGTGCATATTTTCGACTACCTCTCTGGCCGCTTCCAGCTGATGGGGGAGAGGCTTCAGCTGCGGCAGATGTTTTGGAGCCTGCAGTCCTTCAAATTCCGGCACGACTAAATGTTTTTCAACTTCCACGGCAAGCTTATACAGCTCCCAGTTTGCCCAGGGACCGTCTGATTGAATCTTATTCAATAACCCTTCTTCCCACCCGGAATCAAATTCAACGCGGATTTTCATGATCTTGACCTCCTTGAAAGTCAAACGTTCGTATTTTTACGAAATAGGCCCATGATATAAAAATAAATTAAATAAAAAACGGTTAAATAACGAACTATATTTTATTTATTATGTTTTGGAAACGGTTTTTTGCTTATTTGATAGAAAAAATATATTGCAGAAATATAAATTTTAATGATAGGATGTAACTAGCTTTCAAAGTATTAAAATTTATCATACTTTTCACTTATGCATTATCTTTGTAATAGTATGGCCATAAATGAATTTAATATAAGCGGATGAACGCAAGGGGAGAGACTGTTAAGAAAACAGCGCCGAAGGAGCAAACTTATTGTAAGTGAATCTCTCAGGCAAAAGAACTCTTGCTGGACGCGGCTCTGGAGAGTGTTTGAGCACACCACGCTTAAACCACCAAAGGGGAAAGCCTTTAACAGGGTAAACTTTCAGGTAACAGGACAGGGAAATGGCGTTGTTAGACGGCATTTCCCTGTCTTTTTTTGCGGATTAGGAGGTTGATATCCTAACCCTGAAGAAAAACAGCTGATTTAACCTCTTTTATCGGAGTATAAATCAAGTTCTTCTTACCTGGCTTTGAAAGCTGGTAATCATTCGCTTTTAGGGGGTAATTTTTTGTCTGAGTTAAAAAGAACGCCGTTATACGAGGTATATGCGGAATACGGAGCAAAAACAATTGATTTTGGGGGCTGGGATCTGCCTGTCCAATTTTCAAGCATTAAAGAAGAGCATGAAGCTGTCAGAACCAAAGCAGGCTTATTTGATGTTTCTCATATGGGAGAAATTGAAGTCAAAGGTCCTGAATCTCTGGCATTTTTGCAGAAGATGATGACAAATGATGTTTCTAAACTAAAAGACGGCGGTGCCCAATATACCGCGATGTGCTATGAAAATGGCGGTACTGTTGATGACTTGATCGTTTATAAAAAAGCGGATGATGATTACCTGCTTGTTGTGAATGCAGCAAACATACAAAAAGATTACGAGTGGCTGAATGAAAACTTAACTGAAAAATGCGAACTGAATAATATATCAAGTAACATAGCACAGCTTGCCTTGCAGGGCCCAAAAGCAGAAAAGGTCCTCCAGAAGCTGGCACCTAAACATAACTTACACGAAATCGGTTTCTTCAAATTCAAGGAAAACGTGGAGCTGAACGGTGTACCTGCCCTGGTTTCCAGGACCGGTTATACAGGTGAAGACGGCTTTGAAATCTACTGCAGCAGCAATGACGCCGTGGAGCTATGGAAAGAAATCTTAACGGCCGGAAAAGAAGAAGGTGTACTCCCAATTGGCCTCGGAGCCCGGGACACTCTGCGGTTTGAAGCAAATCTAGCTCTTTACGGACAAGAGCTTTCTGCAGATATCACTCCTATTGAAGCGGGAATAGGCTTTGCTGTTAATATAAATAAAACAGAGGATTTTATCGGAAAGTCTGTTTTAAAAGACCAAAAAGAAAATGGGGCGCCCCGTAAACTGGCCGGTATTGAGATGATTGACCGGGGAATTCCGCGCCATGGGTATCCAGTATATGCAGGCAGCGAATTGATTGGGGAAGTTACAACTGGGACTCAATCGCCCACACTAAAGAAAAATGTTGGCCTTGCGCTTGTAAAAAAAGAATTTGCAGAACTTGGAACTGAGGTTGAAGTTGAAATACGTTCCAAACACTTGAAAGCCAAAGTAGTGCCGACACCATTTTATAAAAGACCAAGAAACTAAGCAGGAAAGGGGAAATTTCTATGAAGCATCGTTATTTGCCAATGACAGAACAAGATAAAGAACAAATGCTTAATGCAATTGGTGTTGATTCTATAGATGAATTGTTTCAGGATATTCCTGAGAGCGTCCGCTTTAAAGGTGAGTATAACATTAAACCGGCAGCGCCCGAATCTACGCTATTGAAGGAATTGACCAGGCTGGCTTCCAGAAACGCTGATCTAAAGCAAAATACTTCCTTTCTAGGAGCTGGTGTATACGATCACTACATTCCAACTATTGTAGATCATGTTATATCCCGTTCAGAATTTTATACGGCGTATACTCCGTATCAGCCTGAGATTTCACAGGGAGAGCTGCAGGCCATCTTTGAATTTCAGACCATGATCTGTGAACTGACAGGTATGGATGTAGCGAACTCTTCCATGTATGACGGAGGAACTGCTTTAGCTGAGGCTGCAATGCTGAGTGCAGGGCAAACGCGCCGCAAAAAAATCCTGATTTCTGCTGCTGTACATCCTGAGACAAGAGACGTTGTAAGAACCTATGCAAAGGGACAATATATCGAAGTTATTGAAATCCCATATGCAGATGGAATTACAGATTTGAATGCTCTTAAGGAGCTTGCTGGGGATGACATCGCGGGCGTAGTCGTTCAATATCCAAACTTTTTTGGAAGAATTGAGCCTCTTAAAGAGATTGAGGAAATCGTCCATGCTCATAAATCCATGTTTATTGTATCCAGTAACCCCGTTGCACTTGGAGCGCTCACGCCTCCTGGAAAGTTCGGTGCCGATATCGTAGCCGGGGATGCCCAGCCATTCGGTATTCCAACGGCTTTTGGCGGTCCACATTGCGGTTACTTCGCGGTTACGAATAAGCTTGTTCGTAAAGTTCCTGGCCGCTTAGTCGGACAGACGGTAGACGAAAACGGCAAAAGGGGCTTTGTTCTTACTCTGCAGGCCCGTGAACAGCATATCCGCCGTGATAAAGCTACCTCAAATATCTGTTCGAATCAGGCATTGAACGCACTGGCGGCTTCCGTTGCCATGACGGCATTGGGCAAAAAGGGTGTAAAGGAAATGTCTGCAAGAAATATTCAAAAAGCACATTATGCTAAGACTCAATTTAAACAAACCGGCGTTGAAGTAGTATTTGATGGACCAGCTTTCAACGAATTTGTCATTAAACTTAACAAGCCTGTGAGTGAGGTCAATCAGAACCTTATACGTAATGGAATCATTGGCGGCTATGACTTGGGCAGAAGCTATCCTGAGCTTGAAAATCATATGCTGATTGCTGTAACGGAATTAAGAACAAAAGAAGAAATTGATACGTTTGTTAAAGAATTGGGGGATGGCGCATGAGCAACCATGATCAAGACCAACCATTGATTTTTGAACTAAGCACACCCGGAAGAATCGGGTACAGTTTGCCGGATCTTGAAATAGATGAAATCAGCCTGGACAGCATCGTACCAAACGAATATTTAAGAGAAGAAGAGGCAGAGCTTCCAGAAGTATCGGAGCTGGATATCATGCGTCATTATACGGCTCTTTCTAGAAGAAACCATGGCGTGGATTCCGGATTTTATCCGCTTGGTTCCTGTACAATGAAATATAATCCAAAAATAAATGAGGCAGTAGCCCGTTTTAATGGCTTTGCACATATTCATCCGCTGCAGGAAGAAAGCACGGTTCAAGGTGCCCTAGAGCTGATGTATGATCTGCAGGAGCATTTAATTGAAATAACAGGAATGGATGAAGTTACTCTTCAGCCTGCTGCTGGTGCTCACGGGGAGTGGACCGGATTAATGATGATCCGCGCCTTCCATGAGGCAAATGGGGATACAGCAAGAACCAAAGTCATTGTACCCGACTCTGCGCATGGCACTAACCCGGCTTCTGCCACTGTCGCTGGATTCGAAACGGTTACCGTTAAGTCAAATGAAAACGGCCTGGTGGATCTTGAAGATCTTAAACGTGTGGTTGGACCGGACACAGCGGCATTAATGCTGACAAATCCAAACACACTTGGGTTATTTGAAGAAAACATCTTGGAAATGGCACAAATTGTGCATGAAGCAGGCGGAAAGCTATATTATGATGGAGCGAATCTAAACGCTGTTCTCTCTAAAGCACGCCCAGGGGACATGGGCTTTGATGTTGTGCATCTAAACCTCCATAAGACATTCACCGGTCCTCACGGCGGCGGCGGTCCTGGTTCAGGACCTGTAGGGGTCAAAGAAGACTTAATTCCTTTCCTTCCTGCGCCGATTGTAACGAAGAAGGGTGGAGCCTTTACACTGGATTATGACCGCCCGCAGACAATTGGCCGGGTTAAGCCTTATTACGGAAACTTTGGAATCAACGTACGTGCCTATACGTACATCCGGACAATGGGTCCAGATGGCTTGAATGCTGTTACCGAATATGCCGTTTTAAATGCAAATTACATGATGAGACGTTTATCTTCCCATTATGATCTGCCATTTGACAGGCATTGTAAGCATGAATTCGTACTGAGCGGGAAGCGTCAAAAGAAATTGGGTGTAAGAACACTGGATATTGCGAAAAGACTGCTGGATTTCGGATACCATCCGCCAACCATTTACTTCCCATTAAATGTTGAGGAATGTATCATGATTGAGCCGACCGAAACAGAGTCGAAGGAAACGCTTGATGCATTCATCGATGCCATGATCCAGATAGCCAGGGAAGCAGAGGAGAATCCTGAAATCGTTCAGGAAGCTCCGCACACAACAGTCATCAAACGCCTTGACGAAACACTTGCAGCACGTAAGCCTGTGCTTCGATATAGAAAAGAATCATAAGCAATAGGAAAGGCAGCTCTATCGTTAGAGCTGCCTTTTTGGTGTGAAAGTTTGCACCTGACTTCCTAGCCGTAAAATCCCCTGCCATTTATTTTGACAGGGGATTAACAGTATCAGCCTTTAGTTTTAATCTTTCCGCCCCACTGCTTAAAGCCGCCTTTTAAATGGCTGAGGTCTTTGTATCCCTTTTTGGAAAGCATCTGTGCTGCACGCCCGCTTCTGATACCGCTTTGGCAGTATAGATATACAGGCTTGTCCGGACGGATCTCCTTCAAACGCATCTTCATCTGTGTCATTGGAATGTTTCTCGCACCAAGAATGTGGCCAGCTTCGTATTCATTCGGCTCACGGACATCAATAAGCTGAGCCTTTCGATACCCTGAGATAAACTCTTCCTGAGTCAACGTTTTTAATATACGCTTTTGGTTAAGCCACATTATTAATGTATAGATAATAAAGGCACCAAGAATAACCAGTAAGAAGTATATAGTAGTCAATATTCAAACCCCCTTTTACACTGAAAGTCCAGCAATTTTAATTATATAATTGATAGACTAAAGAATCAAAACTAATTTTGATAGTACGCTTTATAAAAAAAATGTCATTAATATTTTTGTTTTTCCTAATAAATTGTTATTCAATGCCGGATTTTGACGGCGGTCATCAATCGGGCTTTTTCGATCAGTAATCCGCTGCACCCGCTTATTCCTTTCCCTCAATCACAAGCTCTGGTCCAATTTGTTCAGGGGCTGCACTTCATTGATTTTGGCTGCATAAACCCCTCGATATAAGATGGCTATCTCCCTAAATAAAGCAGTAAAGTCAGATATAGTTATTTTCCTGCTATTTTTGGAAAATCGATTCTTCATAAAAAAATATATTTTTTTATGGTTTATTTGTTGACTAAGTATGGACTACAAGGATATCAAGGGGTTCAGGAACCGATTATAAAAGCAAACTGTAAAACTGTTTAAAAACCGTCAAAAACTGATATTAATCAACATCATTCTCGTTATTTCGCATGATTTTTACGAGATTATCGGTTTGACAAAATTGTCGTCTTTTGACCCTGATACCATATGTAGTATGTCGAAAATATTATAAGACCTATATATTGATTATTTGGGTTTGTATGTGATAGATTAAGGGTACTCGAATTGAAACGGCGTAATTTGTCGCTTTTTCTAAATTGTTTTTGAAGGAGAGATCGCTTTGTCTGTTGTATTGAATAACCCAATGAAGCTGAATATTGAAAGATTAAACCAGGACATCAGCATATTTCCACAGGTACACCCAATTACTGAAGATATGAAGCTTACCCATAAGGGCGTATCAAGATTAGTTATGCTTGACCGCTATTCGTTTAAAGATACCGCTAAGGTGACACTGACTCAGGGTGACTTTGTAGTATTGACCATTAAGGAAGATCCGAAGTTTCCTGCACGCGGTCTTGGGTTTGTCGTAGATATCGATTGGGAAACGAAAAAGGCTAAGGTGCTGGTAGAAGAGGAGTACCGGGGTGCGCTTGGTAAGCCGGAAGAAGTGGAAACCGGAATTGTGAACCGCTCGCTGGATGTCATTGAAAAACCATTAGAAGTTTATTACGAGCAGATTGCTAAAAGGAATGCAACAGGACTGGCATCAGTAGAAAAAACAGAGGAAAAGCGCAAAGAATGGTTTGAGAAATTTTATCAAGAGCTTGTTTCTCTTAACTTTATTCCAGCAGGACGGGTTCTTTACGGTGCTGGCGCTGACACAGATGTAACATATTTTAACTGCTATGTAATGCCATTTGTCCAGGACTCCAGAGAGGGAATCTCTGAGCACCGCAAACAGGTTATGGAAATCATGAGCCGTGGCGGCGGTGTTGGTACAAATGGTTCAACACTTCGTCCGAGGAACACTCTGGCAAGAGGAGTAAACGGAAAATCCTCGGGTTCTGTTTCCTGGCTGGATGACATTGCAAAGCTTACACATCTTGTTGAGCAAGGCGGTTCAAGACGCGGGGCTCAAATGATCATGCTGATAGATTCACATCCTGATATCGTTGAATTTATCATATCAAAAATGCAAAATCCTAGGATCTTGAGATTCCTGATCGAAAATACAACGGATGAAACCATTAAGCAATATGCGAGTGAAAAGCTTAAGTTTACTCCTTACATTGAATCGGAAGAGGCCATGTATCAGGGAATCATTAATTATAAAAATATGCCTGGCCTGGGCGGCTTTAATGAAAAAATTATTAAAGATGCTGAGGCAAAATTACGTACCGGGGGTACCTATAGCGTCCATAACCCTGAATTCCTGACAGGCGCAAATATTTCTGTCTGCTTAACCAAGGAATTTATGGCTGCTGTAGAAAATGACGAAATGTACGACCTTCGTTTCCCGGATGTGGAAAGCTATGATAAAGAAGAAATGGAAGTCTATAATCGGGAATGGCACAAAGTTGGAGACGTAAGGGAATGGGAAAAAGCTGGACACAAGGTACGTGTTTATCGCTCCATCAAAGCTAAAGAGCTCTGGAACCTGATTAATGTTTGTGCAACTTATAGTGCTGAACCAGGTATCTTCTTTATTGATAATGCCAATGACATGACAAATGCCAAAGCATACGGTCAGCAGGTAGTAGCAACAAACCCTTGCGGCGAGCAGCCGCTGGCACCATTCTCTGTCTGCAACCTTGCCGCAGTTAACCTTGCTGAAATGGCAGATAAAGAGAACAAAACGGTTAACTTTGAAAAACTGAAAAAGACGGTTGAAGTCGGTGTGAGGATGCAGGATAACGTAATTGACGCCACTCCTTACTTCTTGGAAGAAAATAAAAAACAGGCACTGGGAGAACGCCGTGTAGGTTTAGGTGTTATGGGCCTTCATGACTTACTGATCTATTGTGAGACTGAGTACGGCTCAGAAGAAGGAAATCAACTTGTAGATAAAGTCTTTGAAACCATTGCTGTGACAGCTTATCGCACTTCAGTGGAATTGTCAGAGGAAAAAGGAAGCTTCCCATTCCTGACAGGGGCGACAGAACAGGAAACAAACGACCTGCGCAATCGTTTTATTAATACCGGGTACATGCAGAAGATGCCCGAAGATATACGAGAGAGTATTTTAGAAAAAGGGATCCGGAACTCCCACCTATTAACTGTTGCTCCGACTGGAAGCACAGGTACCATGGTCGGGGTCTCCACAGGCTTGGAACCTTACTTCTCCTTCACGTACTATCGAAGCGGCCGTTTGGGCAAGTTCATCGAAGTAAAAGCAGATATAGTACAGGAATACCTAGAGAAGAATCCTGGGGTAGATCCTAATGAACTGCCTAAGTGGTTCATCTCCGCTATGGAGCTTGCCCCGGAAGCACATGCTGATGTTCAGTGCATCATCCAGCGCTGGATTGACAGCTCGATCAGTAAAACGGTTAACGCTCCTAAAGGATATACCGTGGAGCAGGTAGAGAAGGTATATGAACGCTTATATAAAGGCGGCGCTAAAGGAGGAACGGTTTATGTAGATGGAAGCCGGGATTCCCAGGTACTGACCTTGAAAGCAGAAGAAAATACGTTTGAGGAAGAAGAGACTTCCGTTGAAGAAAAGAAAAAGGTTGTACTGGTTGATACGATTTCCCCGCTCCGCTCAACGGATGTGACGATCGGCTCAGAAGTAGGAAATACCTGCCCGGTCTGCCGCAAAGGAAAGGTCAAAGAAATCGGCGGATGTAATACCTGCACGAACTGTGGGTCTCAGCTAAAATGCGGGTTGTAAGAATGTAAAAAAGGGTGACGGTGTTCAAGTGACCCCCAGGCTGTCGAGAATATCTCGGCGGCCTTTTTGTCTTTCCTGATATATGCGACTCGGTCCAGCCTCAGCACGACTATCTGAAACTTGTTCGGTATAGTATCCTTTTTCTCGTTCCTAAGAAACCAGCGCATACACAGAATGAATATCTACACAAGCCGGGGATCATCCGCTTTTTCATGTAATTTATTCTCTGCCATAACAAGGAAATCATGTATCAGACACAAAAACGAATACTACATAAGGAAATCTAAAACAACATAAAAGTGGTGAAGTTCATGAGAAAGCCTTTTATCCCTCAGCTTGTCTATATTGAGCCGCGGGCCTTGGAATATCCTCTAGGCAGGGAGCTTAAAAAGAAATTTGAAGACATGAATATTGAAATAAGAGAGACAACCTCACATAATCAAATCAGGAATCTCCCGGGAGAAAGCGATTTTCAGAAATACAGAGTAGCTAAATCTACGCTGGTTGTTGGAGTTCGAAAAACCCTTAAGTTTGACACATCTAAACCGTCCGCTGAATATGCGATTCCCCTTGCGACGGGGTGCATGGGCCACTGCCATTACTGCTATCTGCAGACAACTCTGGGAAGTAAACCGTATATCAGAGTCTATGTAAATATTGATGAAATTTTTGAACAGGCAGCCAAGTATATGGAAGAAAGAAAGCCTGAAATCACCAGGTTTGAGGCAGCATGTACTTCCGATATTGTAGGCGTAGATCATCTGACGCATTCACTCAAGAGAGCCATTGA
Organism: Peribacillus deserti; assembly: GCF_002863585.1. GTDB lineage: Bacteria > Bacillota > Bacilli > Bacillales > DSM-1321 > Paraperibacillus > Paraperibacillus deserti_A. Next base: position 36,750 of record NZ_PGUY01000045.1, on the reverse strand, counting down.
GTTTTTTGGAGAGCAGGAATTTGGGGCTTTGCGTTTTGTTACGAAGTTTGAGCATGTTGATCATCTTCTGGATGCTAGACACAATGGGAAAACCCGCTTTCGCTTTAGTGTGAATTCCCGTTATGTTATCAAGAATTTTGAGCCAGGTACTTCCACATTCGAAGGACGCCTTGAAGCAGCGAGAAAAGTCGCAGATGCCGGATATCCGCTCGGGTTTATTGTTGCTCCCATTTACAGACATGAAAACTGGAAAGAGGGATATCACGAGCTCTTTGAGCGGCTTTATAATTCCCTGAAAGGTGTCGATCTCCCAGATTTAACTTTTGAATTGATTCAGCACCGATTCACCTCTCCTGCTAAAAAGGTAATTCTGAAAAATTATCCTAAGTCCAAACTTGAATTGGATGAAAGTAAGAGAAAATATAAATGGGGCCGATACGGTATAGGGAAGTATGTATATACAAATGAAGAGGCCAAAGAATTAGAAGATACGATCAGAGGGTATATTGCAGAGTTTTTTCCACTTTCACACGTTCAATATTTTACCTAAGGAGATGCCGGCGGCGCTCCTTTTTTTAATGTAAAACAGAAAAACAGCCCGTCAGTGTCTGTCAGGCTAATATCCTCAGGCATAAGATGTATCAAAATGTACATCAGGGGGATGGATAAATGCATGTGGATGGCGTGTTTTCTGGAGGAGGGATTAGAGGGCTGGCGTTTGTCGGGGCCTATGAAGCGCTTGAACGAAGAGGATTTAAATTTATTCGTTTAGGAGGAACAAGTGCTGGTGCAATCGTTGCAGCCTTTATCATGGCCGGATATTCCAGCAGCGAAATAAAACAAATGATGGAAGAAACAGATTTCCGCAAATTATTGGATGAAAGAAAGCTCTGGCTACCCATTCCTTTTGCCAAGTGGCTGCTTTTATATAAACGGATGGGCCTTTATAAAGGGGATGCGCTGGAGAAATGGATTGGGTCGAAGCTTGCGGGGAAGGGCATCCATTCATTTTCCGATTTGCCCCCGCAGGCGTTCAGGGTCATTGCTTCAGATTTAAGCACTGCAAGGCTCGTGGTGCTGCCGGATGACCTTGAGCATTACGGAATTGATCCAAGGTCGTTTTCTGTTGCCAAGGCCGTGCGGATGAGCTGCAGCATTCCTTATTTTTTTGAACCGGTAAAATTAAAAATTGGGAAGAAAAAAAATCTGATTGTGGATGGCGGGGTACTCAGTAATTTTCCTATGTGGCTCTTTGATTCTGAAAATGTAAAAAAAGTAAGGCCGGTATTAGGGATTAAAATTGCCACGGATCAATTTCTGGGGGAGCCAAAGGAAATTGAGAATGCATTTGAATTATTCGGCGGATTATTCGAGACGATGAAAGATGCACATGACTCAAGGTATATTTCCAGAAAGTTAACACCAAACATTTTATTCATTCCAACCAAAGGTACAGGGGCAACGGAGTTCCATCTAACAGACGAGAAGAAACAAGAATTGATCGAGTGGGGCAGGAAGTGTACGGAGGCCTTTTTAAAGAGATGGTCTTATTAAGCAGAAAAATCACGCATTAAAATAATGCGCGATTTTTCTTTTTGCCTTTTTTGCCTTCAATAACGGTTAAGTGGATATCTGATCGATTTCGATTTCTAGCCCTTTTCATTTTGGCGAGAGAAAAGCTTTGGACATTATCCGCTTTACCTTTTGCGGCATCACGGGTTTTTAAACGTTTCTTTGAGTCGCGGGCAGCTTTCATGAAGGAACGTTCATGCTGCGCATTAGGCTTGCTTTTAGTTAATCGCTTTACAGCAAAGATGACAATACCAATCGTAATGGCTAAGATCACTGCATTTTTTATGAAGCCGGCTGGGTTTGACACCAAATTGCCTAATAAGCCAATTGCCCCCAAGAAGATTATTCCATAAACCAAGAATGACACTGGACGATTCAACAAAGCCACCTCCTTAAGAGCATCTTTCGCATCTTTAATAAAGTTTAAACTTCTATATATCGTAAAATTCCCGTTTGCGAAAATTATATACTTCTATATTTCTTACACAATCTCCTCTGAATCTAAACCTTCTGCTGCCCCTTTTTCCAATTTCAGTAATACATTGAAAGAAGAAATCGCGACCTCTACCTGGTCATCACTGGGCTCTTTTGTGGTTAACAATTGCAGCCAAAGACCTGGGTATCCCAAGTATTTTAAAACTGGGATATCTCTTACTTTATTTGTAATTTGAAGAACTTCGAAGGAAATACCTAAAACCACGGGGATCAGCGCGAGCCGGTCTACAACCCTCAGCCATAACGGAGTAGTCGGTACGAGCATATAAACGAAAACGCCGATGATTACGGTAAATAGAATAAAACTGCTTCCGCACCTGTAGTGAAGCCTGGAGGCAGCCTGGACATTCCCGACAGTAAGCTCTTTATTTTCTTCAAAAGCATTAATGACTTTATGTTCTGCCCCATGATACTGAAAGACCCGCTTAATCAGCGGCGTCAGTGATACTGCATAGATATATCCAAGGAGAAGGATGAGCTTGAACAAGCCTTCTAATAGCACCTGGCTAAAGTCACTTGAGAAAATAGGTTTAAACATTACGGCTAAGAAAACTGGGACTAAGGTAAAAATAAACTTTCCGAATAGGAAAGAAATGACACCGACAGCGGCAATTCCGAGTGTCATCGCAAGCTTTGAAGTTTCTTCTTTGATTTGATCATCTTCATTAGGGCTCCGGTCATACCGTTCTGAAGAAAAATTTAAATGTCTGGACCCGATACCGCTTGCTTCAATTATGGCCGCTATGCCCCTTAAAAAGGGAATTCTTTTAAGAGCTGCAAGTATGGGCTTCGTTTTTTTTGGAACTCTTAAATAATCTATAGATGAATCATTTCTGCGGATCGCCGTAACGGTGTAATGCCTGCCGCCGAACATGACACCCTCTATTACTGCCTGCCCGCCGTATACGGGTTTTTGATTTTCTGACATGTGTCCACCAGCCTGTATTGTAATTTTCCTTAGCTTATAATGCGAATAAGGATAAACGGTTACCTGATGCGAACAATAAAATACAGGTTAACGGATATTTTCTAAAAGCTAATAAGTTATAATCTTATTTTACAGAAAAAAAACTAAAACCTCTAGATGAATATTTAATCTCCTCCGAACTTTCCCATTTGACATCCGCACTGTTGTTTAGGTTGGTAAGAAAATTCTAAATTATGTTAGAATGTTTGTATTAGCGAACAAGAAATTTTATCCTGAATCTTAGACGACGGCAGGCTTAGGGAGAGAGTCATGGAAAAGATATTACTAATCAATGGTCCTAATTTAAACAGATTGGGAAAACGGGAACCTGAAAAGTATGGCAGCACTTCATTATCAAAGCTTGAAGCAGGCCTAAAGGCTTTTGCCGCAGAAAACAATGCTGAAGCCGTATGTTACCAGTCTAACTCTGAAGGCGAAATTATAGACGCTTTACATAAAGCCGAAGATACAGAAGTACAGGGGATTATCATAAACCCTGGCGCATATACACACTACAGCTATGCGATCCGGGATGCCATCGCCGGCATAACAAAACCAGTTATCGAAGTACATATTACAAATATCCACGCACGTGAAGAATTCAGGCATGTGTCAGTCACCGCACCCGTCACACGCGGACAAATAGTGGGGCTGGGAATTCAAGGCTATAATTTAGCATTAACGGCTCTGTTACATATAATAAGGAGGGGAAATTAAATGGAAAAATTGGACCGCTTACGCAGAGAATTAGAGAAAAAAGAGGTTGATGGGATATTAATCACCAGTACATATAACCGGCGTTATATGACTAATTTCACAGGATCTGCCGGAGTTGTACTGATTTCAAAATCAACAGCCAAATTCATCACCGACTTCAGATATGTGGAACAGGCTGGAGAGCAGGCAGAAGGGTACGAAGTCGTTCAGCACAAAGGAGTCATTCCAGAAGAAGTTGCCGTACAGGCAAAATTGATGGGAATCTCGAAACTCGGGTTTGAGCAGGATCACCTTACTTTTTCTGCGTATAACGCATATAAGGAAGCATTTAATGGAGAGCTTGTCCCATTAAGCGGTGTTGTAGAAAATTTACGCTTGATTAAGACTCCATCTGAGATTAAGATATTAAAGGATGCAGCGAGCATAGCAGACTTAGCTTTTAAACATATTATAGAATTTATCCGTCCGGGCTTAACGGAGCTGGAGGTTTCCAACGAGCTAGAATTCTTTATGAGGAAGCAGGGGGCAAAATCGTCCTCATTTGATATTATCGTCGCTTCAGGGATACGTTCGGCATTACCGCATGGAGTGGCCACCAGCAAAGTAATTGAATCAGGGGATTTTGTTACTTTGGATTATGGGGCATACTTTAATGGGTATGTATCTGATATTACCCGTACGCTTGCTGTCGGAGAACCGGCCGAGAAACTTAAAGAAATCTATAATATTGTGTTGGAAGCACAATTGCGGGGAATGGCCGGCATAAAGCCAGGCATGACGGGTAAGGAAGCCGATGCACTGACTAGAAACCTGATTGCTGAAAAAGGATATGGTGAATTCTTTGGGCATTCAACTGGCCATGGGATTGGTTTAGAAGTACACGAAGGGCCTGCCCTTTCAGTAAAATCAGATTTAATCCTTGAACCAGGCATGGTTGTTACTGTAGAACCCGGCATCTATGTAGCGGGTCTCGGCGGTGTTCGTATTGAAGATGATGCTCTCATAACAGTTGAAGGTAACGAATCCTTGACTCATTCAACTAAAGAACTTATTATTTTGTAAACTATTAGGAGGTACATACATGATTTCAGTAAACGATTTTCGTACAGGATTAACAATTGAGGTAGACGGAGGAATTTGGACAGTAATCGAATTCCAGCACGTTAAACCAGGTAAAGGTGCAGCATTCGTGCGTTCCAAGCTTCGAAACCTTCGTACGGGAGCTATTCAGGAAAAAACATTCCGTGCAGGTGAAAAGGTAGCCAAAGCACACATCGAAAACCGTAAAATGCAATACCTATATGCTTCTGGAGACAGCCACGTATTCATGGACAACGAAACATACGAGCAAATCGAACTCCCAGCAGCTCAAATCGACCGTGAGCTTAAATTCCTTAAAGAAAACATGGAAGTCTACATCATGACGTTCCAAAGTGAAACTCTAGGGGTTGAGCTTCCAAATACAGTAACACTCGAAGTAACAGATACAGAGCCAGGAATAAAGGGTGACACAGCTTCTGGAGGATCCAAACCAGCAACTGTGGAAACTGGTTTAGTCGTTCAAGTACCTTTCTTTGTAAATATCGGAGACAAACTGATCATTAATACAACCGACGGAAGCTACGTGTCCCGAGGATAATGTTGAAACAGCCCATTGGTAAATGGGCTGTTTTTTTATGGATCAGGGGGCATAAATAGATTATGGTAAACACCAGGGCTGGGCAGTCTGGTTGGAGATGTAAAGGTGGTTGGGAGGTGAGGAAATGGCTTGGCATGGAGTCGGCTGAAAGCCGAAGGGGATATATATCTTAGAAGATGCCAGTACTGGATTTATCATTAGCATAGTGGAATTAATTGTAAGTAAAAGATACCTTAAATAAACTCGGCAGGTTAGCTAGCGTCAGATGACCGTGAAAACTATAAATAGTTAAAGCAGGATTAGAAGTGGGGAATGATGGCAGTAACTAGGGTAAGAGGGAAGGTAGATGAGAGCAAAATGCTGCCAGCAAAGTGAATAGGACCTGCAGGGGGGAGTTGAGAGAAAAAAACTAGGGTAAGCATAAGAGCTTAACAATAAGCATAAGTCGCCAAAGATAAGCATAACCCCATCCCGAGAAGCATAGCTGTCAGCAGGAAAAGCATAAAAGGTATAAACGTAAGCATGTTTATGGAAAATATAAGCATAAATCTTTCAAACATAAGCGTAAACATCGAAAACCCAAGCATATATGAAACGATTAATCCTCAATAACATCGACATTCTTCTAAATTATGAGTTTTTTAACCCAATTTTGCTTTTCCCTCAAAAAATCCCTCCCAAATGTAAAAAAATTCAAAAGTAAAGTACATTTTAACTAGTTTAAAGGACTTGCCATCCTCCAGAATGCAGCACCCTTAACAACTGGAGTAAGAAGTAAGAAGCACATAACTTCATAGCACTTCCTTTTTTAAAAGGGAAATTTCCATATTTCTAATAGAGTCTATCCACCCACAATCCATTGCAGCAGCCCGCGTCTCCTATGTTTATAAAAATCTAGTAATAAAGTGTACAGGCCTGCCATACAAATGAATTATGAGAACTGGCAATAGGAGGGTCAAAATGGATTCCGTCTTTTCAATTTTGCCAAGGAATATTGGAGATCAGCTGAGAGTTTTACCGGAAGCAGTTCAGGACTGTATGGAAGAAATTAGAGTACGAATTGCCAGGCCGCTTGAGATTATGGCTGGAGGGGAGCCTCATTTTCTGCCTTATGTGGTTACATATGAGGATTCTGATCAGCTATTGAATGCTTTAAGCCAGTTTTCGTTATATACGATTGAAGAAGAGCTTAGACGGGGATACGTGACGATCGAAGGCGGGCACCGAGTGGGGCTGGCCGGCAAGGTAGTCCTGGAGAACAGCAGTGTGAAAGCTATTCGTGATATTTCTTCCTTCAATATACGGATTGCGAGGCAGAAAATCGGAGCAGCTGAAAGGCTGGTTCCACTCCTATTTGATGGAAGCTGGAAGCATACACTTTTAATCGGGGCGCCGCAGACTGGCAAAACCACTTTGCTTCGGGATATAGCCCGTATTGTATCGAGCGGCATGGATTCGAAGGGAATAGGGTCCCGTAAGGTTGGTATAGTGGACGAGCGTTCTGAAATTGCAGGATGCGTGAGGGGGATTCCTCAGCTCGAGCTGGGTCCGCGGGTTGATATTCTAGACAGCTGCCCGAAGGCTGAAGGAATGATGATGTTAATCCGGTCTATGTCGCCAGATGTCCTGGTGGTTGATGAAATTGGCAGAAAAGAAGATACTGAAGCGGTTTTAGAGGCGGCAAATGCCGGAATTAAACTGATTATCACGACACATGGGAATTCGCTGGAAGAAATAAGAAAGCGGCCTATTATCCAAAGAATACTGGATGAGCATATTTTTGAACGTTTCGTTGAGGTCACCAGGGGTGCAGCTCCAGGGACTATTTCAACAGTCCGGGATGCTTCCGGCAAGGAACTCCGTTTAGGAACGGGGGCTGCCTATGTTTAAAGTCATAGGGGCAGCATTTATTTTACTGGCTACTACCTGGTCTGGTTTTGAGATAGCAAGAGGGTTCACGGAAAGACCTAGGCAGCTAAGGCAGCTAAAGTCCTCTCTTCAGGCACTCGAAGCCGAAATCATGTATGGGCATACCCCTCTCAGGGATGCGTCCCTAAAACTGTCAAAGCAGCTGCCTCAGCCGCTGTCCTTATTTTTTACAGCGTTCGCCTCTAAGATGGAGAACAATGAAACAACTGTAAGAGACGCATGGACGGAAAGCTTACAGGAAGTCTGGAAATCACTCTCCTTAAAGCAGAGCGAATATGAAATACTTGTCCAATTCGGAGAAACGCTGGGGAGGCATGACAGGATGAGCCAGCAAAAACAGATCATCCTAACATTGACCCACCTGGAACGAGAAGAAAAAGAAGCGCTCGACCGCCAGAGCAAATATGAAAAAATGATTAAAAGCCTCGGTTTTTTATCTGGGTTGCTGCTGATTATCATACTTTTGTAAACCAAAAGGGAGAGAAAAGAAATGGGAATAGATGTTGATTTAATCTTTAAAATAGCCGGAGTTGGGATTATCGTCGCGTTTCTTCATACCGTATTGGATCAGGTCGGCAAAAAGGAGTATGCGCAATGGGTGACGCTCGTTGGGTTTATTTTTATTTTGTTTATGGTGGCCTCCGTTATGGATGACCTATTTCAAAAGATCAAGTCTGTTTTTTTATTTGAGGGATAAGGGGGGCAGATTGCTATTGAGATTCTTAAGATAGTCGGTATTTCCTTAATAGCTACCTTTCTCGCGCTGGTTATAAAGGAGCAGAAACCTACCTTTGCTTTTTTATTAGTGGTTTTTGTCGGTTGTTCCATCTTTTTAATGCTGCTTGATCAAATCTCACAGATTATTCATATGATTGAAAGAATTGCCGTCAAAGCCAATGTAAACATGATTTACCTGGAAACAATCTTAAAAATTATCGGAATAGCTTATATTGCGGAATTTGCTTCCCAGATCACAAAAGATGCCGGGCAGGGTGCCATAGCTTCTAAAATTGAACTTGGCGGTAAAATTTTGATTCTTGCCATGGCCATCCCCATTTTGACTGTCATTATAGAAACCATTATAAAACTAATTCCCAGCTGACAATAACAGCAGGTGAGGTGGATGTTTCATGAAACAGTGCATGCTTCTCTTCTTATTAGCAGTAGTATTTATATTTTCGAGTGATCATCGGGCCTTTGCTGAAACGAATCAAGAAGCACCCATTAGTAACGAAGAAATCGTTAATTCACAGCTGGAGAACCTTGGAATCAATGACCTTAAGGGATTTTGGGACAAGGTTGTCACCGATTATGGCGGGTTTTTGCCGGAAAGCCAGAAAGGCAGCTTTTTTGATTTCGTAAGCGGTGAAAAAAAGTTCTCCTTTAACGAATGGATGAAGGGTCTAGCCAAATTTATATTTCATGAACTTCTGGTAAATGGAAAACTGCTTGGCACATTAGTTGTTCTAACTGTTCTAAGCATGTTTCTCCAGACCCTTCAGTCAGCATTTGAAAAAAGTTCTGTCAGCAAGGTAGCCTATGCCATTGTATTCATGGTATTAATTATCATCGCTTTAAACAGTTTTCACGTGGCCATTGAGTATACGAAAGAAACGATAGGTATGATGATTTCATTTCTGATGGCACTCATTCCGCTGCTGCTGGCTTTAATTGCTGCATCGGGAGGTGTAGTCTCAGCCGCATTCTTCCACCCAGTCCTGGTGTTTTTGATGAATACAAGCGGGTTATTGATGCAGTACGTCGTGCTCCCGCTGCTACTGCTATCTGCAATCCTTAGCATAGTCAGCACGTTAACAGAACAATATAAGGTCACCCAGCTGGCAAATCTCCTTAGAAATGGCAGCATATGGCTGATTGGTACGTTCATGACGGTCTTTCTCGGAGTCATCTCCGTCCAAGGGGCATCATCTGCAGTCGCCGACGGTATCACCATTCGGACAGCAAAGTTTATCACCGGTAATTTTATCCCAGTAGTCGGGCGGATGTTTTCCGATGCAACCGACACAGTCATGAGTGCTTCTGTACTTTTAAAAAATACGGTTGGGCTGGCAGGGGTGGTTGTACTGCTGTTAATCTGCGTGTTCCCCGCTCTTAAGATATTAATTGTCGCTTTTGTGTACAAGCTCTCAGCAGCGATCCTGCAGCCTCTCGGGGGCGGACCGGTCATCAGCTGTTTAAGTGTGATCAGTAAAAGCATGGTGTATATCTTTGCGGCACTTGCCATCGTATCCATTATGTTTTTCCTGAGTGTTACAGTGATCATTGCAGCAGGAAATGTAACGATGATGGTGAGGTGAGGGATGATGCAATATTTAACAGGCTGGGTCACAAATATTATTCTCTTTATTCTATTAGCTACGGTAATCGACCTGCTGCTTCCGAATTCAACGATGCAGAAATACGCAAAAATGGTCATTGGTCTTTTGCTGATTGCCATTATCTTATCTCCAATATTAAAGCTCTTTTCAACTGATTTTGAACAGGTTGTATCGAAAGCTCTACATACATCCCAGAAACAAGAAAATATAGAAAATTTAATTGAAGATAAGAAAAAAGAAATACAAGCCTCACAGCAAGCATATATTTTAAAACAGATGGCTGTCCAACTCAAAACAGATGCAAAAGAGGAGTTGATGAATAAGTACCAGATGAATGTAGAAACAGTTGATCTAGAAGCTAAACAAGTGGACACGCCTGAATTTCCCAAAGACATAAAAAATATTCATCTCACATTGAAGCCTGCTGATGACCTAGGCTCAGTGGAAACAGTGGCACAAGTCAATATCGACACCAGTACACCGAGGCCCAGCCAATATGCAGAAACGAAAGAAATAAAGAATTTCCTTGCAGCAAAATGGTCAGTAGAAGAAGAAATTCTTTCTATTGAGCTAGAGGGAGGGGGAGTTATTAGTGAAAGATGACAAAGGTCCTTTTTCCCTGCTGGCTAAGCTCCTTAAGAAGGAGAAGGGGCCCGGGAAGCCTTCCAAGCATGCATATGTACTAGCGGTTCTAGTAATAGGCGTCGGGTTTATGATAGCCAGCAGCTTTCTTACAAACACAGAAACCAGCACCACTACAATGGGAGATGCCGCCGAGACTGGAAGCAGTCAGTCTAAGGATGACGTAGCCGCATTTGGGATGAAGAAAGCCACAGGAAAGAAGATGTTCACCGATTATGAAAAACAATATGAAACACTGTTGAAAGAAGCCCTGGAGGATGTTGCAGGCATTGAAGACGTCACCGTAATGGTCAATGTCGACTCATCAGAAAAAAAAGTGTACGAGAAAAATAAAGTCACCCGAAAGCAAATAACCAACGAGGAAGACAGGGATGGCGGCAAGCGCCAGGTGGAAGACAGCTCGGTTGATGAACAGCTTGTATTTACCCGGGATGGCGAATCCGAGGTCCCGCTCGTCACTCAGACACAAAAGCCGTCTATTAGGGGAGTCCTGATTGTCGCAAAAGGCGCAGATAATATACAGGTCAAAAAATGGATCCGGGAAGCTGTTACCAGGGTACTGGATGTATCCAGCCACCGCGTATCTGTACTAGCTAAGAAATAATGCAGGATCAATGTGCTTAAAAGCATTTCATATAAATAAGAAATCTGAGGAGGATCATTCATGTTATTAAAAAAACAAACAGTATGGTTATTAACAATGTTAAGCCTTGTTGTAGTCCTATCCGTCTATTACATCACTACACCGCAAAAGCCTGCTTCCGATATGGCAGCGACCGAGGAGAAAAAGAAAGAAAAACCAGCAGCCAAGACAACCACATCCGATACAGCTAAAAAAGAAAATGCTGACAGCGGTAAAGCAGTAACAGCCCCAGCTAACGACGAAGTCTTCGAAGCTATGCGGATGGAACTTGAAGATGAGCGCAACAAACAAAAAGAAGAACTGGCTGTAGCCATGACAGAAGACATCTCAGCAGAAGAAAAAAATGCAGCCTATGAAAAAATCAACAACCTGGATGACCTGGCTGTAAAAGAAGGAATGCTGGAATCCCTAATCGTCTCCATGAATTATGACGGAGCACTCGTAAGAATCAAAGGAAAAGAAGTGCACGTACTGGTAAAATCCAAAAAGCAATCTAGCAAAGCAGCAAACGAAATCATGACCACCGTAAGCAAAGAGCTAGGAACAGGAACAAACGTAGCAGTAGAATTCCAACCGGGGAAATAGAAAAGCGGAGAACGGTGCCTTTCAACATAAAATTATATGATCAAGGCTAGGCTAATTGGCTTAGCCCTTTTATTTTTTCATAAAACTAATGAAAGGCAGCCATCCGAGTAGCATAAGACGAGCAGGCCGTGAGAAGTGCATTTCCTTCTCATGGACTGATTGGCTTATGACGGGAGGATGGCAGTTCGGAGCTGGACAGATAGAAAAGCGGAAAGCGGTCCGGAGCGATAGCGAAGGAGCGGCCCTACAAGCATAAGACGGGCAGGCCGTGAGAAGCGCTCTTCTTCTCATGGCCTGATCGGCTTATGACTCGAGGGACACAGCTTGGAGCTGGACAGATAGAAAAGCGGAAAGCGGTGCCTTTCAACATAAAATTATATAAGTAAGGCTAGGCTTATTGCTTAGCCTTTTTTATCTTTTCGCATCATTAAAAAGGCAGCCATCCGAGTAGCATAAGACGAGTAGTCCGTGAGAAGTGCTTTTCCTTCTCACGGACTGATAGGCTTATGACTCGAGGGTCTCAGCTTGGAGCTAGACAAATAAAAAAGCGGAGAACGGTGCCTTTCAACATAAAATTATATAAGTAAGGCTGGGCTTATTGCTTAGCTTTTTTATCTTTTCGCATCATTAAAAAGGCAGCCATCCGAGTAGCATAAGACGAGTAGGCCGTGAGAAGTGCATTTCCTTCTCATGGACTGATTGGCTTATGACGGGAGGATGGCAGTTCGGAGCTGGACAGATAGAAAAGCGGAGACCGGTGCTTTTCTAATCAAGAAATGTTAAGGAAGTTAGGCTGAACGCCTAGCTTTTCTTATTTTTTCACAAATCACATGAAAAGCAGACACCTGAAAGGCAAAAGACGAGCGGCAGCGAAAGGCCGCTTTTACCTTTAGATGGCGATGGGCTTATGACCGAAGGTGTCAGTTCGGAGCTGGACAAATAGAAAAGCGGAAAGCGGTGCCTTCCGAAGTCAGCTAATTGATAGGACAATGATGAAAGAACCAAACTAGAGAACCAAATGTAAAAGAAGGCAGAGACCCGATAAAGTAGACTTGCTGATTGGCGAGCGGAGCGAAGACAGAAGCTTAGTCGCACTTATGCGCTAGCCAAGCATAAGACGGGCAGGCCGTGAGAAGCGCTCTTCTTCTCATGGCCTGATCGGCTTATGACTCGAGGGACGCAGCTTGGAGCTAGACAGATAGAAAAGCAGAGAACGGTGCCTTTCAACATAAAATTATATAAGTAAGGCTGGGCTTATTGCTTAGCCTTTTTTATCTTTTACATATTCATAAAGCAATTGGCTTAGCCCTAATTGCATCGTATAAGAAAATAATTGTATCGTATAACGAAATAATTGCATCGTATAAGAAAATAATTGTATCGGATAAAAAATTAATTGCATCATATAAAAAAATAATTGCGCGAAAAAGAATTGGCCTCTATTTTTTTGCGGTTTACCTCTGTTAATTGAGCGAAAGGCCCCGCGATTTTTCAAGTTAAGTAATCATTACACCATACAGTTACAGAACAGAATACTCTACTGCGTAATTGTTATCTTTCTCCATCAAATCCCAGTATAAAATTCTCCCTACAACACATTAACTAGGTCCAACGGTCGGTTTTTCCAATTTACCAGCAGAAGTTCATGGTTATTTTCCAGAAAATGTAGGTCTTTTCCCTCTATTCCTGAATATGGAAAATTCTTAATATTAAGTTAATGGATTTACTAGAAAGCACAGATCATCTTACATATCCCTGAAATCATGGAACGAGTAAACATGCGTAGGAGGCAAATGATGAAGAAGGATTGGAAGAACAGGCTTTTACCCATCATCTTAACAGTCACTTTAGCCAGCAGTATGATTTTACCCAGCTTGACATTGGCATTAGGCAGCTTCGACTTAAGATCTCCCATCATTCAAACGCCGATTAACCAGTATCAAGCAGATCTCGCGCCTGGTGTAATGGAAAAGCATTACAGTTTTGAAGGAAAAGAAGGAAAGAAGATTGAAAGTTTTGTAGTAGAAGTGGATATGCAGAATCCAAGCCTTTCGATTGAGGCCGGCACACCAAATGATGAAACTGCATTCGGCCTTCAGCCAGTTAGGGGACAGGCAAGTGCAGCGAGCGGAGACAACCACACAGTTGTAGCTGCAGTTAATGCTGACTTCTACAATATGGCGACCGGGGAGCCTTCTGGCTATGTTTACAAAAACGGGCAAGCTGTAAAATCCAAATCATTAGCGTCACAAGAATTTTTTGGCATAAAAAAGTCAGGTGAAGCCGTTATTGGAACACCTGCGGAATTTGAAGGCATCAAGGATGAAATCCAGGAGGCGCTTGGAGGAAATGCGATTCTCGTAAAAAAGGGGCAGATCTATGAAACTCCTCAAACAGGAGCAGATAAAGAGCCTCGGACTGCTGTGGGGATTAAGGAAGATGGTGATGTGTTTTTTGTCGTGATTGATGGAAGGCAGGAACCGTACTCAGCAGGAATTTCAATGCCAGATCTGGCACAGCTGATGATCGACTTGGGGGCAGAAAGTGCCTTGAATCTGGACGGAGGCGGTTCATCCACTTTTGCTACTCGGGAATTAGGCGGGGATAAACTGGAAGTGGACAACCTCCCGTCTGATCGGATGGAAAGAAGTGTAGCAAATTCTTGGCTGATTGTTTCAAAAACACCTGCAGACCATGTATTTAATTCAGCCCATATCGAGCCTTATGACCAATCCTTTACGCCAGGCTCAAAGATTCAGTTTTCGGCCAAAGGGCGCGACAAATCTATGGCATCAGCTGACCTTCCAGCTTCTGGATTAACATGGGAATTAACGGATGGTTCATTCGGCAGCATTGATGAAACGGGCAAATTTATCTCGAATGGCAAAACGGGAGTGCTTAATGTTTTGCTCAAACATATGGGGCAAGAAGTCGGGAGAAGCATAATTGAAGTGGCACAGCCAGATCAGATGTCCTTTATTGCCGGGGAGATGACGGCGGGCAGAAAAAGTAAATTGGATCTAGGATTAACCACTTTGTTTCAAAAAAGAGAAGTGAAATGGAACTTAGAAGATATGGATTTTGACATCCCCGAAGGAATGGGAACCATTGATGAAACAGGAGTACTTCATACAGGCGATAAGAATATTACGGGGATCATCAAAGCCGCTTTAAAGGGGACTGGCCTTTCAGCTCAAATAAAAGTATCGGTTGGAAAACTTCCTGAAGTCGTGTTTGATTTTGAAGGCAGCATGGGAAACTGGAAAACCTCAACAGCAAACCGGGGAGAAAAAGGGCTGCTTGATTTATCCAGATATCCTGCTCCTGTCATATTTGGCAATCAATCATTACAGATCGATTTTGACTTTACAAATGCACAAACCGGGACAACGCTGGGGGTTTATGCAGGACCTGGTACAAATATGGCGATAAATGATAACCCGACAGCCATTGGGATGTGGGTATACGGAACCCCGGAAGCACAAGGCTACTGGCTCAGAATGCTTCTTGTCGATGGGAACAATAAAAGCCAGACACTTAATCTTACTGAGGAAAACTCCGGGATTAACTGGACTGGCTGGAAATACATTGAGGCAGAGATACCAGCCTCCTTTACCGGGCCATTCAAAATTTCCGGAACACAGGCCATCAGGCTGATGTCCACCAAATCAGGAATTACCGGCCCGATGACGAAAGGCTCGGTATATGTCGATAATATCAGGGCGGTATACGGTGAGAAAGTAGATGATTTACATCCGCCTGTTATTCAGTCCGTTAACGTAGAAGAGCAAACCTATACAACGAATGCAGTCGTGATAAAAGCGGTGGTGAATGAGTTTGAAGAGGATCCTTTCAAGACAGGAATTGATTGGGAGAAAATCAGCATCTTTGTAGATGGAAAGAATTATTCTAATTTTGAAGGCCATTACTCTTATGATATGGACGGCTCAGTATCATTAAGCGGCTTAAAATGGGCTGATGGTATTCATAAGGTAATCATTAAGGTTCCTGACAAGTTTGGAAACCAGGCGGTTAAAACAAGTTATTTTACCGTAAACACAGGGTCAGCCAAGCTTGAAGTAGGTAAGAGACAAGAGGCGGCATTATTAGGTGATGTATTTGACCTTACAGTAAAGGCGTTACATCCTGATGTAATGTTTGGGGCGGATATGAACCTTCGCATTGATAAAAATTATAGGGTTGAGAAAATCCAGTTCTCAGAAGGATTTGATGGAAGTACATCCAGCTATGATGCCGATACGGGAATCGTTTCCTTGAACTTAGTGAACAGCGGTGATGCAGGTTCTGCTGCAGAGGCTGCCGTTATATCTATAAGAATACCGCCCTCCACTAAGGAAGGCAGTAAATTAACCTATGACCTAACAGAAGGAAGTATAAACTTCCATACACCAAAGGGGGATGACTTCGTTCCCACATTTTCTATGAAGCCTGCAACTGTTGAAGTAAAAGGCGCCTATGAGATTGTCTCCGAACCGGTATTAATTGGGAAACCAGCGATTATCACAGTCAAAGATAACGATAAGAATTCGATTGGCGATGTTGAAGTATTTGCCGAAATAGACGGCAGTAAGGAACCCGTTTTACTTGGTAAAACCGACAGCAGCGGTTCTGTAAAGGTAGATTCCATTACGAATGAAGTGAAGAAAATCGCGTTATATGCAGTTAAGGAAGGTAAGTATTCATTTAAATGGAATACTCAAACCTTCCCGCCGCTGACTCGAGACGGTGAGATAAAAAATCTCATATCCACTGCTGCAGGTGATCCCTATAAGGAAAAGAACTTTACCTGGATGTCAAGTCCGCTTGCAAAGGGAAAGACATTGATACAGGCTGCGAAAAAGAAGGATTATGACAGGAAAGGAAATAGTTCGCTTGAAACATTCACTGGTACTTGGAGCAGCCAGGTATTTTCCGGAGAGCAGAATATTTCTAAAAATGGAATCGCCCGCGTAAATGAGGCAGCATTAAAGAATTTGCAGCAGGATACAACTTATATCTTCCGTGTAGGTGATGGCGAAACCTGGTCGGAGCTGCAGGAGTTCACTACATTGAAAAGAAAGCAAAGCTTTGAGTTTGCGATTTTGGGTGATACACAATCACCAGCAGATTTACGTGACTTTAATAGCATACTAGGAGAACTTAATAATAAAGACTTGTCACTCATGATCCATGTTGGAGATCTGATAGATGAATCGGCGAAATTCACACAATGGGATGATACATTAGGCACCATGTCCCAGTACAAAAACATCCGTGCAACGGACCTTGTTGCAAACTTAGGGAATCATGAATATATGGGAGACGCTGACGGCCATTTAGCTAAGGCCATCTTCAATACCCCTGAAAATGGTCCCGCGGCAGATATAGGAGGTACGTATTCCGTTGATTATAATAATATCCATTTCAGCGTAATGGGGTTTACCAGTGATGAAGGAGTTTTGGACGAGCAGCTGGAATGGCTGGAAAAAGATGTGAAAACGTCCGACAAGCCATGGAAAATCCTTGTTACACACAAACCGCCGTATTATACCAACCCATTTGGCGGGAATGAAGACATGAAAGAAAAACTGCCGCCAATCATGGATGAATTGGGGATCGACATTGTTTTCTCGGGTCATGACCATTCTTACGGAAGAACAAAGAAGCTGAAAGCGGGCAAGGAAGATCCGGGCGGCACGGTCTACATAGTGGCCGGCACAACAGGTAAAAAACACTATGATGCGGTGGCCGATGAAATATTCGACTACGTAAACATGGACAACATTGCCGTTTCTATGCAGGCAAAGGTAGATAAAGATCAAATTACCTTTACTACAATTACCTCAGACGGGGAAATCATCGATACGTTCACAATAAAAAATGAGGACTATGATAGGGAAGACTAAGACTAAAAAATTCAGCGAGATCCGAAAAAAACAGCTGATTTTAAAACCAATAGCAAAATAAGACCCGAATCCAGCCGAGGATCCGGGTTTTCTTGTTTGACTCATTCCCGATAAAGCTGAATAAGCTTGTGCATTGAAGTATCAGCATCCTCCAGGGAGTGGACCAGATGGGAGTACTGCTCGGTTTGGGAGTGGATCGTGGCAGCTAATTCTTCGAGGCTTGCGCTGGCTTCCTGTACAACGGAGCTGAAATCATTGACTGCAGTTTCGATTTCCCTAGATGATGTTTCGATCAATTGAATATGCTGATGATAAGAAGTGAGTTTATCTTTCAGGGCATTAATGACCTCGAAGATAGCCAAGAATGCTTCTTTTGATTCTCTTGAAAGAGTCAGGTTTGCTTTCATATTGTCGGCTGCGGCAGATATGGAAGAATTAGTTTCGTCCGTTTCCTTTTTTACTTTTCCAAGGTTAGTAGATATTTGGCTGGCAGTTTGATTTGTCAGGTCTGCAAGCTTTCGGACTTCTTGTGCGACAACTGCAAATCCCCGGCCGCTCTCTCCGGCCCGCGCGGCCTCAATAGAAGCATTCAAAGCAAGCAGATTGGTTTGTTCGGCGATACCCTGAATGACCTTTACGAAGTCCACTGCTTCTTCAACATCGATGGAGAGTGAAAACATTTTTTGTGAAATAGTTGTCAATTCAAATGAAAATGTTGTGATTTCGATTTCCAGTTGTGTTAATAAGTCATTTCCACGCTTGGATGCAGATTGGGCCGCTCCGGCATCCTTTAGGAGTTCTGTAGAGAGCCGTGAAATCTCAGCCCCCATTGCAGTCGTATTTTCAAGGGAATGAGAAATAGCAGAAGCAGAATCCGCCTGAACCTGTACCCCTGCAGAAAGATCCGCGATAGAATGAGTCATTTCTAACGCACCATGATAATTTTCCTGGCTGGTATGGTTAACCGAACTGATCATATCAGAGATAACGGCCGTATTTTCTTCAAGAGCTGCCTGGCGTTTTTGATTACCAGCCATCATTTCCTGTGTTTCACTATGGAGTTTATACATCTGCCTGGTCAGCTGCTTAGCAAGTTTAAGCTGAAAGGATAAAAGAATAGTTACGAGTATATGTAATAGATAAATGGTCACATAATTTTTGGTTTCAAAGGGAAGAACTGAATGATGAAGCTGTATGAACATCGTTATGACGATTAACCCAAGCGCGCTGCCCATCCATAATACAGGGCCGTTCATATAAATCGCAGCAGTGGCTAAAATGAAATACACCAAGAAAAACGCGGAGGGTGAAATGCTGTTTTCCATAATGACAAAAATAACAGCAGATACAAGGAAACTGGCTATATAAGGTATAAAAGCAAGGGCTTTCTTGAAATGATGGAGGATGGCTAATATGCCCCATCCGATGCCGCCGCCAATCAGAATCGATAGAACTAAAGCTAGGTCTTTTTTCATAAAAAAATCTACACACGCAGCAAGTAAGACGGAAACCAAGGTAGCTCTTACAACAATGCTGTTCTTTCTGTTTAGGTCTTCCTGCATCAGCTGTTCAATTGTACTCATACGTTTGTCTCCTACTTTCTAAAAATTCGGGTCTTTAGTTCTAATTTTAAATACATAGTAAATTTTTACAATATAATTTTAGAATATTTAAAAAAAACGATTTGATCTCACATTTGACAACTGGCAGTTGCTTGGGAAACATCTTTATAGGTCTTTTATTGAATTTGTACAAGGTATTATCGTATGATATTAGTAGCTAGTCATAATCAAGGTATATATTTAATGTTATCTATTAAATTTTCCTCGAGACTTTGACAGCCATCCACAGCAAGCAGAGAAATATGATACTATTAGCAAAAAAGGACAAGGGGTGCGAGTGTTTTGAAGGTACAGGAAATTCGTGAACTTATTAAATTGGTTGATCAATCTACACTAGATGAATTTGAATATGAAATGAATGGAACAAAGATTGTCATGAAAAAGAATAGCCTCCAGCCTGGCGGTTATACGGTTCAGCAAGTGATCCCGCAGGAAGCACCAGGTGAGGCCGTTCAGGCAGCTCCAGTCCCACAGCCAGCACCAGCAGCTAAGCCGGCTGAAGAGAAGGAGACGGAAGCAGCCGGAGATAATTTACATAAAATCACTTCGCCAATGGTTGGAACGTTCTATCAATCACCTTCTCCAGAAGTGGATGCATACGTAAAGACAGGATCGAAGGTATCTAAGAATTCCGTGGTCTGTATTGTTGAAGCTATGAAGCTTTTCAATGAAATTGAGGCTGAAGTGGATGGGGAAATCGTAGAAGTATTAGTAAAAAACGGCCAGCTTGTAGAATACGGCCAGCCGCTATTTTTAGTAAAGCTTTAAGTAAGGAGCGTTTTAATTATGATAAAAAAGCTTTTGGTAGCTAACAGAGGAGAAATTGC
This sequence comes from Peribacillus deserti, assembly GCF_002863585.1. GTDB lineage: Bacteria > Bacillota > Bacilli > Bacillales > DSM-1321 > Paraperibacillus > Paraperibacillus deserti_A. The sequence continues at coordinate 16,867 of NZ_PGUY01000045.1, read as the reverse complement.
TGTACGCGTTATACGTGCCTGTAAGGAACTGGGAATTGAAACGGTTGCCGTGTACTCTGAAGGGGACCGTGAAGCACTTCATGTACAGCTTGCTGATGAAGCTTATTGCATCGGGCCCACAGCCTCCAAAGACAGCTATTTAAATTTTGCCAATATCATTTCAACAGCCACTCTGACAGGTGCGGATGCTATCCATCCAGGATACGGATTCCTGGCAGAAAATTCTGCCTTTGCAGAGCTGTGCAGAGAGTGCAGCATCACGTTCGTCGGCCCTTCACCTGAGGCCATTTCTAAAATGGGTACAAAAGACATTGCCAGGGAAACAATGAAAGCCGCAGGAGTACCTATTGTGCCAGGATCTCAGGGCATTATAAAGGATGCAGAAGAAGGTCTTGAAATTGCCGAGGGTATCGGCTTCCCTGTTATTATAAAAGCTACAGCAGGAGGCGGCGGGAAAGGAATCAGGATTGCCCGCACCAAAGATGAACTGGTAAAAGGGATTCAGGTTACACAGCAGGAAGCAATGACGGCGTTCGGTAATCCGGGAGTATACCTTGAGAAGTTCATTGAAGATTTCCGGCATGTGGAGATCCAGGTTATGGCCGACAGCTTTGGTAATGTCATCCATCTAGGGGAAAGGGACTGCACCATTCAGCGCAGAATGCAGAAACTTCTGGAGGAAACTCCTTCGCCTGCACTTGATGGGGAAACTAGAGCTGAAATGGGTCTTGCCGCCGTTAAGGCTGCCCAGGCCGTTGATTATACAGGAGCGGGGACTGTAGAATTTATCTTTGACTACAACAGCAATAAGTATTACTTTATGGAGATGAATACAAGAATTCAGGTGGAACATCCAGTCACAGAAATGGTTACAGGGGTTGACTTGATCAAAGAACAGATCAAGGTGGCTTCCGGGGAGAAACTATCCCTGACGCAGGAAGATGTAACGTTTAAAGGCTGGGCCATTGAATGCCGTATAAATGCTGAAAATCCTGATAAGAATTTTATGCCTTCAGCTGGAAAGATTCAGATGTATCTTCCGCCAGGCGGATTAGGTGTGAGGATCGATTCAGCAGCCTATCCGGGGTATACAATACCGCCATTCTATGATTCCATGATTGCCAAGGTGATTACATATGGTGATACAAGGGAAGAGGCTATAAATAGAATGAAAAGGGCCTTGAGTGAATTTGTGATCGAAGGCATCTATTCTACCATCCCGTTCCATCTAAAACTTCTTCAGCATGAAAAGTTTGTGGAGGGAAATTTCAACACTAAATTTCTTGAAATGTATGATGTAATGAACTCATAATGAAAACAGGAGGTGCTCATAATGAGCGAAAATCAATCAACTCTTGAGATGAGTCACAACAATAAGGGATTAGGCAAGGTAGAGATCGCTCCGGAAGTTATTGAGGTAATCGCTGGTATTGCGGCACATGAAGTAGAGGGTGTGGCAAACATGCGCGGGAATTTTGCTTCCGGTGTAGTTGAAAAGCTTGGGAAGAAAAATCACGGCAAAGGTGTTAGAGTGGATCTTTCGGAAGATGGAATCAAACTCGACATTTATTGTACGATGAAATTTGGGGTTTCCATTCCAAAAGTGGCCCAGGAAGTTCAAGACAATATCAGGCAGGCACTAATCAATATGACAGCTCTTGAGCCAGATGAAGTGAATGTTCACATCGTCGGCATTCAATTTGAAAACCAAAAGCCTGACGCAGAGTTTGATCAAGAAATGTAACCAAAGGCATATGTCTTTGGTTTTTTTCTTTTAGCTCTGTTAGTGACTGTTGATCGAAGCTAGCAGGCACACTACCTTACCACGAGGTGGTCAGGGCTGCCTAGGCGCTTTGCACCTGTGTGGTCTCCCTTAAAAGAAAAACGGAGGATGGTGCTTTTCAAGTATTTATTGTTACAGCACTATGGATTGCCGTCTTGATTAAACGCTGCGCATATTGCCTTTTGATGGCGATTGGCTTATGACCGAAGGTGTCAGTCCGGAGCTGGGCAATACCCGCTTATCCCCCAGGAGTCTCGCATATCCGTTACAATCAACAGAGTGAAAAAAATCAACACGGAACGTAAGAACTTTGTTTTAATTTCAATATGTTAATCTTAAGCGAAAAAATTCGGAGAGACTCTCGGAAATCCCAAAGGGTTTTGGAAAGGGGAAATTAGTGCAAAATATTTATATTAACCCGTCTTCTTAATTAAGTTCTGTCATTTCTGATCCAGGGTTTCGCGACATGTCCGGGAGGTTCCTCGGTTTGCTGCACACCGAGGAACCTCCCTTGACCGGGTTTTTCCCTAAGAAGTATAAGCGGCCGAAAGATAACAAAGGCGCCAAAACAAGACTAAATCTTAACACAGGCAGCAGTAAAAAAAGTAATTTTTCTTAATATTTCAATGTACCCTATCGTGTAATGTTCGTTTATGCTATTATTTTTATAAGCTGATTGAAACAGTAAAGGAGTAATACGATGAAGAGAAGAACCGCTAGAGAAAAGGCTTTGCAGGCACTTTTTCAAATAGAAATAGGAAAAGCAGATGTACAGGAAAGCATGGAGAATGTTTTGGATGGAATGGAAAAGGACGAATATTTTGACTTTCTGGTCACCGGAACGACCGGGAATATGGAAACCATCGACCAAACGATCACATCTCATCTTGAGAACTGGAAGCTTGAGCGTCTTGCAGCTATTGACAGAAACCTGCTCAGGCTTGCTGTTTTTGAAATGACCTTCTCGGAAGACGTTCCTGTGAACGTTATTATGGATGAAGCAATTGAAATTGCAAAAACGTTTGGGGATGATCAATCTCCGAAATTTGTTAATGCCGTTTTATCAAAAGTTAAAGACGAATCAAGCAAGTAACCGCCAAAAATACAGAGACAATCGGAAGGGGAAGAGAAAATTGACTGCTGCTATTATTAATGGGAAAGAAATTGCTGCTGACATTCGAAAAGAGATTAAAGCTGAAGTGGAGAGCTTGAAGGAACAGAATTTGATTCCTGGTTTAGCTGTTATTTTAGTGGGGAATAATCAGGCATCCAGAACGTATGTTACCATGAAGGAAAAAGCCTGTAAGGAGCTTGGAATTCATTCGGTGATGGTTGAACTGCCGGATACCGTCAGCAAGGAAAGCCTTATTGAACAAATTCAGCACCTAAATGAAGACTCTGAAATACACGGGATATTGGTCCAGCTTCCCCTTCCCGGTCATATAAATGAAACGGAAATCATTGAAGCCATTTCGCCTGATAAAGATGTAGATGGATTCCATCCTGTCAGCATTGGAAGGCTGATGACAGGACAGGATACGTTTTATCCATGCACACCATATGGTATCATCAAGATGGTGGAAGCTATCAACGTGAACCCTGAAGGTAAGCATGTAGTGGTGGTAGGCAGAAGTAATATAGTCGGAAAGCCCGTTGGACAGCTATTCCTTAATCTTCATGCTACAGTCACATACTGCCATTCCAAAACGGCTGATCTGGAGTATCATACCAAACAAGCCGATATCCTGATTGCGGCAGCAGGCAGGGAAAATTTAATCGGTCCCCGTCACGTAAAAGAAGGTGCGGTTGTCATAGATGTTGCTATGAACAGAAACAGCGAGGGCAAGTTATGCGGCGATGTAGCTTTTGATGAAGTAAAAGAAATCGCATCATACATTACCCCCGTCCCAGGCGGAGTTGGTCCAATGACCATTACCATGTTATTATTTAACACAGTAAAATCACTGAAATTGATGAATAAAAATAATTTATAGCCTTAAATGGTTAAAATACTAAACGAAGCTGTCTGCTTGTTTTATAATAACAAATAGACAGCTTTTCTATTAGGCACTATTTTCTAATCCTGCTTAAGGCTTTTTTAGGCTTTGTTAAAGTCCATTGTTGATTTTCAACTATTGATTGATTGCGGGACTCCTGCGGGATAAGCGTGTATTGTCTACAGAGGAGCCGCTCTAGAAGGCTCACAGACCTAGTCAAAAAAGCGAGTGACCTCCTGCGGCAATCAACAGACGAGTTTAACAGAGCCTTTTCACTAAAGGAGTTATGAAATGAATCAGCCAATTTACTTAACCATTCACGCACTTACCAAATATATAAAACGCAAGTTCGATGCCGACCCCCATTTGCAAAACATGTACATAAAAGGGGAAATCTCTAATTTAAAACAGCATTCCAGCGGCCATATGTACTTCACCCTGAAAGATGAAAAGGCCCGGATCTTAGCTGTTATGTTCTCAACGTACACTTCGGGAATGAAATTTGTACCCGAGAATGGAATGCATGTGTTGATCAAAGGCGATATAACCGTTTATGAGCCAAGCGGGCAATATCAAATTTATGTGAAAGAAATGGCACCGGATGGAATCGGTGAATTATACCTAGCGTATGAACAGCTGAAAACGAAACTGGAGCAGGAAGGGTTATTTTTGGATAGGTACAAAAAAGCGCTTCCTCCTTATCCCAACACAGTCGGGGTTATTACTTCTCCGACTGGTGCTGCGCTAAGGGATATCATCACTACCCTTCGCAGGAGGTACCCGATTGCAAATGTAATCATCTACCCAGCTCTTGTTCAGGGAACCCAGGCGCCCATGTCTGTTGTTAGAGCGATTGAAGCGGCTAACAGCAGGGATGAGGCTGATGTTCTGATAATTGGAAGAGGCGGCGGATCGATTGAAGAGCTATGGGCCTTCAATGAGGAGAAAGTGGCCAGAGCCGTTTTTTCTTCAAGAATCCCGGTCATTTCCGCTGTAGGACATGAAACGGATTTTACGATTTCCGACTTTGTCGCTGATCTGCGGGCTCCTACTCCTACAGGAGCTGCGGAGCTTGCTGTGCCGCATATCAATGAAGTCCTGGAAAAACTGCTGAGCAGGAAAAACCGGATGACAAGGGAGATGCAAAAAAAGCTGTCCACAGAACAAAATAGGCTGCAGAATCTGGAGAAATCATATGCTTTCCGTTACCCGCAGAGGCTGTATGAGCAAAAGCTCGAACAGCTGGACAGGACCATGGATCGATTCAACAGAGGTTTTGATAAGTATTTCATAAGAAAAAAGGAGTCTGTTCAGCGATTATCAGCGGCACTTAGGAGAAGAGATCCGGAAGAGCTGCTCAAAGCTGCTCATTCAAAATTGGACCTTCAATCCAGGATGCTGAAGCGGCTGATGGACGGCATTTATAAATCCAAGCTTCAAAGCTTCCTCCACGCTGCCTCTGCCCTTGATGCCAGAAGTCCATTGAAGATAATGGACAAAGGATACAGTCTGGTGTATACAGAGGAAGAACATTTGGTTAAAAGCGCAGCAGGTGTTAAGCCAGGAGATAAAATTGTGGTGAAAATGAAAGATGGAGAAATATCCTGTAAGGTAGAAGATAAGAAGGAGAGACCGATAGATGAGTGAAGAAAAAGAATTAAGCTTTGAAGAAGCAATGGAAAAGCTGGAGAGCATTGTAGAACTTCTAGAAGACGGAGAAGCCCCTCTTGAAAAAGCCATTGCGATCTATAAAGAAGGCATGGATCTTTCCAGAGTATGTCATAAGAAATTAAAATCTGTTGAAGAGCAGCTTACACAAATCCTTCGTGAAGACGGAGAGCTGGCCAAGTTTACCGCAGAGGAGGAATAAACTGTGAAATCCTCCCTTCTGGAAGACTTCAGTTTAACTTACAAAACGTTAGTAGAGAAGGAAACAGTCTCGCTTGTTGAGCGGCTTTCAGCTCCTGCCGTTCTAAAAGAGGCGATGATATACTCACTAAAGGCAGGCGGAAAAAGAATCAGGCCGCTGCTTATTTTTGCCGTACTGGATGCGTTTGGCCGGGATCCTAAAATAGGGCTGAAACCTGCTGCCGCGATTGAAATGATTCATACGTATTCGTTGATTCACGATGATCTGCCAAGCATGGATAATGATGACTTAAGAAGAGGCAAGCCTACAAATCATAAAGTATTCGGAGAAGCGGCGGCTATTCTGGCAGGGGATGCATTATTAACGTATGCCTTTGAGCTGTTGGCCGCATTAGACCCTGAAAAAGCTTCGGCTGAAACAAAACTGCTATTGGTTAAAGAGCTTGCGGTTTCTGCTGGCGCAGAAGGAATGGTAGGGGGCCAGACTGCAGATATTGAAGCTGAAGGGAAAGTGCTGAATCTCACAGAACTGGAATATATCCATAGGAATAAAACTGGGAAACTGCTGACCTGCAGTGTGATGATGGGAGCACTATTAGCAGACAGCGATTCTGAGACACTCGAGCTTCTAAGGGATTTTTCCCGTCATATTGGGCTTGCCTTTCAAATCCAGGATGATATTCTAGATATCATCGGAATGCAGGATAAGATAGGAAAGCCGGTTGGCAGCGATGTTGGAAACCAGAAAAACACATATCCGGCACTGCTGACATTAGATGGTGCAAAAGAAAAACTGAGTGAACATATCCAGCTGGCTAAACAATCCTTGGCCCAGACAAGCTTGAACATTGAAATGTTATTGCAGCTTACTGATTTGATTGCAGTAAGAGACCATTAAGCCTTATTTGTGGTGATATAGTCAGTATGCTATAATAATAGTAATATCAAGAGTAAATGTAATCATAATGAAATCGCCAGATACAGAACGCTGCCGTTATCACTTACGTGTTAGCGGCTTTTTTTCCATTTGACTCAGTTATGCTCATGATTAGATTTGGCACTATGCGGACCTTCATTGCCGGTGATGGACCCTGGGCATAAATAGGGTCAAGGGAGGCTCCGCAGCCGTGACCGCTGTGAAATTTTGTATACTATAAACAGCAGCTTTAATGGAAGAACAGCTATAAATCGCTTGAGTTAATATAACAGTTGTTTATAATTAGGAAAGTACACATCTAACAGACGTAAAGAAACCGAAATGAAAGTGAGTGATCCTGTTTGGATCTTCTATCTATAAAGGACCCTTCATTTTTAAAAAAAATGGACATAAGTGAACTTGAGATATTAAGTAAGGAAATAAGAGATTTTTTAATTGAAAAACTTTCAATAACGGGCGGCCATATTGGCCCGAATCTTGGAGTAGTAGAGCTGACAATCGCTCTGCATAAGGAGTTCAACAGCCCTCAGGATAAAATCATCTGGGATGTCGGACATCAATCCTATGTCCATAAAATCCTTACAGGGCGCGCATGCGAATTTGATACATTAAGAAAACATAAAGGCCTGTGCGGCTTCCCGAAACGGGCAGAAAGTGAACACGATGTCTGGGAAACCGGACACAGCTCCACTTCGCTGTCTGCAGCAATGGGTATGGCGATTGCCAGGGACCTGAAGAAAGAGAAAAATTTTATACTTCCCGTGATCGGGGATGGCGCCTTAACCGGTGGAATGGCACTGGAGGCTCTTAACCATATTGGTTCCGAGAAAAAGGATATGATCGTCATTCTTAACGACAATGAGATGTCCATCGCCCCTAATGTGGGAGCTCTTCACAACGTGCTCGGCAGGCTGCGAACGGCCGGGAAGTACAACTGGGCAAAGGATGAACTGGAGCAGCTGCTGAAAAAGATACCGGCTGTGGGCGGTAAATTGGCGGCTACAGCAGAGCGCATTAAAGATACAGTGAAATACTTGCTGGTTTCAGGGATGTTTTTTGAAGAACTCGGCTTTACATATCTAGGCCCGGTAGATGGGCATGATTATGAAGCTCTAATTGAACAGCTTCGATATGCTAAAAAGACTAGCGGTCCTGTTCTCTTGCATGTGATTACGAAAAAAGGGAAGGGCTATCACCCGGCAGAAAGTGATACAATTGGCACCTGGCATGGTACTGGCCCGTATAAGATCGAAACCGGTGCTTTTGTAAAACCTGCTACCGCTGCCCCGTCCTGGAGTTCGCTTGTAAGCGAGACAGTCCGAAGAATGGCGCGTGAGGACGAAAGAATTGTTGCTGTAACACCTGCAATGCCTGTTGGCTCTAAGCTCGAAAGCTTCGCAAAGGAGTTTCCTGATCGTATGTTTGATGTTGGGATAGCGGAACAGCATGCTGTTACTGTATCAGCCGGCCTTGCTGCTCAAGATATGAAGCCGTTCCTAGCAATATATTCAACCTTCCTTCAGAGAGCCTATGATCAAATGCTGCATGATGTCTGCCGGCAGAATTTGAACGTGTTCATTGGAATCGACCGCTCGGGTCTAGTTGGAGCGGATGGGGAAACGCATCAGGGGGTATTTGATATAGCTTTCCTTCGCCATATGCCTAATTTGGTCCTGATGATGCCGAAGGATGAAAATGAAGGACAGCATATGGTATATACATCCCTTACTTACAATGACGGCCCAATTGCGATGCGGTTTGCAAGAGGGAACGGCCTGGGTGTGCCGATGGATGAGGAGTTAAAGTCCATTCCTATTGGTACATGGGAAGTTCTGAGAGAAGGAACGGATGCATGTATATTAACATTTGGTACAACCATAGGAATGGCGTTGAAGGCGGCTGATATTTTAGTAAAGCAGGGGTATTCTATTAAGGTAGTTAATGCCCGCTTTATTAAGCCGCTAGATGAGGATATGCTCTCTGAAATCTTCCGGTCTAAGATGCCTGTTTTAACGATTGAGGAGGCGGTTCTTCAAGGCGGATTCGGCAGTGCTATCCTGGAATTTGCCGCAGAGCGCGGTTTTAGTTCCGCGGTTATTGACCGAATGGGTATTCCCGATCAATTCATCGAACATGGTGAAGTGGATAAGCTGCTTGAAGAAATACACTTTACAGTAGATGACGCAGTCAAAAAATTAAAATCCATTACAATGAAAAAACAAAAAAGGGCTTAAGGAATGAAGATAAAAAAAGAAAGACTTGATGTATTACTTGTTGAAAGAGGACTTGCAGAAACGCGTGAGCAGGCAAAGAGGTCCATCATGGCCGGGCTGGTTTACACGAATGAGCAGCGCCTGGATAAGCCCGGGGAGAAAATTCCCGAGGATTCACCGCTCATGATCAAAGGCAAGGTCATGCCCTATGTATCCCGAGGCGGACTCAAGCTTGAAAAGGCGCTAAAGGTCTTTCATATAGACGTAAAAGATAAAGTACTGCTGGATATAGGATCCTCGACAGGAGGATTTACCGACTGTGCCCTCCAGAATGGGGCGAAACTTTCATATGCATTGGATGTCGGATACAATCAGCTTGCATGGAAGCTTCGGCAGGACCCGCGTGTAATCGTAATGGAGAGAACGAATTTCCGCTATGTAACACCAGAAGATCTAAAAGATGAAACTCCGGATCTTGCTTCCATCGATGTTTCTTTTATTTCGCTTACCCTGATTCTCCCAGTACTTAAAACATTATTAGTGCCGGGAAGTGACATCGTCGCCCTTGTGAAGCCACAGTTCGAGGCAGGCAGGGAACAGGTTGGGAAAAAGGGAATTGTCAGAGACAGTAAGGTGCACAAGGAAGTATTCGATAAAATAGCTCAATTCTCACTGGCTGAAGGGTATAATGTGGCAGGAGCATCCTACTCGCCTATCACAGGCGGTGACGGAAATATTGAGTTTTTACTGCATCTCCGCTGGGAAGGAACACAAGTGCAGGGTGAGATGTCACCTGACATTTCCTTGGATACGGTAGTGGAGGACGCGCATCAAGCATTTAAAGAACAAAAAGAAAAAAAATGAGCGTTAAGCAGACCCCTTACTTGAAAAGCTGGTAAGGGGTTTTGCCTGTGATCCAGCCGGACTTAGCTCTATTAAAAAAAGACTATAGCGGTGCTTCACAGAAAGATTGTACTTTTTATACAAAAAACGCTAACATATCAAATAGATAAGTGAATTTTTTGAGAGGTGCTCATATTACATGAATAAAGGGCAACGCCATATTAAGATTAGAGAAATTATTGCTAATAACGATATAGAAACACAGGACGATCTAGTCGATGAATTAAAGAGTGCCGGATATAACGTGACCCAGGCTACGGTATCCAGGGATATTAAAGAGCTTCATCTTGTGAAGGTGCCGCTTATGGATGGCCGGTATAAATACAGCCTGCCGGCAGACCAGAGATTCAATCCGCTGCAAAAGTTAAAACGGAATTTAATGGATGCTTTTATCAGGATCGATTCTGCAAGTCATTTACTGGTCATGAAAACATTGCCTGGTAACGCACAGGCTATTGGTGCACTTATTGATAATCTTGACTGGGAAGAAATTATGGGAACGATCTGCGGTGATGATACGTGCCTGATTATCTGCCGTACACCTGAAGATACCGAAACCATTAGGGATCGATTCCTTGACATGCTCTAAAAAGGTGAGGTGCAGAAATTGCTAGCTGAATTATCAATAAAAAATTTCGCCATCATTGAATCCCTGACCGTCTCATTCGAGAAGGGCTTAACCGTTTTGACGGGTGAAACGGGTGCGGGAAAGTCTATTATTATTGATGCGATTAATCTCTTAATCGGTGGACGAGGTTCTTCTGAATTTGTCCGGCATGGCGAGGATAAGGCCGAATTAGAGGGCTTATTTCAAATAGAGAGTAACCATGCAATCGTTGCTAAGGCTGCAGAGTTCGGCATTGATGTCAGCGACGGAATGGCAGTGCTGAGGCGTGATATTTCCAGTTCTGGGAAAAGTGTCTGCCGTGTTAATGGCAAGCTGGTTACCATTGCAGTCCTGAGGGAAATCGGAGGTACACTTGTCGATATACACAGCCAGCATGAACATCAGGAACTCATGGATGCAGACCTTCATTTGCCGCTCCTGGATCACTTTGGCGGAAAAGATATCTCCAGTGCTCTCCATGAGTACCAGCAGCTTTACAAAAGATACGAAACTGCAGCTAAACAGCTAAAAAGCTTGAGTCAGGATGAACAGAAGATGGCTCACCGGCTGGATTTAATCCAATTTCAATATGATGAAATAAGCAAAGCTGAGTTAAAGTTAAACGAAGATGAAGAGTTATCGGAAGAGAAGCAAAGAATATCCAACTTCGAAAGAATACATGAAGCCCTGCAATCGTCTTATCATTCGCTCGGTGGAGAACAGAAGGGGCTCGACTGGATAGGTGTGGCCATGAACCAGCTGGAAGAAGCAGCCTCCCTGGACCCTGCGCTTTCAGAAGTTTCGGAGCAGGTAGCCAACAGCTTCTATATTCTTGAGGATGCAATCTCATCGATCCGCAACCAGCTTGATTCTCTTGAATTTGATCCTGAAAGATTGGACTTTATTGAAGGAAGGCTCAATGAAATCAATGGATTGAAACGAAAATATGGCAAAACGGTTGAGGACATCTTAGAATATTCCGCAGCTATTGAAGAGGAAATTGAAACTCTCCTGAATAGAGAAACCCATATTGCGAAAATTGAGACGGAATTGTCATCAATCCGCAAGGACTTAGTTGTAGAAGCAAAGAATTTATCTCTGCTTAGACAAAAATATGCGAAAAAGCTTACAGATCAAATCCATAAAGAACTTAAAGACCTGTATATGGAGAAAACAGTATTTGAAGTGCATTTCCATCAGACAGCGGTGGAGCATGGCGATATGACAGAGAAGATTCATCGGAGCGGTTTTGATATCGTTGAATTTTTTATCTCCACGAACCCGGGTGAACCTTTGAAGCCGTTGAATAAAATAGCTTCCGGGGGAGAGCTTTCAAGGATCATCCTTGCGCTTAAAAATATTTTCTCCGAACATCAAGGGATCACCTCCATCATCTTTGATGAGGTGGATACAGGAGTGAGCGGCAGGGTTGCCCAATCCATGGCTGAAAAAATCTACAAGGTTTCCGTAGGTTCCCAGGTGCTTTGCATCTCCCATCTCCCACAAGTAGCAGCTATGGCCGATACCCACTTGTTTATTTCTAAACAAACAGTGAATGGGAGAACAAAAACAAAAGTCCATCCGCTGGATGAAAATGAAAAAATAAAGGAAATCGGCAGAATGATCTCTGGTGTCGAGATTACGGAGTTAACTAAAGAACATGCAAGAGAGCTTATACAGCTTGCGAACCAGATTAAAAGTGCCTAATGAGCATGCCTTCATGTTAAATAGTTTATTCATTGTAAAGCTATCCATAAACGGATAGCTTTTATTTTGGCTCCGGGTTATAAATGACCGCCTGAAAGGCTAAATTAAAATTGTAGCCATAAAAGTGAGTGTGGACTAGAAGCGAGGAGAGTGAAATGGATTGAATGTAGTTTTAATAAAAAAGATTATTGGCGGTCTTCTCCTTGTTTCACTTTTACTGTTAGGTTTCAGCCAGTCATTGAAAAATTATTTAAGCATTCCTGACAAGATTGTTCTTTTCGAAGGTCAGGATTACCAAATACCTAAATCTTTATCTGTTTCTGCTTCCGTTTCCCAGGGAAATGTGAGTGTTCATGATAGCAGCAAAATATTAACGCTTGGTGCTGAAAAACCAGGAACGAATGAGCTTCTTCTAGATTTTGCGGGTTTTCCCATTAAAAAAGTCGACATAGAAGTACTTAAAGACTTTAAAGTCATCCCGGGCGGCCAGTCAATTGGTGTAAAGCTAAACACGCTTGGAGTATTAGTGGTAGGCCACCATTTAGTTTCGACTGCATCGGGGAAAAAGTCTCCCGGTGAAACAGCAGGGGTGCATGTTGGAGATATTATTACCGAAATTAACGGAAAAAATATCAGGAAAATGGAAGATGTCGCTCCATTGGTACAGGCTGCAGGCGAACAGCATGAGCCCTTAAAGTTAAGCATCTTCCGTAAAAACAAAAAGGTCAAAGCAAATTTAATGCCTTTGAAGGATCAGCAGGAAAACATTTATAAACTGGGCCTATATATTAGAGATTCTGCTGCAGGAATTGGAACCATGACTTTTTATGAACCGAATTCCAAAAAGTATGGGGCTCTGGGCCATGTAATTTCTGATATGGATACGAAAGAGCCGATTGTTGTAAAAGACGGACAGGTTGTTAGGTCGACTGTTACATCGATTGAAAAAGGAAGCCATGGAGATCCAGGTGAAAAGCTTGCACGCTTTTCTTCAGATCATAAAGTAATAGGCAACATTAACAAAAACAGTTCTTTTGGCATATTTGGCAAGCTTGATGCACAAATCGATAATCATATTATGGATAAAGCGATCCCAATCACTTTGTCTCATGAGGTTAAGGAAGGGCCGGCTCAGATCCTGACTGTTGTGGATGGCGATAAAGTGGAGAAGTATGATATAGAGATTGTGAGTACGATCCCGCAAAAATTCCCTGCGACTAAAGGAATGGTCATTAAAGTTACTGACCGGGAGCTGATAAATAAAACAGGTGGAATAGTTCAGGGAATGAGCGGCAGCCCAATCATCCAGAATGGTAAATTAATCGGGGCTGTAACACATGTATTCGTTAATGATCCGACTAGCGGATATGGCGTTCATATTGAATGGATGTTAAATGAGGCAGGAATCAACATTTATGAAAAAGGGCATTCTGCCCGAAAAGCTAGCTAAGCAGGCAGTCAACAGCCTGCTTCTTTTTTTGCTCTATGAACGTTTATTGTGATTTGACACTTTGTTACTTGCAAGAGACTCCTGCCGGAACAAAGTGACATGGGCGGCACAGCAATCCTAAAGGGGCCTGAAAAATCAGTTGAATAGGTCACGATACACAGAAAAATTAAAGGAAATTCGACAAGAGGAGAAGAAAGAATCGAATTCAGTCGAAAACAGAAGAAAACAAGAGAAAATTAAAGCTAAACTCTATTTTTTTCTATTTTTTTAAAATTAAAAAGGATTTTGAGTTGCATTGTCGAAAACTTAATTTAGAATAGAAAATAGATAAATGAAGGACTCATTAGAGGAGGAAACCTAGGTTGAAGAAAATAAAAGTTTGTATTGTTGATGATAACAGGGAATTAGTCGGTCTCCTTGAAGAATATATCTCGTCTCAAGATGATATGGAGGTAGCAGGAATTGCTCACAATGGCCAGGATTGCCTGCAGATGCTGAGCCAGGTTGATCCTGATGTCCTGATCCTGGATATAATTATGCCGCACCTGGACGGTCTGGGTGTATTAGAAAGAATCCGCGACATTAAGAAAAACTCCCTTCCTCATGTTATCATGCTAACCGCCTTTGGACAGGAAGATGTGACAAAGAAAGCCGTAGATCTTGGGGCTTCATACTTCATCTTAAAGCCGTTTGATATGGAGAACCTGGCAAATAATATCCGCCAAATCAGCGGAAAAAGCAATTCATTCATGAAAAAGCCTTCTTCCTTTACGTATAAATCCTCTTCTATGGAATCCAAGCCTAAAAATCTGGATGCAAGCATCACAAGCATTATCCACGAAATTGGCGTACCGGCACATATTAAGGGGTATTTGTATCTGCGAGAAGCGATTTCAATGGTTTATAACGATATTGAACTCTTAGGTTCGATTACAAAAGTCCTGTATCCTGATATTGCAAAGAAATATAATACAACAGCAAGCAGGGTAGAAAGAGCGATCCGCCACGCGATTGAAGTAGCATGGAGCAGAGGCAATATTGACTCCATTTCCTCTTTATTTGGATATACAGTGAGCATGACAAAAGCAAAGCCGACAAATTCCGAGTTTATTGCGATGGTAGCCGATAAGCTTCGTCTTGAACACAAGGCTTCTTGAAAGGGTTAGGAATAACTCCCGGCATTATAGTTGATTTATAAACCATGTTCCATTCTTTAAGTGCACGCCCTATGGACTTTTGTTCAGGGGTTTTTATTTTTATGGCTTGTTATAGTTCATCTTTTCGCTTAGCTGCTATTATCACTATGATTCACCATAGTATTTACTGGTGCTCAAACATATCAATGTGAAAGAGTAACCATTCTACTATAAGGATAACCGCTCTTAGCAGGGTTTCCTGAAAGGAGTCTCCGTGTGAAAGAAATCGTCAAAAAATCCGCCGGAGTATTTTGCTCTGTATTGATCTTAACTGTTTTGTCTGCCGGCATTTATTTTTATTTAACTTCTTCAAAACAATCAGAATTAGATGGGAAAACGATAAGAGTGAAAGAGGAAAGTACGCCTGCAGGAGGAAAGATCATTGAGGTTGCAGAAAAAAGAACAGAGCCGGTTGAAAAAGAATTACCAATGAAAATGAATGAGTATGATGTGCAAGAAGCCATTCATGGAATGACTCATCAGAAAATCATTGCTGAAGATAAGTGGGGATTTACTCCGCTGACTCATGAGAGAGTAGAACGGCTCATCACTGTAGTAGAGAAAAATGAAGCGAAATACGAAAATGCCGAAATTTACTTGAACATTCTAAGCCGCTGGCACAAAAATGATTTTACAAAAGTAGATAAGGATCATAATGCTATCTGGAAGCTTCAAGATGGAACCGTTGGAGAAGCAACTGGGATAATGACAATGGAAGAGGAGAGAGCGTTTATAGAGGAGCATTTCGATATTGAAGAATAGATGGGGAATTTAATTTCATTAAGCTTTGTTTTTAAATCAGGCACCTGTAAAAGGTGCTTTTTGATTGCGGGAAAAAGGCGGATAGCAAGTTGCGGATGGATCAGGACATGCATATCCTATAGTAAATTTGGTTTTAATAAGGGTGATTTCATGGATTTTATTAAACCGTCTCTCGGAACATTAACTAATTCTTTCCAAATAAGGTCTAACCCGAAACACTTTGGAATCGACCTTGCACTCCCTGGAAATGTCTCAGTAAAAGCTTCGGCTGCAGGAACAGTTACCCGTTCTTATGTTTCAGACAGCTATGGTGAGGTAATTTTTATTCTGCATGATATAAATGGACAACCATATGAAACAGTATATGCTCACATGCGAAAGGGCTCTCGTAAATATCAGGCGGGTGATACTGTGAAACAGGGACAGGTAATCGGCTACATGGGAAGTACAGGTGATGCAACAGGGCAGCATCTTCATTTTGAGCTGCACAGAGGCAGATGGAACGGTACAAAATCAAATGTTGTTAACCCGCTTGATTATATTGGCGATATACCAGAAAGCGTTAAAGAAACGAAGCAAATCATTATCCTTCCTGCTGAAGCTGAATCTTGGAGAGTGTATCCGCTTGATAAGCAGCCGATAAAGGGAAATGAAGCAGGATATTTGAATCCTAAAAAATTTGGCGGGCTGCAGTACAATATAGTCGGAACTCCAGGACAGGACATATACACGATCGTAACCTCAGATTTTGGCAAAGTTAATATATACGGTGCTCGTTCTACAGGAGCGAGAATTTTCAATGCCTCATGATCCATGACGATTCAGATGGCTGCCGATATGCGAGACTTATGCGGGGAAACCGGTGAGACCCACAGGCGTAAAAACCGAAGTGGTTCCCGTACCACCCGCGGAAAGCGAGTGCCCTACGCTGCAATCAACAGGCAAATTTAAGCATTTTATATAGAAGGAAGATAGATGGCGCCTCCTCGTGGTTTCCCAGACATCAAACATGGCCTTTTTAAAAGGCTCTTTTCTAAAAGATTGTTGTTTTTTAATATGTTTTGTTACGTCATCCTATTGTTCAGTCAGGTCGATTGGAACGTAAGGTGCGAGACTCCTTGATCCAGCTACAAGCTGAGACCCTCGAGTCATAAGCCGATCCGTCCATGCGGAGAAAAGCACTCCCCACAGCCGGCTCGTCTTATGCTTGGCTGACACATAAGTGCGACTAAGCTTCTGTCTTCACTGTCGTTCGCCAATCAGCAAGTCTTCTTTATCGGGTATCTGCCTGCCAATTTGTTTAGAATTTTATATCTATTGGGATTTTCACTGAGCGTTTAATATTTACATGTTGGGCAGGCACCGCTTTCCGCTTTTCTGTGCGGGAGCAGCGGGTATTGTCCAGCTCCGGACTGACACCTTCGGTCATAAGCCAATCGCCAT
>NZ_PGUY01000044.1 GCF_002863585.1 Peribacillus deserti | reverse complement strand
GGTCCTTGCCCGAAGTTTAGTTGCTTTGCTGACTAATCCGTGCTTCAAATGTACGAGTCTAATCACACCTGAAATCCTTTTCTACTTTACTGTTCCTACTGAATTAAGCGGCTATTTCACCTTCTATATTTGCTCTCATATGAGGGATATCCTTTAACATTCGCTCTTCACTAAACTCAAATTGTTTCTTACCAATGGCAAAAATATGCGTATTAACTTATTGCACAAGGCTATCAGAGACTGCATTTTCTTTAGAGGATTTTCCGGACACTGGGTATAATAAGCATGAAGTGCTTTAAATGCCGAATTTTTAGAGACCATAATCATACAAACCCTGAAGAGGAGAGCCCTTAACTTCTTCCTACCTCGTTTTGTGATTTTTGTTTGCCCCTTATGCTTTCCTGAAGTGTTCTCCTTCAAGCTTAATCCAGCTAGCTTTATGATTTGTCTAGGGTGAGAATAATCTTGAAGATTTCCCACTTCCGCAAAGAAGCCGGCAACCGTATCTCTCCCTACACCCTTAATAGCTAACATTTGTTGAACACCAGGGATATATTCAATTAGGTTATCGATCTTATTATCTAGTTCTTCGAACTTCTCTTGTATCAAGTCATATTTATCAAGCAGAGTGGCCAATTCTAATTTGGCCATACTAGAACATTGGCAAAGTCCGATGGACTCTTTAGCTGCTTGTTTTAACTCTAGTATTTTGTTTAATCCTACACTCCGACTAACTGCTTTTCGTAAATGATCCAATAAGAACTGATCAGTGAAATGAATCAGTTCATGTGGTAAGGCACCTAGCCTTAAAAATTGCAAGGCTGCTTTCCCTTCCCAACTCTTAAAGACTGTTAAAAACTCAGGCAAATACCGATCTAGCCAGTTGTGAATTTGGCCTTGCACCGTTTGAAGGTCAACAGTTAGGAGATCACGTATTTTTTTCGCCACACGGAGTTCTGCATAAACAACTTGTGGAATGGTTGGTTCGTTCGGCGTATCTCCCATCCTTGACCAGCTGTGCGATGACTTTAGCATCTTTCACATCGTTTTTAGTCGGTGAGTTATCGTCGAGTTCCTTACTTTTCTTAACATGTAATGGGTTCACTACGACAAATTTTACATTATTTTCTTTCAGTAAATGAGCTAGGTTTAGCTTGGCCGGTAGGTTCCATACCTACTATCACTTTCTCCATTGTCTGTTCTTTCTTTAATTTATATATCCACTCAAGAAACAGATGAACTCCCGACTTGGTATTATCAAAATAACAAGGGGAACCAAACTCCATTCCTCTATAGTCCTGTGCACGTGCGACATGCTTGAACTTGGCAATATCAACACCAATAATAAGAGTCTGAGAAGTGATTTGAGAAAATCTTTTCATTTTGGTTATAATTCATTTTATATCCTCCTGGTTTAATGAGTCCTCCTTTTCGCGTGCCAGCTTTAGGACTCTCCCATTCTACCAAGAGGTTATTTTTTTATTCAAACCTCATTTTCATTCTTTACAGGAATGCTGCCCCGTTAGTTGCACAAAAAAACCCTGGATTAACGCAACTTTTACTTAAAGAAGAGTGAGGCGAGAATAAATCCTATTAGGATAGTAAGGATAAGAATCCCCGTGCCTTTCCACCCCAAATTACCTACTAAATCCACAATTTTTCACTGTTGGCTCTATTAAAAGCATCATTCAAACTACCCATTGGATTTCCTTTCAGTTATTCTTGTCTTAAACTCTCTCTTCTTTGTTCAGGAGTTTCTTTGTTGTCTATCATATAAAACACCCCCTATAAAATTAACCAATCATCCCCAGTGAATATAAGCGAAATCCATAACTATCCTGCACCGTTTGTTTGAAAAGGAATTCAACAAAAAAGATTCCTAATCCTGCCTGGATCAAAGCACCCTATAGTTTGAGTGCATTTTTTCAACTAAGGAATATCCGTTATAGGTTTTACGCTTTGAAAACTGGAAAAAACTCGGCCCTTTTTTAAGAGCCGATTTAACCAAAAAAATTACAATATTGATTCAAACTGTTTGGAGTATAGGGTCGAATAAACCCCATTCCTTGCAAGCAGCACATCGTGTGTTCCTTCTTCAACAATACCCTCATCAGTCAAAACGATAATCCTCTGTGCGTTTCGAATTGTTGAAAGGCGGTGGGCTATAACGAGTGTTGTTCGCCCTTTTGCAAGCAATTCTAGTGAGTCCTTAATAATGCTTTCGCTTTCGTTATCAAGTGCACTCGTTGCTTCATCCAAAATAAGGACTGGCGGATTCTTAAGGAAAACACGGGCGATGCTAAGCCGCTGCTTTTGTCCTCCTGAAAGCCTGACCCCCCGCTGACCAATTTCAGATTGATAACCGTAAGGCAGCTTCATGATAAAGTCATGTGCATTAGCGTACTGAGCGGCAGCGATAATTTCCTCATCACTTGCATCGGGATTCCCGTAGCGGATATTTTCCATTACCGTTCCTGCAAACAAGTAAACATCCTGCTGAACGATCCCAATGTTTTTTCTTAATGAATAAAGATCGATATCACGGATATCGATTCCGTCCAGCATTACTTTGCCCTCAGTTACATCATAAAAGCGGGGGATAAGAGAGCATAAAGTCGTTTTGCCTGCACCCGATGGGCCAACCAAGGCAACATATTCTCCCTTTTTTATTTTAAGCGACATATTTTTCAAAACATGATCCAAATGGTCTTCATAACGGAATTGAACATCCCTGAATTCGATATCACCAAGGACTTTCCGAAGACTTACAGCATTGGGTTTGTTTTCGATTGCGGGCTTGAGGGTCATAATTTCCATAAAGCATTGGAAGCCGGTAAGTCCTTCCTGAAAAAGAGTGCTCATCTGAGCCATTTTTTGAATTGGTTCAAGCATAAAGTTTATATACAGTAGGAAAGTGATTAAATCTGCCAAATCCAATGTATCTCTTACGATGCTTGAACTTCCGAAGATGATTACCGCAATTGTGATCAGCTGGATAAACGTTTGTATTCCATTATAAAAATTCGCTTCTGTCTTATAGAAGGTGATCCTGCTTTCGAGAAAACGATTATTTTCAAGGTTGAACTTCTGAATCTCTACGTTCTCGTTTGCAAACGATTGGACAACGCGGATGCCAGCCAAACTATCCTCCACTTGTGCATTTACGTCTCCTATCCTTTCTTTGTTTCTCTTTAATGCCCTGTTTTCAATCTTGTTAAAATATAAAGTAAAGAACCCCAGGACAGGCAAAAAGCAGAACACAATAATTGTCAAAGGCCCATTAATAAAAAATAGGATAACAAATGCTCCTATAAAGCGGACAAGATATTTCAGGTAATCTTCAGGACCGTGATGGTAAAGCTCGGATAGCCATAGGAGGTCGTTCGTAATCCTGGACATAAGCTGGCCGGTCTTTTCCTTATCATAAAATCCTAGCGAAAGCTTTTGCATGTGCTCAAACAGCTCGGCACGGAGGTTACTTTCCATCTTAGCACCCAATTCATGGCCCTTGTAGTCTACGAAATAGTTGCCGATATTCTGAATTGCGGTTAGGACAAGCAAAAGTCCGCCAACCCAATATATTTTATTCAGGGCTAGGGACAGGTCCCCTTCCAGTACATATTTTGTAATATACCGGACAAGCAAGGGAAACAGCAAGGACAATGCAGATACGAAAAAAGCACAGGCCAATATGGACAGAAACAATTTAAGATAAGGCTTATAATAGGAAAAAAATTTTTTGACTGGAAAGTTCATGAGTTACCCCTTTATGTGTTATTTAAATAAACACATATAAGGAAGTAAACCGTTACAATTAAAGAAGTGTTTCCCCCTTATATGTTTGTACGGTTTTGTTCATGATGTTTCTCATTGAAATTCCTCCTTAATCGGTGATAAGAAAATTATAATCTAAGTTTTTTTATTAAGTACAGAATATTTGTAAAAATTAATCTTTCAAAGAGTATTTTTTGGTAACCTTTGAGGGTCTGCTTATATATACAGTTAGCTGCCATTGACAATTATCTAAAGAAAACATTGGGAAATTCGTGTGTGTTTTATGTCTTCTAGAAGGGTTTTTGGGGCAATTTTTGTTTAGGAGGTCTAACTTTAGACAGGAATAGGAGGGGTTCCATCTTCAGCTAACATGCCCCGTTTGTATATGTTAATTTCAGCAAAAAGGTGCCTCAATCCTTCCCGGACGAAAAATCGCTCGAAAGCTCCGTGAAATTTTCCTAGGTTATTTCTTAGAAGGTCTAGGGATATTAAACTCCACTGTTATATTGCTATTTTGGTTTACCTCCTGTTTCTCTAGGGCCTTAAATCCAGCTCTGTCTAGAAAGTCTAGCTTTAATAAAGTCATTAATCGGAGAAATAGAAATGTCTATCCGAACGCACTTTTTAATAGATGCGCTAGAAGCTCGCAAGGTGTTACGAGAAATCCTGGAAGATCAAGATGTTAATCCAATGGTTAGGTATCAAGTTGCGTTATCTTTTCCTTCTTTAGCATGGCACTCGCAATTACAGTTGCGTTCTTTTCAGAATATCCAGCTTTAACTGCGGATAGTGTTCCATTATTTGTTTTGACATAGCTGTTACAAAAAGCAATTTCTTTTTCAGTGTAATCAAACACCTCGTCAAGTTGTATAGATGCCACTTTTAAACCATTCCTTCCATGTCTTTTATATTTCGGAATATATCACATTGGATAATGCTTGAATATGGAGTGTCATAAAAGTAGAAAAGTGCGGATATTAAGAAAATATAAAAAAAGCATGCAAAAAAGAAGCCCATAATAAAAAATGCACCTTACAATGTCTACATATAAAGAATGTCTACCAGCAAGGTACTTAATTATCAGTTCTCTAACTTTTCTAACGCTTCCCTAATATAGTCAAAATTTTCAGTTTATGTTTGTCTTTTGTTCACCGTCCTTGATATACTAGATGTGTAGTTTAATATTTCTAGTATTTTTTGGACTGTGCGTAAGTGCTGCTTTTCTACCTGAAACACTTCCACCGGTCTAGAAAAAAGGAGGATAACATGACCCAAAACTCTACCGAATTTGTTGACAATTTCCGTTCTGGTGAAGTGATCACCACTGGCTTTGAAGGCTGGTCTGACGAGATAAAGGACGAGTTCAAACGAAATGAGTTCAATGGCCATATTGGTTCGGAGCTTGTGTTCGAAAACAACCGTGTGCGTGTCTGGAATATGACATTGGCTCCCGGTGAGAAAATGCCGGCGCACCGTCACGTGCTCGATTATTTCTGGACTGCCGTGACGCCTGGTCGCTTCCTTCAGCGGAACCACGACGGCACGACCTACGAGAGCAGTTACGATGCCGGGGTGACCCACTATTACAAGGTCGAGCATGGCGAATTCGCCTTGCACAACCTTGAGAATGTCGGCGACACCACGATGATCTTCACTACGGTTGAATTCAAGAACAGCGCAAATGAACCACTCGAGCTCTGAGCTAATTAGCGTCGCCCCATAGTCAAGCCCGTCGCGCATCAGTGGCGTGTTTGTGAGATGTTTACTCCTGCATTTGCGGCTTGTTTCGCCGCAAATGTCACTCTTCTCTGGCAGGGGCAAGCCTGTAACCGTCACCGTTCATTTCTAGGCAATGACCGTGGAGGGTCAAGCTTGTCGTCTAATCGCGCGGCAAAATGCAAGCCCTTTTTAACGCTGAGGCTGTCGTTTGCCTAAGTGTCGTCTTCGCGGCCGGCATTCATCCGCCGCATGATGGGGCTTCGCGGGTGAGGCTTTTCGCATCGCATGCATTATGACGGCCAGCTTCCTCGCAACGGCCACAGCCGCGCGCTTGAAGTCGATCCTCTCCCTCAGCTCCAGTCCCCAAAGATCACGAATAAATTATGTTGAGTAACAATAAAGTCGGTTTTTTTTTTTGTAAAACTTTGATATTTTAAGCAATAAGAGTAAACAACTTTTTTATCGCAAAATTCATTCTCACTTCTGAATGCCAAATCGAAAGTAAACAACTATTTTTTTATTTGTCCATTTTAAGGAGCAAAAGAATGTGGCTTCACGCCGTTAAAAGTAAACAACTTTATTTGTACTGAACAAATTAGGTTAACACCCGCTTGTAATAAATGCATTGCCTTTGTATGTCTGAAAACATCAGGGTAACCTTATCTGGAATAATCGAAGAAACCGCATTTTTAAGGTTGATGCTGAAAGTCCATTGGAGAAATTTGAACCGATCAACCAATCGCATTAGTGTTTTAAATTCTTTGGAGGTGTGTTTTTAATGAAAGTAGCTGTTGCTCAATTAAGGACAAGTGAAGATAAAAATGAAAATTTGGAGAAGGCGGAAAGGTATATTAGACAGGCTAAGGAGTCGGGAGCGGATTTTGTTTTATTACCTGAAATGTACATGGCATTTATTCCTGCTTCTTCTAATACAAGTCCTGCAAAAATAGCCGAACCTTTAAATGGTCCTTTTGTAAAAGGCTTGGCAGAAATCGCTCTTAAGAATCAGATTAATGTAATATGCGGAATATATGAATCAAAACCAGATGAGGAATTTAGAGCCTATAATACAACAGTGTTCCTTAACCGTTCAGGTGATTTGTTACAAGCCTATCGTAAGACACATTTGTATGATGCTTTTACCTATAAAGAATCTGATCAAATTATCCCTGGATCGAAGGTTCCGGATGTCGTGGAAACGGAGTTTGGTAAGGTCGGTATGCTGGTTTGTTATGAAGTGAGGTTCCCTGAGATTAGCAGACAATTAGCACTGAAAGGTGCTGACTTTCTATTTATTCCTTCAGCATGGGTCGCTGGTGCAATGAAAGAAGATCATTGGCACACGCTATTACGTGCCAGAGCTATTGAAAACACAGTTTACGTTTTTGCCTCAAATCAAGTGAATAATATTTTCTCTGGACGCAGTATGATAATAGATCCAATGGGTGTAATCATGGCAAGTGCAGGAGAAGAAGAATCTTTGATCATATCGGAAATTGATCTTGACCGGATTAGCCGGGTACGCGAAAAATTACCAAGTGTTGCTGACCGTAGGCCTGAATTTTATGTAAACTAGTGCCCCTTCATGGAACTTAGTTCTCGAATTTTGAAAGTAACGCTCGCTTGATTGGCTAAAAGTTATTAACTATCAGTATGCCGATGCTTACATAACCGCTTAAGGAAAGATCAGTTTGGTTTGCTGTTGGGGATTGAATCAAATGATTTACTTTATTAAACAATTTGGAAGTTTTGTTGAACAATTTATAAATTTAACATTTTAAAGTAAGAGCATTTCTTTTTAATGAGAAATGCTTTTTATTTTTGATAACATTAAAAGGGTTTTTCAATAACAATAATGAAATAGTATAAAACAATACTTTTTTATTGTAAAACAATAAATTCAATGTTAAATTCGTATTGTCATTAAATAAGTGAGGTGTTTAAATGAATGTCAAACGAGGTTCTATCACTTTCTTAAAGGTCATTATTTTTCTGGTTGGAATTGCAGTGCTTGCCGTGTGTATATATTTTTTGCCTGAAGCAGCCAGAAGAGATGCGATAGAACGCCCAGGTGATTATTCGCTATATCCACTTTTGGTATGTGCATATGGAATATGTATTACGTTTACTGTGGCGTTGTATCAAGGGTTTAAACTTCTAACCTATATCGAAAAGAACAATGCTTTCTCTGATTCATCTCTTCAATCTTTGAGGGTACTAAAAAAATGCACTTTTACTGTCATTTTCTTCATTTTGTTAGCAATAGTTTATTTAAGGGTTCGTGCTCAATTCACAGGTGATGATTCAGCAGGTCCAATATCTCTAGGTCTAATGGGCATCTTAGCAACAAGTATCATCACAGCCATTGTGGACGTGCTTCAAAAACCTATAAAGAATATCTTGGATTTGCAGCCAAAAAACAATTAACATTTTGAAAAATCGCAGTTATTGCTGCTGTTCTCCAAAGGCTTTTGCAGGAAGCAATTAACATAAAGTCAGAAAATGATTTGACGGTGTTTCAATAACTTACCAGTTAGTGCAATAAGATTATTTACTAATTTTACCAATGATAAAAGCGGTGCGATTTCGGGTGTGAAATCCACTGCTTTTATCATTGTTTTTATATATGCTTTTTCCTACGTGGGTACTTTAAAAAAGAGCGGCTTATTATTCGGCCGACTTTTTGCGTTTAGCTCGTATTAAAGTGCTCTTTGAGATTCCGGTTAATTCTTCGACTTGCTTGTAGGAATGCGTAGCCAGCAGGCTCAGCGCGTGTGCTATCTGCGCCTTGTTAAACTTATTCGGTCTGCCTTCGCGGAAATCATCACGCTGCTTTGCTATCGCTTTGCCTTATAAAGCATTAATACCTTTTTTTCAAGGTAGTTTTCTATCTTTGCCGCAAATTCACTAAAACACCCCATCCTTACCACCCACATTTAATAATCATATTTTCATTGTAATTTATAGGCTTAACTTTATTCACTTTAATTATATAAAAAACAATAAATATTTAAATAGCAAAAAACTATTGTGAGATAATCATGTTAATAAAATGTAAACCGTTGACTGGGTGACATATGAAAAATTATTTCTTGGATATAATCCGGTAATTGTGAATAATAAAATATTGATTTTATAACAAATGTGAATTAAAAAACTCCCTACTCAGGAGCTAGAGCTAACTTTTGTAACCGCTAAAATAAAGTGAACAGTTTTTGCTCACTTCCAATGAACACTTTTCGCCAATAAATTCATTCCTGTAAACTAAGTTTATCAGTTTATAGGAGGAGCATAATGGAGGAAAAGTTAATGATATATTTAGAGATTCACCAATTAACTAAACAAAGATTGAGAGTCTCTCAAATTGCTAAAAGGTTAAAGATTTCCCGAACTACAGTGTATAAATATTTGGAAATGACTTTTGAAGAAGCTGTAAAAGAATTTGATATTGGTGAACGAAAGAAGAAATTGGATCCCTATCG
The DNA here is from genome assembly GCF_002863585.1 of Peribacillus deserti. Classification (GTDB taxonomy): domain Bacteria; phylum Bacillota; class Bacilli; order Bacillales; family DSM-1321; genus Paraperibacillus; species Paraperibacillus deserti_A. The sequence goes on along the minus strand of NZ_PGUY01000044.1, from coordinate 20,286 downwards.
GGATTGGATTGTCAATTGGCTGAAGGAATATCCTTCCCTCAGTGGGGCTCAGATTTTTGATTGGCTCCAGGAACGGTTTCCAAATATTGAAGTCGGAGAAAGCACAGTAATTATAACAAGGAATGTCCGTAAGGACAACACGGTGCATTTCAAATCGAATCGATATTCTGTACCTGTCGGAACATACACTAGACAGGCCATCGTCCATATACACACCACCGACCATGTACTCAAGATTTGTGACCCTTCAACAGGAGAAATTATAGCAGAGCATTCTATCTCTCAAGAAAAAGGGAGACTAGTCAAGAATAGGAACCATTCCCGTGAGCGGTCCAAGTCGCTCGATTTATTAAGACAAGAACTGATCGCCCTTCTTGCCCATGATAAAGCAACAAACTACATAGACAAAGTCAGCAAGGACTATGTACGTTATCGACGAGACCAATTCACCCTGATTAAAAAAGTGGCACAAGAAAACAAGGAATGGGTCCACTTAGCGCTTGAGAAGTGTATAGACGAAAACCTGTACAGCGCCAATACCTTCCGTGATGTCGTGGGATTTCTCAAGCAGACATTACCTGATCAGCAACTTAAAATCATGGAGGAGAGCGACAAAATCCCGGTAGATATAGCGGTTCAGGCTAGAGCCATGGATCAATACCTCCAATTGATGGGAGGAAAATATGATGAGTAAGAGTGTCACGGAAATCCAGCAATCTTTTAGACAGTTAAGGATGGTGGAAACAGCAGAGGGTCTCTCCGATATCCTCCGCAAGGCGGAACAGAAATCTTGGACCTATCTCGAGTTTTGGAAGAGTTGACTACATTTGAACTTAAAAAGCGAGAAGAGAAAAGTATTGAAAAGCGACTGAACTGGGCAAGGTTCCCTTACCATAGACCGATTCATATGTTCCGAGTCGAGGAACAGGACGCAGTTACTGAAAGGCATAAAGCAGTTGCGTGAATATGAATGGCTTGAACAAAACTATAATCTCATACTACTTGGACCGCCAGGTTCAGGCAAGACACTACTTTCCGTGGGACTTGGTATCGAGGCAATTCATAAGGGATTTCAAGTATACTTCATAACAATGGGTGAGTTGATTCAGTTACTAAAGACCGAGGAGTACGTAAACAAATCTAAGATCCAGTTGAAGCGCTTGCGCGCTTCTGATCTGGTCATAATTGATGACATCATGTATATGGCAATGGACCAGCGAGAAGCTACCCTCTTCTTTCAATTAGTCCACCAACTATACGAGCAAAGTTCTTTAATTTTGACATCCAATAGAAGCCCTGAAGAATGGACAGAGATTGTCGGAAATCAAGGAATGATGACCGCAATATTGGATCGATTATTACATCGTGTCGAGGTTATTCATATGAATAATGAAAGCCATCGACTGAAGAACCAACAAAAGATCTTTAAAGATTAAAAAGTGTTCAGCGCTAATGAGCAAAAAGTGTTCAAATGGGGTTGACGGCTACAACTTTCTTCTATTTGCGGTGTATTCCAGAATAATGAAGCCACAGTCGGAACAATAACTGAGAATATACATAAATATCCATACATAGGTAGCCTTAATTATTAAGCCCTTAATATTGATTTTATAATACAAAAAAGACCGAGTATTAAGCTCGATCATCAAAATTCCACACATTCGTCCAGTTGGGAAATTTGGTATTTAATATCGTTTAGTTCGCTTTCTAACTCCCATTTTTTGCGTTCCTTTTCTTTGCGAAGTTTACCGTTCTTCCATAATCTTTTTTAAGTCAACGACAGATGAAAATATTGGATCAAGATGACTGCGACATTCGTTGATTTCCTTATTGAATAGCCGCTTTACCCTGGATCTGTAGGTATACCAATTTTTATCTGTGGGCTTTTTATACTTTACTTTACAACCAAGTCGGTGAGTTAAAATCACCATATCTTCAATACTTTTTATGTGAACCTTGAAAACATCTTCTTTGATACGATTGTTGAAAGACCGAGTTCTCATTTGTAATTCCCCCCAGTAGTGTTTTTGATTACTCTCTGTTACATCCCGAACGCATGTTCTTTATAAAGCAAAAATGATATGTTCCTTTATACGTTTTTGTAGTTGTCATTATTTTTGTTTTTTTAAAGTTTATACAAAACAGCAACTACCTTTAATATTTAAATATGCCCTATTGCTAATTGTTACCTCTAATTTCGATTACGTTGAATCTTTTAATTATTCATAGTTATAAAAAGAATGCAACTTTAAATCCATACATTGTAGAAACCTATGACATGTTATAAAATGAGCGTGTAATAAAAATTATCCTTGTATAATATCAGTTGAATGGTCTGATAGTTTCTACCCGGCAGCCATAATTGCCGGACTACAGGGAAGTATGAATAAAAAAGAGATAAACATGCAGACCATTTCCTTTGATAGAGGTTAATAATGTTACCTTTATCACAATTAATTGGGTTCCGCAGCTCTTTTTTCATGCTTCATTCTGTGGTTGAGCTTGAAGATGGAGGGCAGACTTATACAGGGAATCCTATTTGAGGAGTTGTTGGCATGCTTTTTTTACTAAATATTCTCGGGATTCTTGTTGTTTTTGGTCTTGTATTCCTTTGTTCTCCCAATAAAAGACAGATAAAGTGGCGACCTATCTTAAGTTTAATCATAGTGGAACTGCTTATTACCTGGTTTATGCTTGGAACCACAATTGGAACATGGGTCATAAATAAAATAGCATCCTTTTTTACTTTTCTAATATCGTGTGCAAACCAGGGGATTTCTTTTGCTTTCCCATCTGTAATGGCGAATCCTTCTGTTGATTTCTTCTTCAGTGCCTTAATGCCAATTATTTTTATCATCACTTTCTTTGATATTCTTAGTTATTTTGGAATTTTAACATGGATTATTGATAAAGTAGGCTGGGTAATTTCCAAAGTGTCGGGGCTGCCTAAATTGGAAAGTTTCTTTTCACTTCAAATGATGTTCCTTGGAAATACAGAAGCTTTAGCAGTTATTCGTCAGCAATTATCTGTTTTAAAGGAAAACCGTCTTCTTACATTTGGGATCATGAGTATGAGCAGTATTAGTGGGTCAATCATCGGAGCTTATCTAAGCATGGTTCCTGGAGAATATGTATTTGCTGCTATACCTTTAAACTGTTTAAATGCATTACTGTTGGCTAGTGTATTAAACCCTATAGAGGTCAGCAATGAGGAAGATATCGTATATGTTCCTTCTAAAAAGGAAAGAAAAGACTTCTTTTCTACCATATCAAATAGTATGCTTGTAGGTATTCGAATGGTTATCGTCATTTTAGCAATGGTTGTTGGTTATGTTGCATTGACAGCAGCTGCAAATGGCATCCTAGGATTTTTTATTCATGGGCTAACTGTCCAAAAGATTTTTTCTATTATTTTTAGTCCTTTTGCTTATCTGCTTGGATTGTCAGGTCATGATGCTATGTATGTTGCTCAACTTATGGGAATCAAGCTTTCTACAAACGAATTTGTTGCCATGATGGATCTAAAGAAGCATGTTCATTCATTGCCACCACACACTGTTGCCGTAGCAACAACGTTTTTGACTTCTTTTGCTAACTTCAGTACTGTAGGAATGATATATGGTGCTATAAGTTCAATAATGGGTGACGAGAAATCCAGTATCATCGGAAAAAATGTGTGGAAGCTTTTAGTGAGCGGCATTGCTGTGTCACTCCTAAGTGCAATGTTTGTTGGATTGTTTATTTGGTAAAATGAAGAACTGCCCTAAATCTTATGAGAACAGCCCATCCAAGAGGTGAGGGCTGTTTTTATATTAGTCTTATAAAACTATTTGTTATTTGATTATCAGGTGCGTCATGTTTAGTTTTTCTGCTAAAATGGATGAGTTCATAGTGAAACTGAAACATCTTGATTTGAGAAGTTTGTGAATAATTGTACTTAAACTACGGGTGCAAGAGTTCAGAAGCAACGCATAGTTGAAGCGTTGCTTTTTCGTCAAAATAACTTAGATAGAATGCCAGCGTCAGCTTTCCGCTTAACTAAACATAAATCGGTGTTGTTTCGCTCTTTTCTTGCCCTAATAACTTTTGATCAATGCAAGCTGAGCCCCGTGGTTTAGCAAGGTATAGCATAGCTCTGTCTTAGCTGTTGAGGATGAATTTCTTTGTTTATTCCTGCTCTAGAAATGGGCATGATGACATATCTCATTGCTCATCTGATACGGGAACCGTTCTGAAACAGAGATGATTAGATCCTTATCTTGAATTTAACATACTTTAATTGTTGATGCTGAAAAATAATTTAAGCTTGTACTGAAATATGCTTTAAATTTTCAACATCAAATAATCCCACATCAGTTAATTTTAAAGCAGGGATGACAGGTAATGCCAAGAAAGAAAGGGTTAGAAAAGGATTGAATTTCTTCGAAGCCTCTATGTAATCTAATCCTTTTTTTAATTCCAATAATTCACTGTATACCTTTTCTGCGGGTTCATCAGATAGTAAACCTGCAATAGGTAAGGCTAGAGAGGCTATTAATTTTTCATTTTCGACAATTACTAAACCTCCACCGATCTGTTTGACCGTTTCTATTGCAAATAGTATATCCTTGTCATTCGTTCCAGCTGTAATTATATTATGCGAATCATGAGCTATAGTAGTTGCAAGTGCCCCTTTTTGAATCCCTAACCCCTTTACAATTCCCAATCCTATATGACCAGTCTCGTGATGTCTTTCTATAACAGCGAGCTTAAGTTGGTCTCGCTCGATGGAAGGCTGAAAGCACTTATTTATAACTTCCACTTCTTCTACTTGGTGTTTCGTTACTAAACTATTTGGGATGATTTCAATAACATGAGCTGAGTTACTTTCTCTCAACTGGATTTGAAGCTGCTCTAACGTAATATCCCCCATGTTTATACTACTTAGTAACGGCTTACTTGGATTTACTTTACAACTATCTTGATTCAGGTATTCTCCGTTTTGTGCTACTAATTTCCCGCCTGAATATACTTCCTCTATTTTAATCTGTTTTAAATCAGTCAATATTAGAAAATCTGCATCATACCCTGGAGCAATTGCCCCCTTGTGCTTTAATCCATAACATTCTGCAGCACTAAATGAAGCCATTTGAATGGCGTTAATTGGATCCACTCCATGTTGAATAGCTAATCTTACATTATGGTCTATACTTCCTTCATATAGTAAATCATCAATATGTTTATCATCTGTTCCAAATAAACAACGCCTTGCATTTTTATCCGTCACCACATCAATCAATTGTGGCAAGTCTTTAGCTACTGATCCTTGTCTAATAATAAGGTACATCCCTCGTTGCAAGCGGTCCTTTGCTTCATTAACGGATATAGCTTCATGATCTGTTTTAATACCTGCTGTCGTATATATGTTAATCGCATCTTGATCTAAGCCCGCAGCGTGACCATCTATTTTAACACCTCTGTCTTTAGCGTCGAATAGTTTATTTAACATACTTTCCTCAGCATGACTGACAGAAGGGAAATCCATAACCTCCCCCAGCCCTAAAACTCTTGGATGATTATAAAACGGAGCTAAATCTTCGGCTTTCAATATTGCTCCAGCATGCTCAAAGGGTGTAGCTGGAACACATGAAGGTACCATTATATAAACATTTAGCGGTAGGTCTTCAGTGCTATCTAACATATAATGAATTCCTTCAGTCCCTGCTACATTAGCGATTTCATGAGGATCAGCGATGATGGTCGTAACTCCATGTGGTAATACTACCTTTGCAAATTCTTTTGGAGTAACCATAGAAGATTCAATATGTACATGACTATCAATAAACGAAGGAGAAATATACTTACCTTTTGCATCTATGACTCGTTCCCCCTCATATTCTCCAAGACCTACAATCACACCATCCTCTATAGCAATGTCTGCTTCTATTAGATCCTGATTAAATACATCTATAATTTTACCGTTCTTAATCACTAATTCTGCTTTTTTTCTTTTGGATGCAGCTTCAATTCTATTCTTTAGAAGTTCCTTCGATTCCTTTTGGGTAAATTGCTTTTTTCTCATTAAAATCCCCTTACTTTTAAAAGATTTAAACACGCTATATTAGGTATTCCCTTTTAGATCATAGGTTATATAGTAACATTTAAATTTTATATACTCGGGAATATAGCTCTTAATATACCGGTGTTAGAAAAGTGTATTAGTGAGTAACCTTAGGAATATATAAACGTCTAAATAATTAAGGTTATTTTATAAAAGAAAATTTACATATCCAAACCCCTGGTACATAAGGGTATCGGTATTTTTTAATTAACCCATATTTGCGTTAAGAAGGATTAACACCTTTTCAAGGACTTATTATTTGGGTTAGGAGTTTTTGCCACCGCAATACTGCATCACAACTAATGACCTCAAAACATAAGGTTGATTACCTTTATTTGTCTACACCGCTATTCAGCATGTTTTCATATACAACGTACTTATCTACCTTTCTAAGCTTTTGTGGATTCAATCATAATTCTTTATTCTTTATTAGTTGAATGATTTTTTGAAAGGCTGTGCCATAAATGTCCGCCATGTCCTGATTAGTCATTTTATCTGTAAATATTGGATTAGTTGCTCTTTTGTCGGCTAGATAACGAATCACCTCCATATTCTTATATACGGGTGATTGAATTTGTGGATTAAAAAATTGTAAAAAAAGCTTTTCAGCTTCTCATTCTTATGGTTTAGGATTATCGCTTTTTTTTGTTAAATTCTATACTGACCTCAAATGCAGCAATTCTTTATTCGGCAGGATTATTGCATAAGCAAGGGGTTGGTTTTATTAAGGTAGATATTTCTAACTCGTAAAGTTCTGCAGGTCAAACAGGTTTTCTTGTCGAAACTTAGACATATGAATTTCATTACATTGGAGGAAAAATAGATGGCAGAAGTTTTGTTATTACACCATGTTTTAGGCCGAACAAAGGGGATTGAAGCAATCGCCGATCAACTGAGAGATGCGGGGCATACTGTGCACGTGCCAGATTTATTTGACGGCCGCATATTTTCCTCGCTGGAGGAAGGCTTGGTATTTGTTAAAGAAATTGGATTTGAAGAAGTGACGGCGCGTGGCGTTCCGGCAGCCTGCGAGCTTTCACGCGATGCCGTCTATGCTGGTTTTTCACTCGGTGTTCCCGCAGCACAGCAGCTGGCTCAAACTCGTGAAGGTGCCAGAGGCGCACTGTTTTTTCATGCCTGCCTCCCCACATCGGCGTTCAATTCTCAGTGGCCGGTAGACTTGCCTGTGCAAATTCACGCCAAGAGTGCAGACCCTTTTCTTGTTGAAGATGGCGACATCAACGCCGCCCATGAGCTTGTGGCGTCGGCCAATCACGCTGAACTTTTTCTGTACGAAGGCAAGGAACATCTCTTCACCGACAGTAGTTTACCGTCTTACGATGCTGACGCGACGAAACTTGTGATCAAGCGGGTTCTCGACTTTCTCGCATAGTTGTTGATCCTAACTCAATTGAAGCTATAGTTAACATACAACGAACAGGCTGCGAAGTGTATCGCAGCCATACTGTACCCTCTATTAAATGGATAAAGGTTCAAGTTCGAAATGACAGTCAACTTTTATTTTTGCACTCTCCCAGAACTTTATCCAGTCTTCTTCTGACATGGGCTTTGAAGCGGGTGCCATCGTCTGTCCGCCTATTTCAAGGGGATCCACTTTCAATTCCTGCAATTTTTTTAACAGTGATACGGTCCCCTCTTCCATATAGCCCTCGAGCTCGTCGACTAATTCATAAATGCTAACCTGCCTGTCCAGGTCTTTTGTGCCCCGGTATTCATCGATTCTGCCTCTATAATGAATGTTAAATGAAACGGTATGGTCATTTAGATTTACATGTGTCGTAACACGTGAACGGACTTCCCCCAGAGAGACGTCCAACGGTGTAATGATCATGTTCTTAAGAAAATGATAGTTGTTAAGGAGCTGAAAAAATTGGTCTTGGTTTTTATCAGTACCACCTTTTAACTTTCCATTCCCAAAAAACCCGGTACCCTCATATCTAAAATTGTCTTTATCCACCCTAAATACCGGAATGTACGGGTCTGAATAAGGAGAATATACTTTTTCCATAAACTCATGAATATTTGTAACCGTAATTTCTCCCTGTTTCCCCTTTTCGTAATGCTTAAACATCCTGTATAGATAGTAATCCAGATCTTTTTGCTGCTGCATGCGATTCTTGATAAATGCTTCGAAATCACCTTTGAATACTACTAGATAAAGCCGCGGAGATACTTCTGGATCGGTTAATATCGTGTCAATCAACGATACAATTCCATTTCTGGCAACCTTTTCATCTATAAACAGCATACGGAGCTGCCCGAGCTTAATTTCCCGGTAATATTTTAAATTAAAGCTCCTTCTTCCCTGTTCTAACAGTGTGACATTGGTTGAAAAAAATTGTTTATCTTCCTTCATGACAGGAGGAACCAATGTAGAGACTTTTAATTTACCTTTTTCTCCTCCTGCTTCTACGGACAAAAAAGTCACAGGCGCGATTTCTTCAACTGTGTTGTCACTTGCAAAAGGAGAACAGCCAGTTAAAAGACACATACTGCTTAATAAAAGCATAAATGAAGTGAATGCCCTCATAGACTGGAACCCCTTCCCTTTATTTTAGTGGCAGCCAGGAGGAGAGATGGAATGAGTAAATAAGTAAAGGCACCAGACCATAATTGCACGTTTGCCCAGCCATTCAGTTCTTTACCTTCTCTCCAATAGAACGACTGAATGAAAAACACACCTGCCAGGACAAGTAAGCACACAGCGTAAAAACCTTTACGTGTAGTTTCTTTATCCTGAGTTCCTGCAGAAATGCGTATGGCACCATATAAACAGAGCAGCAGGACGGATATAAAGAAAACATAGTGAAACATTAGCAGGGAAATCATGATAATTTCCACTCTCTCAAAAACAGGAGATTGAAGGTACCTGATCATATTAACTACTGGAAAACCTATTTTGCCCAGGTAAGTGCTTCCGAAAAAGAACAGACATCCCAAGAAAAGCAGCAAATACTGTAAGATAGAAATCGCATTTGCAATCGATAAATACCTCAGCATCTTTTGCTTGGAATTTAACCAAGGCAGCAACAGAAGTAAGTACTCCGGTCCTGATAAAGAGGACCAGACCATTAATATACCTTTCCAGGGGTTATGCGACCAATCTGTTGGGATCAAAGGATATAGATCATGCAGCTCAGCTCCAGGAGGAAAGAAATAGGGAATATAAAGCAGGATGATCCAAAAGGTACATAGGAAAGCAATAATGCCAAAGCGCAGTGTTTTTTCCATCCCCTGACTGGCAATATAGGTGCTTAGAAGGATAATAAACAGGATCATCCACGGCAGCTGCATAGCAGGAAAAATAAATTGATGGACGATTTCAGCATACCCCAGAATAATCAAACTCATCTTTATAAAAATGAACGCAATCCCGGCAAAGGCTATTATACGAAGCGTCCTCCGTCCTAAAAGATCAGCGAATCCTTGATACCCCTGCTGTGTATATTTAGAAGACAGACACTTTGATAAAATAAAGAGGTTAATCTGAGATAGGATTCCTATTGCAAGTATCCCTAATAATGAATACGGCATCTCTAAAAACTTTGGCAAAAACAATATAAAATAGAGCATTTGTGAACGGTTAGCGAATGCAATAATATATCCCTTTCCAAGCTGAGCAGTCTTATCAAATAATATAAAATCCCCCATTAATGATCATCTCCTCGGTTATATCTCCATTTAAAGAGAGGATGTACATGTGCTGGACGCTTTTTCATCCATGGAATAGGAGCCCGTATGAAGAAATCCATCCAATCTCTCCAATAGAGGGGCGCAACCGGAGCAAAATATGGCTGCTTCAAGCTTGAAAGTCCATTAAGGTGTGCTAGCACATAAATCATTCCAAACACAATTCCTGGAAAGCCCAGTAACGATGATAAAATTAAAAATGCAAATTGAATGAGTGTGTTAGTCTTACTTAACAGATAATTTGGAACTAAAAAAGACGCAATCGCAGCTATACCCACTAAAACAATTAACACCTTGCTTACAAACCCTGCTTCCACTGCTGCCTGGCCAATAACAATACCACCGATTGTACCCAGAGTTGTGCTTGTTTTTGATGGCATCCTCAAACTGGCTTCTTTAATGATTTCCAGAATCAGAAGCATGAATAGCGCTTCCCAGAAGGGGCTAAATGGCAGTTTACTCCTGGATTCTAATAAAACAAACAGAATCTGCAGCGGAATGACCTGATAGTGATGGGTGGTTAACGCAACATACAGAGGGATTAAGGTTGTAGATGCCAAGTAGCTTACATACCGAAGGCATCGCAGGAAACTGGCAACCATCCATTTGTGGATATAGTCCTCTGGTGATTGAAAGAGATGAAAAAAGGTGATAGGAGCAACTAACGCAAAAGGTGTATTTGCCACAAGAATGACTATTTTTCCAAGTCCGAGAGAATAGGCACATTGATCCGGGCGGTCTGTCTGCTGAAACTGCGGAAAGACTGAATGGATGTGATCCTCCATAAACGCTGCCAGATTCGACTGTTCAATCACCATATCAATATTTATTTTGGAAATCTTTTTGCGGGCAATATCTACAATATCTGGATTGGCGATTCCTTCTACATACATTAATACAACCTTCGCTTTAGTCAGGTACCCGGCAGAAAACTTCTCCGTTTTAAGTTCAGTCACCGGAAGCCTTCTTCGAAGCAAAGTGATATTTTGGTCAATCTGTTCGGTGAAACTGTCCTTAGGACCGTATAAAATGGTTTCTGCTTCCGATTGTTCAATACTTCTCCCTAAGGTATTTACAAGCGGAACAGCCCACCAGCGTCCCTTGCCGTCATCAAGGAGCACATGTCCCAGCATCATCAGCTTCTGTGCTTCATCAAGGCTTGACAGAGCACCCGCTTTTACTGAGGCAATACAGGTATGTATCATATCTTCAGAACAATTTTTTAACGGCTGAATGATGGATTCATTTAACCTTTCCACGTCAATTAATGTTCGGATGAAAATAAGAGTTATATTCCGCTCTTTATTAATCCTGTGTTCTATCAATTCTCCATCATCCATATTTGAAATCAGGCCCTTAACAGCGGCTATAGATAAATCTTTACTTTTTTGAAAAAGCTGGTTGCCTTCTTTATTTTCATGACGAACTCGTTTGCTCTTCTTTTTCCAAAACATATAGTTTCTCACCTGAAATCCTTTATAAGTTCTGTAAAAACTCCCTTTCTTTCCAGGTTTATTATGCTCGTTCCCCCTTCTCTTATCCATTTCCTCGTTGAAAAAGCGCCCCCGTCCATGCGGTGACATCCAGTGTAGATCTGTAGCTCTTCAATAAAAAAATGCAAACCCTATATGCAGGATTTGCAAAACTCGTCGGTAACGAATGTAAGACCATTCTAGAAATACATACATCCTAGTATGGTCACATCTTGGACATATTTCAGATAATCAGAGATAACAAGACAAACCTAGACATCATTCATTTGCAAGAATTCCTTTAATATTCCATTCGAATACTGAGATCTGAATCTTAGTTTGTTTTTGATAATTTGTCCCCTCTTTTTCATTTTACGCCTTTGTTATTTATTGAACGTATGTTCTATCGAGAGTAACTGAGCAGTTTAGTTTCATACGTTTAATGTGGGGAAACTAAGATTTTTGTCGATAGTCATAGGCAGATCAAAGATAAAGACCTCTTTATTTCATAATTTCCAAACAAGACCGAACTTTTGCTTTAAGGCATATTCAAAAGACAATGTAAATATGAATAGAACAAAAGAGGCAGTTCAGGGAGGCTATAGAATGATCGGGGATGATACATCTTTGCATGCTGATACCGGTGTTACATCCGGAATGTTTGTTGAACGCTCCTTAAATGAAATTCGTTTTTGGGCTAGGATCATGAAAGAACATTCCTTATTTCTTCGCCTGGGTTTTAGGGCGGAAGATACTCAACTCATTCAAGAGGCTAATCAATTTTATCGCTTATTTGAACAGATCGAACAAACTGCACATTCCTTTAATAATCAAACAGACCCTGAACATATAAGAAGATTTAATTCAGAGGTACAACAAGCTGCAACTAATATTTTCGGATTTAAACGGAAAGTATTAGGACTAATTCTCACGTGCAAATTGCCGGGGGCAAATAATTTCCCACTTTTAGTTGACCATACAAGCAGGGAAGCTAATTATTTTAGAAAACGATTAGTTGAATTAAATCAAGGGAAATTACAATCGCTTCCAGATGCCATTATTAAAGAAAATGTCTTCTTCTTAAGGATAATGGCGGACCATGCTAAATTTATTGGTCATCTCCTTGATCCGTCAGAAAGGAAACTGGTTGATGTAGCACGGAATTTCAGCAATGATTTTGATCAATTGCTGTATCAGGCAAGGGACTTAGAATCTATGAAGCCACAATCACAAACAGCTCCTCTTTTAGATCAATTCCTTGATCAAAATCGGGTGTCGGTGGCATCTCTTAGGGACTTCAAGAAAACAGCCCGTGATTTAATTGAGCAATGTAAAATAAAGAGTATTATTCATCCTCTTTTAGCAGACCATGTTTTCAGGGAAGCTGATAGGTTCCTAGAAATTATTGATATGTTTGACGCGCATCTTACAGGCGGTACCCGCTAACCAAGATAAAGGGAGAAGTTAAGAATGTGCATGTTAGACTAACCAAGCATGATAGTTGGAGTATGAAGAAGATAGTGACTATTGTATTTACAAGAATGTTAAGGACCTTGATGGGTCCTTCTTTGTTCTGGAATAATATAATGATTTTATGCCTAAATCCATGCAGAAACATGCTGATAAAACTTTTTTTGATCTTTTCAAAGGTATTGCGATTTAAAGCTAGAACTTCGGGGTTTTCACTGACATAGTGTTTTTTGCATGCTATAAAAAAGGTCGAGCACATCTCGTTCTCTTTTTTAGACGAGAAGACCTTCTCCTACATATTCTACTGGAATCTGAATACCCTTAGCTGTTGCGAAAACATTGTTAACCGGACAACCGGTCATTCAGCTTACTGCTCTTAGTATTCGTTATTAGGGGCGGAGTGTGGAAGATGATAGATGTGTTGACCCCTGCCACATTGCCTGCGTTCTCCAACTGCACCAAAGTATCAGTGCTGCACCAAAGTTATGATGACATTTCCCTTTTTATGCCCCTTTTCCACGTAGCGGTGAGCCTCAGCTACCTGTTCCAATGGATATACCGTTGATCGATGACCGCTTTAATCTTTCCAGCTTCATAAAGCTCTTTAAGGAAGATTAGATTTGCTTGGTTCTGCATGAGTCCCGCAGTCACAAACATGGCTTTCTTGCTGCCGAGCGCCGCTGTCTGTAACATGTCATATAGAATGGCCAATGAAAGTACCGTGGAAAGGTAGACGCCTCTTTGCGTGAGTGAACCTTTACATTGTGCAAAGGAGCGCTTATCCACCGTATCGAAAATGACGTCATAGGTTTGACCGTTTTTCGTAAAATCTTCCCGGTTATGGTCAATGACCTGATCGGCTCCGTGCGACTTTACCAACTCTACATTTGCTTTACTGCATACTCCTGTGACTTCGGCCCCTAAGTATTTAGCAATCTGAACCGAATCCGAATCTTCATTGCTGGTTAATTAAAAAGGCCAGTATAGACTGCTTACTTGGTTGTAGGGACAAATTCTTGCATACAAAAATCAAAATTGGGTATCAAAAAGGTATATGCCGGATCGAGTTTGGCTGGTCTGTGAATGGAGGAGTTGCACATGGAAAAGATGAATCGAGGAATTTGGACGGCGCTGTCGGCAATTGGCATAGCGCAAGGGCTTAAAATTATTACTCACAAGAAGTTGACGGGAAATTGGGACTTGAAGCAGGCTTTCACAACCGGTGGAATGCCAAGTTCACACTCCGCGGGTGTAGCAGCTCTAGCTTCCTATGTAGCGGCGAATAAAGGATGGCGACATACTGAGACATCGCTTGCAACTGTGTTTGGTGTGATTGTCATGTATGATGCTCAGGGAATTCGCCGCCATACAGGCGAAATTGCGCAGCTCGTGAACGATCTTGAAGATAATTTAGTGAAATTTTCGGGTGAATTTCCCAGCTTTGAGTATGTAGAGCGAGAGAAAGAACTGAAGGAAGTTCTCGGTCATCAGCCAGTGGAAGTAGGAGCTGGTGCTTTGCTTGGCCTTGTGCTTGGTCTTATTTCCGCGAAAATCGAAGATCGTAAGCAAATGAAGCACGAAGAGCTGGAATTAAAAGTATAAATCATTCCAATATGGGTCTCCAATATAAAATGAGTCCTATTATGATATTGTGTGTGTTGTATTGGTAAAGGAAATACCCGTTCGGAAAGTACTCGGAACAGCAGGAATACAGAAGAAATGGAAAAAGCCTTCCTAACAATAGGAGGGCTTTTTGTGCTGTCCAATGCTATAAAAGACCGCAAGAATCCATTTCCTGAATCCTTTCAGCTTCTATTAAGTGTCATTAATTAACCAGCCCCGCGAAGGGCCGGCCGTATTCATTCATTATACATGGGATAATGTAAGCCGGTCTTTTATAAACCGAGTATTCTCTTCTGCTATTAATAGCTTTTATCGAGTATTTTCTGACACAATAACCCCGTCCTAAAAACGTTACCTGATAAATGAGGTATTAAAAAATTAGCTCTGTTAAACGTGACTGTTGATTGCAGCTAGCAGGCACTCGCTTTCCGCGGGGCGGTCCGGGAGCCTCCTCGGCGTTTTTCGCCTGTGGGGTCTCCCTAGACTCGCTTATCCCGCAGGAGTCTCGCATATCCGTTACAATCAACATAGTGCAAAAAATCAACATTGTACTTTAACATAGCCAAAAAATTAAGCCCCGCCATCTCCTGCTGGCAAACTTTTATTTCAATATTCCTTTTAACTCCGGAACCACAGCGGAGGGCTCTTCACCGTTTACAGCGGCTACGAGATTTTCCGCGGCAAGTTTTGCCATTTCAAATCTTGTTTGATGTGTGGCTGAACCGATATGAGGCAGTGTCACCACGTTTGATAGCTGGAGCAGAGGGTTGTCAGGCGATACAGGTTCCTGCTCGAACACGTCTAAGCCCGCTGCAAAGATCACATTATTCTGCAGCGCCTCAATCAGGGAATCTTCGTCCACCGTCTGGCCTCGGGAGGTATTTATAAAGATGGCCGATTTCTTCATCTGTGAAAACTGTTCGCGGCCCATCAGGTGTTTCGTTTCCTGAGTAAATGGAACCATTAACAGCACAAAGTCCGATTCCTGCAAGAGTTCTTCTTGCGTCACAAAAGTGGCGTCAAGCGCTTTTTCTGTATCCATCTTTCTGTTACGGTTATGGTACAAAATATTCATGTTAAAACCAAATTTAGCACGCCTTCCGATGGCTTCTCCAATTCTCCCCATGCCGATAATGCCCAGCGTTTTACCATGCATATCAACGCCGAAGAGAGGTCCATCATCTTTGTTTTCCCATTTACCTTCTTTAACAAGCTTGTCCAGCTCGGGAATCCGGCGGGCGGCTGACAACATTAAAGCCACGCCTAAGTCAGCGACCGTTTCATTCAGAACATCCGGCGTGTTAGTGCCGATGATGTTCCTTTTTTGCATAGCCTCCAGGTCAAAATTGTTATAGCCGACCGAAATGTTGCTGACGGCCTTAAGGTTCGGCGCATGATCGAGCAATTCATCATCAATTTTTTCTCCGGTAATCAGCAGTCCTTGGGCTTCTCCTAACTGCTCCAGCAGCTCTTTCCTTGTAATCGGCTCGGCACCTTCCCATTTTTTGTATGAACAATGCTGTGAAATATAATCTTCTACTTCGGGTGGTACAGGTCTTGCAAGATACACGTATGGCTTCATTGCAGTTTCTCCTTCTCTTGAATCAGTTTTCAATCGGTTTGTTGACGATAAACCAGTAGCAAAGTGCCGCGCAGCCTGCAATCACTCCTCCTGAGATAAAAGCGAGGGAGTAGGATCCGGTGGAATCCACAATCATTCCGGCCACAACAGGGGAAAATGCTCCGCCAAAGTATCCTCCAAAGTTCTGGATCGCCCCGACAGAAGCTACCATCGAAGGCGGTGCGATATCCCCCGCAAGAGCCCAGGCACTCCCTGTCATTGCAGAGATAAAGCAGAGAGCAAGTGTTAATAATGCAAGAGTCACGGCAAGCCCTTCAACAAACGGAACCGCACAGACCACGAAGGCTGCACAAATGGCGCTTATACTGATTAGAATACGTTTCGCTTTAATCGGTGATGTTACGTTCTTATCCACAAGCTTTTTCGTAAGGTACCCTCCAAAAATATTGCCGAAGATTCCGCCTAGCCACGGGATACCCGCATAGATACCAAGCTCTTTTAGGGAGACACCATGAACGTTTGTTAAAAAGAGCGGAAGGAAGACAAGGAAGATGTTCCAGATCCATATGGTACAGAAAAACCCTAGAATCATTCCCCACACGCTGCGATACTTGAACAGTTCTCTCCATTTAATTTTAGAGGTTTGGATGTTTTGCTCAGAACCCGCACCATCTGACCGGATGTATTCCAATTCCATCTGAGAAAGCTTTCGGCTCTGATCGGGGTTTTTATAAAAAATATAAAACCCGATGGCGAAAACAATACCGAGGGCTCCTGTAATATAGAAAAGTGCTCTCCAGCCAAACGTAACCATAATGAAAACGAGCAAAGGCGGGGCAATTGCAGGCCCCCATTTAGAGGAAGAATCCCAAATCCCCGTAGCAAGGCCACGTTCCTTCTTGGGAAACCAATACGAGGTGATCTTGGCCATCGTCGGAAAACAAGGAGCTTCCCCAATGCCAAGCAAAACCCTGGCGGCAATAAATGTAGTCATCTTATGTACAGCCCCTGTCAGCATGGTTGCACCGCTCCACCAAATCAGAGCAATGGTGTACACTTTCTTGGTACCGAAACGGTCGATCAGCCAGCCTGAGGGCAGCTGCATGACCGCATAACTCCATGAAAAAACAGTGCCCAAAAGCCCAATGTCGGTAGCAGTAAGTCCCAGCTCCTTCATCATTTCAGGGGCAGCGATTGAAAGATTCGCACGATCAAGATAATTGATTATGCCTCCAATCAACAGCCAAATAACCACGGTCCAGCGAAACTTCCTTGCAAAATTCACGCTCTTTACTTGCTGTGTCTCAAGCTTTGCTTCCATTGCCAAAGTAAATCCCTCCTAGCTTTTTATAAAGATGCCTTTTGGCAGCGCTTCCAATTTTAAAAAAATTGTGGACAACAATCTGTTGATACTAGGAGGCAACTCTTAGTTGTTCTATATTATAAAACATGGTTCTAAAATAAGAACAAAAAAATACAGATAATTCTGTCAGTAATCGTATTATGGAGCGGGCCTCTTGTCAATAGGAGTTTAGTTGGATGATGATTCATATGATACATTCCTCATTTAAAAAAGAGTACCAACCTCCATACTGAAAATGGAAGATCACATTTGTTTTTAAGGCTGCTTACTGAATCTCTATTGTTTTCTTCTAAACTCCCACTATATTGTTCTTTGGTTATACCGTTAATCCCGGATGCTTTCTTATTGGGTAGTTCAAAATTGGCATAACAAAAAATGGTACCGAAGTAAACATAAATTCCTAAACTGTCATGTCCCGATACTAAAGGAAAGGTAAAAAAAAAGCTGACCCGGATTTAAAATCGGAGCCAGCTTTTTAATGCTGAGACTAAATGATTAATGTAAGTAAGGATTTATCCATTCAACCAATCATCTGAAAAATCACTTTGCAAGCACTTCATCTAATAATTTTGATGGTTCTTGCAGATAGGCAATGACAGTCTGCAGGAATTTTGCAGCTGGAACTCCGTCAATTGCTCTGTGGTCGAAGGTTAAGCTTAGAGGGAGTTTTTTTCTCTCTGTTACTTCACCTTCTTTTAACACTAAATCTGTTACAATCTTACCAGCGCCAAGAATGGCAGCCTCCGGTCGATTTATGATTGGCGTGAAAAATTCGATACCAAAGCTGCCCAGATTGGTAATGGTAAAGGTTCCACCGGACATCTCATCGGTGGAAAGTTTATTTTCTTTTGCTTTTTGGATTAGGCGGTGCACTTGATCTTTTAACTGTATTAAATTGAATTCGTCTGCTTTTTTGATAACAGGAACAAAGAGTCCTTCTTGTGTATCTACAGCTATCCCTAAATGGACCTGTTGATACTGATGTATTTCTTCTTCAAACACATGAGCATTTATATGTTTATGAATCTGCAGTGACTTTGTGACTGCAAAAACCAAAATATCATTCCAGGTAATAGATTCTTGCATTCGGTTTCGTTCTTGATCTAACAGGCTGACATCTGCCCAAGCGGTTTGGGTCAACTGTGCCGATGTCTGCAAGCTATCAGACATCCTCCTGGAAATGGTCTTCCTGACTCCATTGAACGCAAGGACTCTATAATCCGATAATTTCTCCTTCGCCGCGTTTTGAATATCTTGTTCGGTATGCTGGCCATTTCGGCCTGATCCTTTTACAGACGCCAAATCCACACCGAGATCTCGAGCTAGTTTCCGAATACGGGGTGATACCCTTACAAACTGAGTCTCGCCCTGATTGTCAGGAGCAGCCTGTAACTGTTCTTTATTGATAAGGTCATTGTGTTCTCTATTCACTGCATTCTCTGCCGGGGATGAAATGGTTGCGAGAATGTCCCCTACCCCAGCTACCTCTCCTCTTTGAACAAGAATTTCATTCAGTATACCGCTTTCTTCAGCTTCAATCTCAAAGACAGCCTTTTCTGTTTGTACCTCAACGAGCACATCGCCTTCGTTTACAGCGTCTCCTTCTGATTTGTGCCAAAAAATAACGACACTTTCTAAATCTTCCTCGGATGTTTGCGGCAGCTTGACTTCATTCATGACTACAACCCCCTGATATTATCCTTCGTTTACAAGTTTTTTTGCTTCTTTAAAAATTTTTTCAGCACTTGGAAGAACAAATTGCTCTAATGGGCGGCTGTATGGAATGGGCACATCTGGAACCGCTATACGTTTTACAGGCGCTTCAAGATCGTATAAGGCTTCTTCTGCAATAATCGCAGAAACTTCTGCTGTTACTCCATACGATAAATAATCCTCATCTGCCACGACTAACCGGTGTGTTTTGCGGACGGAGGTGAGTATCGTTTCCTTATCAATTGGAGCAAGTGACCGTAAGTCAATGACCTCTGCTTCTATTCCTTCTTTAGAGAGTTTTTCTGCGGCTTGTAAGGCATAATGCATGGTCATTTGAAGTCCGACAATTGTTACGTCTCTTCCTTCCCGCACTACATTTGCTTTGTTTAACGGGACTGTATAGGCCTCTTCAGGAACATGAGATAGGGAAGCATCAAGCTGATCCATCCAGCCCAGGCCTTGAATGGTTTTATGGAACATAAATACCACCGGACTATCGTCCCTGATTGCTGAAATCATCATTCCCTTTAGATCGTATGGAGTGGAAGGAGCTACTACCTTCATCCCTGGCAGATGAGCAAATGTGGCATATAAAGTCTGTGAATGCTGTGCTGCGTCGTTATATCCTCCTCCTACCGCAGTCATCAGCACCATAGGAAGCTTTACATTCCCTCCAGACATGTAGGGGATTTTTGCCATTTGATTATAAATCTGGTCCATACAAACGCCAAAGAAATCGACAAACATCAGCTCAGCAATAGGGCGCATACCTTCTGCCGCAGCACCAATTGCCGCGCCAATAAATGCTGTCTCAGAAATAGGCGTATCCATGACTCGATCTGCACCGAACTTGTCAAACAGCCCTTGTGTTGAACCGAAAATACCTCCGTATGCACCTACATCCTCACCCAATACAAAAACATTTGGATCTCTTTCCATTTCAATTGCAATAGCTTCAGCCATCGCTTTATTGCCTGTTAACATACGGGTCTTTACCGTTTCCATGTGAACTCCCCTTTCATATTTGCTCATTAAGGATTTTGCAGATTTCAATATAATTTTTGAAAAATAACATATACTTGTTTCGTGGACCTTTTCTTAGAAAAAAGTATGGTAGATGTTCGACTCAAAGATTCTCTTTTTATAAGGCTGTTACTCGCAAACTTTGTTGTTATTGAACAAGGGGGTTGATTTCCACTACAGGATGCTCGCGGACCTTAGGGGCGGGCGCTGAGCCTCCTCGGCTTCGCCT
>NZ_PGUY01000043.1 GCF_002863585.1 Peribacillus deserti | reverse complement strand
ACAGGACTTAAAATCCTGCGGTAGGTGACTACCGTACCGGTTCGATTCCGGTCCTCGGCACCATTAAATGAATGCGCCCGTAGCTCAATTGGATAGAGCGTCTGACTACGGATCAGAAGGTTATGGGTTCGACTCCTTTCGGGCGCGCCATATATATTTACGGGAAGTAGCTCAGCTTGGTAGAGCACTTGGTTTGGGACCAAGGGGTCGCAGGTTCGAATCCTGTCTTCCCGACCAGAATTATCTTTTGGGGCCTTAGCTCAGCTGGGAGAGCGCCTGCCTTGCACGCAGGAGGTCAGCGGTTCGATCCCGCTAGGCTCCACCAATTTTTTAATAGTATTATGGCGGCGTAGCTCAGCTGGCTAGAGCGTACGGTTCATACCCGTGAGGTCGGGGGTTCGATCCCCTCTGCCGCTACCATTTATTGGACCTTTAGCTCAGTTGGTTAGAGCAGACGGCTCATAACCGTCCGGTCGTAGGTTCGAGTCCTACAAGGTCCACCATACACGTGGAGGTATACCCAAGTCCGGCTGAAGGGATCGGTCTTGAAAACCGACAGGGGTGTAAAAGCCCGCGGGGGTTCGAATCCCTCTACCTCCTCCATTTTTTACGAATTAAATATAAACAAAATAAGTTACTTTATATCGTCGCGGGGTGGAGCAACAAGCAAAACTTCCGATGAATAAGCTGCGAGTTGTACCGATTGAGCTGCTGCTTGAGATGCTTTCTGAAATCGGGACAGTCAACAATAAGAATTAAAGCATAAACAAAATAAATTACTTTATATCGTCGCGGGGTGGAGCAGTCTGGTAGCTCGTCGGGCTCATAACCCGAAGGTCGCAGGTTCAAATCCTGTCCCCGCAATAAGTGGTCCCGTGGTGTAGCGGTTAACATGCCTGCCTGTCACGCAGGAGATCGCGGGTTCGATTCCCGTCGGGACCGCCATTATTAAGGCTCAGTAGCTCAGTCGGTAGAGCAAAGGACTGAAAATCCTTGTGTCGGCGGTTCGATTCCGTCCTGAGCCACCATTACTTATAAATTCATTTCTGTGGCGATTGTGGCGAAGTGGTTAACGCATCGGATTGTGGTTCCGACATTCGTGGGTTCGATTCCCATCAGTCGCCCCATAGTAACGCGGGTGTAGTTTAATGGTAAAACCTCAGCCTTCCAAGCTGATGTCGTGGGTTCGATTCCCATCACCCGCTCCATTTTATTTGGGCCTATAGCTCAGCTGGTTAGAGCGCACGCCTGATAAGCGTGAGGTCGATGGTTCGAGTCCATTTAGGCCCACCATTCCGCAGTAGCTCAGTGGTAGAGCATTCGGCTGTTAACCGAACGGTCGTAGGTTCGAGTCCTACCTGCGGAGCCATATGGGGAAGTACTCAAGAGGCTGAAGAGGCGCCCCTGCTAAGGGTGTAGGTCGCGTAAGCGGCGCGAGGGTTCAAATCCCTCCTTCTCCGCCATTTGGCCCCTTGGTCAAGCGGTTAAGACACCGCCCTTTCACGGCGGTAACACGGGTTCGAATCCCGTAGGGGTCATACAAAAAGAGTTGTGTACTAATGTACACAGCTCTTTTTGTTTTTTTTGTTTTAATCAACCATTATACATAGGTTGGGAGCGGTGGGCCCTCCGAGAAATCGAACAGCTGCATATGCTCTCGAACAAGAAAATTATACTATTATTGAGTTGCAGGCTTTAATCCCCTTCGCTACAAGGGAACCCTGAATAGAAGAGCAGTGACAGCAGGTCGCATGCCCACTTGAATTAGACATACACTCAACATCCTCCAAAGTCTATTATTG
Organism: Peribacillus deserti; assembly: GCF_002863585.1. Lineage (GTDB taxonomy): Bacteria > Bacillota > Bacilli > Bacillales > DSM-1321 > Paraperibacillus > Paraperibacillus deserti_A. Next base: position 105,995 of record NZ_PGUY01000043.1, on the reverse strand, counting down.
CCCTCTGAATCCCCACTTTATTTTTCTGGTTTACCGCACAAACAATAAGGGTAAAACACAACGTCAAAACTTTTTTGCTTCATTAACTAGATGGGCAATGCAGTTAGTTCCGTTTTACCTGTCCTTTACAGCTCTATTGTTTTATCTAAGGATCAGGACGTACAAATGATAAGTAACAGTAAATAGTGAACAACCGTTCCTTGATTATTCACAAACTAGTACAGATCTTGTTATTACCATTCGCTTCGTCTTCCTTCGAAATGTTTCTTCAGCTAACCCATACTTGCTAAACGCTTTGACAAAGAAAACTAGGTCAATATAACTATTTTTATAAAATTAAGAATATTTATGCAGGAATTTGCCTTTTCATCTAGAATTAATAAATATTTTATGAAAACTCGAGGGAAAGATGAATGTTCATTCATTTTATATACTTGTAGAACTCCCTTGCATGCATTTTAGTGAATAAAGATTTGTTCTTCCAAGATTTCATAATGATTAGGGAGTGAATGTCGTGTCTGTGAATACAGCTTCTGGTTATGACCTTCATCTTTTTCACGAAGGAACACTATATGAGGCATATAAGTTATTTGGATCCCATCTTATCCAGAAAGATGGTTCTGCCATAACCCGTTTTTGTGTATGGGCTCCTCATGCCGCTCAGGTGCGGGTTGCCGGTGAATTTAATGGGTGGAAGGGCCAAGGGTATGAGATGCACCGAATCAACGATGAAGGAGTCTGGGAGATTGAATTAGAAGAGAATCTTCAGGGACAATTGTATAAGTACGAAATTATCACTGAGGAAGGCAGCAAATTTATGAAAGCCGACCCTTTTGCCTTTTACTCAGAAAAAAGACCAGGGACTGCATCCATGGTCTGTGATTTGTCGGGATACAATTGGAGTGATTCTGCCTGGTTGAAGAAAAAAGCAAAACAGTCCACGTTATCCAAGCCCGTCTTTATTTATGAAATGCATTTTGGCAGCTGGAAAAGGCATAAGGATGGCGCATTTCTAACATACACGGAAATGGTGGATGAATTAATTCCCTATCTAAAAGAATATGGCTTTACCCATGTGGAATTGCTGCCGATGATTGAGCACCCATATGATGGATCATGGGGCTATCAGGGGACGGGATATTATTCGATAACCAGCAGATACGGAACACCGCAGGAATTTATGAAGTTTGTCGACTCATGCCATCAAAATGACATTGGAGTCATTATGGATTGGGTCCCGGGTCATTTTATAAAAGATGCCCATGGCTTATACCATTTTGACGGGAAACCGCTGTTTGAATATCCGACCGAAAAGCACCGGGAGAACAAGGTCTGGGGCACTGCGAATTTTGATCTTGGACGTAACGAAGTACACAGCTTCCTTATTTCTAATGCACGCTTCTGGATGGAATATTATCACATCGACGGCTTTAGAATGGATGCGGTCGCAAACATTATTTATTGGCCGGGCGGGGATTACAAAGAGACTAATTCATTTGCCATCCATTTTTTACAGAAGTTAAACACCGTAATCGAAGAACAAGATCCTCATTTTTTAAAAATTGCAGAAGATTCGTCTGATTATCCCCAAGTGACGGCACCAGTGTCTTATGGCGGCCTTGGCTTTACGTATAAGTGGAATATGGGATGGATGAACGATATTTTGCTTTACATGCGAGCAGAACCCCAAAACAGAGCTTCTTTACATCATAAAGTAACCTTCTCACTGATGTATGCTTTTAGCGAACAATTTCTTTTGCCGTTTTCCCATGATGAAGTTGTACACGGCAAAAAATCACTGTTGGACAAAATGCCTGGTTCGTACGAAGAAAAATTCGCCCAGCTCCGCCTTTTATTCGGATTCATGTTCACTCATCCAGGAAAGAAGCTGCTATTTATGGGCGGGGAGTTTGGTCAGTTTTCGGAGTGGGACGTATGGAAACAGCTTGATTGGAACTTATTTGAATATGACATGCATCAGAAGATGGACGCATATGTTAGAGAGTTGGTTTCTTTTTCAAAGCGGCAGAAAGCTTTATATGAGCTTGACTCCCTTTCAGAAAGTTTCGAGTGGATTGATGCGAATAATGCTGAACAGTCCATTTTTTCATATATTCGAAAAAGCAGGTCCGAAGACGAATCTTTAATCGTTATATGTAATTTTTCCCGGGATAGCTACCAGGATTATCTGATTGGAATCCCTGAAGCGGGAGAGTATAGGGAAGTTTTTAATAGTGATTCCCTTCAGTTTGGAGGAAGTCACTTTATAAATAAGAAGGCTGTCATAGCAGAAAAAGGAGTTTACCACGGAAAGCCGTTTAATATAAGTATACGGATTCCAGCTTTAGGATTAACAGTGTTCAAAAAGATCAAAAAGAGAAAGGGGAAAAACGTTAATGGTGAAAACAAAATGCGTAGCAATGCTCTTGGCAGGAGGGCAGGGAAGCCGGCTAAATGAACTAACCCAGAATATAGCCAAGCCGGCAGTACCCTTTGGAGGTAAATACAGAATCATTGATTTCACTTTGAGCAACTGTACGAATTCAGGTATTGATACAGTGGGAGTTCTCACTCAATATCAGCCTCTTGTATTAAATACCTATATTGGGATTGGCAGCGCCTGGGATCTGGATAGAAAAAATGGCGGGGTTACTGTGCTGCCGCCGTATGCTGAAACCAAGGAAGTAAAATGGTATACAGGTACAGCATCTGCCATCTTCCAAAACATAAATTATATTGATGACTATAATCCTGAGTATGTTTTAATTCTTTCAGGAGACCACATATATAAAATGAATTATGCAACCATGATTGAATATCACGAAAAGAAAAAGTCTGATGCGACCATATCTGTTATCGAGGTTCCATGGGAAGAAGCAAGCCGATTCGGCATCATGAATACTAACTCAGAACTTGAAATAACGGACTTTGAAGAAAAACCGGAGCATCCACGAAACAATTTAGCATCGATGGGCATTTATGTGTTTAAGTGGAGTGTCCTTAGAGAAGCGCTTATTAAAGATTCAGAGAATCCGGATTCCAGTAGGGATTTTGGTAAAGACATTATTCCACAGCTGCTTAAAGAAAAGAAAAAAGTCAATGCATTTCCTTTTAAGGGATATTGGAAGGATGTAGGGACGATAAAAAGCTTGTGGGAAGCGAACATGGATTTATTGGACGAAACCAACTCCCTGGATTTATATGATCATTCGTGGCGTATTTATTCTGTGAATCCCAATCAACCTCCGCAGTACGTATCACCGGATGCGAAAGTAAAGGAGTCGCTGATCAATGAGGGCTGCTTTGTAGAAGGGCATGTTGAAAGGTCGGTTCTATTTCAGGGAGTCACCATCCATAAGCGGGCAAATATATATATGAATCTGTTGTCATGCCTGGTGCGGTGATCGGTGAGGGAGCCCATGTCGAAAGAGCTATTGTTCCCACAAACCTGAATATTCCCGATGGTGTTGTCATAAAACCAGAGCAGGCAGGTGAAGATGTTGTCCTTGTAACAGAATCCATGATACAGGATTTTTTAATGGCTAAATAAGATAAATTGGACTGCAGTATATTGAGAGGAGATCATGTATGAACAAAAACATTCTGGGTGTAATAGATGCTACAACATATTTAGATCCTTTAAAAGACCTTACAGAACAGCGTATTTTAGCGGCATTGCCTTTTGGAGGGAGATATCGTCTAATTGACTTTGTCCTTTCCAGCATGGTTAATTCGGGTATTTCCAGCGTAGCCGTATTTCCAAAATATCATTATCGTTCACTTATGGATCACCTTGAATCAGGCAAGAACTGGGATTTGAACAGGAAGCGCGATGGTCTCTTTTTCTTTCCAGCTCCGAATTTAGATATTCCATTTCATCATATAGGGTCTTTCCAATGTTTTTCCTATCACTTGGATTACTTTAGAAGAAGCACCCAGGAATATGCGATTGTGACAAATTGCTATACCGTCTTAAATGTTGACTTTTGCGAAATTTTAGAAAAACATATTGAAAATGGCTGTGATATTACCGAGGTCATAAATGAGGGACGCTCATTAGAGATCTATCTGCTAAAACGTGAGCTTCTTATCGATCTTATCGTTGAGCGGGACAAAACGGGATACCAATGTCTATATGACCTTATAGAAGATTCAAAGCATCCTTACCAGGTATGTACGTATGACTATGAGGATTACTGTGTGATGGTAGATTCTATTCAGACATATTATCAAACAAGCCTAGAGCTGTTGAATCCTTCTAAATGGCAGGAATTGTTTAAAGGGAATCAGCCTGTATTTACTAAGGTTAAAGATGAACCACCGACCAAATATGCTAAAAGTTCCAATGTTACTAACTCAATGATCGCAAATGGCTGTGTAATTGAAGGCCATGTAGAAAACAGCATTATTTCCAGATCGGTGAAGATCGGGAAAGGTTCCGTAGTTAAAAACTGTGTCATCATGCAAAAGAGCAGCATCGGTGAAAACTGTGTGCTGGATTCTGTCATCCTGGATAAAGACGTTCGGATTGAAGACGGTGTACGCTTGACAGGAAGCCAGGATGAACCGGTCGTTATTAAGAAGGGTGCGGTCCAAGGAGTGTTGATGACCTGATGGATATACTCTTTGCTGTCTCGGAATGTGTACCATTTGTCAAATCGGGAGGTCTGGCAGATGTGGCCGGCTCCCTGCCCCAGGAACTTGCCAAACACGGTAACCGGGTCAGGGTTGTTCTGCCAAAGTATAAGACTATAGATACGAAATATACAGCTAAGATGTCCAAGATAGCTGAGTTTTATGTCCTAGTTGGCTGGCGGGAACAGTATTGCGGCATATATAGTTTAGAGCTTGATGAAATAACCTATTATTTTATAGATAATGAATATTATTTTAAAAGAGATGATTTATACGGCTATGTTGATGATGGAGAACGGTTCTCCTTTTTTACCAGGGCTGTCCTTGATGCATTGCAGCATATCCCGCGCCCGGATGTTATTCATTGTCATGATTGGCATACCGGAATGGTGCCTTTCTTGTATAAAACAGAGTATCAAAACCGAGAGGGATACAATTTTATCAATACAGTATTCACTATACACAACCTCCAATTCCAGGGCATTTATCCCCCTGAGGTTATGAGGGAACTGCTGGGGATCAGTGAATATTATTTCCGGCCAGAGCATATAGAGTTTTATGGTAATATAAGTTTCATGAAAGCGGGAATTGTGGCATCCGATAGTATTACCACTGTCAGCCCAACTTATAAGGAGGAGATACAGACACCTTATTTCGGTGAAAAGCTGGATGGACTGCTCCGAATCCGTAATAACAGCCTTTCAGGAATCTTAAATGGAATTGATTATGATTTTTACAATCCCGAAAAAGATCCATTCCTTAAAAAAAATTATAGTGCTGAATCTGCGGAAGGGAAAATAGATAATAAGCTTGCCATCCAGCAAACTCTTGGCCTTCCGCAAAATAAAGATATACCAGTCATGGCTATGGTCACCAGACTGACGAAGCAGAAGGGCCTTGACCTTGTAAAGGCGGTCTTTCAAGAAATCATTAACCAGGATATACAGATCATTATCCTGGGAACCGGGGATCCTGAGTTTTCTGATTTCTTCCAGGCGATGGAGCGGTATTACCCTTACAAAGTAAAAGCGGTCATTGGATTTAACGAGGAGCTGGCGCATCAGATTTATGCCGGTGCCGATTTATTTTTGATGCCGTCAAAATTTGAGCCCTGCGGCTTAGGCCAGCTTATTGCCATGAGATACGGGGCAGTACCTATAGTAAGAGAAACAGGCGGACTGAACGATACGGTTGACTCTTATAATGAGTGGACTGGGGACGGAAATGGGTTCTCCTTTAAAAACTTTAATGCACACGATATGCTGTTTACAATTGAGCGTTCCCTGGCTTTTTACCGGGATAAACCATCCTGGAGTAGGATTGTGAAGCAGGCAATGGAGAAGGACTACAGCTGGTCGCAGTCGGCTTATCAATATAATCTGCTTTATAAGGAGCTGGTCAGCAGAAGTGGAAGCCATGTTTTCTGACAAAGAGCAGTTTAAAGAGGTATTTTTAAGGAAACTTGAAATGACCTATGGAAAAAGCGTGGAAGAAACATCAAAAAGAGATCAGTTTCATGTGCTGGGAATGATGGTTAGAGAGTATATCAGCAAAGACTGGATTAAATCTGCTGAAAAGGCCAGAACCTCAAAGTCAAAGCAGGTGTATTACTTATCCATTGAATATCTTCCAGGCAGATTTCTTGGCAATAATTTATTGAATTTAGGAATTACAGGACTTATAAAGGATGGCCTGAATGATTTAGGCATTGATCTGGCTGAAATTGAGGACCACGAAGCGGATGCGGGGCTTGGCAATGGAGGGCTTGGGAGGCTAGCGGCATGTTTTCTTGACTCTCTTGCCTCATTATCCCTTCCTGGTCATGGATGTGGTATCCGCTATAAACATGGCTTGTTTGAACAGAAGTTTGTAGATGGTTTTCAGGTGGAGCTTCCTGAACAATGGCTCAGGCACGGCTTTGTATGGGAAGTCCGGAAGCCCGACCTGGCGGAAGAGATTCCTTTTTGGGGAACAGTCGAAAGCTATTCCGATGGAGGACGCCTAAAATTCAGGCATATAGATGCGGTCAAGGTTCTGGCCGTACCCTATGATGTACCCGTGGTAGGATATCAAAATAAAACCGTGAATACCCTGAGGCTCTGGAGCGCGGAACCCAGCCCGGTTCCATGGCAGAAGGATATCATGAAATATAAGAGGGAAACAGAGGCTGTCACCGAATTCTTGTATCCAAATGATACACATGATGAGGGTAAAATACTGAGGCTTAAACAGCAATATTTCTTAGTGGCAGCCACTTTGAAATCGATTGTAGGTACGTTCAGAAAGAAATATAAGGATATTCACAGATTCCATGAAATGGTAGGGCTGCATATTAATGATACCCATCCAGTCCTTGCCATACCGGAACTTATGAGGATATTGATTGATGAAGAAAATCTTACCTGGGATGAAGCTTGGAAGATTACGACACAATGTATATCCTATACCAATCATACAACACTTTCAGAGGCGCTTGAAAAATGGCCGGTCCGGATATTGGCACCGCTGCTGCCGCGCATTTATATGATTATCCATGAAATAAATGAGAGATACTGTCAAGAATTGTGGCAGGAATATCCCGGAAACTGGAATCATATTGAACAGATGGCAATCATAGCCCATGGAGAAATAAGAATGGCACATCTCGCAATAGCGGGAAGCTTTAGTGTAAATGGAGTCGCTAAACTTCACACAGAAATCTTAAAAACCAGGGAAATGCAAAACTTTTACAAGCTTTATCCAGATAAGTTCAATAATAAAACAAATGGCATCACTCACAGAAGATGGCTGATGAAAGCTAATCCTGAACTCTCCGGATTGATTACAGAAGCAATTGGTGACGGGTGGAAAAAATCTCCCGAGGAGCTTGAAATGCTTAATCAATTTGATAATGATGAAGCGTTTCTCCGCAGATTGAGAGAAGTAAAGAGAACAAAGAAGCATCAGCTGGCAGACAGGATTCATAAAAACACAGGCCTCAAGGTAAACGTGGATTCCATATTTGATGTACAAGTTAAAAGACTTCATGCCTATAAGAGACAGCTGTTAAATGTCTTTCATATCCTCTATGTCTATAATCGAATGAAGGAAGATAAACAGTATAAACCTTATCCGCGGACCTTTATCTTTGGGGCTAAAGCATCCCCAGGCTACTACTACGCAAAAAAAGTAATTAAGCTGATTAATTCTGTGGCAGAAAAGGTGAATAGTGATTGCGAAGTGAATAAGTATATACAGGTTATTTTTCTGGAAAATTATAATGTTTCCTTAGCTGAAGAAATCTTTCCGGCCACTGAAGTGAGTGAACAAATTTCTACGGCCAGCAAGGAAGCCTCCGGCACTGGGAATATGAAGTTTATGATGAATGGTGCTTTGACCATTGGAACTTTAGATGGAGCCAATGTAGAAATGGAAGAACGATTGGGCCGTGATAATATTTTTATATTCGGGTTACATGCAGATCAGGTGTTAAACTACTTATCTAATGGTGGTTATAGTCCATATGATTATTACCACGGAGACGAAAGGATCCAGTTAATCTGCAACCAGCTTATCAATGGGTTTTTCCCTAATTCTTCCGATCAGTTTGAGGCCATTTTTGATTCATTGCTTACGGAAAACGACCAATTTTTTGTTCTACGTGATTTTGCCTCTTATATAAGTACACAGCGGAAGGTAGAGGCTGCGTATCAGGACGAGAAAAGCTGGTCGAAGAAAAGCCTGAAGAATATCGCAATGTCCGGTTTTTTCTCGAGTGACCGTACAGTGAAAGAGTATGCAGACGAAATCTGGAAAATACAGACTATATGAGCAGCCTTTTGGCTGCTTTTTATATGGATCGTGATTTATTTAGGCCGTTTTCGCAGACTTTTTGTTATTGAACAAGGGGGTTGATTGGAGTGAGGGTGCATGCTTTCCGCGGGGAGGGCGCGTGAGCTTCCTCAGCTTCGCCTGTGCTTTTCTCCCCCTCGAGGGTCTAAGCTTGTAGCTGGATCAAGGAGTCTCTCACCTTACGTCCAATCAACCTGTTTAGTAAAAGGGTAGGTCTCAAAACTTATTAAAACAACTAGAAAAGAGCCTTTATTTAATATCGGCACAAAAATGGACAGCTTTTTTAAAGCTGTCCAACATGTTAATCTTTAGTGGGTTTGTTTTCGTTTTCCCCAGGAACCTTGTCCTCAATATAACTGTCCCTTTGATGATAAGGAATGTCGCCAATATTTGATTCAATCCCTTGTTCATCCAACGTTTCTTCAAATTCTTCTTTCTCCTTTGAATCATATATACGTGTATTGTCCCCTTTGATATCGGTAGCTGTAAACCTCTCAAAGTCTTCGGTGAACCCATCAGAATCTTCTCGATCTTCCTCAATGCCAGTATAATCATCCATTTTTCCGAAATAATCTGCAGGTGTCTCTGATGTACCATATCGGGCAACCTGCTCAAAACTGTCAATGTCATCATTTATTATATGATTATCACGAAGACGCTGGAAAGAGTCTCGGTGGGACGGCTCCAGTACCTCTTCCTCTACAGGGCGGTCTGAAAAGGAATTATCCCCGGCAGCGGCATGGTCAATGCAATATAAAGTGGATGGAAGGGCTTCTAGCCTTTCATAGGGAATGTCTTCTCCACACTCCCTGCATTTGCCGTAAGTACCTTCTTCGATTGCCTGTAGAGCTTTATTTACCTTTTCTAACTCATTAGAATTATGATCTACAAGAGCTACATCCTTTGACTTTTCGAAAAGCTCAGTCGCTAAGTCTGCAGGATGATTATCGTAACTGGAAACTTCCCCGACGGATTCGGTTAAGCTTTCCTCCCCTGGGTCCTGCATGTCAATCTGTTGTTCCAGGTCTTCTTTCAGAACAAGAAGTTCTCCTTTTAAATGATCAGTTTGCTGTTGGTTTAGCATAAATCGTCACTTCCCTCATTTTTGTTAAGTTTTATATGGACTCGAAGCCGAGAAACATTATGTTCCGTATATATGCATACATACCCTATATATAATTAGAAAAAACTTGGGAACAGATATTGGAAGCAAAAGAAAAAAAGCCCGCCCGGAGGCAGACTTTTTAAACGAAGTAGCTAATAAACAATCCAATGGAGAGCAGGAAGCCAAATATTGTGTTGGTTTGGGCAGTGGCTTTCATTGCCGGCATCATTTGAAGAGGCTGAGTTTTACCAATGAATCCTTTGATCGCCTTAACGGCTTTTGGGACACTGAAAAAAACGATTAAAAGCCATGGTGATGCAAGGCCGCTTGCGATTAAGATAATCACCCATAAATATGAGACACCCATCATGCTGCCAAGAACAATTACTGCATTCTTGCGGCCGCATAGGATAGCTAAAGTTTTCCGGCCATTTTCCTTATCTCCATCAAGGTCACGAATATTGTTGGAAAGATTAATGGCACCAACCAGCAAAGCAACCGGAATGGAAACCAGCACCGCATTTGAAGATACATAACCTGCCTGGATGAAGAAGGAAATCAAGATTACGAAAACCCCCATAAACAAACCTGCAAATAATTCACCAAATGGGGTATAAGCAATGGGCAGCGGACCGCCTGTATATAAATATCCGACAGCCATACAGATAAGCCCGATTAAGGCAAGCCACCAGCTGGATACCACGCAGATATAAATCCCCAGCAGAACGGAAAGTCCGTATAAGGATAAAGCTATATTCAGGACAGTTTTCGGAGATACTCCCTCTCGGACAATTGCGCCCCCGATCCCGATTGAGTTCTCATTATCTAAGCCACGTTTAAAGTCATAATACTCATTAAACATATTAGTGGCCATTTGAATGAACAGAGTTGCGATCATCATGCAAATGAAAACGGGAATATGAAAACTTGCATCATCATTTAGTGCAAGGGCAGTTCCTACCAAAACGGGAACAAATCCTGCTGTCAGGGTATGAGGGCGTGTTAACTGCCACCAGACTCTCCAGTTATTCTTATTATTTTTCACAAGCGGGGTGTGCTGTGTGTGTGTGTGCATGATCTATTCTCCTCTACGGATAAATAACACTTCATAAGTTTATTCATCCTTTGCTTGTTTTCCCCATACTAAGGATACAATAGTACGAAAGCGGAAAGCAGCGCCTTCCTAAATAGCGGGTGTCAGCAAACTTGCTGGACATTGTACTTTTTCATACAAACTAAGTTTAGAAAAAGGAAGGGGCAGTGTCAACGTATTTTTTTGAAGCTGTACACCCAAATACAGGGAATTTCAACAGTGGAGGTCCGTTAATATATAATAAGGAAAACAATAGGTTTTGGACTTCTTCTGCCGGCTTGAATAATTGACATAGAACTGGCTGGAGGTGTATCTTTAAATAGGTTTACAAGGTATCGCAGGACAAGAAGGGGGGATAAATTTTGATTACTGCCAACAAAATGAACATCATGGAAAACCTTCATAAAGCAAGGGTTGCAGCTAAAGAAACGAATAGCAGTGTTCTATTCAGTGAAGTTACAAAAATCGGCATGCTGGACCCCCTTTCATTTTACCAATCCGGAAACGAAAGTTATACCGGAGATAGATTTTTCTGGCAGGATCCAAAGAAAGAAACGGTTCTTGTTGGAATTGGCAAAATAGATGTTTTTCAAAGTTCTCATAATCAAAATAGATATAACACGATAGAACAGCGATGGGAAAAATTAATTGACCATGCATGTATTATAAAAAATCAAGATGTCCCTGGGACTGGCCCCTTATTATTTGGCGGCTTTTCTTTTGATTCCGCAAAAAATAGTTCTTTGCTATGGGATCAATTTGGAGATCATTTATTTTATATTCCTAAGTATTTACTTTCCATTATAGATGGACAGGCTTATCTGACGATCAATGCTTTGATTGACCATGAGGATGATCTTTCGCTCTTAACAGAATCGGACAAGGAAAAAGACGAACTCCTTGAGAAGGCGCTGAATTACGTGGAACAGCCTGCTGCACAAAACGAGCTGCTTGAGCAAATCGAAGTATGTCCTGAAGAGTGGAAAGATACCGTTCAAAGTGCAATTAATGAGATAAGAACAACTGACCTGGATAAAATAGTATTGGCACGTGAAACCCGGCTTAGGTTCCAATCAGACATTTCCCCTGCACCTGTACTGAACAGATTAGCAAGGGAACAGCCGACGAGTTTTATTTTCTGTTATGAATCAGGAAGTGATTACTTTATCGGTGCTTCCCCAGAGCAGCTTGTTAAAAAGAACGGAACCACATTGTCCTCTGCATGCCTTGCAGGGTCTATTGCTAGAGGCAAAACTGCTGAAGAAGACGATCTGCTTGGTAAAACTCTTCTTCATGACCAAAAAAATCTAATCGAGCATCAATATGTCGTGTCCATGATTAAGCATGCCATGGAAACGATCTGCAGGAAAGTCTCGGTCCCAGATGGACCAGAGCTTATGAAGACCAAACATATTCAGCATCTATATACTCCAGTTTCAGGTGAGTGCACGGAAGACATTTCCATCTTTGACTGTGTCGAGAAACTTCATCCTACTCCTGCAATGGGTGGACTGCCAAAAGAAAAAGCAGTGGAGAGAATTAGAGAATTAGAAATATTAGAACGGGGTTTCTATGCATCGCCCATTGGATGGACTGATGGAAAAGGCAATGGGGAATTTGCCGTTGCCATACGTTCTGCACTCGTTCAGGGCAATGAAGCTTCTCTTTTTGCAGGATGCGGGATTGTAGAGGATTCCGAGCCTGAAAGCGAGTATATTGAAACTGCCATTAAATTTAAGCCTATGCTTAGTGCTTTAGGAGGAAATCTCCATGCAACATCGTGAAGCTTTAACCGCTTATACAGGTGCTTTTGTAGACGAACTGGCAAAAGTACAGATTAAGCATGTGGTTGTCAGTCCAGGCTCCCGCTCGACTCCGCTTGCCTATATGCTTATGGAACATCCTGATATTCAGGTTCATATGAACATAGATGAAAGATCAGCTGGATTCTTTGCACTCGGATTAGCCAAAGCTTCTAATAGTCCTGTTGGGCTTCTTTGTACATCTGGAACAGCGGCAGCTAACTATTACCCTGCAGTTGTAGAAGCTTATAATTCCAGGGTTCCGCTGCTGGTAATGACGGCAGACAGGCCGCATGAACTGAGAGATGTCGGTGCGCCGCAGGCTATTGACCAGATTCACTTATACGGTAAGCATGCCAAATGGTTCGTAGAAATGGCACTTCCCGAAAATACAGAAGAAGGCTTGAATTATGCCAGGACGATTTGTGCGCGTGCAGCTGCAGCTGCAGTATCTGCTCCAGCGGGACCCGTACATTTGAATTTTCCGTTCAGGGAACCACTTATTCCTTTCTTAAATGAACCAAAGTGGTTTGGTGAAACAATGGGACCCAGCATTCAGGTGGAACAATCTATACCTATTCTCTCTGAAAATGCCTTTAAGCATTACGCCGATCGAATCTCTCGTGCTGAAAAGGGATTGATTGTATGCGGGGGAATGGATTCAGCAGAATTTAACGCTGCTGTCGTCTCTTTGAGTGAAAAGATTGGATTTCCAATATTGGCAGATCCGCTTTCCCAATTAAGAAGCAGCAGCTTTGTATCCGAAACAGTTATAGATACGTATGACACTTTCCTCCGATATGAGGAAGTTAAAGAGAATCTCAAGCCGGATCTTATCTTGAGGTTTGGTTCCATGCCTGTTTCTAAAGCTCTGGCCATCTTTATAAAACAACAGAAAGAGTCAGATGTACTCGTGATAGACGGTGGGGCAGGCTGGAGGGAACCAACTGGAACAGCCTCGGCTTATGTGTATTGTAATGAAGCTGTTTTCTGCCGCGAAATCACAGACAGGAGCACTCCTTCGCCTTCATTTGAGTGGATGGATATCTGGAAAAAGGTTAGAGACTATACGAAACAAGGCTTACTCAGAATTCGTGATATTAAAGAGCTGGATGAAGGAAAGCTGTTCGCATTGCTAAATGACTTAATGCCTGATGGATCAGGTCTTTTTGTTGGAAACAGCATGCCTGTGAGAGATCTTGATTCCTTTTTTCACTCCTCTTCTAAAAAGGTCCGGATGTTTTGTAATAGAGGAGCAAATGGGATTGATGGTGTAGTTTCTACAGCTCTTGGTGTGAGCACAGTTGTTGACAATACGGTATTACTCATTGGGGATTTGAGTTTCTTTCATGATATGAATGGCCTGCTCGCAGCTAAACTTTTGAAATTGAATATAACCATTGTAGTCGTAAACAATGATGGGGGCGGAATTTTTTCATTCCTTCCGCAATCTAACGATGAAAGGCATTATGAAACTTTATTCGGAACGCCGCATGGTTTAAACTATCAGCATGCTGCAAATTTATATGGAGCTGAGTATTTCGTCCCGCAGAATTGGGACGAGTTTACGGATGCTTTTACATCTTCTTTTAACAATAGAGGTCTAAAGGTAATTGAAGTGAAAACGGCAAGAGAGTCTAATGTCCAAAAACATCGAGATTTGTGGAAAGATGTTTCCCGGGAAATTACGAGTCTTCTGAAAGAGCAATCCTAATGAAAATCCTATGCAGCGGCATTGAGTATAATATAGAGATCCGCGGGGAGGGTGAGGCGCTTGTACTGCTTCATGGTTTTACCGGTTCCGCAGAAAATTGGGATTACCCATCGCGGTTTTTTTCTGAAAATCTTAAACTCATTGCCATAGATATAATTGGACACGGAAAAACGGAGAGTCCTACAGACTTATCTAGATATAGTATGGTCCGTGTTGTGGAAGATTTGAAACTTATATTTGATACATTAAATATTGGCAAGGCCGCTATATTAGGCTATTCAATGGGAGGGCGGCTGGCATTATCGTTTGCAGCTCTCTATCCGGAATATATTAATTCCCTTATCCTGGAAAGTGCTTCTCCCGGCCTGAATAACGAGCAGGAACGCGATGTTAGGACTAAGTCTGATTGGAAGCTTGCAGAATTCATTGAAGGAAAAGGCATGGAGGCTTTTGTTGATTACTGGAGCCACATTCCTTTGTTTCAATCCCAGCTGCTTCTATCAAAAGAGGAACAAGAATCAATAAAGAAACAAAGGCTGAACAATACAAAGCATGGTCTGGCAAATAGTTTGAGAGGGATGGGTACCGGTGCTCAAGCCTCTTGGTGGAATACCCTTAAAACCCTTTCCTTCCGAGTCCTGCTGATAACAGGTTCCCTGGATAAGAAATTCTGTAAACTAGCTGCCGAAATGAATGAATTGCTGACAGCAGGAGTTTGGGTCATAATAGAAAATGCGGGTCATGCAGTTCATGTAGAACAACCTGAAGAATTCGGTCATATAGTTAGTGACTTTTTAGCTGACGGGAAGGTATGAAACGGCCTCCTAAGGCGAAAGATGCAGGGCTTTCAGGTCTAAATGGATTTAGAAGCCGCAATATCACAACAATTTTGAGAGGGGTTTAACAATGGCAAGAGAATGGATCTCCGAACGCAAATATGAAGAAATCCTGTACCAGACGTATAATGGAATTGCTAAAATTTCTATCAACCGTCCACATGTACATAATGCCTTTACACCAAAGACGGTTATGGAATTGATTGACGCTTTTGCATATGCGAGAGATGATGCTAATATAGGTGTCATTATCCTGGCTGGTGAAGGCGGAAAAGCATTCTGCTCAGGCGGTGACCAGAAAGTCCGCGGCCATGGCGGCTATGTGGGTGAAGATCAGATCCCGCGCCTGAACGTATTAGATCTTCAACGCCTGATCCGTGTAATACCAAAGCCGGTTATCGCAATGGTTGCAGGCTATGCCATCGGTGGAGGCCATGTACTTCATATAGTCTGTGACCTGACAATCGCAGCAGATAATGCTGTTTTTGGACAAACTGGTCCAAAGGTAGGGAGCTTCGACGCAGGATACGGCTCTGGTTATCTAGCACGCATCGTTGGACATAAAAAGGCAAGGGAAATCTGGTTCTTGTGCCGTCAGTATAATGCCCAGGAAGCACTTGATATGGGTCTGGTCAACACAGTGGTGCCTCTTGACCAGCTTGAAGATGAAACGGTTCAATGGTGTGAGGAAATTTTAGAGAAAAGTCCAACTGCTATCCGTTTCCTAAAGGCTGCATTTAATGCAGATACAGACGGTTTAGCAGGAATACAGCAGTTCGCTGGAGATGCGACTCTTCTTTATTACACAACAGATGAAGCAAAAGAAGGCAGAGATGCTTTTAAAGAAAAACGGAAACCAGATTTTGGGCAGTTCCCTCGTTTCCCTTAATGTTTCACACAGCTTGACGATACTCGTCAGGCTGTTTTTGTAATATTAGGATTTATATCGCTGCTCCTTCCGAGCTTATATACTGTCCAGCACCAGGCAGAGACCCTTGTAAGCCAGCCAGCCCATGAGAGAAAAGCGCTTCTCATGGCCAGCTCGCCGTATGCTTGGTTTACGCACGATGCACATGCGAGCCAGGTTCGAGCGTGGTAAGGTAGACTAAGCTTCTATAGTCGCTACGGCTCGCGAATGTGCCTTCCTTATACCTAATGTGAGGTAAAAGGAATTTGCTCAATTGTCCAATTAAACATATTGTGATGGAAGGCACCGCTTTCCTTGAATACATCCAGTCTAGCAAAAGGAATGATGAATGATGGGACATTCTGAATGTCTGCCAAATTGGCTTGAAAAAAGGTCGGAGCTTTCTCCTGAGAGGATTGCTTTGGAATTCAAAGACCAAAGATATTCGTTCTTAGATATGCATAATCATGCAAGGAACTGGGCGTCGGCTTTTTATTCTGAGGGAATCAGAAGAGGGGATACGGTCGGCCTTTTGGCTGCCAGCCATGCAGACACCGTTTTTATTCTGCATGCTCTGTTTTATTTAGGAGTAAAGGTTGTTCTGCTTAATTCCCGGCTTACTCAAAACGAATTGAGATTTCAGCTGGATGACTCAGAAGCTTCCTTTCTCATTAGTGAACAAATATACAAAGATCAAGTGAATTTCCTATCTAATCATGGAATTACGGCTTTTATTAAAGAGGACTTTCTGGACAAAAATTGCGGGGAAGCGCCTATTCTTCATGAATTTGTATTAGAAGAGACAGCAACGATCATGTATACCTCCGGAACAACTGGCAAACCAAAAGGAGTCTTGCAAACGTTTGGGAACCACTGGTGGAGTGCGGTTGGTTCTGTATTGAACCTCGGACTGCATGAGAAGGATACCTGGCTATGCACAGTTCCAGTCTTTCATATCAGCGGTCTTTCGATTTTAATGAGAAGTGTCATTTACGGTATTCGCGTTATCCTTCATGACTCATTTAATGAGAAGCTTGTAAACGATGACATAAGGAATAAAGGAGTGACCATCATTTCTGTTGTTACCGCTATGCTTAACCGAATGATTTCTAATTTGGGAGACCAAAAGTATCCCAGGACCTTTAGATGTATGCTGCTAGGCGGGGGGCCAGCTCCTAGATCTCTGCTGGAAGATTGTAAGCTTAAGCATATACCGGTTTTCCAAACGTACGGAATGACGGAAACCTCTTCACAGATTGTTACTCTCTCACCCGAATATAGCATGGAAAAGCTCGGTTCAGCCGGGAAACCTTTGCTGCCTTCTGAGTTATATATTGAATTGGATGGCAAAAAAGCGCCTGCCTATCAAGCGGGTGAAATTGTCGTGAAAGGGCCGAATGTAACCAAAGGATATTTTAACCGGGCAGAGGAGACTCATAAGGCTCTCAGGGACGGCTGGTTTTATACGGGAGATATTGGGTACCTTGATGACGAAGGATTCTTGTTTGTTATGGACAGAAGGTCTGATTTGATTATTTCCGGCGGAGAAAATATTTACCCTGCTGAAATAGAAGGCGTATTATCCAGGCATCCTCATGTGTTTGAAGCGGGAGCTGCTGGTTTTTCAGATTCGAAATGGGGGCAGGTTCCTTATGCTTTTGTTGTTTTAACCCAGGAGAATGCAGTGTCGGAAGAAGAATTAAAAGAGTTTTGTAAACAGTATCTCGCATCTTATAAAACTCCTAAACGTATTATTTTTGTCAAAGAACTGCCGCGGAATGGCTCTAATAAGCTGCTGAGGAGAGAGCTACATACATTATTGGAAGAGGAGCAGTAATCTATGAACATTAAGCGGGTATCTTTATATTTTATTTCTGCCCCTTTAAAACAGCCCTTTATTACTCACCTGGAAACTGTGACAGAAAGAGAGGCTATCATTGTTGAAGTTACGGACAGGGACGGTATGAACGGATACGGAGAAGTGACGGCCTTTTCCAGCCCCTGGTATACCGAAGAAACCCTTGTTACGGCTCAGCACATGTTAAAGGATTTTTTAATTCCAGCTTTATTTCAATATGATATTGCGGATCCAAAAGAGTTAGAGTTCATTTTCAAGCGGTTCAGAAGAAATAACATGGCAAAGTCCGGCCTGGAGCAGGCTATATGGGATCTATACGCCAAGCAGCAGGGAGTATCTCTTTCCAAGCTGTTCGGAGGGACTGCAAAAAGGATCCCATCAGGGGCGGTCGTATCCGGGGGTGTAAGCAATAAGGCAATACAACAGATCGAGGATCTTCATAGAGAAGGGTACCAGCGCTATAAGATTAAAATCAGCAGAACCAATGATACAGATATTCTGAGAGATATTCGAAGGTTTTTTCCGGATATACCCCTTATGGCTGACGCAAATTCGGACTATACATTGGAGGATATCGATCATTTGAAGGCACTCGATGAATTCAGGCTGCTTATGATCGAGCAGCCGCTTGCGCATGACGATATAGCCGAGCATTCTATCCTTCAGCAAAAAATTAAAACACCGATCTGTCTTGATGAGAGTATTCATTCTTTGCAAGATACTAAAGGTGCACTGTTAATGGGCAGCTGTAAAATCATAAATATTAAGATGAGCAGAGTGGGAGGCTGGATTCAGGCTAAAAAAATCCACGATCTCTGCTTAGATAAAAATATACCGGTATGGTGTGGAGGGATGGTTGAGTTTGGTGTCTCCAGAGCGCATAATATCGCACTTGCTTCACTTCCTGGATTTACAATACCAGGAGATATTTCGTCTTCTGCGCGATACTGGGAGGAAGATATCATTATTCCAGATGTTAAAGTGGTTAATGGCTGGATATCTGTACCCGAAAAAAGCGGGATTGGGTTTGAAATCAATGAAGGAAGATTGTTAGCACTCACGAACCATAAAGAAGTTTACAAAGCAAGGGATTAAAATAAAATAAATTTTCTGAAAATGGGCTTTTGCCGATTTTCTCTTTACTGCTAATTTGATTATAATAAGAGTAATCAATAAATAAAAGGCAGGGGAATTTATGAAAATTAATAATAAGCCATATTTAATTGCTGAAATTTTACTATTACGCGGGCTGCCGGAGTATGTAATCAAAACGATCACTAGGCTGGCTGATGATGAGCTTCAGGCTTTAAAACAAAAATGGATCTAATCAAGCTGCTGCTCATGAGAAAGCGCTTTAATTTTTGATTAAAAATAAAAACCTTGCCGTTAAGACAAGATTTTCATGGCAAATTATTTATTTAGAGCCGTTTTTAAAGCAGCAAGGTTTTTATTCATGAGACTAAAATAGTCTTCTTTTTTTTCGATATCATTCTCTGTAAGAACAGCCAGATTATGGAGGGTCAAAGGTTTTGCACCGACTTCTTTTTGAATCGTTTCTGTTAATTTAGAGCTTACATTTTGTTCAAAGAACACATAGTTGATTTTATGTTCTTTTGCCGTTTGCACGACTTCTTTCAGCTGTTTTTGCGAAGGTTCACTGGAAGAAGACAAACCTGAAATGCTTATTTGTTTTAGTCCATACCGTTTTTCCCAGTATCCATAAGCAGCATGTGAAACAATGATTTCTTTCCGTCCGGCTTCATTAATCGTTGTTTTGAATGTATTATCCAATTGGTCCAGTTTTGCAGAAAGCCTCGAATAATTATTCTCAAAATACTCCTTTTTCTCTGGTTTTTTAGCTGCCAGATCATTCTTTATAACTAAAGCCATTTGTTTAGCAAGTTCCGGATCCATCCAAATATGAGGGTCAACATCACCGTGTTGATGGTGCTCTTCTTCATGATGGTCTTCGGCGCTGGCTTTTGGAAGTTTTATTTTTTCTCCCACTGCAGACATTTCTACATCTTCACTTTTAAAGATATCATCTGCTTTAGTAACAAATCCCTCCAGTCCGTGGCCGATATACAAGAAGAGGTCTGCTTCTGTCATGTCGATTATATCTTTTTGAGAAGGTTCATAGGTATGTTCGTCAGTCCCTGGTGGATATACAGATGAAACCTTAACATATTTTCCGCCAATGGTATCTGCAAAGTATTCAAGGGGGTACACCGTAGAATAGATTTTGATTATCTCTTCACCCTTGACTTCTTTTTGTTGAGATTCTTTATCTGCCGAACAGCCAGCTGTTAAGAAGGCTGCTGTAATGATTGCAATCATAAATTTTAGTCTCAAAGTGTGTTCCTCCTGATATTTTAATAAGTCGGATTGATTACGATTTAGTGAAAAAAGAAAAATAATTCGAAATGATTCCGAATTACCCTAGATTATATTATCGAAAAATCAAAAATATATCAAGTGTATTTATTGGAAAATGAAAAGTTGCCGTCTTCAGCCTTAAACTTATTTTTTCCTTTCATCATTTTCAGGAACAGGGTCAAAGCCTCCAGGATGAAAAGGGTGGCATTTTAATATGCGGATTAGTGTTAAATAGCCCCCTTTTAAGGGACCAAACCGCTTGACTGCTTGAAGACCGTAATGAGAGCAAGTCGGATAAAACCTGCAGGCAGGCGGCTTTAAGGGCGATATAGCGACTTGGTAAAAGCGGATTATGCCTATTAGTAATTTTTGAATCATATCAGTACCTTCATTTCGTTTTAATCTTGATAATTCCGGTAGGATTTATAAAGTTTTTTGTAGAAAATTAATGAAAACCTTTAAGAAAAGTAGTAAAATAAAACTTAGACTTACAAAAGGAGTGATAATATGCCTTCAGTAGAAAGCTTTGAACTCGACCATCATGCAGTCAAAGCCCCTTATGTCCGCCATTGCGGTGTTCACAAGGTTGGAAGTGACGGTGTTGTTAATAAATATGATATTAGATTCTGCCAGCCAAATAAGCAAGCAATGAAGCCTGATTCCATTCACACTTTGGAGCACTTATTGGCAATCAATATCCGTAAATACACAGAAAAGTACAATCACTTCGATATTATCGATATTTCTCCTATGGGCTGCCAGACTGGCTTCTATTTAGTAGTAAGCGGTGAACCAACGGTTTCTGAAATTATCGATGTACTAGAAGAAACGATGAAGGATGCAATTGAAGTGACTGAAGTACCTGCTGCAACAGAAAAGCAATGCGGCCAGGCAAAGCTTCACGATCTCGAAGGGGCAAAAAAACTGATGAAGTTTTGGCTGACCCACAGCAAAGAAGAGCTTCACCAAGTATTTGCATAATAAAAAATGGGATTGGCCTGAATGAGCCAGTCCCATTTTTTATTATGCGATAGTGCACACTTTCACTTTTTTATAGGAATGAGTAACCGGCGCAAAGTCCAGAATCTAAGACTTCGGGGTGCTGCACTCTCGCTCAGTGAATGATTTATTCCGTGAGAGATTCTTCGAAAAGACGACTTCATTGACTTTTGCTGAGTGGAGCACTTTTTTTGCAATGGCTGTTTTCGCAAACTTTGTTGTTATTGAATAAGGGGGTGATTTCCACTACAGGATACTCGCGGACCTTAGGGGCGTGCGCTGAGCCTCCTCGGCTTCGCCTGTGGGGTCTCACCTGTCACGCTGCTCCCGCAGGAGTCTCGCACCTTACGTTCCAATCAACCTGTTTAACAATAAGGAAGGTTCACATAACTATTAAAAAAACAACAATCTTTTAGAAAAGAGCGTTTGCAATAAAACGAGAGCGGTACTGAAGTACAAAACCTACAAAATCAATTGTCTGCCGGATCATCATCCACCGTAGAGTTCTCTTCCTTTAGTACATTGGGATTATTTTCGATTGGATCTACTGTATGTTTTACAGTGTAAGCTTTGGAAGTTGTTAATACAGCTAACAAAAGCACAACCAGTACGATAATGATTGAAATAATCAAAATGATTTTTATAAAAGCCACCACCTTCTGTTATACATTGTCATGTTTTCTTTATTTTAACATAGGGGAGTCTGTGCTGCTTGTACGATTTTTTTGTCCGCAGGCTGCCGCTGGCAGATAAAAAGCCTTAAGAGGGATACCTCTTAAGGCTTGATAGGCAGTATGTATCAATGAACATTACGGGACGGGTATGGCAAATGTTTTTCGAAGTTTTCCTGAGCGAATTTACCTTTTAAGCTTTCTATAATATAGAGGCCCATCAGGTTGATCAGCTCTTGATTATCCATCTCATGGATTAATCCCAGTATCTCTTCACGGCTTAATTGTTCAAGTACAGCAAAGGCCAGCATATCAATGTCTTCATCATTTCCGGTCAGCTTCGACTTATACAGTTCATACAATTCTTCAATTAGTTTCATTTTTTTCACCCCTTGCAGTTATAATTTTTCCTATGGCGTAACCTTCTTAAAGGTGATATTAGACGATTCTCTACTGCTTCTATATTATTCGTTTGGATTAAATATGATATGTCGCTTATTTTTTTTATTACCCTTTTATCTTTCGTTTAATCTATTTTTACCCAATTGCCTTAAATAAATTTCCTGTTGTTTTAATCGTTACTGGTTGATGCTGTATGCTTCATGACTGACACATTTTGTGTATGGAACGAATTAAGAGCAGAGAAACTAACTCAGGAAGGAATTTAGAAAGGCTGGGTTGTTCTTGAAGGAAAATAAAAAAACCTATTATATTACAGTCGCAACTGGACAGATTTCCCAGGACCGTGAAGCATCCGAGTGGAATTTTAAAATAGAGGCATCACCAGACGAGGTAAGGAAGCTGAGAGAATATTTTGATATGAACGCTTCTGAAGACTGGATGACATTCTGGAGAGCTCACGTGCCATTTATGGAATATCATCAGGATAAGTCCAATGACAATTTTGATGGTACATTGAAGGATGTATATCAAATGATATACACGCTGGGTGATACGGAAGCAAAAAATCACATCGACAGCATGGGGATTTTAAAATAGACAAACCATCCAGTTATACCACCCTTTTTGTCAGAATGTGCGTTAATTTGTTATGATAATTTATAAAAAGCACTTATACAAAGGGCAAGGTATTCAAATGGAACAGTTTATAGATAAGAACGGCTGTATCGTCTCTTTTTCGGAGAACAATCAAGAATTTCTCGCGAGATCGGGGCATGTTTTAGTTATATGTATCTACGAGGGGAAATGGGTGCTAACGCAGCACAAAATAAGGGGATGGGAATTCCCGGGTGGGAAGGTTGAGGAACAGGAGTCGGTAAGGGATGCGGCTGAAAGGGAAGTATATGAGGAAACGGGTGGAGTTTCAGGTACCCTTTTTTACCTCGGTTCTTACCATGTGGATTGTGGCGGCAGCTCATTCTATAAATCCGTTTTTTTCACCGTGCTGAAATCCTTGGAAACCAGGGGGAATTATTATGAAACAGACGGACCGCTCCTTGTAGCCCGCCTGCCGGAAAATTTAACAGGAGATGATCGGTTTAGCTTTATAATGAAGGATCGGGTAATTCCGGTTTGTATGCGCCTTATTGATCAAAGAGGTCTCTGTAAATGAAAAGAGAACCTTGGCAGGTTCTCTTCATTTAGCTAATCCTCATGGTGCTGTAACCTGCATTCACGAGACATAAGCCAATCAGTCTATGAGAGAATGTGTTCGTAAAAGCACTGTTCTCCCCTTTTCTAGTTTGAACTTTTAATGATTTTTCTTTCTAAATACTCTACCAGCTGATACATAATGGTGGCAAAGATGGCAATGATGAGAAGTGACATTAGCACAAGTCCGAAATTAAATACCTGGAAACCGTAAATGATCAAATAGCCGAGTCCCTGCTGTGAAACCAGAAACTCTCCCACAATAACACCTACCCAGGAAAGTCCGACATTCACTTTTAATGTAGAAATAATAGTAGGGAACGAAGCGGGTAGAATGGCTTCTTTAAAACAGACATATCTTGATGCTCCAAAAGTCTTCAGTACTTTAATATAATTCGGATCGACCTCTTTGAACGAGGTATACACTACAATCGTTGTAATGATTACAGAGATGATTGCTCCCATTGCAATGATAGAAGTAAAGCCTGGTCCGAGAGCTACGATGAGAATAGGTCCGAGGGCTACTTTAGGCATCGCGTTCAATATTACCAGATATGGATCAAGTACCTTTGATGCAAGCGGCGACCACCATAAAAAAGCTGCAAGCAGTGTACCGCTCAGTGTGCCGAGTATAAAGCCCAATATGGTTTCAAAAACGGTAAACCCAATATGAGTGAAAATGGAACCATCCTGGATCTTCGAAATGAGCAGCTCAACAATTTTGGAGGGGGAACTGAAGATTAAAGGGTCGATCCATTCAAGCCAGCTTGACAGCTCCCATAAAGCAAAAAAGAAAGCAAAAATAAAGAACTGGTAAGTCCGGACGATCCGTTTTTCCCTCAGCAGAGACCCTATATATTGCTGATGAAGCTGTTCAATACGATGGGGTTTGCTTTTCAAGATTTTCAAGCTCCTTCCATACGGTTTGAAATAATGAAGAATATTCTGGATGGGCTCGTGCGTTAAAGGGTGTAAGGTTCCTTAGGACTTCAGGAACATCAATCTGCTTATAAATCCTGCCTGGATTCGTAGAAAACAAGAATATCGTATCACTCATGGCAATTGCCTCCCCTATGTCATGTGTGACCAATATGGCTGTTTTACTAAACGATTTAAGGGTGGCCGATACAAGATCCTCCAACTTCAGCTTGGTTTGAAAGTCAAGAGCTGAAAACGGTTCATCCAAGAGGAGGAGCTTTGGTTCAGCCGCAAGAGTCCGTACTAGTGCAATCCGCTGTTTCATCCCGCCGGATAGCTGCTTAGGATATTGTTTTTCCGTCCCCTCAAGACCAATTTCTTTAAGCAGCTTGAAGGTCTTTCTTCTTGATAATTCGTTGTCTTTCTTCAAGATCCGCAGTCCCAGAAGTATATTTTCTTCTATCGTTTTCCAAGGAAACAGATAATCCTGCTGCAGCATGTATCCGATCATTGGCTCCTGCGCTTCCCTTATAGGCCGCCCTTCAACAAGCACCTCGCCGCTGCTCGGTTCAAGCAGACCGGCTATAATGGAAAGCAAGGTCGTTTTGCCGCAGCCGCTTGGACCGAGAAAGGAGAGAAATCGGCCTTCCTCGACGTCCAGACTTATGCCGCTTAATGCAGTTTTCGCGGTTTTCTTTGTGAAGTAGGTATGGCTTACATGTTGGATACTAAGAAAGCTCATATAAAAGCCTCCTCAATCTTTGGAAATTTTTTCAGCGATATCAGTGTTAACGAGGCTTTCATGACTAACCCTCTTCGGCAGTTCCCCAGCTTCATCCATAATATTCTGAAGATTATCCCATTCATCTTCATCCAGAACCGGATTTTTCGCAAAAGACTCTTGTTTTTTGTACCGGTCAACTACCGTAGTAATAAGCTCCAAGTCTGTATCCGGAAAGAAGGATTGTATGGCTTTGGCCGTTTCTGCCGAACTATGCTCATACACCCATTTTTGGGCTTTATAAACAGCTCTTGTGAATTTTTCAGCTGCATCTTTTTTATCTTTCAAGAAGCTTTCTTTTGCCATGAAAGTGGTATATGGAATATGACCGGATTCCGTACCGAACGAAGCAATGATATGGCCTTTTCCTTCTTTCTCGAATACACTGGCGGTGGGTTCGAACAATTGTACATAATCACCGGTTCCTGACGCAAATGCAAATGGATACAAAAAACACTACAAATATTCTGCGATTTTCGTATGGATAAGAAATTTCTATTTGTACAGCCAATATGAAAAGTGAGTAAGGAAGTTCTGCCCCGATGGGATATAAATATCTTGTTGTTAAATTAATGAAATTGTATAATTATGTCATTGAATGGCAGGGATTTATACTTTTTTTTGGACTTTCATAGGTTACTATTCTTTAACGATGAGGTGTTTTATGGCGAATTTGCAATCCGATTTCATACAATTTCATAATGCAATCAAACTGGATTACGATGACAATAAAGAGTTAAGGGATAAGCGGGATGAACTACTGGAAATTTTAGATGAAGAATTGCCGTCAGACGCCGGTTCATATGACATCTTCCATCAAGGAAGTTACGCTATGCATACCGGCGTTAAGTCCTTGGATGGTGGAGATTATGACATTGATGTCGGAATAATTTTTCACGTGTCGAAAGAAGATTACTCTAATCCCGTAACGGTAAAAAAGTGGGTTTATGATGCCCTTTGTAAACAATATGACAATGTTGAAATGAAGAAGCCTTGCGTAACTGTAAAGTTTGAATCAGAGGGTGCCGATGAAAGAAATTACCATGTGGATTTCGCTATTTATATTGATGGAGAAGATAGTGAGGAAACTACACACCATGCTAAAGGTAAACTACACAGCAACGCCGATCAACGTTGTTGGGACGAGGCTGCCCCTAAAAGGCTTGTGAACACTATCAAGAATAATCTTTCCGATGGTGATGACCGTAAGCAGTTCAGAAGAGTTATCCGATATATGAAAAGATGGAAGGATATCAAATTCCGAGGTCAAGTCAATCGTCCTTCCGGAATTGGACTTACAGTTGCTGGGCTTAGTCATTTTCAGTCCAAATACACACCTGATTTATTTTCCAATACCAAGACCTATAATGACCTGGAAGCTTTAGAGTCATTTGTTCAAAATATGCTAAATAAATTTATAACTATGTGGAATCAAGACACTGGTCAATACGAAGATAGGCTAGAAGTACACCTTCCTACCCCTACTTACAATGACATCTATGAAAAAATGACCGTGAATCAGATGAGCGATTTTAAGGGGAAACTTCAAACTTTACTGGAAAAATTGAAAGAAGCTAAGAGTGAAACAGATCCGGTAGAGGCGTGTAAGTTTATGCGTGAAGAATTTGGGGATGATTTTCCGGTTCCCGATAAACCTACTACCGGTGAAAAAAGAGGAGCGGCAATTATTGTTGATCATTCATCGGCTTGAGGTGAAATATGATAGAGCAAAGTGTACTGAACTTAGGTTTACATGAATTACTGAACGCTGTAAAGGAAATTTCATCCTTTAATATTTCCTCCACCAGAGGACCCTTTAAAAAAGCATTTGAAGGTACTTATGCTATAGGAGGAAAAGATATTACAATTCAATTGGCTTTACCTGTTCGGTTCCCTATTGAAAAGCCAATGTTATTTCTAAAGGACCCGCAAGTTCTAGGTTTTTTGCCTCATATCGAAAAAGATGGTTTCATTTGTTATTCTCATGACGAGGGGTTGCTTTTAGATAGTAGCAACCCCTCTGGTATTCTCAAGGAAGCCTTCCAAAGGGCGGAAAGAACATTAAGAGATGGAATCACTGGTATTAATAAACGCGACTACCTTGTTGACTTTGAAGTCCTTTGGTCAAGACAAAGTGAAGTAATGAGGATAGATTCCTTATTCTCGCCAGGTAACACTTTTGAAAGAATCCTGGTTTTCTTTGATGAGAATACCGGAAAAACAGTTATTGTGAAAAACACAGACAATGCAACGGCACAGAGCTTAAAAACACTATACAAATGTGATGTAGTGAAAGAATTTACATCCTATCGAGGAATACATATTCCGCTAAGGGACGGGGCTCAGGTTAAGCCGCCTTCCTATTGGGATTTTTGGAATATAAAACAGTTAAGGAAAATTGTAAATGAGAATATCAGCAGCGGTACTAAAAAAAACCTCAAGTCATATTTAGAGAAAACTAAATTCAAAACTCAGGATAAAGAATATATTTTTATATCGATTCCTATAGAAAAAGGGCAAAGAGCTTTTGTTGGTATTTTACTCACTGATTTTAAACGGATTAGGCATATAAAAACCAGTTATCCCTTTTCGCATCCATTAAAGCAAATTCACGCAACTTTTTCTGTAACTCCCCTTTCAGTGAAACGTCATGATACGGAATTCCTTCTAAATCGGACCTTGGGGCATAATAAACTCATTGGAAAGAAGGTTACATTAATTGGTCTTGGCTCAATTGGAAGCCGAATAGCGTTAGAACTAGGGAGAGCAGGGGTGTCATTCATAAAGCTAATTGATAAAGAGATATTAGATGTGGATAACATTTATCGCCATGAACTAGGAACTAGCAGTTTATATTGGAAGGCAGAAAAAGCCTATAATAATATATCAAAAGCAGAAGGATTGAAAATAGAATTACTACAACATTTCCCCTCTTTAAACATCAATTATGAAATGGAAGAAGTATTGACCTTAATGGAGGAGCAGAAGAATTTCATTCTCGATTCAGATATAATTATTGTAGCTTTAGGATCTCCTACGGTTGAACTAGAGTTAAATAAGCGTTTTTACAATATGGATTGTGCACCACCAATTATCTATACTTGGCTGGATCCTTTAGGTTTAGGTGGACACACCTTGCTTACAAATAACCAGAAAAAAGAAGGGTGCTTTCAATGTTTATATACCCATGTAGAGAATAACAACATTTTAATTCCTAATCGAGCTTCCTTTGCTGCTCCCGACCAATTCTTTGGGAAGACTTTGACGGGATGCGAGTCTGTTTTCACTCCATATGGTTCATTGGATGCACTACAGACAGCCATCCTTGCCAGTAGATTGGCAATCAAGACTTTACAGGGGCAAGAACGTGGAAATCCTCTGCTGTCTTGGAAGGGAGAAGATAAAGAAGTTTTATCACAGGGGAAAAAGGTAAGTGACAGATATAAGTTGACTAATGAACAGCTTTTTGAGTATCGATATCTTTACAGGGCTGAAAATTGTCCAGTTTGCGGAACGGGAGAAACTACATGAACTTTAACATTAATCCCCTAGGCGTTATTAAAATTAGTGATAATGTACTTTCCAAATTTCAGCAATATTATCAAACAGAAAAAGGAGATTCAGAAGCTGGTGGAGTATTAATGGGACGTTTTATTCGATTCTCTCACGATGTAGTAGTTGACCATATTACGACACCAATGAATAGGGATATCCGAAAACGATGTTTCTTTAAAAAGAATAGAGACGACCATCAAAAAGTCATTCAAGCTATTTGGGAAGAAAGTAAAGGAACTTGTAACTACCTTGGTGAATGGCATACCCACCCAGAACGACATCCGACTCCTTCTGGTCATGATATCAAAGAATGGAAAAGGGTGCTTAGAAACACCAAATGTGATTCTAACGAGTTGTTTTTTGTAATTGTTGGTACTGAATCTATTGGTGTGTGGGTAGGCTTCAGAACTAATTTGGAACTACAAAAACTGACAAGGAGTTGAGAATGTATATGAGTAGAGATCCATTTAAATTATCAACGGTAGACGATAGGGATTTGTGGGTAAGGTCTGGTGGCTTGTGTGCTAGATGCAAACGAGCCTTAATCCTGGATGACATTGAGAAAAAAGTCAATATTGGCGAGAAGGCTCATATTATTGGAAAGGGGACGGGGAAAAATGCTCCTCGGCGAGAATTTGCTGAAGAATTTGGTTTCAATGAGGAGAATATAGACTCCCTCGACAACCTTATGCTTATGTGTAGCCCTTGTCATCATACCATTGACACAAATGTTGAAGCGTACCCTCCACAACTTTTGTTCGATATGAAAAACCAGCACGAAGGTTGGGTTAGGAGTCGCTTATCTCAAAATAATAAAGCAATAGCTGTGATCCATAAAAGGAAAAATAGCATTCCGTTTGATTCTATATTGCTTACTGATGAAATTGATATGGCAATATTAGATGCTGTTTCTTTCCAAGATGAATTTACAGATTTCACATCTACTGGATGGGTACAGGCTAAGAAAGATAACGAGGATTTTTTCAAAAAGGTAGTTCAAGCTAAAGTGGAGTATCCGGGAACCAAACTTTGCATTTTTTCATTATCACCAATCCCTCTGCTGATTCATTTCGGTAAATTGATATCAGAAACAATTCCAATAGTAATATACCAATTTGATAGAGATTCTCAAAAATGGTGTTTGGAAGATACAAACGGGAAGGTTACTCATAAAAAGATAAACGTATTAATATCTGATAAAGTTTGCCGATCTTTAGTTGTGACTGTTCAGGTTAGTGGCACCATTGGGGAAGAAGAAGTAAAGGAAGCTGTTGGTACACCTTATCATCAATTAGATATTTCTGTTGAAAAACCCGAATTAAATGCTGTTTTGTATAACCACGATATAACCGCCATTAGACAAGTTTTCCGCAAACATTTATATAATTTACAAGACTTATATGATTACAAGGAAATACACTTGTTTTATTATGGTCCCGCTGGTCTTGCAGTTGAAATAGGACGTACCATAAATGACACTATGCTTCCAATTATCCATTTATATCAGTATAGTGATAGAAATGAACAAAAGTATAGTAGAGCTATTAGTATTTAATACATAGAGTATGGCTGCTGCTTCGGCAGCTTTTTTTTGTTTAGGGGGAGGTTAGATAACTAATAACAAGATTTATTGCCACTAAATGGAAAGATATATGACCTTAGAGCAGAAGAGAGAGCAAAATCAGCCCGCCTGATTATTGAGTTAAATCGGTGTGAGGAAGGCACTATATGAAGAGTTTTAAGATAAAATGATGATGTTGAAATAGAATGGCAATATGGAAGAAGAAATGAACCTTAGCAAATTACTGATAATGCACGTAATATATTGAAACAAAGAAACGAATGTTCGAAAAAAACAATTCCAAGAATAATCGTATATTTTTCGCAGGCGATGGCTGAGTACAGCCAAGACTACGACTGGCTCTGAATGAGCCAGATGAGGATGATATTACTTTGACAATTCACGAAGTAATTGTAGCAGTTGACACTAAGATTCAGCCGGATACTGAAACCTTAATTCTTAATTTGGCTGGAGATAAATTAGGAATAGTGCTTTTAGGGAATACGGGAAATAGCTGTTAAGGTTTAGAACGTTCCACCTTCTGTAAAATCTACTGAAACTTAGAAGGATTCTCTGCCTATTCTATCGAATTTTGTAGAAAAGGAGGTGGAAAATTCGAGTGGACTTTTGTATTAAAGTAGAAAAAGCATTAGAAAATCAAATCATTATTGAATCTCCTGCCGAACTAGGAGAACAAGTTTTGAGTCTTTTATTAAAAGAAGGTTACACATTGACTGAATTTTTATCCGAAGCAATAGGGAGGTCTGCCAATAGCGGGTTTGTTTTAAAAAATCCTGACATGAAATATTATAGCCTTATGATCTTAGCTCAGAAAAAAGAAGCAGATATATCCGATATTGCAAATTGTATCCATGGGAATTTCGGAGGTTATTTAAGCCTACCATGGAGAAAATTATTTAATATCATCTAATGAGAATGATTTTGCAACCTTAAATTTTTGACTTCTGAATTTTTCAAGGAACCAAAAATGAGCACTTAAAAGGCTCTTTTTTCATAGGAGACAGTTGGGTTATCATAAGTCATTTTATATTAATTACGTTTTATTTCCGAATATTAAAAACCCCTCTGAAATGAGGGGTTCTTTTGTATAATGGTAAGTTAGTCCTCCCATAGCTCTCCCATAAGGTCTTCGATCTGTTTTCTTAATTCTTGAGTCTCACCTTTTAGAACTTTAACCTGCTCACCCATTATCTCAATTACATCTCCAACAGCAGCCTCAGTAGGGAACATGTCTTTAGGAAAGTCTTTTGTATCGCCGTTAATCTCAACAACCACTACATTTCCTTCAAACCGGTCAATAATGCCTTTCGTTCTTTCACTCATATTATTTCACCGTCTTTACCGTAATTGTCTTACCATTCGAGGTAAAAATAATATTCCCACTCTTATCCGTTCTATAGATTTTTGTTTTTACAGCAGTCAGTCTTTTAACGGTTTCTGCTGTAGGATGCCCATAAGAATTTTTTCCTACACTTATCGCCGAAAATGTAGGTTTAGCTATGCTCAGAAATTTTGCACTGGAAGATGTCTTTGCCCCATGATGTCCAACCTTTAATACATCTACTTTTGAAATTAACTTCTTAGCCATCATGTCATTTTCGGATTGCAGTTCTGCGTCCCCGGTTAATAAGATCTTTTTAACACCGTGCTTAACCATAAGGACTCCGCTCCAGTTATTTAGATCGGACTTGGCATATGTTTTAACAGGTGCAATGAATTTAATTTCGGTATTTTTATCTTTGTCAGGTATCACGACACCATTTTGGGCAGTCTTGATTGTCAGCTTTTCATTTTTAACTGCTGTAAGAAAGTTTTTAAAGGCTTGTGTTGTATGCGATACTTTTGGTGCATACACTGATTTGACAGTAAACGCTTTTAACACTTCATCTAACCCACCAACGTGATCGGCATCGGGGTGTGTAGATACTACCGCAGTTAAAGTAGAAACCTTTTGTTTCTTTAGGTAATTTACAACGGTATCCCCTGATTTGCCGGCATCTACTAGGATCGTTTCCCCGGTCGGTGCCTTAATAAAAATGGAGTCCCCCTGACCTACATTTATAACGTGTACAGATAAGCTGTTAGTTGCTGCCTCTGAATACGACAGTCCACCCAACATTGAAATAAAGAGAATGACAACTAACACAATATTTATTTTTTTCATTTTTCATCCAACCTCCCGAGAATAAATTACCATGATTTAGGGGAGTAGGCTACACTTATTTACGTATCACTTCATGGTAAATTTATACAAGGTATCCACAAGACCTCTATGTATTTTATAGAGTTTCTTTTAAAAGCTTTTCCCGCTGACCTTAATCCAACTGCAACCCCGTGTTTAAGGAAGGGAGGATGTTGCGGCAGTCATTTAATCTCATTAAGAAGTAATGAGGGAGCCTTCTATAAGTTTCCCTTTTACGTTTTAATTAAGAAAAATTTCTTAAAAAGCGTCTTAAAATTGATTTATCCTAAATATTTTAATTCGAGTTGATAAATCTCAACATAAACAGGAATTTGGTCATGGATATATCGAATTCTACTCAAAAGGGGGAATAAAAATTGTCTAATGAATCAATCAAAGTAAGATATTTTTCTGGTGGAGAAACTGTAGGCGAATTCAACATACTAAACTGGAATGCTTATTCCAACGCTTTAAAAGCCAGTAACAGCGTGACTATTAAATGTTTTGAGTATGAAATCAAGGATGTTAACCTATTTCACGAAGACACTAATGCAGGATCAATAACTGAGCTACATGTAGAAGTTGAAAAAGTATAAATACAGCTCCTCAAAGCTGTGATTTTTACTAACGGGTGCGTTAGTTGAATAAGGAAGGCTGCTGGGGAAGCCCTTTTTCTTATTCTGCTAGCAGGCAGATTAATTAAATAGGAAAAAAATAAAGAGTACTTTGAAAATGGAGGAAGTCTAGTGTCAAACATACATACACTCGGTAAAATTGTGGTTCTAAATGGAACTCCTCGGTCAGGGAAATCAAGCATAGCTACTATTGTCCAGAATACCTTTGATGGAGTATGGATAAATTTAGGGGTTGATGCTTTTATGAAGATGATTCCTAAACGCTACCAGCCAGGAATTGGACTAAGACCGGGGGGGAGAACGTCCTGATTTAGAACCGTTAATTGTCACCTTGTATCATGCCATGTACGAGTCTATTGCAGCACAAAGTCGATTAGGATTAAACGTTGTAGTTGATGTTGGGCATCATGACTTTTATTCAACTAGAAGAGGAATTCTTTATAACTGTGCTCGGGTTTTGAAGGACTTCCCTGTGTTATTCGTAGGAATCCGCTGTCCATTAGATGTTATCATGGAGCGACGAATTGCAACTTGGGGTACTGGTTACACAGAAGATGGGGGTGTACCGCAACCTGTCATTCTTTGGCAAGAGTCCGTTCATGTGCCTGGTATTTATGATTTGGAACTTGACACATCGGTTTTAAGCTCTAAAAAATGTGCAGATGCAATTCGAAAACGTATAGAAACAGACCCCTATGGTATTGCATTTAAACAAATTTCGGAAATGAATAGCGAGGGAGATTAACTAAATTTCTTGTTAAGCTAACGGGTGCGTTTAGTTAAAGAACGAGTTTCCTGTTTAAGTGCCTTTTTCAAATTAATTTTGTGCATTTGGTAAAAAATTGAAACTAATGCAATATCAATACGTATATAAATTTAAGTGATGAGTGGGAGGTTTGATGTAAATGAAGGTATTTGGAGGAATACTGCTTACTCTGGACATTCTCTTTACTATCTTTTGGCACTTTACGGTTTTAGCTGTTGATGGATATGCCAACAGTTATCCTTTTTATCAATTTAAACTTGTATATGTTTTTAGTTTTATTATTGCTCTCTTAGCAACTATGATGATTGTAAAAGCAAAACAAGCAAATAAACAAGCAGAGGAATATATGATGGAGATTATGGAAAATCCACCACCTAATATTAACAATATTAATCCTTTATGATTGCTTCTTATCTCACTAAAGGGTGCTTTAGTTGAAGAAGACGACCAGGCTGCTACGGCTGCCTTTTTGTTGTTTTACTAAAAGGAAAGTTAGTTTAATAAGAAGGTCTTTTTACTAGCGTGAAGAATATTAATAGTTTGAATCGTTAGAGGGGTATAATTAGAAAATGTGCGAGTGCGTGAGGGTTATTATGGAGTTTCAGTTTGCTTGTCGTCATTGTGGCGTTAGAGGGATGTTCAAGTTCCTCTAAAGCTTCGAGTTCTCCTGAGGCAAAAGGCTTTGGCTATCAAATAGTAGACGAGTCTCACTCTGCGGAAAAGGAAGTATTGTAATTATGTATCAAGGAAAGTTACGAAAAATAACGATTGTGTTGTTAACATTGTATACAGCTTTGATCCTCTATTTCTTGTATCTTGGTTACAATAGAGGTTCCCTAGGGCAAGACTCTAGCTTACGATTTAACCCAATACCTGGAGCGATTCAATTGCATTATCCAATGGGAAGAGACTTTCAAAATTGGTTTTTTCAATTCGGGAATTTTGTAGCGTTCATACCTTTTGGGGTTATCATTCCACTCCTGTTTCGATGTAGTTTTAGACGCTTTATAACCTTTTTTATTTTGTCTATAACAATACTTGAAACCCTACAAATGTTTTCTGGTTTGGGAGCTTTTGATATAGACGATATCATAATTAATTTATTAGGTGCTTCGGTAGGATTTGCGGCACAGCGAATATTCACTGGTGACCGAGATAAACCAAAAGGGCTTTGCAAAATATTCATAATGGCTATTGTACTTGCCCTTTGTACTATTATAATTATTGGCGGTATCAATAATTATCTAGAAAACGGGGGAGGGGAAACCGCAGCTCTGAATGAACTGATCTTAAAAGATGGGTCTGTACAGTGGGATGAAAGCTTGTCCAGCTTTACAGTAGACCGAAAAGAGGTTACGCCTCAAATAAATCTGTATAGTAGAAATAATACGAAAAACAATGAATTCACGTATCACTTAGATGGCAAATATAAAAACATAACAGGCTATGTCGCCAAACCGGACGATGTAATTAACGCTGCAAGAGCAGAAGGTAGTGACATAGAATTCATCAGTGGCGGAACAGTCATTTATTCGTTAGGGTTATCAGTCACAGGCGAGGAGGATTTTCAAATCCCTTTAGATGGCGTAACTGACCTTACCATAAAAGTAATTAACAAAGATCCAAATCCAATAACAAATGCTGTGATGTGGGATATTACTCTTACAGAGGTAAACACAGGACAAAAAGTTATAAACAATATAAGAGAAAAAATAAGAGCATTATTCTAACAAAGACCTCAACAAAGAAACGAAAATAAGCTACATACGAGAGGGGTACCTTATTTTCGTTGTTGGCATTGTGATTAATTTCACTTAAACTAACGAGTGCGTTAGTTTAAGTGCATTTGGCATACCTTATTCCTACATTTTGTCCTTACAAAAAATGTTCTTTATTCAGCTAACGAGTGTGTAAGTTGAAAATAATAGAGGCTCCTTAAGCAGCCTTCCTTAGAAGTAGTTATTGTATAAATCTTTCCTTAATTTCCCCTTAAGATGGGCGTAGACTTATACAATCATCATGCAATTTCTGCCTGCCAAGTCGTTAACCACAGTTATTTTTTTCTGTTGGTTATCGTTGATAGACAAGTGTGCTTCCAACCAATATACTTAAAGAAAATATAGACACTTAGGAGTATTGCTCTATGGGTATTGAAAAGGTAGATACAATTCAAGAATTCGCACTTTTTCTAAGTGAAAATGCAGAATCAATAAGCAGGGAAATTGTTAATTATAGTATGAGTAAGATAGAAATAACAGTACCAAAAGAAATAATTGATAAATCAATTGATACTCATGCTGAATTTCTAAAATTTTTAGGGAGTACGCTTGAATTTTCGAATGAAGAGGTTGAACCTAGATTCATTGAATGGCTCACCAAACAGGAAGCACCGGAAGATGCTCAATATATTGAGCAATTATCGAGTCTTATAAAGCCCTATGCGGATACAAGACAGCTATTAATAAAAATCTTGTCTCAATTATGCTTGGTCCATGGACTAACTACTGAGGAAGTTATCACTGTTACCAGTAGATTAAATTATTTGCTCGATTTAAGTATTACTGAAACTATACTTAAGCGAGAGAGAATAACAAAAGAAACCGCAGAAAAGCAT
Organism: Peribacillus deserti; assembly: GCF_002863585.1. Lineage (GTDB taxonomy): Bacteria > Bacillota > Bacilli > Bacillales > DSM-1321 > Paraperibacillus > Paraperibacillus deserti_A. The sequence continues at coordinate 69,524 of NZ_PGUY01000043.1, read as the reverse complement.
AAACAGGAGATAACAGAACTATCTTCACCCATAATACCTATACAAAATGGTATAGCGGTTATCCCGTTAATTGGAAATATTGATGTGGAAAAAAGTGAATTTATTATGAATAGAGTCATCCCCAGAGTCAATGAGTTGAAAATTGAATGTGTAATTTTTGACTTCTCACCCATTGCCTCTATAGATACCGAAATTGCGGCTCGAATCTTTACTATATATGATGTTCTTAAATTGCTAGGAATCAATGCAGTGTTTACAGGGATTAGACCGGATTTAATATCTAGAATTATCAACGCAAGCATCAACTTTTCGAATATTAAAACTTACGCCACACTTCAACAAGCCTTAGAAGATATGAAGTAATTGGTGCCTCTATAATAGGTAAATAAGTTAAAAGTAGTCTAAGCCGTGCACCATAATTATAGGTGACTCGTATTACTAAACAGCAAATAGAACATCAAAGAATCGCTGCGGCGGTTCTTTTCTTTTACCTGAAAAAATTCACAGGTGTAGTTGAATAACATATAAGGTGAAAAGGATTTAAATGAAGTGATGTAGAATTACATATTTTTAACGTTTATTTAAGTAGCCACAAAAATCAAGGGGTTTTTAGGAGGAGTAGTAAATGGATATGAAATATCCAATTGGCAATTTCCAATTTGATGGTGAAATTACTAACAGTGTTATAAGGGATTGGATAAATGAAATTGAAGATTTACCAAGATTATTACGAGATGCTGTAAAAGACTTAGATAATGAACAGCTTGATACAGCTTATCGTTCAGGAGGGTGGACTGTTCGACAAGTAATACATCACTTGGCTGACAGTCATATGAATGCCTACATTCGATTTAAATTGGCTCTTACAGAAGAAAAACCTGTAATTAAGCCATATGATGAAACGAAGTGGGCGGAACTATCTGATTATGAGATGCCAATTGATATTTCACTTTTACTTCTTAAAGCACTGCACAAACGCTGGACCAAACTTTTACGTAGTATAAGTCCTGCTGATATGGAAAAGACATTTATTCACCCAGATTCAGGTGAAGTTTCAGTAGGTGAAAATATAGGAATCTACGCTTGGCATGGGAGACATCATCTTGCACACATTACTTCTTTGTGTAACCGCAAGGGGTGGTAAGATGACTCTGTGAACAATTACACTTAAAGAAACGGGTGCTTTACTTCAATTGGAGTAAGGCTTTTTTGTTCAACAGAATGGCAGTTTAGTTGAACAAAGGTTATTGATATAAAGTGTAAAATAAGGGGACAATAATCTTTAATACTAGCCCAATAAAGGGGATTTTGGATGAAAAGGATTTTATTATTTACAATATTGGCAACAGTCATATCAAACCTTTCACCAATCTTTGCTCACTCTGAAGAAAAATTGAATAAAGAACTAATGGAAATTATCAATGAGTTTGTGCCATCAAACTCAAAACTAGTAAGTCCTGAAGAACCTAAATCAACAAAACCGTATCAGTTTTATGACTTTAACCACGATGGACAAGAAGAGATTATTATTACTTTTGAAACAAAAGCAAAAGAACAACCTAATCCTTCACAATATGGCGTAATAGTACTAAAAAAAGAAAATGAAAGATGGGAAAAGAATTGGGAGACCCAAACACAAGGGGTAGGATTAGATTATTCAGGTGTCACTGATATTACTGGTGATGGTATTAAAGAATATCTCTTTGGTGTCACAACTGGTGCTTCAGCAGGAAATAAACTAGCGATTTTTAAATGGGATAATAATTCTTTAAAGGTGATAGCAGATGTCCCATATCATATGATGGAATTGATAAGTAATAAGAAAATTGGTATAGCCATTTGGCAAAGGTACATTGCAGATACCTATTTTGTAGATGTTTTAAAATGGAATGGAGAAAAATTAGTTTTAGATGAAGAATTATACTCTAGTTACTATCCTGCAATTGAAAAATTTTATAACAATAAAATATCAAAAATGGATGCGTGGTTCTATTGGTATACACTTGCAGATGCTCAAATAAAGGCAAATTTATTTGAAAAAGCTAGGGATTCTATACAGAAAGGGACTACATTAGCAAAGCAATTGTCATTACCTGATGCAGTAGAAAACTTTGAAAAATTAAGTGATAAGCTGGAGAAACAACGGGTTCCTTTTTTGGAACAATTAATGACGCACTCATTAAAGCATTATGAGGTTCAAAACATTAAAATTGAAAATGATTCGGGGCAACAGCGTATATTCAGTATCAACGATGGTTTTCAAGAGCGTGTACTCAGAAAAGTGGTACACTGGCTTAATAACTCTAGCAGAGTGAATGGAACAAATGAGGTATCTTTAGAGAAACCATCCAATAAATTGACATTAAAAACGGTAAATGAAGAAGTGATTACCATTGAACCTGCTTATAAGTGTCTACTTGAAAACAAACAAAAAACCTGTACAGCTATAGATGGGGAATTAATCATTTCGGAGAATAGCCATAAAGTGCAAATAAAGTCCCAATCCCTATATGATTGGCTCGTAGTAGGGTGGAGAAAAGAATTGAACGGACCTACTAAAGAAGAATTGCTTGAAGAAGCATTGTTTACACGTTATTTAAATATTTTGGGACCATCTTATTCGGATTTTTTTATGTGTCCAAAAATCCAAATTGAACCCATTGATGGAGACCCAAGGAGACATCTTATTTTTGCAAGTGCTTTAAGCTATTCAGGACATCACGGTGGAGATTACGATAAGCTTAGTTTTTCTGTAAGGGATTCTAACCTAGAAGGGTTAAAAGTGACAAATGTAAAAATTGAGAAACATATTTCTCAAGAAGAGAGTCAAAGACAATGTCAAGAGTTCGATTAAATAGAGTATTATACTCAGAGGTGTTTCTCTAAAATGAAAACAAGTTTGTGAAGGATTGTACTTACACTAACGGGTGCGTTAGTTGAACCAACAAATGGCTTCTTCGGCAGCCTTTTTGTTATTCCTGTGATGGGCAGGTAAGTAAGGTTAGATTGAACAGGAATGGGAAAGAGAAAGAGTACCACGAGTTTTAACTACGGATGAATCATTTAGTTGAAGTAGGTGATAAAATGGAGATTTTTTGTATGGAATACACGTTAGTAAACATTTATGTTGATGTTTTTTCTGGAACCTTATATTTTGTCCCAAATTGTGATACTGAAAGGGGAATTGTGGAAATGGACACCTTTATTGAATTGAAGGCACCGTATTCAAATAGGGATCTTGAGAAGATTGCATTGTCAGCTTTAATACTGTGTCATAAAGAAGAACCATCCATTAATAAAAAGACAGTATTACAACGTCACCTAAAAATAAATAGTTATAAAAGGTTTACAGAAAACAAAAAATTCATCAGCTATGGGTGGAGTTTAGACGAGGGATTTACGGTTACTCCTTTTGAGAGAGAACGTCTAGGTAACGGCTACAGTGGATTGGAAACCATTTCTTTAGGAAACAAACTTGAATCAGGTCAATTTGCAATGGCATTAACAAGAGCCGTAGAAATCGCAAGGATATAACAATTCGTTTTCTTATTGATCTGTAGGTCCAGGGTAGTTGAAGTAGAGTAAGGGAACGTCGTTAACATATACTGATATTTAAGTTACTCTTAAAAATTTTAGTCACTTCGTCGCATCATTTAACTGGTTATATGGAACCCCTACTTCCACTAACGGGTGCGTTAGTTGAACAAGAATGGGTGTGTTAGCAGCCTTTCTTGTCGTAGTAGACCCATATGTTCATTAAATAGAAAAAAGAACACACTAAGTGTTCTTTTACAGTCATTTGTTCTTCTTAGGAGGCTAATTTTCTTGATTGGTGGTATGAAAAATTATAGCAGCTTTCACTGGGACCACCGTGAAGATAAAGTACTGCTGGATTATCGTACGAACAATAACATTCTACATAAAGTTTTTTACCTCTAATCTTAATTAATTCGCCCTTCATATTAGTAGTCTCCCTCACTTGTAAAAAAGATTATTTATAATTATACGGCAACTTGCTCTCATATGGTAAAATTAGGGTGATATACCCCGCGAATTTATGCGTAGGCAAAGCATTTTAGACCACATTTATTGCCAAAAGAAGAGAGCGACTAAAAGAAGCAATTCCTACATACCTTCTCTTAACATATAGAGCATTTAGTGAGGGAAATAAGATGCAAGATAATAAATTCGGCACCATAATCTGTATCAAGTGTTAGGGGCTGCTTCGGCAGCTGTTTTCAATGTCGTCAATGAAGGAAAAGCAGGGTGAAGTTTATGAAGAAGTTAAATAAGAAAATGACTTGGACACAAGCAGTATTGTCAGCGTTTTTGTTCGCTACTATTGCCACAATACTTAATCTTTTTATGAATTGGGATAATCGCTTATTTTCTGCGATGTTTTATTTTGTGCTATATATAGTGTGTGCTTATTTTTCTCAAATCATATTGAAAAGTGATCGGTAGAAACTTTAAATGGAGGTCCCTATGTGGTGAACAAGAAAAAACCTTATATATGTAGTTGGGTAGTTGCTATTGCTTGTGCGTTTATTCCAGCATGGGGAGTTAAAGATTATGAATTTGAACATTATTTGGATTCCCTGCCCAGGTTTTTGGCTACTATCCAAGTGGAAAAAATGTTAGCTTCAATTTGCTAGGTTTGATCTTCAACTATTTTGTGTTTTACTTCTTTTTCTTTTTACTGATGAAATTATTAGGCATAATTATAGGACTTTATAGTTCAATAAGACCTCAAAAATAAATGATTTTTAAAATTTGAAAAAATGCTAGGATAAAGAAAATGATACAAAGGACTGATTTTATGTTTGCGAATGTAATTATACCTCTTTTTACTTTAATGATCATCGTGGCAGTTGGTTACGGGGTAGCAAAAATAGTAAGGGAAAAATTTTAACTTATTTTGAAAGTGATAGTATACCGGCAAAAGGGGCGGCGAAATACATGGATAAAAAATTCGGCACCATACTCTGTATCATTATTGCCGGGCTAGGAGTCCTACACTCAATTAAGGACTCTTCCCTTTTAGTCATTGCCATCGGTTCACTATTCGGAGTAGTCCTCGTGCTCGCACTGATTCAAGCAGTTAAAGAAAGAGAGAAATGGAGGATATTTGGTGTTATTGGGTTAACAGCATTTCATACAGTTTTAATTCTGAATTACTTCGACGTATTTTAAGTCAAACTGTAAAAACAAAATCCGTGTTTCTGTTAATAAATCTTAGGGAGTAATAGAAGAAATGCTAAGAATCGCTGTAGCGGTTCTTTTTTTATTACATGAAGAGAAAGGGGAATGGTGGTAAAATAAGGAAGATGAATATAGGGAAAAAACACGTGATCATAAAAAGGGGGAGTTCATATCTTTTATATCATGATCTCTTTGCTTAAGTTGATTATTAACATTTTATTTGTATTTATAGTATTTGGCTTTGCTTATGGGATTAGTAAACTTGAGGAATTTCTTGAAAGGAAATTCACCTTTAAAATGCAAAGGTTTATTATTGTTGGTCTTACAGTGCTGACTGATTTTATCTTGGTAGAGATCATCACAATTAAGACAAGTTGGTCATTCACTGATACGTTGTTTTTTTGCAGTTTAATTATTCCTAGTCTGTTATGGATGGGTTCATTTGGAGCGAACTCCTCATTTAACTATACAAAAGCGGCAGCTAAGTTTAATACAGGAGCCGATGATGGCACTTCTCCTATTTATAAGGTTTCAATAAGCTCTTTTGCTATAGGAACACTTCTATTTACCATCTCTGGAGTATCTATAAGTTTCATACACTATTATAAATACTTTATATAATTCATTAAGAACAAAGGGAGCAGGAGATGTTAAAAAAACATACGTATTTCTTCATATTTTTAGTTTTAATAACTTGGATTGCAGGTTGTAGTGAGAAAAAGGAAGAGACTCTTATTATAAAATTCAAAAACAAGCAGCAGAGCTTTGAAATAATTGAAGCATATAAATTGTATCCCGATTACTTTAAAGCAGCGGATGGACAGCCGGCGAATAAAAAAGAGGAATTATACCAGTCTAAAATCATCCAGCCTGTATATAATTCCTGCTTCAAAGATGCAGAGTATCCATATATGGATGACAACCTAATCAATAATCCGCCTGAACAGACAGCAAAGAAAACGTTGAGTTCCACCGACTCGAAGGAATTAATTTCTTCTATTAAAGAAGCCTTAATGAAGTCTTCTGAATATCTGCCTGGAAAAAAGAAAACAAGTGTATGTATTTTCCCACCGCAGGAAAACAATCAAGATAATGCCGTAACGGTTGGGGCAGGGAAAATCATATATTCAGCTCGCCCTTCTAATTCACCGGATCGAATCAAAACCGTGATTGCCCATGAATATCATCATAGTGTCTGGACTGAATTATACGCATACCCCTCAACTTCCTTATTGGATAATTTAGTATTTGAAGGTAAAGCGGTTATGTTTGAAAAAATGGTATTCCCTAACCTAAAGGGAATGTATGTGAATACAGCTTACCAAACAGCTTACTGGGATCAAATAAAAAATGATCTGGATAATCCCGATTTAAATAAGTCCTTTGAAGTGCTATTTGGAGGGAACGGTTTGCCCCTGCTATACGGGTACAGCGAGGGCTACAAAATGGTAGAGAACTACATTAAAAAGTATAAAGTCGATAACATCAAAACATGGACCAAAATGTCGGCTAGGGAAATTTTTGAAAAGGGAGAATATGAAAAGAATTATAGTCACTAGTTCTATTCGATAAAGGGGAGGGAAAAAGTGAAAACGAAAAAAATGAAAATTTTTTTGAAGCCATTTATCGGAGTACTATTTGTTTTTGTCCTAACCGGTTGTATTGGGGAGGATTACGATTTTACACCACCAAGCGTCACACTATTCGATATTAGCATGACCAATGACGACATCAAATTAAAGGAAGCAAATATAGATTGGAATACTGATAAACAGTACAGTAAGAAAACCAAAGATATACGGGCATTAGCGCAAAAACAACAACAAATAAGGGTGAATCCAGATAAACAAGAATTTTATGTAGGTTTTGATAGCCAGGACTTTAAAATTTTAGAATTAAATGTGTTGCTGTGGCAGAAAGATAAAAAGACAAAGTTGGAATTAGATAAAAATCATAATTTTCAATTCCCTATCGAACTAGGAGACTATTTAATTGAAGTTGACCTTTTAACCGATAATGGAAGTGCAGAATATGTAGGAAATATCGAGATACATGATTAAGGGAGGATAGAATATGAAAAAATGGTTATTCATCTTATCCAGCTTCCTTGTTTTGGGCATTATTGTAACCGTATTCCTGGGTTTTATGGATAAAAGTAAAGCATTTGAATATCAGGGAAAGAGCGATAATTGGAAAGTTAAGCTTGAATTGAGCAATCATAGCCGCACAACTATTATCGAATACGTCGCAAAGCAGAAGGAACCCCGAACGATAAACTGGATACTGGAAGGAGCGGGATATGAGACTGGTGCCGACCACACTACTGTGGAATACAAGAAAACAACCCGAAGAGAATCTGTGAACGATATACCTGAGCCAGATTCTTCTGACAAGCCGGAAATCGAGATTGAATGGAACGGGAAGAAAGAGCATATCATTTTATCCAACAAGAAATCAGAATAAAATTGTATATAAAACAGGCTCGGAAGGTGGCGGTTATTCAAATGAAACGAATTTCAGGTGTCTTTCTACTACTTTCTTTATTAATAGTTTTAACTTCTTGTGCTACTGACACAGAAACCATTGAGTATAGGGGCAAAAGCAAACATTGGAATGTGACGTATAACGTGATCGTTAGCTCTGATAACTCAACGACAACAAATGTACTTTTAAAGTACATTGGGGGGAAACCTGTTCCTATAACTACGGATCAAAAGAACCCTACAGAAATTCAAACAAAAATATTTCTTCAGGACGGAGAGTATGAGTCCAGTAAAAGTGGTTTGAATCCTGATAAAAAAAGTCAGACTGGTAATATTTCATGCACGGTTGGCTGTTCGGTACCTGACAAGAAGGATAAAATAGACGCCATCGTAAACTGGGATGGAAAATCAGAAAGTATGGTATTAGTAAGTAAATAATCATTAATAATTGGCGGCTTCGGCAGCCTTTTTGTTTCTGTTTCTTCTATATATACAATCCGCTTAAAAAACCGGAAAAAAGTATGAATAGATACAATAAGTTACACAGTTTTGTTGTGTAATCTTCTGAAGCCCTTCGGGCAGTAAGGGCGAAAGAGGTTACACAGTGGTTCAATTGCCAGAACTTCCATTTTAGAAGATGAACCTTCGTATGACATAAGAAACTGGGTTCGTCCTTACCCCCAATGGGAGTAGGATATAAAAACTGTGTAACTTATTGTGTAAGTTTTCATCGCCGAAATATTATGTGGACTGAACTTCATATGTTGTTTTAACTGCGTTGAATCTTACTGCCACAAGGAGTTAGCAGAAATTAAAACTGAGTATGTTTTATCCAGGATGGTGCAGGATAAATTAAGTTATGTTACCTGATCCAAACTGTATAAAGTGTGTAATTTAATCATTCATGAGCGAGCTATAATCATGGGTGACCCGTATCACCAAACAATATATGATCAAATTAAGAATCGCTTGCCGCGGTTCTTTTTTAATTTCATAACAATCTTTAAAAATATGAAGAATTAAAATGTAATTTACAATATATGTTAAAGTAATATTGTGCAGTTATTAGGATTTGGAGGGGTTAAAAATAATGATGGAAGGACCTTTTTTGGTTGCTGTTATTCCAGGTTTGTTCATAATTCTTCTGACCTGGTGGTTTAGAAAACGCAAATTATCATTATTTGTAAGGCTTTTGCCGAGTATTATGGCTATTTGTGCTTCATTTGTATCCTTTTACTACGGGTATGTAGAGGTTAGGGGCTTTGAAGGAGCTGCTTATGGGTTTCTTGCATTCTTCTTGTTGTGTTATTCCGTAGTGGGTTACCTTATTGCAACTATAAACCCCCGCTTAAAAAACCATCGGTAAGTTAGATCCCTATCAAACAATACTGAATTCAAAGGATCGCTTTAGCGGTTCTTTTTCATTGTAAAAATTCTGGAAGTCGTATGGTAAAATAAAGAATATTAAGAATAAAGGGGAATGTGAATTGTTAAGTTTTAGAGATTCCACAAAAACCATCCGGGAAAGCGGCACGGATACTGTCTTGATTTCAGTAGGTGCTACTGAACAATTCGGACCCTGCCTTCCAATGCATTTGGATACCTTAATTGCCGAAAAATATGCAGAAGCATTTGGTAATGCTTTAGGGGCTTATGTACTTCCAACCATTCCATTTAATACTTCCGAAGAACACGCTTCCTTTAAGGGAACGGTTACAATAAGTCCGAACATTTTAACCGCCATGTTAGAAGAAATCATTGTGAATCTTAAAAGACAGGGATTCAAAAAATTTGTTCTATGCAATGGTCACGGTGGAGCATATTGGGAGTCTTCATTTGTGAAACATATAAACTTTAAGTACCAAGACCTGATCCTCATTACAACTCACCGACATTTAGCTTGGGAAGAAGCGTTAAGAGAAGCGGACATTGTAGGATTAAAGGAGAAACATGGAGGTTTCTTATCCGTATGCACCGCTTTGTGGCTATGTCCCGATCTTGTAAAGATAGAAAATATGGGATCTGAAGAGCCGGTCGAGCATAATAAAATTTGCTGATTATGTTTCCTGGGATAAGCTCACTAAAGATGGGTGCTGGGGAAATTTTGAGATAAGTGATTATTCTAGTGAACAGCTCGCTAAGATAGGCAAAACATTTTGGACCACATTTATTGCCAAAAGAAGTGAGCGATTAAAGGAAAATCTAGATAAAGCTTTTGATTTAAAAATGAGTTAATAGTACAGGAGAAATTGTTAAGGTGTGCTATGGTTTCTATATATATCAGATAATGAAGAAATCCAGCAGGGGGCAGACCATGAATGAGAACGAAATGTATGTTTATCATATCGTTACTAGGAAGAAAATGAGTCTTAGGCAGTTCATTAACTTCGAGAATAACCAGCCCAATACGTTATATCGCTTCTTTTTTGAAAGGGAACAATTGAATTCTAAAGGCGAAGATTCTATTCAGATTTTACAAGGTCATTATACGGATGAAGGCTTGAATATCAATAAAGAAAATGCTGGCGTTTTGATTAACTATGTAGATCAAACCATAAGGACGATTAGAGAAACGATAGCAGAGATGGTTAGACTGCAGGAATACCCCCAGTATCCGTCAAGATTGTCTTGCCTGTACGCTGCAAAAAGCTATGAAGACGTTTTGAAATGGAAGGGAATATTTGATTTCTATAACCGGGAAGTCTTACAGATTGTTAAACTTCGTGTGAATGGGAGTTCTTTTGAGGGTGATGCAGCCCTTTTGCCTAAAGAAGACGGGGCTCCCTTCTCTCAAAAAATTGAACAGGCAAGAGAATATTGGAAGGGTAATGTAAAAAGTGAGCTTCCTGAACTTTTGATTAACGGGAAAATTGAAGTGATAGAAATTATTGATGATTTCTCTGCTTATACTTCTGTTGATTGTAGATGGGGGAATAAAAATTGAAAATGTTAATTATACAACCGAAACTGGAGAAACAAATTGCCCAGCTTGAAGCAGAGCTGCAAAAAACCCCTTATGTGGATATAGTTTTGTTTCCGGAAGGATATCTTAATGAAAACATTGAGCAAGCCTGCACACTGGCAAAACAATATAATGTATTTCTGATCGGAGGTTATCGCAAGCTAAACGAATCACCAAAAGATAGAGCGGTCTTAATAAACCGACAGGGTGAAGTCATTTTAGATCGAGTAAAATATAGTGCAACATCTTTTGAAACAGTGGGTGATTTGAAAGTGGGTCACATCCTTTGTGATGAATTAATACTGCAAGGAGTAAAAAGTGAAGAAACGGGACCGGATTTAATTGTTCATCCTATTGGTGTCGGTATGTTTAGCGAAGAACAATTTGAAGAATGGATTGCAAAAGCAAAAGAAATTGCCGTTACCCATAAAGTAATGATTGTGGGTTCTAGCCATGCAGATGGCTCCTATAGAGATTCAGAAATATCTATCCCAATTCAATATGCATTAGATAGAGACGGAAGCGAAATTTTCATCTCACACAACGATGCTCGGGCACGGATATTAGATTTAAAAAAGAAATGTATAGAAACTATTTCTTCTATTATATAACTAGATAAGAAAGTGAAACTTAGGAACATCAGGTGGAAAAGTTACACAATTTTATTGTGTAACCTTCTGGATCCCTTGGGGCTAAAGGGTCGAAGGAGGTTACACAGTGGTTCAATTGCCAGAACTTCCATTCTGACCACTGAACCTTACTAAAACAAGAAAAGCAGTCTTAGCTATACTCCCCCAAGAGAAGTGGAGAAAATAACTGTGTAACTATTTGTGTAAGTATTAATCGACTAAAGTTTATTATGTAACCTGATAGAACCGTATACATTGTGTAATTTGGATATGCAAGATCGGATTAATTATTTTGTGCCTTGTTTAACTAAAGGGTGCGTTAGTTTAACAATGGATATTTGTTCCAAAAAAGTGTCTTGAGGCATTTTTAGATTTCTTTGTGATTTGTTAATCATTTAGGAATATCGCTACATTAGAATCTTTGTAATGAGAAGAACACAGAGCAAGACGCTCTGTGTTCTTTTCAAACGGTTATGAAATTGGACCAGTAATAATATGTTATTCCGTTTTATTTATAAGTTTCCAAGGCGTAAGCCTATATATAATTGATCTCAAACAAAAGGGTGCGTTTAGTTGAAGAAAGGTTGCTTCGGCATCCTTTTTTTAGTTGAATCCATAAAGTAATCCTATTAATTTACTTGGTTTTATTTTATAATGTACTCTGATTAACAGAAAAATGAGGCGGATCACTTGAATTTAGAAAAAGTACATTACAATGGTAAGGTTTATACGGTTATGCACAAGTATTCATCGGGGTATTGGGAAATCAGGGAAGCAGGAAGCCAATATAATGTTGAATTAGTTCATGAATCAAAGCTACAGAGGATTAATTATTCCTCTAAGTAAATTTCAACTATAAATAACACTAATTCTAAAACATTCTTGAACAAACGGGTGCGTTAGTTTAAGCAGCACTGGCTACCTTGACGCCCTTTTTGTTGCTTTACGAACAGAGGTATAAAGAGTAGTCGTGAGATGGAACCAGAATGAGAGGAGGAAAATAATGCCTGTTCATGAATTTGGAATCATTGAAGATATTGTAAACGAGAAAAATGAGATTGGTTATGAACCATTAAGATACAAGTGTATATCCGTTGATGATGATATTATTAATAGCTTAAGTGAGCATTTATCTATTATGAAAACATACTATCATTCGCTTAAACGCCCAGACTTTGGTTTTGCCTATTGGGGAATTACAATTATTCCTCCTGAGTCACTATCATTATTCTACGAAGCTGTTATATCTTCAACATTTTATGAGGGATCCGCAGCACTTAATGAATTGGCTACAAAAATTAATGAGGCAAACGAAGACAACAAACACATGATACATTATGGGGTTTGATTCTTTATTGCAAAGAAAGCATCTAACATTAACCCATATTTGTTCTTCTTCAACAAACGGGTGCTTTAATTAAAGAATGTAGGGCTAGGGCTGCTTGGGAAGCTTTTTCTTTCACTAAACGTATGCAAAAGAGAACTCAGAAAGGTCTCTAAAAATGCTTGGCATTGGTAACTTTATTGCCCTCCACCCGAATAACGGTTATCACCCATCGTATGATTCGTGTCCTCACCAGGCTTAGCGTTATGATTTATTGGGTTATGGGGATTGTTATTATTTTTCTTGCGTTTCCAATCAATAAAAAGGGCGAATACCAAAATACCGAGAACAGCTAGAACTAACCAAGTCACGCAATCACTCTCCTTTAAATAAATATAACATTTATTTCCATACAATAGGATTTCATTTATAATAAAAAGCAAATGCAACACGAACTAATGTTGTTGGAAACCCATTCCTACAAAGAAGTTGAAGGCATGACTGGCATTAGCAAAAGTACACTTATTAGGGCAAGAAAGAAGGCATCAGAATAAATTACACTCCGAGAATCGCTAACAGCGGTTTTTTTTATAATTAAGGAAATTACCAAATAATACAAAAATATGTATTATAACTACATAAAGAAAAGGAGGGGAAATAACATGATATGGACATTAGTAGGCATTATAGCCATCGTAGTGGTGGTTCAAATAATGCGTGTTCTTGGAAATCGAGTGTTCAAGAGAAATACTTCTGATGCACAAGAAATTGAGCGAATTAGGATCGAAGAACAATCGAAAAACATCTTTCCCGGCGGAGATAATCCAAATTAACAGAATTAAATCTAAGGCTGCTCTGGCAGTCTTTTTATATATCTGGTGATTGTAAAATTTATTAATGTAATTTCAACTTTTTTATCAAGAGCATCGTCAAATACTTAGATAGCTAAGATAGGAGCGTGAGAAATTGAATGAGTTTAAGAGGGTTTCTGAAGACGAATCAAAAGACAGCTTTTTAGAAGAAATAATGAACCAGTACGGCAATGATGTGTTATATGTCGCCTATTCGTATGTAAAAGACTACAGTCTGGCAGAGGATATTGCCCAAGATGTTTTTGTAAAGATCTATAAGCAATATGATTCATTCAGAGGTGAATCTTCCTTAAGAACGTGGATCATAAGAATTGCGATCAACCAGAGCAAAGACTATTTAAAAAGCTGGCAGGCAAGAAAAGTAATATTAACAAACAAAATTAATATGTACGTCAAAAATAATGATCATTCAACTGAATCATTAGCAGTTAAAAAAGAAAATTCAAAAGAACTATGGAGTTCAGTTTTGTCCATGCCTATTAAATATCGCGAAGTAATCTTCCTTTATTACTTTGAAGATATGAAAATAAATGAAATATCAAAGTGCCTTAATCAGAACGAAAATACCATAAAATCAAGAATGGTAAGAGCGAAGGAAATTCTAAGTAAGATGTATCCGAAAGGGGTGCAGCTGTATGGAGAATGAATTAAAACAAATAAGAAAACAAATGGAGCAGACTGTTCTTAACACCTATTCATTTGATGAAAAACTTAAAAATAATGTACGCCATAGGATTAGAACAAACAGCAAAAAAGTTAAAAAATACACTTTTACATCTATGCTTAGTTTCACTGTACTGACGGCGATAATAGTAATTATTGTGGGATTCACAGCAAGTAAATTGAATATTATCGAAAACATGACGAGTACGCAAAGCTCAAATGGTGACTTGACGATCGAAGGTTTGGCGGAGAAGCATCCAGAATTCAATAATGAGTTGAAAAAGCTTCCAGAGAATCGCCTGGAACTACTTAAAGTCCCAGCAAAAGTTCCATTCAAAGTGAAAAATGTGAGTATTACCTATTCGAATGTAGTTCCGAATGGACCTGTCGATATCAGCTTTTATTCATATACGAGAGGTGAATTGCTCAGCGTGGGGTCTTGGGGAGCCAAAGTCCCGATCAGCGATACCGAGCACTTAGAAAAAGTAAAGCTAAAGGACGGCACAACTGCATATTGGAAGAAGACGGACCAAATAGATGACGGGAAGGCTTTGTTCTGGACGGACAACGAAAACGAAACAAGCTATCAATTGCTTTTAATGATGCCGGCTACTACCAAAAACACTTACACAAAAGAAGATTTAATAGAAATAGCCAATTCGTTAAAATAAGCGAGTGGGGAGTTTCTAGAGTCAACACCGACTTTCTTCTATATAAGTGTGTAATCTGTCATTCATGAGCGAGTCCGCCTCATGAATCACCCTTATTACCAAACAGTACAGAGGAATAGTGAAGGATCGCTATAGCCGTTCTTATTTAATTGTAAAAATTCTGGAAGTCGTATGGTAAAATAAAGAATATTAAGAATAAAGGGGAATGTGAATTGTTAAGTTTTAAAAATTCCACAAAAACCATACGAGAAAGCGGTACGGATATTGCCATGATTTCCGTAGGAGCTACTGAACAATTCGGACCCTACCTTCCAATGCATTTGGATACCTTAATTGCCGAAGAATATGCAGAAGCATTTGGTAATGCTTTAGGAGCTTATGTACTTCCAACCATTCCATTTAATACTTCCGAAGAACATGCTTCCTTTAAGGGAACAGTTACAATAAGTCCGAGCATTTTAACCGCCATGTTAGAGGAAGTCATTGTAAACCTTAAGAGACAAGGATTCAATAAATTCGTTCTATGCAATGGACACGGCGGAGCATATTGGGAATCTTCATTTGTAAAACATATAAACTTTAAATACCAAGACCTGATCCTCATTACAACTCACCGACATTTAGCTTGGGAAGAAGCGTTAAGAGAAGCGGGAATTGAGGGATTAAAGGAGAAACATGGAGGTTTCTTATCTGTTTGCACAGCTTTGTGGTTATGTCCTGAACTTGTAAAGATAGAAAATATGGGGTCTGAAGTGCCGGTCGAACATAATAAATTTGCTGACTATGTTTCCTGGGATAAGCTGACTAAAGATGGGTGCTGGGGAAAATTTGAGGTAAGTGATTATTCTAGTGAACAGCTCGCTAAGATAGGCAAAACATTTTGGACCACATTTATTGCCAAAAGAAGTGAGCGATTAAAGGAAAATCTAGAAAGAGCTTTTGATTTAAAAATGAGTTAATAATACAGGAGAAATAAGTTCCAACACATGTCTCTCCGCCGATTAATAACTTACACAAAAAGTTATACAGCTATTTTCGTTTTATTCCCTTGGGGGAGTAGGGATACAACTATTTCACTTGTTTTGGTAAGGTTCAGTGGTCAGAATGGAAGTTCTGGCAATTGAACCACTGTGTAACCTCCTTCAACCCATGAGCCCCAAGGGATCCAGAAGATTAGACAATAAAACTGTGAAACTTTTAGCAACTATTCATCCATTTTTGCCGCTTATGGCTTGATTATATAATAGAAGAAAAGAAAACAGAATAGCGGTTGAAGCAGCTGTCAGATTCAATTAGATTACTTTACAAATAGGCGTTTTTATTTTACATAAGATCTTGAACTAATGGGTGCGTTAGTTTAAGAACAAACGGCTGTTCCGGCACCCCTTTTCGTGTAATTATAAACCAACCCACTAGAAAAATCTCCAATTACATGATACAGATCCACTTTATAAAAAATAGCAAAATAATATCAAAAATTATCTTAAGGGACAAAGGATAAAAATTATATTCTTAGTATTATGTATGGCAACATTAAAACCACATATAACTGGCAGTGAGCCCTACTTATATTTGATAGGCATTTCTAAGTAGAAAAAAAACGTAACAAATTGCGAGAGTTTCCCGTTTTCCTCCGCCCCGCCTAATCAGCAGGGAGTCTCCCGTTAGAAGGGAATTACTATCCCCAGAGTATTTGAAAAAATACACATCCCGTCCCTGTAAGCTTTTGCTTAGGTAGGGCATGATAGAACTTGTGATAAGTTGAATGGTAAAGCAGGACCTGGGCATTTGTTATTTATAACACTATCATGCAGCGACACTGGCTCCGTTACGCAGTAGACGCTTTCTTACCCTTTTAACAAGGGTAAGTAGCTCTTCTTCACCACCCTCAGTTAATCCTGACTTAAAAAACCCTGCCTTACAAATAAAAAATAAATACGAAATATTACTCTCGTATAATTTGCATGATTGTCAGTTTAGTCCGTTTGACAATGTAATCTAACCAGATGTGTTAGAGAATAAGTCAGAAACGAATAACACATAAATGCTGAATTTCTGATATACTTTTTTGGTAGAGGATCAAGTCAGTTGAAAGAAATAACCTCTTTAAAGGCTGTATTTCCGATATACTCCTTTGATGAGGCTCAAAACAGTACCAGCCGCTTCGCAGGCTATGGCTGAGAACAGCCAAGAGTTGGACTTGCTCGTGATGAGCAAGATAAGGATGATATTACTTTGACATTAATGAAATACTTTACTTGTAGCAATTGACCCTAAGATTCAGCCGAATACTGAAACCTTGGTTCCTGATTTGACTGATGATAAGTCAGGACTAGTGCTATTAGGGAATACGGGAAATCGCTGAAAAAAGGAGACCTTTTACGGCTCCTTTTTTTATAGTTACTAATATTTCGTTATTATGTCATTGGAGGTACCTATAATTTTTAACATTTTTATTGAAAATTATTACAGGGAGGAAATTATTGATGTTTGTTTCATAAATAATTCTTATTATCGTATAAATATAATGTTTACAATATGTATACATATTTTTAAACAATGGTAGCTAACGGAGTTAGTTCAAAAAGACAGGTTGCTTAGGGTAGCTGTTTTTTGTATTTCATGACATACCTAAGGTTATCTTTAAGAGAAGAGAATTAAGAACGAAAAAACATAGATTCCATAATTATATCAGTGATTTCGTTGTTATCATAAGAGACCTTAACTATCTGTGCTTCATAAAAGAATCCCGATTTCTTACGCAATTGTTTTATCCATTCACTTGTTACTAAAGCAACCTCTTTGTTAGGATTCTCTTTAAACCTACTATTGTTAACAGGAAAAACTCCCTTTTGTAAGACCTGTGTTTCGTTTACCAACAAAGTGACCTCTAAATTGATATTCATTCAAATCATTCCTTTAAATTAATTTTTTGGAACGTATGTTCTCTTTAGTTTATCAAATGTATTGGCTCCTGTAGCAGCTTTTTTTATTTGTTTATTAATTAGATACTTTCAGGCTTCAAAACCATACAAGTGAAAAACCATTACACGAAACAATATCCCTTCATTAAAACCGCAAAAAATAATAAAAAATTATCTTAAGGGACAAAGGATAAAAATTGTAATCTTAGTATTATTTATGGCAACATTAAAACCACATATAACTGGCAGTGAGCCCTACTTATACTTGACAGGCATTTCTAAGTAGAAAAAAAACGTAACAAATTGCGAGAGTTTCCCGTTTTCCTCCGCCCCGCCTAATCAGCGGGGAGTCTCCCGTTAGAAGGGAATTGCTATCCCCAGAGTATTTGAAAAAATACACATCCCGTCCCTGTAAGCTTTTGCTTAGGTAGGGCATGATAGAACTTGTGATAAGTTGAATGGTAAAGCAGGACCTGGGCATTTGTTATTTATAACACTATCATGCAGCGACAACTGGCTCCGTTACGCAGTAGACGCTTTCTTACCTCTTTAGCAGGGGGTAGTAGCTCTTCCCCCACCACCCTCAGTTATATTCGACTCAATAAACACCTCCTTCTAACAAAAAAGTAAAAAATCATAAATTTTAATTAAAAGCTGAACTGAATAATGGAGCTGCGAAGGTTATTTCAATTTTTGTATCACATAATTCTGGGAAAAAACTAAACTCCATATATATTAATTAGATAACCCAAAACCGGAAATCCTCTGTCAACGTAAAAAGATGAAAAACTACTCAGGATAGAGAACTAGACCGGGGAACACAAAATACAAATACGGAGTCTTCTGTCCCTCTTTGACTATGTTCTTTATTAAGAAGAAAGAAATCGATTGGAATGTTTGTCATTATCGCCTCATACTCTCTTTTCTCACTAAATGTGTGTTTTGAACGAGAACAGTATATTTCCTGTTCTAACTGCTTATACTAAGGGAAAATTAAAGGGAATGATTGATATTGGATAGCTCCTTGGGAAAGAGATTAGGATGGGACGAAGATATTCATGAAATATTTAATGTAGACGATGATCAAGTTTTAACAGTTGACATGATTTCAGACATGACCAAAATGAGTGTAGAAACAGTACGGAGATGGTGTAGGTCTGGCAAATTGTCTTCATACCAATTTGGCGGAAAATATATCGTCGTAGGTACAGATTTCAAACATTTTATGAGAGCTTCCCGCCGGGCAATGGGTTATGGAATACAAAGTGAAATTTAAACCAGTATTACAATCTTTTTTTAAACAACATAAAGTAGAGTATTTCCATCAATTTGAGAATCAATATTTCTTTTCATGTTTTCTATGTGGTGAGCGTGCAAAAGTGGATTTCGATAATACATTATGGCAATGTATGACCTGTGAAATTAAAGGGAATTTAATAGATTTAATTAAATTAGTTAAAGACGAACCGGCTCCAAACCGGGTGAAGATTTATAATCCAGCCAGAGAAAGGAAAAGAATAAAAAAAAAATTTGGTTATCTTAAAACACTGGAAATGGATGAAAGTATCATTAAATATGTTCAAAAATTAGAACAAGAAGTAAATATCTTATTAACATATTTAATTAAGGAAGAAAAGCAAAATATTGCAGATAAAAGACCTGAAATTTTTTAGGTCTTTTTCTATTTATTTGAAAAGTATCTATCGATTATAAAAAAGTCGTGTTATTAATACAGTGTAATCGTGAAGACGGGAGTCTGATTCACGATTTAAATTAATTTAATGAGGTGTAGTAAAATGTATATTGAAAAGTTGAAAGAGTTATATGGAGAAGATACTTTACGATCCTATGTAGATGCGTTTTTTTCGGGGAAACCTATTACTCGGGAGGACTTCTTCAGATATGAAGATATTCATTTAGCTCATACAGAATTATATTTAGCAGAGATGAGTAGGAAGAGACGTCATCAGTTGAAATCAAAATTGAAAAGAATTAAATAAGCTTCAAATATTTATATTTTTCATTTAAGCAGTATTATTTTTTTTTTTATCTGTTACTGTGCATGATGTCGATTTTGTCTGAAAAGTATATTCCCATTTTAAAAAAGTCGTGTTATTAATACAGTGTAATCGCAATTATTCCGGGGATTCGCTAAGGCGGGAGTCTGAAAAAAGCGGGCAAAAAAAGAGAAGAGGTGCACGAAAATGTCGGTAGAAAAATTGAAAGTAAAATCGGGGGATTCAATTAAACCTGAGGGGCTTACGCAAAAAGAGGAGATTATTTTGGCGGCGATAGAATTATGGTATGCGGAGATGAGAAAGAAGAGACCCCGCCGTTCAAAATAAATGAAAGAAAAACTTTAATCTAGTAGATATATGTCTAAAAACCTGATTCCATTTTTCAGGTTTTTTTTCATTTAAACAGGATTATTTTTATTTTACCAGTACGAATTAGGAGGGGGGGAACACATCTCGTGCAAAACACTACAACTAATGTTAAATAGCGTGGGGAATATGAAATAAAACCTGTATAGTTTTTAACGTTTTGTGTGGCATAACGAATAAGAATATATTTCTTACACAATATATGGGAAAAGGGGGCAAAAGTAATGTTAAAGCAAAAGCAGGCTGAAAAAATTCATGGTCCTATCTGGAGTGTAAAGAAGTTATCTACAATATTAGATGAACGAGACATTATTCACAGTCACCATGTGATTTTCAATTTGATCCAGCATGGTATCGTTGATGATTTCTTCCTTATTGATGGAAAGGATTTTTCCTATAATAATCCTACCAACAACAGTAGCTATTTCTTTAAAGGGAAAAAACTTGAAGAGTTTATTACCTTTTACGAATCTCTTTGTAATCAGTACAGGGAGCTTAAGAAAAATAAGACACTTTATGCTGATGTAGGACTAGCCAGGTTAATTGGTTCCACAGTTGATGATTTAGAAATGGAGGTGAAGACAGGTCTATGGGATGATTCTTTTGCGGAAGTAGCGTATAACCCCAATGGGAGAAAATGTTTCTTTTTTGATAAACAAGCGTTATTGAAAAGAAGATATCAACCACTATCAGTAGTATCAAAAATATTAAATGTTTCTATGGATGCCTTAATTCGGTATCAAACAAATGGTGATATTACTCAGCCTGATCGTTTAAAAGGTACCAAATTATTTGATTTAGAAGAAATAAGAGAAAAGCTTCCCCTTATTCGTGAATCCTATTTTCAGAATGCTGTGCAAAGTGTTTCAGCAGAATATACATGCTGGGAGCTGCTTAGCACTGAGTTCCAAAATTTAATTCGGGATTATCTTGTTTTCCGGCTGAACGTTGAGGAATTAGCCTCTTTGGACGGACATATCTACCCCAAAATAGACCGAAAATATGCTGACACTTCCAGAGAAATCCTAGCTCTTTTATTTGTAAAATTAATAAAAGAGAAGTGCGGAATTATATCTATTAAGGGACGTAAAGTGTGTGATATGTCCGAGAATGAAATGGATCAGTTTAATCCAGCTGTGTTTAATATAGAAAATTTGACACAGAATGATGTCATCAAAGTTTTTGATGGTCTCTCTGATTCAACTAAAGGACATTACGGCGGGCATTTAAGACCTTTCTTAAGCTGGTACTTTGAGAAAGTTGACGAAGAATCTGATGAAGATGACGGTAGAGTAAGAAAATTAAGAAAACGAATTAAATCGGTACTTAAAGTTGTTCCTCATAGATATAGGCGTAGAAAATTCAATACGACGAAAGTATTTTTAACTCGCAAGCAAATTGTGCAAATGTACCACACCTTGAGAAAAAATCCTAATGGAAATCAACATACTAACATGCGAAACTCCGTGTTGTGGATGTTTGGAGCCTTTTTGGGAATACGCCCTGAGGAAATGTTAGAAGTAACTATCTCTGATTTTGTTTTGGATTCTTCTGGGTATATTGCGACAAATCAAAGCGGTTACGGTGAGTTTAGATTGCCTGAAGAAAAGTCGAAGGGTAAGTATTCTCCCTCCCATGAAGATGTTGGTCATCTGGTTGTTCCGCGGCTGGTTGAATTGCTTAACTGGTATATAGGGCAGCTGTATAGGTATCAAAATTATGTTGGAGATGGATTCTTATTTCGAAAGCATATTGCCGATCCTAAGTCAAAACTTAAAATTCCACCAAAATTTCTAAGTCTGTACCGCGATTTGTTTGAATTCGTGGATAAAGATAAACGTGACTTTTTGGAGATTAAGACAGCTAGACGATCCATGAATGAAATTATACGGAACGAAACAATAGTAAACCAAAAATTAAACAAAAAAATTCTACGTGCTGCAGAAATACATATGAGACATGATGTGTTTAAGGCAGGCGGAAAAACAAATGATATATATACTCAAGAAATACTTCCTAAGGACTATTATCTCATTATAGACGCAGCCCTTAACTTCCCTTGGGATATCCATGAACTAACACAGTGGGAGATAGAGAACGGGTATGATGATAATGAACAGGAAGAGGAAAAAAAGATCAACGGTAAAACCTTTGATTCAAAAAGAACAACTGCCAATAATATTGATGCTGAACATAATTTAACTGAAATTGAAAATCAAGCCATACTGCTTCAGGAAGAATTAAAGAAACTGAATGAAAGGCAAAAGAAAATGGAATACAAAGTATTCCTGCAACAAAGGAAAAAATTAAATGATCAATTACTAAAACTAGAGAGAAAATTGAAAAACGGGGAGAGAGTGTAATGGAGGAATTAAATAACAGAAAACAACATGAGATGCTATTGCTTATACAAGATGATGACCTACTTAGCACTTCACAGATTGCTGACCTTTTAGGAGTCTCTAAGGAAACAGCTCGGAGATGGTTTCGAAAAAAATATATAGAGTCAGTTACGCCTGTAGGTCATTTTCGCCTTACAGGGAAGGAATTCAAGGAATTTTTAATGTGGAACCGGAGATTCTAATGGAATAAACCTCTAGGAGCTGTGCAGACCTACATTAATTCCGCAGCTCTTAGAAGTAAAACTACGCTATTATTGAAAATGAAAATGGATGCTATAGCAGCCATTATATTGTAGCCAACCCCCTTTATCAAAAAACATTTGATTAAGGGGGCTTTTTCTTTTTTAATAAAATATTCGGTTATTACTAATATACATTGATGAGCTAGTAAGTATAAAAATAGGCTATTAGACCTTGCTTTAGGAGCCTTTTCCCTAAGATAGGGAAGACATAAAATAGGGCAGTGTTTATTAATGCTAAAGCATTAGTAGCACTCAAAAAAGCGGTAGTAACCGTGTTTTTCAAAAAATTTATGAACCTTGTATACAAAACGCAAAACGGTATACATTATACATATAAGAGTTGAGCTTTAGGACCTTGGTTTTAAAAAAATATAAGGAGTTGTTTTTATTGGGCGGTCAAAATAGCGGTAGAAAATCTGGCTCTCGTGTTAAAAAAATCATTTACCTAGATGGCAAAATGTACAAGGAATGTAGGGGTCCTTTTTGTAAGGGGAAGCCAGTACTAATCGAAAAAATGCAGAATTCCTACTGCAAAGAATGCTTCAGTGAAATTCGAAAAGGATACAAAAAAGATTTTTTTAAATATAAGATTAGAGAGGTCAAAAACCTTGCAAAAAAAAGAGAGATGAGAAAGAGAATCTGTCCGGTAGATAAAAGTATTTCCGTTCTGGTGAAAAAACAGCTTGAAAAACAGAAAGGATATTGTTTTTATTCCGGTGTAAAAATGGAAAACGAAATCAATAATATTGAGTCTTGGTCAGTTGACCGGCGTAATTATAAGAAAGGGTATGTTAAAGGTAATATTGTTATCTGTACAAATTTGACTAACAAGGTCAAGGGGATTTTTGAACATTCAGTTTATACAGGATTGAATATATTGGAAAATCAATATCCCGTAGACAAAGCAAGATCAACTATGGTTAGCATTTTCAAAGAAATAATAAATCAAGTTCGCTTAGGAAACTATTCGAATAATTCCTAAAAAGAACAAAAAAAGGTAGTCAGTACCCAATTGACTACCTTTTTGTTCGTATATAAAACCTTAATTGCCAGATGCTCTTTCCTCAAGCTGCTTTTGCTGCTCTAATTGATATTTAAGTAGCATTACATCTACAAATTCTTTAATAACGGTAATTGGAATTTTTGAACCCTTCTCTGCTCCAAAGTTCGATATTTCATATAATGCTTGCAAGAGGTCACGATGGTTAAAATATAGAGTATGTATTAATTCTATTTGAGTCTCAGGCAATTTTTCTATACTGTCCAAAAGCTGTGTTCTCTTCCTTTTAATTGCTTCCCTCTGATACAAAGGTTTATTAGAAAAGAAATCTTTATTACTCGGGATAATTTCAAAGTGTTGTAGGACATTTTGCTTTTCTTTTATTCCCATTTCATCCAAAAGAAGTACAGCAGCCTCTTCCGACGGAGCCTTTATATATCCGGTTTCAAGTTGAGATACATAAGATGCACTTTTACCTATTGTAGTACCCAAAGTTCTTGTGCTTATTCCCCGTTTTAACCTCTCTTCCTTCAACCACAGACCAAACTCGTTAGGGCTATACATGGAGTATTCCATTTCTTCTCCTCCTCTAGTTTTAATCATTTTACACAAAAATTAACTTTATAACTAAAACCGTATTGCTGTTTTTTGTAAAGTGATGGTATTAATACATTATACAAGGAGTTTTCATTATGAAAAACCAAGAATAAAGGAATTTCAATGAGTTATTGACAAAACACAAAACACAAATCACAATATAAAATAACCATTGGAAAGATGACAGGCATTGTAAGCATAAATATTTATAGAGGTGAGCCGGGATGGAGTACATTGTTTTCAATGGTCGTATTTACCGAGTAGAAGTAAAGCAGGAAAAAATTTATTTAATCGACACTTCAAACGCTGGTGACATCAAGATTAACTTCTCATTCAGTAAAGATCCCAAAGATCATGAAACAGCCGCTGAAGGTTTAAAAATGTTTTGGACGGAGCTATATAATTAGCTCTGTCCCTGATTTATTTGTTGAAGTAACTATAGATGTTAATGGAGGAGAAAAATATGTCAGTAAGTACTGAATTAAATAAGCTAAAAAGAGTTTGGTGTTTATATAGAGTCTCGACAAAAAAGCAATTAACGGCGGATGATGATATTCCAACACAAAGAGAGCAATGTCGTAATTATGCGAAAGCTCATAGTAATTGGAAAATTTCTAATGAACTTTATGAACGGGGTATTTCAGGTTGGAAAAAAAGTATTGATGAAAGAGATGAATTACTCACAATAAGGAAAGCGGCGAGCAAACGAGAATTCGATATTTTGCTGGTATTTAAAGATGATCGAATAGGAAGAAATGCAGATGAATTACCTTACATGTTGAATTTCCTTCATAAGTGCGATGTAGAAGTATGGACTACACAAGAGGGACAAATTAAATTGGAAAATCAAGCGGACAAGCTAATGACCTATGTTAGGTTTTGGCAATCTGAAAGTGAGAGTGTAAACAAATCCCAACATGTAAGGGAAACAAAAAAACTCCTTAGCCAACAAGGTTTTTTTCAGGGGGGAGTTGCCCCCTATGGATATAAAATAGTAGAAACTGATCAGAAGCATCCCAAAAAGAGAGATAGAAATTTAAAAATTTTGTTACCTGACCTTGAGGAGTCGAAGATTGTTCAGTTGATTTATAGTATGTATATAGTGCACCATAAAGGATACCGAAAAATTGTTGACTTTTTGAACGAAGAGGGTTATAGAAAACGTAATCAAGAGCTATTCACGGTTAACACAATTCAAAGAATACTTCATAACCCTATATATATCGGTTTGAAGAGGTATAAAAGCTTTGACGGTAAAGACGGTGACACGCAACCTTTCAATGAAAAACTTAGAATCCTAACAGATGATTTGTATTTTAAAGCTCAAGAAATAACAAAAAAAAGAAAAGAAGCAATAAATTTTCAGGATAAAACTGGGATTCCTTTGGCGGGCAAATTATTATTTTCCGGATTGGCATATTGTGAATATTGCGGAGATAAGTTGCAGAGTAATTATATTTATCGGAAAGATAACGGTGCAATTATTTACCGGTACCGTTGTCCTGGAAACAAGGGGAATAATAATCATAAAAAAAATATGTGGGGAGCAAAGAAGTTTGATTCATTGATTATCAATGAAATTAAAGCTATGTTGAGTTTAATTAATATAGAAAAGTACATTGACTCATCTGTAAACAAAAAGAAAGAAAAACTTGAAACAAAAGAAAAAAATGTTAAGTCCTTAGAAAGAGAGAAGGACAAATTAATCTTAGCTGCAAAAACGCTAAATAAGGAAATTGCAAATTCTCTCCTTGGATCAAGCAAATTTACCCCTGACCAACTTTCTACAGCACTGGAACTTAACGAAAGTAAAGTAACTGAAATTACTATCCAGTTAGAATCACTTAAGGAAGAATTACAATATGAAAAAGATAACTACTCTGACATCATATTTACTGCCAGAGAATTAGATCAGTGGGAAATAAAGTTTGATAATGCAGAAGACGATTTAAAAAAGGCAATGCTTTCAAGAATAATAAAAAAAGTTTATCTTAGCAAAGATAAAATAGAAGTGGATTTTGCATTTGATATCAATGAAATTATGGCTACACAAAGTTTTCAGCCAATCTTAGTTTAGTCTCTTTTTCATAATTAACCCCCCCCCCGATTGAATCGGGGGGGCTTATTTTATAACAACTGGTAAATGCCTACTAAAACTGAGGAAAGAATAGTAACCTTTTTACCCGTTTTTGTGATAATCCTGTTAATATACCCTGTGTATTATGGAAGATATTCTTTATAAGAAGGGTATAGAGATAAAAAGACTATAGTGGTGTTTTTTGTTCCCACTCGCTAAAGCTGTTGCCACATTTGCAAAATCGATATTTTGAATTAAAGTTAAATCATTATGGGGATCGATTCCGTGCTTCTTTAGGACAAACTCGCCAGCCATCTGCGGCATTCCGCCTTTCCGCTGACCAAGGAAAGTGCTGCCTTTTAACTGATCCCATTTAAAATTATCGACTTTATTCCGGGATACAAGGAAAGTACCATCTGTCTGAGTCAGCTGGGCAAAGTTAATGACCGGATCCTTAGATCCCCGTGCTGTTACATAAATCGATGTTTCCGAACCGACAAGAGCCACGTCGGCACCATTGGAAAGCAGCGCTGTCATGGTTTTATCGCCGCCTGGTGTGGTTTTTAAATCGATGTCCAACCCCTCTTCCTTAAAGAAGCCTTTTTCTATGGCTACATATTGGGGAGCATAAAAGATAGAACGGGTGACCTCAGCAATCCGGACTTTTTGTACTTCCTCTTTGCCGCAGGCAGCAAGCGGAATGATGAGAACAAGAGCCAGCAGCACACTAAAACTGATTTTTAATGATTTTCTCAATTTAAAAAACCTCCTTGCACAGTAGATTGAAATCTCGGGTGACTAACATATCGTATGTTTATTTAAAAAATGTGTGATTGCCTATAGAACCTTTTTTTCATTGATTACAATTTCGTAGAAAAGGCTATTAATTAAGAAAACAAACATAAAAAGCTCTTTTCTAAAAGATTGTTGTTTTTTAATAAGTTTTGTTACGCTACCCTATTGTTCAGTCAGGTCGATTGGAGCGTAAGGTGCGTGACTCCTTGATCCAGCTACAAGCTGAGACCCTCGAGTCATAAGCCGATCCGTCCATGCGGAGAAAAGCACTCCCCACAGCCGGCTCGTCTTATGCTTGTCGGGTCTCTGCCTGCCAATTTGTTTAGAATTTTATATCTATTGGGATTTTCACTGAGCGTTTAATATTTATATGTTGGGCAGGCACCGCTTTCCGCTTTTCTGTGCGAGAGCAGCGGGCATTGTCCGGCTCCAGCGCCTAGACCCTCGAGTCATAAGCCAATCGGTCCATGGAAAGGAAAACCGCTTTCCACGGCCCGCTTGTCTTATGCTTGGCTAACGCACGAAGCACAGGATGTGCGAGCCAGGCGTGGCCACAGGACGTGGCGTTCGAGCGTGGTAAGTGCGACTAAGCTTCTGTCTTCGCTAACGCTCGCCAATCAGCAAGTCTTCTTTATCGGGTCTGAACAAGGCGCTTCCGCTTTTCTATCAGGTGAGACCCAGCAGGCGCAGCCGAGGAGGCTCACCGCCCGCCCCTAAGGTCCGCGAGCATGCCTTGCGCTCCAATCAACCTGTTGTTCAATAGCAACAAAGTTTGCGAAAACAGCCAAATAAAAAGGAGGCAGAATATGAAGGATTTAAACGGGACATTATGCACCAAACAGCGCTTTCCATCACCTAACCCAGAGATAGAAATGTTCCTTATTACGTATTGGTCAGAAGGTCTCCGTGTGAAGGGGCTTCTGGCAGAACCAAAGGGAAATGGACCCTATGACGGTTTTTTATACTTAAGAGGCGGTATTAAGAATGTGGGGAAGGTCAGGCCAGCCAGAATTGCTCAATTTGCCTCGGAAGGGTTTGTGGTTTTTGCCCCGTTCTATAGAGGAAATCAGGGAGGGGAAGGTGACGAGGACTTTGCAGGCGAGGATAGACAGGATGCAGTGAATGGTTATCAGGTTCTTAAAGAATGGCCAAAGACAGCGACCGCAAGAATCCATATTTTTGGTTTTTCTAGAGGAGGGGTAATGGCTCTTTTGACAGCCATCGAGTGTCCGGCCGCTGCTTCTGTTGTAGTGTGGGGAGGAGTGACAGACATGGCCCTGACTTATGTAGAAAGAACGGATCTTAGAAGAATGATGAAGAGGGTGATCGGAGGAACGCCTGTTAAATTCCCAGAACGCTATAAATTCCGCACTCCTCTTTATGAAGTCGAAAAAATTCACTGCCCCGTCCTCATTATCCATGGCGAAGAAGACCATAATGTATCGATTGAACATGCCTACCGTCTCGAAAAGAGACTTAAAGAAGTTGGAAGACAAGCGGAAACCTGGTATTTCACCGGATTTACCCACTATTTCCCGCCAGCCATGAACCGGAAGATTGTAGGCGATTTAACAGCCTGGATGAAAAGCAGCCCAGAAAAGTGATATGATATCTGTAAGAATAGGAGGGTTAGTATGGGGATGCCATTAGAAATGAATACAATGATTGTAACCAAAGGCCGTGAAACCAGAGCCCATGATAATGTTTTTATGATCAAAAAAGAAGGCTATCGACTGTATCCGATGGAAATTCCTATAGAACTAAGAAAGACCAAAGAAGGGGAGCCGAACGGAACAGCCATTATCAAGAAGCTGGAATGGGAAAAAGAAGGAACTGTGATTACCTATGAGCTGGTTTCTTTAAACTCTACAAATTAAGAAGAATCAGCCAAGCGGATATTCCGCCCAAGTTTTCTCTCTTTATACTGACATATTATTTGCGAAAAGAGATGGAACCTCTAGCAGAGATACAGCCGCGTCCTGTTTGGATGCGGTGTCTTCGTTTCATGTACATATGCTTTGATAGGGAAAAAACGAGCTGCAATCCAGCAGCTCGTTTTTCAAATGTTACATTTATATTCTAGGGCCGCCATATTCTTGGATTTCAGATGAGAGACCAGAGAATTTATTGAAATTCCGGCGGAATTTTTCTGCCAATTCCATGGCTTTAGCACGGTAGGCGTCTGGATTAGACCAGGTTTTGCTAGGCTGAAGAACTTGGTCGGGAACACCAGGAACATGTGCTGGCACTTCCAGGCCAAAGATGTCATCGGTAATAGTCTCGACGTTGTTCAACTCACCTTCCAACGCTGCCTGAACCATGGCTCGTGTGTAGGCAAGTTTCATACGGCTTCCTGTTCCGTATTCTCCTCCTGTCCATCCTGTATTCACCAGGAATACTTTCGCATTATGCTCATCGATTTTTTGTCCGAGCATTTCCGCATATCGCTGTGCCGGAAGCGGTAGGAAAGGAGAACCGAAGCATGTTGAAAAAGTAGCTTGAGGAGACGTAATTCCTCTTTCTGTACCTGCCAGTTTGCTGGTATAGCCACTTAGGAAATGGTACAGCGCCTGCTCCTTTGTCAGCCTGCTGATAGGAGGCAGGACACCGAAGGCATCTGCAGTCAAGAAAATGATCGTATTAGGATGACCGGCAAGGCTTGGGGTTATAATATTGTCGATAGCCTGGATCGGGTAAGCTGCCCGTGTATTTTCAGTCAGGATACTGTCTTCATAGTCCGCCATACGTGTATCCGAATCTACCATTACATTTTCCAGCACTGAACCGAAGCGGATTGCATCAAAAATCTGCGGTTCTTTTTCACGGGTAAGATTTATACATTTTGCATAGCAGCCGCCTTCGATATTGAATATGCCGCTTGAAGACCAGCCATGTTCATCATCCCCGATCAGTTTTCGGTTTGTATCGGCAGACAAAGTGGTTTTGCCAGTGCCTGAAAGACCGAAGAAAAGGGCAACATCGCCTTCTTTTCCTACATTCGCCGAACAGTGCATGGAAAGGATCCCCGCTTCAGGAAGCATGTAATTCATCACAGAGAAAATGGATTTTTTCATTTCACCGGCATATTCCGTTCCACCTATTAATATGGTTCTCCTTTCGAAGGAAACCATAATGAAGGTTTCTGATTTAGTCCCGTGTATAGCTGGATCTGCTTTAAAGTCCGGTGCAGAGATGATAGTGAATTCTGCTTGATGCCCCGCAAGCTCTTCTTCTCCTGGACGGATAAACAGCTGATGGGCAAATAAATTATGCCACGCATATTCATTAATCACCTGGATTGGCATCCGGTGTTTTTTATCTGCTCCTGCATACCCTTTAAAAACAAAGATTTCTTCTTTCGCTTTTAAATGATCGATCACTTGATTATATAAGTTATTGAATTTTTCTTCAGATATTGGCTGATTCACTGAGCCCCAGTCAATCTTATCTTTCGTTGATGGTTCTTCTACCGTGTATTTATCCTTCGGTGAGCGTCCCGTATATTTCCCTGTTTCCGCCCGGACTGCTCCTGTTGAGGTAAGGATCCCTTCTCCACGCTTTAACACTTTCTCTACCAGCTGGGGAACAGAAAGTTGAATATGGACGTTTTGCCCGGCTAACAATTCTTCTAGTCCATTCGAAATTCCAACAGAATTCATATATGAGATACCATCCTTTTACTTTTTTGTTTGTTGTTAATTAGTATAACACATTAACTCGAATAGTCCACATTAATATATATTATTTTATAAAAAAATCTAAAAAGTGCGCATTAATTTAATCAAAAAAAGCTGGTTATACCTGTCCATTTTTAATATAAGGCTTTTTTCTAAAAGATAGTTGTTTTTTATAGTTCGGTAAACCATCCAATCAACCCCTTGTTCAATAACAACAAAGGTTGCGAAAACAGCCTGATAACAGCTTTAGCTGCTGCTTTCCTCAGGCGGCCCGAAAGCTGTTAGTCTCTGTAATCTCCCTTGGACCTATCCTGTTCAGAGAGTCCCTGCGCCTGCAGCCTAGAATATCCACATAATACCCAAATCGACTATGGACTTAAAAATTGCTCAAAAGAAAGAAAAAACATAATTTATAAACTTCCAGTTTTTAGAGTCAATAAAATTATTTAAACGCTCATAAAAAGAATTGACATATTTCGATAAAATGAGGTATGATTCTACCTTGAACGGATTCTCTTATCCCGAGCTGGTGGAGGGACAGGCCCAATGAAACCCAGCAACCTGCACGTTTTTATTTTGAATAAAAACATTTGAAGGAAATGGCGACATTTTCCGAGGCAAAGGTGCTAACTTGATGCAAGGCTTATGCCCTTGACCGATAAGAGTGAAAGGCTGATTTACGTAAGCAAACCTTTCCTCATTAAATAGGAAGGTTTTTATTTTTGCCCAAAAAGGGTATGGGGTAACGTACTGCATACTGATACCTGGCAAAAAGTGATCTGACTTTTTTCTATATTTGGACGTAATCGGGCAACACATGTAATACAAACACAGTTCCTTTCAACAAAAGTGCACAACTTTTTGGCACTCACTTATACATAAGCAGTGACATCCGCAATATCCAGTCTCCTGTAAGAGCCTGAATAATTGCCGGGCCAGGATAAAAAATGCATCTTTTAAGGAATACTACTTAAGGGAACGAGCTCCGTCTCAAAAAAACAGGCAATGGTGAAATTCTATGTGGATCGAACCAAAAGCAATTACCATCTATATGAGGAGGAAATAGGATGTCAAAAAAGCGTCGTCTTTTTACTTCTGAGTCAGTTACAGAAGGACATCCGGATAAAATCTGTGACCAAATCTCAGATTCCATTCTGGATGCTATTTTAGCGAAGGATGCAAATGCACGCGTAGCATGTGAAACATCTGTTACGACTGGTCTTGTGCTTGTAGCCGGAGAAATTACAACTTCTACTTATGTAGATATTCCAAAAATTGTTCGTGAAACTATTGCTAACATTGGGTACACACGTGCAAAATACGGCTTTGATTCCGAGACTTGTGCGGTGTTAACTTCAATCGATGAGCAGTCTGCAGACATCGCAATGGGTGTTGACCAGGCTCTTGAAGCCCGTGAAGGTACAATGACCGATGAAGAAATTGAAGCAATTGGAGCAGGGGACCAAGGCTTAATGTTTGGGTTTGCAAACAACGAAACAAAAGAGTTAATGCCTCTTCCAATTTCTTTAGCACATAAATTGGCCCGCCGCCTGACTGAAGTACGAAAAGAAGAGATTCTTCCATACCTTCGTCCGGACGGAAAGACTCAGGTAACTGTAGAGTATGATGAAAATGACAAGCCGGTACGCATTGATACGATTGTTATTTCCACTCAGCATCATCCTGAGATTAGCCTGGAGCAGATCCAGCGCAATCTTAAAGAATATGTTATCAATCCAGTGGTTCCAAAGGAACTAATTGATGAAGAAACCAAATATTTCATCAACCCTACTGGACGTTTCGTTATCGGCGGACCACAGGGTGATGCTGGATTAACCGGCCGTAAAATCATCGTTGATACATACGGCGGATACGCGCGCCACGGCGGCGGTGCATTCTCTGGTAAAGATCCTACAAAAGTGGACCGTTCAGCTGCATATGCAGCACGTTATGTTGCTAAAAACCTGGTAGCTGCAGGTCTTGCTGACAAAGTAGAAGTTCAGCTTGCCTATGCTATCGGAGTGGCACAGCCGGTATCCATTTCTGTTGACACTTTCGGAACAGGAACAGTAAGCGAAGACGTATTAGTGGATTTAGTCCGCGCGAATTTCGATCTTCGTCCGGCTGGCATCATCAACATGCTTAACCTGCGCCGCCCGATTTACAAGCAGACAGCTGCTTACGGACATTTTGGCCGTACAGATGTAGATCTTCCATGGGAGCGTACAGATAAAGCAGAAGCCCTTAAAGAACAAGCAGCACAAGCATAATATGAAAAAGGCTGACTCAACTTGGAGTCAGCCTTTTGTATTAGTTAAAGGATGTGTCACTGTATTGCTTAGAGCTTAAGGGGGGAGATTGCTGCGGGAAAGTATGTTGTACTGACACCTTCGGTCATAAGCCGCTCGTCCTTAAAAGATAGGAGCGGTCTTTCGCTGCCGCTTTTCTTATGCCTGTCTAATGCATAAGTGCGACTAAGCTTCTGTCTTCGTTGCCGCTCGCCAAACAGCAAGTTTTCTTTATCAGGTGTCTGCTTTTCTGAAAAGTTTTAGGTTTTCTTCAAGTGTAAGCTTCATCATTCTTGGTTTATATATAATATTTTTAGAAAAGCACCGTTCTCCGCTTTTCTATTTGTCCAGCTACGGACTGCCATCCTCGAGACATAAGTCAAACTGTCTATGGGAAGAAAACCCCTTCCCACAGCCAGTTCGCCTTATGCTTGTCGGATGGCTGCTTTTCAATAAGATTTTTGGATCAACAAAATGGGTTTGATTATCATTCAGCTGCTCACTTGTAACCTTTGAAAAGCACCGTCCTTCGCTTTTCTTGTTGTCCAGCTGCATGCTGCTGCCCTCGAGACATAAGCCAAGCAGGCTATGAGAAGAAAGGGCACTTCTCATAGCCTGCTCGTCTTATGCTTGTCGGGCATCTGCCTTTCCATTAAATTGGCTTTTTGATTATATGAAGAATTAAAGTAATATAAATACGGTGGCGAAACATATCGCTATGGGAAAGGCACCGCATTCCGCTTTTCTATTTGTCCAGCTGCGAACTGACACCTTCGGTCATAAGCCAATCGCCATCAAAAGGCAAGGGCGGCCTTTCGCTGCCGCTCGTCTTATGCCTTTCAGGTGTCTGCTTTTCTATAAAGTCTAGGTTTTCTTAAAGTGTATGCTTCATCATTTTTGGTTTATATATAATATTTTTAAAAGAAAAGCACCGTTCTCCGCTTTTCTTGTTGTCCAGCTGCATGCTGCTGCCCTCGAGACATAAGCCAAGCAGGCTATGAGAAGAAAGGGCACTTCTCATAGCCTGCTCGTCTTATGCTTGTCGGGCATCTGCCTTTCCATTAAATTGGCTTTTTGATTATATGAAGAATTAAAGTAATATAAATACGGTGGCGAAACATATCGCTATGGGAAAGGCACCGCATTCCGCTTTTCTTTTAAAATTACAGATATTTACCCATGCCTTTTCTTTTGAAAAAGTGTTAAAATAGATAAGTATGCAAAAAGGGATTGTTTGTTTTACATACAGCAGGGTAAAAAGATGTATTTGAATTAGATAATCTTTGGAAATAAAGATAATAAGATATTTTAAGTAGGTGAAAACATATGTGTGGA
The DNA here is from genome assembly GCF_002863585.1 of Peribacillus deserti. Classification (GTDB taxonomy): domain Bacteria; phylum Bacillota; class Bacilli; order Bacillales; family DSM-1321; genus Paraperibacillus; species Paraperibacillus deserti_A. The sequence goes on along the minus strand of NZ_PGUY01000043.1, from coordinate 34,997 downwards.
TTTATAGGATGTGTGCACAATACAGCACAGCAGCATCGAGATGAAGATAAACAGCTATTTACAGAAATGAACAACATCATCACTCACCGCGGACCAGACGATGATGGGTATTTCTTTGACGATCATATACAATTTGGTTTCCGCCGGTTAAGCATTATTGATATAGAAGCAGGCCACCAGCCGCTGACCTATGAAAATGAACGCTATTGGATTATTTTTAACGGAGAAATTTATAATTATGTAGAGCTTCGTGAAGAGCTTATTAAGGAAGGATTATCTTTCTCAACCAGCTCAGATACAGAGGTCATCATTGCTTTGTACAGTCATGTGAAAGAAAGAGCAATCGAAAAGCTCCGCGGGATGTTTGCCTTTGTGATCTGGGACAAGCAAGAGCAGACTTTATTCGGGGGAAGAGACCAGTTCGGAATTAAGCCATTCTTCTATATGGAAGATGGAGACAGAACATTCTTTGGCTCAGAAAAGAAAAGCATCATGCTTGCGCTAGAAAACGATGTAATTAATTACGAATCCCTTCAGCACTATCTAACGTATCAATTTGTGCCTGAACCTGAAACCATGAGTGTTGGAATTCATAAGCTTGAACCTGGCCACTACTTTACAAAGAAGATTGGCAAGCCGATGGAAATTAAACGTTACTGGAAAGCATCATTCACATCTGTTCATAAATCCGAAGAACAGTGGGTTAAAGAAATTAAAGACGTCATGTTTGATAGTGTTAAAATGCACATGCGAAGCGATGTGCCAGTTGGTTCCTTCCTTTCAGGCGGAATTGATTCATCCATTATTGCATCAATCGCAAAGGAATATCATCCTAACATAAAGACGTTTTCCGTGGGCTTTGACCATAACGGTTTTAGTGAGATCGATGTGGCCAAAGAAACCGCTGATAAATTAGGGGTAGAGAACATCAGCTATATTATTTCCCCGCAGGAATATATGGATGAGCTCCCTAAAATTATGTGGCATATGGATGACCCGTTGGCTGATCCAGCGTGTGTACCATTATACTTTGTGGCAAGAGAAGCAAGAAAGCATGTAACGGTTGTCCTTTCTGGTGAAGGTGCTGACGAATTGTTCGGGGGCTACAATATCTACCGCGAACCACAATCATTAGAAGTTTTTGAAAAAATGCCTGGTGCGGTTAAAGGACTCTTAAAAGGCGTTGCTAAGATCCTTCCTGAAGGAGTCAGAGGAAAGAGCTTTATCGAACGTGGCGTAACTCCGATGGAACAAAGATACATTGGAAATGCCAAAATGTTTACAGAAGATGAAAAGAGACGGCTTCTGGCAAACTATAAAGAAGGGCTTGACTATACTGAGATTACGAAGTCGCTGTATAGAGAATCCGCTGGATATGAGCCGGTGAGCCGCATGCAGTATATCGACATCCATACCTGGATGAGGGGCGATATTCTTCTTAAAGCCGATAAAATGACGATGGCACATTCCTTGGAGCTGCGTGTTCCATTCCTGGATAAAAAGGTATTTAAAGTGTCTTCGGGCATACCTTCTGCTCTTAAGACTGCAAATGGCACGACAAAGTATCTGCTTAGAAAAGCAGCTGAAGGTGTAGTGCCGGATCATGTACTTAACCGCAAAAAACTTGGATTCCCAGTTCCAATCCGCCACTGGCTGAAAAACGAAATGTATGAGTGGGCAAAAGGCATCATCCGTGACAGCCAGACCGACCACCTTATCCATAAAAATGTGGTATATGGATTATTAGAAGACCATGTCCAGGGTAAAGCAGACAATAGCCGGAAAATCTGGACTGTCCTTGTGTTCATGCTGTGGCACAGCATCAATATCGAAGGAAAATACAACTTTCAAGACTTATACAAACAAGAACTTCAATCAGTGAAGAACTAAATAACTACAAAAAGCACCCGCGGGTGCTTTTTCTTTTGAAATGGCTCTCTTGGGAAATGGGAACAGTCCCCCGATCATTTCCGCTGGAGATTTTTGTAGTATTGGCCTTTTTCGGCATATTCTCGGCATATACGCTTCATATCTTTTATGTCTTCATCATTCAGCTCGCGTATGACTTTTGCCGGGCGGCCAAACGCAAGAGTGTTAGGCGGGATTTTTTTTCCCTGAGGCACAAGGCTTCCTGCACCAATAAACGCTCCGCTGCCGATGACTGCACCATCTAGTATGATTGAGCCCATGCCGATCAATGCTCCTCTTTCAATTTTGCAGCTATGTAGAATTACCTGGTGTCCGATGGTTACTTCATCTTCCAGGATAAGGGGGGTATTCGGACTTTGATGAAGCACACTGTTATCCTGGATATTTACTTTGCTTCCAATGACGGTTGGTGACACATCACCCCGGATTACTGAATTAAACCAGACGCTTGACTGACTTCCAATCGTGACATCCCCGGTAATGACCGCATTTTCTGCTACATACACATCCTCCTCGATAGCAGGCTTTTTATCTTTATACGGATAAATAATCATGAAACACACACCTTTCTCGAAATTTGGGTATTATAAGTGTAAGATTATTAAATAAGTTTACCTGTTAAAAATTACACTGTAAAATACGAACCGGGTTATAGAACAGAAAATAATCATCATGATTAAGGGGGGAATATGAATGCATACATGGGAAGCGGCTCATTCAGCAAGAGGAGTCATTGTGATGGTGCATGGAGCATTGGAGCACCATGGCCGCTATAGATGGTTAATTGAGATGTGGCGCGGAGCAGGATACCATGTAATAATGGGCGATTTGCCGGGGCAGGGAATGACTACACGTTCGAGGCGCGGCCATATCGATTCATTTGATGAGTACCTTACTTCAATCAAGGAATGGGTACAGGCTGGATATGCTTACCAGCTGCCGGTATTTCTGCTTGGGCACAGCATGGGCGGACTTGCGGTTATCCGGCTTCTTCAGCAGGAAAAATTAAACGTTGCGGGAATTATTCTCTCTTCACCATGCCTTGGCCTTGTCCACTATCCTTCCAAATTCCTAAATGCCCTCTCCGTTGTACTTAATGGAATACTTCCTACCTTAAGGATGGATCCGGGTTTGACGGTACAGATGGCCACAAGAAATGCAGAGGTCCTGGAGACAGATGTAAATGACAGCTTATATGTAACCAAAGTCTCTGTACGCTGGTACCGTGAGCTTATTGGATCCGTGAAGGAAGCCTTCGATGAAATTCCTGATCTTCAGGATATCCCGATTCTGCTCATGCAGGGGGGAGATGACAGAATTGTAGATAAAAAAGCTGTAAAAGAATGGTTTAATTACATTCTTTCAAGTGAAAAGCAGTATAAAGAGTGGCCGAACCTGTATCATGAAATTTTCAATGAACCCGAAAGAGAGACGGTTTTCGAATACGCCAGGGGATTTGTTGAAAACAGGCTGAGGCTTTTAGGATATATTTACTAGGGGGAAAGCTTCATGGCCATACCGGAAACTCCACTTACTCTTATGTCAAAGACATATTTACATATTTTGCCGCTCGTCCATAAGGAGCTTTCGTATTGGAAAAACCGAGCTGAAGAGATACCTGACCGGGAGCTTAGAAAACAGGCCTGCGACAGCATTGGAGCAAAGGCTTTTCATTGTGAGGGCGGGGGAATCCTTGCTTTGGCGGCAGAAGAACATGCTGAAGAGGCTGTAAAATTTATAGTCGCCTACCAGACGATCAGCGACTATCTGGATAATTTATGCGATAGAAGTATTTCGCTCGATCCAGATGATTTCAGTGCACTTCATGAATCTATGGCAGACGCATTAACGATTGGTGCAGATCCGGGAAATTACTATAGATATAGATCCGGACAGAATGATCACCACTATTTACGGGATCTGGTTCTCACGTGCCAGGACGTACTCGGAAAAATGCATCATTACGAAAAGATTCGTAATCATTTGTTACAGCTGTGTACATTTTATTGTGACTTACAGGTACATAAACATGTGCACCCGGATAAAAGAGTAAGCCGTCTGCAAGACTGGCACAATACCTACAAGGATTCTCTTCCTGAAATGAGCTGGTATGAATTTTCAGCTTGTTCCGGCTCGACTCTCGGAATTTTTTGTCTGGTTTCTTATGCCTTTAGGGATGATTTTGAGCAGGTGCAGGGGGATATGATTTGTGAAGGATATTTTCCATACATTCAGGGCCTGCATATCCTGCTGGATTATCTTATAGATCAAGAAGAAGACCGTGCAGGAGGAGACTTGAATTTCTGCTTCTACTATCAGAATGATCAGGAGATGATGGCGCGCCTTGAGCATTTTGTCAGGCAGGCTGAACAATATTCCGAGAAGCTGCCGCATAAGCAATTCCACAAATTGATCCATCGCGGCTTGCTCGGCATCTACCTCTCAGATGAAAAAGTCCGAAGCCAGAAACAGCTGGCCCGGCTTGCTAAAAAGGTAAGGAAACTAGGGGGAGGCATTACCCTGTTCTTTTATCTGAATGGACGTATGTATCGGGGATTTCAAAAGCTCAGCCCGATAAAGGCATAGAAAATTCCGGTTAAGGCAATAAAATAAAAACCTGCGGAACTTATTTGTTTCTCTGGTCTGATTGGGAGAGAATGACAATTACCCTGCAGTTATTAACAACGCGGAAACGTACAGGTGTTGACTCCCATTTCTCTATTTTTAGGGCCAAAATCGAATTATAGATACTTTTTAGTATGAATTTATATTTTATGCGGAGTGCAACCATACCAAATGTGAAAGGTTTTGACCTAAAACTAAGGATATTTGCCAAATTGATTGGGTCTATGCTTATATATCGGTAGTTTATGCTTATGTTTTGGAGGTTTATGCTTGGGTTTTAAGGTTGTATGCATATATTTTAGATGTTTATGCTGATCTTAAAGCACCCTTTGCGTATGTTTCTTTCTTTATGCTTATGCAGCTGCTTTTATGCTTTGTTTCTGTGAGATATGCTTATACATCGGTGATTGCTCCGCATGAAAGTCGCTTGTGACTAAAATCTGGGCCCACAGTTGTACCAGGGAAACCCTTACCCGGTTTCCCTGATTTTTATCTCTTTTCAATTGCAATGATAAACGGCGGATCATTGACCTGATTTATGAATCCATACTGGAGAACGTGCGCCTCCTCCTGAGGAATTGTAGAAATATACGAAAGAAGAGCATCTCTTTCAATTTTTCCTTCAGGATGGCCATGATAGATGACAAGTACAATGATTCCTTCAGGTGCCATCCAATCCAAGAGCTGCTTAATAGCCCGAATCGTTGTTTCAGCAGAAGTAACGATCGACTTGTCTCCTCCTGGGAGATAGCCTAGGTTAAAGATAGCTCCTTTAATTTTACCGGCTTGATCTTCAGGGATACAGGCTTGTATCTCTTCGTGGCCCTTTAAAAATAATGTGACAGACTTGGACAGGTTATTCGCTTCTATTCTCTGTCTAGAATTGTTTAGGGCATTCTCTTGTATATCAAATCCATATACATGCCCGGTTTCACCGGTCAGGGATGCGAGAAAGACGGTGTCATGCCCATTTCCCAGTGTTGCATCGACTGCGATATCACCTTCTGTAACAGCGTATTGTAACAGCCTGCGGGCAAAAGGAAGTATTCTTTCAAGTTTCATATTATGCCTCCACAACCTGGTTATAATATTTCCCCTGCCAGCTGTTTCTCTTTTTTAACTCTGCATCTATTGAGTTCAGTACATGCCATTTATTTACACTCCACATCGGACCGATCATTAAATCTATAGGTCCATCCCCCGTGATTCTGTGAACAATCACTTCTGGAGGAAGAATCTCAAGCTGGTCGCACACTAATTGTATATAATCCTCAAACGTCAAGAACTCGAGCATGCCTTTTTCATACTGTTTTACCATAGGCGTCCCTTTTAAAAGATGCAGCAGATGGATTTTAATCCCCTGTATGTCAAGCTTGGAAACTTCCCGCGCCGTTTCCATCATCATTTCTTGGCCTTCAAGCGGAAGCCCGTTGATTATATGACTACAGATACGGATACCGTGTTTACGGAGCTTTGCTACACCTTCTTTATAGCATTCATAGTCATGTGCCCGGTTAATGAGAAGGGCCGTGCGTTCATGAACGGTCTGAAGTCCAAGCTCAACCCATAGATACGTTCGCTGATTAAGTTCTGCAAGATATTCAACCACATCATCAGGAAGACAGTCGGGCCTGGTGGCAATGGACAGTCCTACCACGCCATCCTGCTTTAGTACACTTTCAAATTTTTCTCTTAGAACTTCGACTGGTGCATGTGTATTGGTATAAGCCTGGAAATACGCCATATACTTTCCATCTTTCCATTTTGAGTGCATCTTATTCTTGATGTCATGAAATTGTTTCTCAAGGCTGTCTGCACGATTGCCCGCAAAGTCACCTGATCCTGCCGCGCTGCAGAATGTACATCCTCCATGTGCAACCGTGCCATCACGGTTCGGACAGTCAAAGCCGCCGTCTAGAGCAACCTTGAAAACCTTATGGCCAAACTCATTGCGGAGATGATAATTCCATGTATGATACCTCTTATCATCAGAGGCAAAAACAAAAGGATTATTATATCCCAAACCCACTCATCCTCCTTTTAAAATAAAGCTTCTATATCAAATACAAAGCAGTAAATTTCTCATACACATAAAAGCTATTTTATCATAAAGCAGCCTGCCGGGGGACTGTGCCTATTTCCCATATTATTTCCCTGATAAAGCCCGGCTGTCACAGGTACACTATAAGGGATGAGGAAGTATCATCCGAGTCTAAGGAGGGTTCGCAAATGGCAACTCATGAATCAGTGGAAAACTTTCTAAAGCAGTGTGAAGAAACACTTAGTGCAGCTCATGAACAGTTTCAGGACGGATCTCTGCAGGAGCATTATAATGATGATGTATATACACATGCTCAAGCTCGGGTTGAAATGACTGTGAATGAACTTGAGCGTTTGAAACGCAGTGCCGACGGGCAGCAAAGGTACCAGCTGGATAGAATGAGATTGCGTCTGCAAGACATCCAAAATGACATGATTCTTCTTGATCACTAAACATTTTCACTTTTAGGAAACCATTATCCGAGGTTGTGGATAATGGTTTTTTCCTTCTTCTCTTGCAATGATTCTCATTAAGATTAAAGGAACTACAAAATCAAAAATAACAAGAATTTTCTGAGTTTCTGATATGCATAAAAACAGGAAAAATAACCATTGCATTCATTCTGTAGAATCATTAGAATTGTTTTGGTGCTCGTAACATTTTCTTACAAAAAGGGGGAGTCGAAAATGCCTCGAAGTCTTTGGCTGCTCGTAATCGGAATGGTTATTAATGTAACTGGAAATTCATTTCTTTGGCCATTGAACGCGATTTACATACACGACCATCTCGGAAAGTCTCTTTCTGTCGCGGGATTTGTCTTAATGGCAAACGCGTTTGCATCTGTAATCGGAAACTTAATTGGCGGAAGTTTGTTTGATAAAATCGGCGGTTTTAAAACAATTCTAATTGGAATTGTCATTTCACTGTCTGCTTTAATAGGATTAACTCTGAATCATACCTGGATCTATTATGTTGTTTATCTCATTATCATAGGTTTTGGAACAGGCCTCGTTTTTCCTTCTTTTTATGCCATGGCAGGCTCCGTCTGGAAAGAAGGAGGCAGAAAAGCTTTCAATGCGATCTATATTGCCCAGAACGTAGGAGTAGCAGCTGGTTCAGCCATGGGCGGTTTTGTCGCTTCTTATTCATTTGATCTTATTTTTCTAGCCAATACATTCATGTATATATTGTTTTTACTAATCGTTTTGTTTGGTTTTAAAGGGATTCAGCCTGCCGATGTCCCGGCTGCTTCCTCAAGCGTTCTAACCGAACAGCCGGCAGTAAAGGATTTCTCTAAGATGAGCGCACTGCTCGTGCTGTGTTTCGGATATCTGCTCTGCTGGATAGGATATGTACAATGGCAGTCGACGATCGCATCTTATACACAGGAAATTGGCGTCAGCCTAAAACAATATAGTGTCCTTTGGACGGTTAACGGTACCTTGATTGTGTTTGCACAGCCTGCTGTGAATGTATTTGTAAACAACTATCTAAAAAAAGTAAAATCTCAAATAATCTTAGGTATATTCATTTTTATTGGGGCATTTATCATGGCTTCCTTTGCAAATGGCTTCTCTGGGTTTCTGACTGCCATGATAGTACTGACAATTGGAGAAATGTTTGTCTGGCCTGCCGTTCCAGCCCTTGCTGACAAACTGGCACCTAAAGGTAGAGAAGGCTTTTATCAAGGAGTTGTGAACAGTACAGCTACAGGCGGACGGATGCTGGGGCCGACCATCGGCGGAATCCTCGTCGATTTTTATGGTATGAGCATGATGTTTATCGTGTTGATTATTTTATTTGCCACAGCTATTATCACAACCAGCTTATATGATAAAAATCTTAAGAAAAATATGGAAGGTGAGCTGTTTCCTGTAAAGGCTGGGTGAACTCATGATAACTTTTTCCAGATTTATGAATATAATTGACTAAATAAGGGCAGGATGAATGAAAAGTCAGCTTGCATTTTAATGAATTATTGACTAAAATATGAATATCTATCGATACGAGAAAAACTTCGATAAGGAGTAGTAGCAATTAGAACTCGCTTTAGAGAGTTGACGGGTGGTGCAAGTCAACCGAGATTGATTGTGAACTCGCCTTTGAGTTACAGGCATGACAGAAATTAGTGCCTGTCGGATAATCCGCGTTAAGGATTTCGAGCGGGTGCAAGTATGTTTTGCACTAATTTGGGTGGTACCGCGGGAGATTATACAATCCTCTCGTCCCTCTTTTTATAGAGGGGCGAGAGGATTTTTTGGTTTTTATCAGAAGTTTCTAGGAGGAAAAGCAATGAACTTTTTTCACAAAAAGATTGAAAAAAAATGGCAGAAGTATTGGGATGAAAATAAAACCTTTAAAACGGATGAGGATAAAGATAAGAGAAAATTTTATGCGCTTGATATGTTTCCTTACCCGTCAGGAGCAGGGCTGCATGTAGGCCATCCAGAAGGGTATACCGCAACAGATATTATTTCCAGGATGAAAAGAATGCAAGGCTATAAAGTATTGCATCCAATCGGCTGGGATGCGTTCGGTCTTCCGGCTGAACAGTATGCTCTTGATACAGGAAATGATCCTGCGGAATTCACTGCACAAAACATCAATACATTCCGCCGCCAGATTAAAGAGCTTGGCTTCTCTTATGACTGGGACCGCGAAGTAAATACGACAGATCCTGATTATTATAAATGGACTCAGTGGATCTTCCTGAAGTTATATGAAAAAGGACTTGCCTACGTCGATGAAGTGCCTGTTAACTGGTGCCCGGCACTGGGAACCGTTCTTGCTAATGAAGAAGTCATTGATGGAAAGAGTGAGCGGGGAGGGCATCCAGTAGAACGCCGCCCAATGAGACAATGGATGCTGCGGATTACGGCTTATGCAGACCGTCTGGCCGAAGATCTTGAAGAGCTGGACTGGCCGGAAAGCCTTAAAGATATGCAGCGCAACTGGATCGGCCGCTCAGAGGGTGCCGAGCTCGAGTTTGCCATCGAAGGCCATGAAGGAACATTCAGAGTCTTTACAACCCGTCCGGACACTCTATTCGGAGCGACTTATGCAGTGCTGGCACCTGAACATCCGTTGGTCAGCAAAATCACGTCAAATGATCAGCAGAGCGCGGTGGATGCATATCTTGAAAAAGTTAAGCATAAGAGCGACCTGGAAAGAACCGATCTTGCAAAGGAAAAAACGGGTGTATTCACAGGGGCTTACGCGATTAACCCGGTAAACAATCAAAAAATGCCTATCTGGATTGCGGATTATGTCCTTGCCACCTATGGAACTGGAGCAATCATGGCTGTGCCGGCTCATGATGAGCGAGACTTTGAATTTGCGAAACAATTCGATCTTCCGATTGTTGAGGTAGTGGAAGGCGGAAATGTAGAAAAAGAAGCCTACACAGGCAATGGCCCGCATATTAATTCTGAATTCCTGGATGGAACAGATAAAGAAGAGGGAATTAAACAGATGATCGCCTGGCTTCAGGAAAAGGGCATCGGGGAAAAGAAAGTAACATACAGGCTGCGTGACTGGCTGTTCAGCCGCCAGCGTTACTGGGGAGAGCCGATTCCAGTCATTCACTGGGAAGATGGAACAAGCAGTGCTGTCCGCGATGAAGAACTGCCGCTTGTACTTCCTAAAACGACGGAAATCAGGCCTTCCGGCACAGGGGAATCCCCTCTTGCGAACATTGAGGATTGGGTGAATGTAACCGATGAAAACGGCAGGAAGGGCCGCCGTGAAACCAATACAATGCCGCAATGGGCAGGAAGCTGCTGGTATTATCTTCGCTATATCGATCCTACGAACAAGGATGCTTTGGCTGAAGCTGAAAAGCTGAAAGAATGGCTTCCTGTCGACATCTATATCGGCGGAGCAGAACATGCCGTTCTTCACTTGCTTTACGCAAGGTTCTGGCATAAATTCCTGTACGATATCGGGGTTGTTCCAACTAAAGAACCGTTCCAAAAGCTATTTAACCAGGGAATGATTCTAGGGGAAAATAATGAAAAAATGAGTAAGTCCAAGGGGAATGTAGTAAACCCCGATGAGATCATTGAAAGCCATGGAGCAGATACTCTTCGCCTGTATGAAATGTTTATGGGACCTTTGGACGCATCCATTGCATGGTCAACAAATGGTCTTGACGGATCCCGCCGCTTCCTGGATCGGATCTGGCGCTTATTCGTAGAAGAAGACGGCTCACTGTCTGCTAAGATCACAGATGCGGAAAGCAGCCCGGCTCTTGAAAAGATATACCACCAGACTGTTAAAAAGGTAACCGAAGATTTCGAGGGAATCCGTTTTAATACAGCAATTTCTCAATTGATGGTATTCATTAATGAGGCATACAAGGCGGAAGTCATTCCACAAGCTTATGTAGAAGGCTTCGTAAAAATGCTTTCTCCTATCTGCCCGCACATCAGTGAAGAGCTTTGGGAAAAACTTGGCCACACAGAGACCATCACGTATGCAGCATGGCCGGCTTACGACGAAGCCAAGCTGGTTTCCGACGAGGTGGAAATTGTCATCCAGGTGAATGGCAAGGTTAAACATAAGCTGATGGTGCCTGCAGGTGCAAGCAGAGAGAAGCTTGAAGAAATAGCAATGGGAGACAACGAAATCCAGGAGCAGATAAGCGGAAAAACTGTACGTAAGGTTATTGCCGTACCAGGAAAGCTTGTAAATATCGTTGCGAATTAAATTCTTCACAAAGACAGCATTGGGTATTCCTGATGCTGTTTTTATATGGAAAAAAGGAATATGGAGTAGATCTGTTTTTGAAGGGAAAAACTAGTGATGATTACAAGTTAGGAGGGGCAAAAAGTGAAGAACCATAGATATTTGCTGAAGGATGACTTTCAAGCCGAAGACCTTGCCGAAGATTTGAAGGTCCAGCTTGAAGTGAACCGTTTTGACAACTATACCATTACACCCGTTGCCTCGCGCAATGAGCTTATCGTTCAAGTGCCGGATGCTGCAGGTGATCTTGAAGATACAGTCGATCAATTCATGGTCGATTATCATAAGGGGAAAATGCTGGAATAGTAAAGTGAGGCTCTCCGTTTGGAGAGTTTTTTTGCTGGGTGAGAAAAGTTTGGTCAGCACTCCAATCGATTTTCGATGCCTTTAAAGGGGCGATTGAAATGACAGAATACCATGATGATTGTGAGCTTGTTAATGACAGCAGATTCTAAAGCGCCCTGCCTTAGGCAATCATACAAAACACATACATTAGTGTTTTACGCTTCTTGGCCCCTCATTAGAAAATGTACCTTTCATACATTTTCTAATACCGCTCTTAAGGTCGCTTCGTATTTGTAAAGTACCGGCTGCCCTGATTTGAAGAATATCTCTTCTAATAAAAATCGAGCTATACTATGAAATGGTTTACCAAAAGTTATTTGAAAAAGTGATATGTTAACTGCTTAATAAAATAAGTTGACAAAAATATCAGTCCCCTTTATGTTTAAATTATCAAACAATAAATGAGGGAAGAAACTAATGAAACTGAGACCTATTGATTTGACTTTAGCGGGAATGTTTATTACTTTAATGGCAATTGGGGCAAATATAACTTCCATCGCTCCATTTATGATGGTCGGGAGTGTTCCGATTACACTGCAGACGTTTTTTGCGATATTAGCAGGGGTCATACTTGGAAGCCGTCTTGGAGCAATTGCTATGACGGGATATGCATTGGCCGGCCTTGTTGGAATCCCTGTCTTTGCTAAATTTGGAGCCGGATTCTCAACGATTCTCAGCCCTACATTTGGATTTATTATCTCTTATATCCTGACAGCTTACATTGCCGGCAGAATCGTTGAAAGATTTAAGAGTGTTAGCGCGTATGTTACAGCCTCTCTGATCGGAATGGCTGTGAATTACCTGTTCGGTACAAACTGGATGTACATGGCTTTTAAATTATGGGCTGCTGCTCCTCCGGTTTTCAGCTACAAAGTGGCGTGGCTATGGATGCTGGCTCCTCTGCCGAAGGATATATTATTAGCAGTGTGTGCAGGGTTAATGGGTCACCGTCTCGAAAGAAGTGTATTATCTAAAGGACAATTTAAATGCCTAAAGCGCGCTTCCTAAGCGTCGTTATCAAAGACAGTTTTGGCCGGCATGCCAAGGCTGTCTTTTATTATTAATCGGAGAGTACAGATATGCGGAATTTTCCTGAAATACGGAAGAATTATGATCGATAATTCCGATAAAATGGAACTGAGTAAAGGAAGAAAGACTTGTATACTAAGTTTTCACGAGTAAATTCAGATTGGCACATAACTTGCTTGATTAAATTTGTAAGCGATTACAATATTGAATGGAGGAATGACATGTATGAAACACAAGTTATTAGCCCTTATTTCGGCTTCCATTTTAACCTTTCCTTTCACCTCATCAGGAGCTGGGGCTGAAACATCAGAAACACCGCTCATCCCTGGCGCCGAAAATGTTACTGTTACAGCGTTTGATGGAACGAACGGAAATTGGCTGACGACTAAAAACCCTAATCAACTTACCGAAGCCACTAGATTCGGGAACTCAGGATTAGCTCCAATCAACTGGGGAGATTCTGCTACTAAAACTGGCTGGCATTATATGAATAATCCTGCGGAAGTAAAAGGAACACAGATTAACGGTCAATTTGAAGACGCAAAATTTGTTATCCGTGTACCAGCCAATTGGAATGGAAAGCTCATTGTGGCCGGAATCCCGGCTACCCGAAATGAAACCTCGACAGATTTACTTTTCAGCGATTTTGTCCTAGCGAAAGGATATGCTTTTGCCGCAACGGATAAAGGTACTCAAGGGGAGATGCTCGATAATGATCCGTTATCGAAGTCTAAAAATGCCCTGGCATCTGAAGACGACAGTATGGAAGAATGGAATGTCCGGTTCAGGGAAATCACTGTAGCGGCACAAGCCTACCTGCAAAAAAATTATACTTCACAATTGATTGATCCCAAAGATAAGGAAAATGCCGCAAGCAAGCTTGTATCAAAGAAACATCGTATTCCCACATATGCCATAGGTATCTCTAATGGAGGCTATGTTGTGAGATATGCTTTAGAACATGATCAGAAAAAGAAAGGCAAGCAGCTATATGACGGAGGCGTCGACTGGGAAGGTGTTCTTTGGAGAGCGAATGATCTTAATTTAATTACATCGTTGACTCCGGTTGTAAACAATGCCTTTGCAGCTATTTACGGAGCGGGAGAAGAAAAGGTAAATGCTGTGAATGAATTATATAAAGCCGGGCTTCCAAAGGGGTCTGAAAACCTGTGGGCATACCATGACCTTGTGTATTGGTTTATATCTCTGAATATTTACCGTGATGAATTTGATCCTAAAGCGCCAAATCGGATTGAATGGCAGAAATATTTAAACTTCCTTCCTAATGGAGCACGTGACCGCACCTATGACGGTATATTTAAAAGCTATGATTATACCACACGTCCTCTTAGTGTAAAGGAGAACGTTAAAAAGGTAGAAAATACGGGAGATATTAACGTCCCGCTCATTAGTATAGCGGGCAGTCTGGATTCACTTATTTTCCCATCAGTACATGCGTATCCTTACCAAGAGCTGGTAAAAAGTCAGGGGAAATCTGCTTTACACCGGCTGTATACAATAACAAACGGAAACCATGTAGATAGTCTCGTCTGGGGATCTCCTGATAATAAAAAAGAATTGCAGCCGTTGCTTCCATATGTATTCCAATCATTTAATATGCTGGTCGATTGGGTAGAAAATTCCCGTAAAGCACCGAAGAGCAAAGTCATCCCGGTACCGGCAACTCCAGGAAAGGTAATAGACATAAAGACTGGCAGAGAAACAGATCCTTTACGTACAAATCAATAATAACTTTAACCGGGGCCTTATGGGCTTCGGTATTTTTTGTGAACTCATATATAAGCTCAGGTGTTGGTAATACTATAATTGTTTTTGTTAAGATAAAGGTATCAGGTTTACTTTTACACAAGAGGAGTTTTGTTCAAATGAAAGTCGTCAACAATGTACTTGAGCTGATCGGTGATACACCAGTGGTACGGTTAAATAGATTAGTCCCAGAGGGGGCAGCGGATGTGTTTGTAAAGCTGGAGATGTTTAACCCTTCTGGCAGTGTTAAAGACCGTGCAGCTTCCAATATGATCAAGAAGGCAGAGGAAGAAGGGCATCTGAAGCCGGGGAGCACCATAATTGAGCCTACCAGCGGCAATACAGGTATCGGGCTTGCTATGGCCGCAGCAGCAAAGGGATATCGTTCTATACTGGTTATGCCGGATAATATGACAAAAGAACGAATCAACATCCTGAGAGCTTATGGAGCAGAAGTGGTGCTCACTCCAAGCGAGAAAAAAATGCCAGGGTCGATTGCGAAAGCTTTAGAAATTCAACAGAGCATACCCGGAAGCTTTATTCCCCAGCAATTTGAGAATAAAGCAAATCCAGACATCCACCGGGAAACAACCGCTATTGAGATTTATGAGCAGATGGACGGAAACCTGAATGCTTTCATAGCTACGGCTGGAACAGGAGGCACCGTTACTGGCACAGGAGAAAAACTGAAAGAGCTGCTTCCGGATTTGTATATAGCTGTCGTTGAACCGAAGGGTTCTCCTGTTCTTTCCGGAGGTAGTCCTGGACCGCATAAATTGGTGGGTACTAGCCCAGGATTCGTGCCGGATATATTGAATACCGATATTTATGATGAGATTATCCAGATTGCCGATGAAGAAGCAGTGGAAACTTTCAAAAAGCTGGCTAGGGAAGAAGGTCTTTTCCTTGGTTTATCTGCAGGGGCCGCCGTATTTGCAGCTATTGAAGTGGCAAAACGCCTAGGCAAAGGAAAAAAAGTATTGTGCATTGCCCCTGACAGCGGGGAACGCTACATGAGCATGGATTTAATTTAAGATAGTCTTTAGATTGTAGGGTTACTAGTAAGGTACGATCAAGGCAGTTATATAAGGGAGGAAGATGTCGAATGGAAGAACTAAAGACGATTACAACTGATGAGCTTCAGGAGAAAGTTGAAAAGGGAGAAGAGCTTCTTTTAGTGGATGTCCGTGAAGATGAAGAAGTTGCTACAGGGATGATTCCAGGTGCTATCCATATAAAAATGGGAGATATCCCGGAAAAGCTGGATCAGCTGGATAAAGATAAAGAATACATCTTTATCTGCCGCTCTGGAGGAAGAAGCGGAAACGTCTGCCACTATCTGCAGGATCAAGGCTATAAAGTCCGAAATATGACAGGCGGCATGCTTAATTGGAAAGGTGAAAAAGTATTCTGACAAACAATTCCGAATTGAATAAAAAAAATCTCTTTTGTTCATACTGTTACTAAAAGTCATAGGAGAGACCGGCCGTGATTCAAGTAAAGCTATTTGACTATGAACACGAAAAAGATTTAGAAAATGGAATGAATTCGTTCCTTAAAGTAATTAAGGAAGACCAGCTTGTTGATATCAAATACAATGTTGCAGCCATTAGCGAAGAAGAAGAGGACCAAATTTACTGCTTTAGCGCAATGGTTATTTACCGTAAGAAATAAGGTACCTTGTGAAATCAGGGTGCCTTTATTTCTTATAGATATATATCATTTTAAAATGGAGGCATTTCACCCTTAGGTTGAAGTCTCACTCTTATTTTAGAATCCCACTCTTAACCGTAACCGTAACCGAAATTCCACTCTTAAAATTTTCCACTCTAAAATGTGGATTCCACTCTTAAAATGTGGATTCCACTCTTAAAATGTGGATTCCACTCTTAACATTGAAATCTCACTCATAAAATGTGGATTCCACTCTTAACATTGAAATCTCACTCATAAAATGTGGATTCCACTCTTAAAATTGAAATCTCACTCATAAAATGTGGCTCCCACTCTTAATAATGAAATCTCACTCTTAAAATGTGGCTTCCACTCTTAACATTGAAATCTAACTCATAAAATGTGGCTTCCACTCTTAGACATTGAAATCCCACTCTTAAAATGTCGATTCCACTCTTAGACATTGAAATCCCACTCTTAAAATGCGGATTCCACTCTTAACATTGAAATCACTTATACTGCCTGCTCACATCCATTTTAAATGCCGACATAACAATGGTTTGCACTCATAAATGTAGAAGTGCTCAAAAGAACGCTTGTCACTCACCAATTATGCTAAAAAAACAGAAAAAGCCCCCATCCAAATGGATAGAGGCCGATCCTTCTTATGGAATTAATAGTATTTTCCCGGTGCTTTTCCGGCTTTCGATATAAGCATGTGCTTCTGCACCATCCTTCAGTTTGAAAACAGCAGGGGGGGCGATTTGGATTGCTCCATTTCTAATCCATTGGAATAACCCGGCAGACCTGCTTATTCTTTCTTCACTGGAGGTCAGAAAGTTCCAGAGGTCCCCGCCAGTCAGTGTTTTTGAGGTATCCATCAGCATCCTTGGATCGACAGGGGCTGGATCGCCCCCTGCCATTCCGAAGAATACGACTGTACCACCTATCCGCGCAGCTGCAAAGCTGTCTGCTAAAGTGGAACCCACAGATTCGTAAACAACATCGACACCTTTTCCTTCCGTTACAGAAAGGACTTCCTCTTTCCAGTTCTCATTATATAAAAATACGTGTTCGGCGCCGGCTTCAATTGCAGTTTGGCGCTTTTGCCCGGAGGATGTAAGGCCTATTGCCTTTGCTCCCATGTGTTTGGAAATTCCAGTCAACAACTGGCCCACACCCCCAGCTGCGGCATGGATCAGAACTGTATCACCAGATTTTAATTTATAGCTATCGTGAGTTAAATACTGTGCGGTCAGTCCCTGAAGCAGGAGGGAAGCTGCAGTCTCAAATGAAATATCATCAGGCAGTGGGATAGCGTGTGAAGCGGGCACAGAAACTTTTTCCGCATTTGCATAAGGGACATCAGCAAATGCCACCCTGTCACCCTGTTTAAACTGGCTTACGGCTTCCCCTGTTTTCACTACCACTCCCGCACCTTCGTAACCCAAAATATATGGAGGTTCCCCTGCCAGATGGTAATTTCCTTTCCTGCGGTATACGTCAGCGAAATTAAGACCGATTGCCTTCATTTCCACCAGGATCTCACTGCTGCTAATCACCGGCTCCGGAATGTCCGTATAGGTCAGAACCTCGGGACCGCCGAATTGAGAAAATACAAGTGCTTTCATTATTTTATTCAGCCTTCTTTCCGTTCATTTTTATCTGCCTGCTATAGAGGGCGGCATTTAATCCTGCTAACCGTCCTGTCACTAGGGCAGAGGTTATATTATAGCCGCCGGTATAGCCGTGAATATCTAAAATCTCGCCGCAGAAATACAGCCCGTCCATAAATTTAGAAGCCATTTCTTTTGGATGGATTTCCTTCACTGACACTCCGCCTCCGGTTACGAAAGCTTTCTCAATGGATAAAGTGCCGTTCACTTGAAAGTTAAACTCTTTGCAGACATGGGCAAAGGCGCGGAGCTTTTCATGGGACACAGTTGAGCCGGGAGCCTGCAGGTCAATTCCGGCTCTCTCAAGCAGGAAATGCAGATATCTTTCAGGCAGCAAACCCTTGAATGTATTTTTCACTGCCTTCTTAGGTTCTTCTTTAAGTAATTGGAGGAGAGACTGGAAGATCTCTTCCTTATTTTGTTCTGGTAAAGCGTCTAATTTCATAGTAACTGTATTGAGATTCCACTTCTTCATTGCTTTGACTACAAATTGGCTGCAACGGAGCACGGCTGGACCGGAAATCCCAAAATGCGTAAAGATCATATCCATTTTGTGGGTAATAATCGGTTTTCCTTTTGGATTTAGCACACTTAGCTCAATATCCTGCAGCGATAATCCCTGCAGTGTTTTATCCTTAATGAAAGGTTCACCCGAGGTTACAGGAACTTCAGTTGGGAACAAATCCGTAATGGTATGGCCGGCTTTTTTTGCCCAGGCATAACCATCCCCGGTGGAACCCGTATGGGGAACAGACTTGCCGCCTACTGCAAGGACGGCTGCTTTCGCGGAAATTTTCTGTCCCTCTTTTAACACGACACCTATCACTTTTCCTTCTTCGTACAATACATCTTTAACAGGAGAGTTCGTATATATGGTCACTTTTAACTCTTTTAATTTTGTTATAAGGGCGTCTACCACATTTTGAGCCTTATCTGTCACTGGAAACATCCGGCCGTGGTCTTCCTCTTTCAAGGTAATTCCAAGGTTTTCAAAAAACTTGATAATATCTTCATTGCTGAATTCGGAAAAAGCACTATATAAGAAACGTCCATTTCCGGGAATATGCTTTACGATTTCATCTACTGGAAGGCGGTTCGTTACATTGCATCTTCCGCCGCCGGAAATTGCCAGTTTCCTGCCAAGCTTCTGCCCTTTATCAATCAAGAGGACCTTTGCGCCCTTTTCGCCTGCAGCTATGGCAGACATTAAACCCGAGGGGCCGCCCCCTACTACTATTACATCAAATTCCATCTATATCACCCTGACTTTTTTTACTCGGTAAGCTTGATTATATATTTCAGTTTAATCAAAGAGTGACTTAATTATAAAGCATATCCTGTTGATTAAAAACTTTTGAGAATATAAGCAACATTTTACATAGAGCTTACGTCTATACCAAAAAGGGGGATTTCTTATGAAAAGAGTGAATCATCTGCTCACCTGGTTTGCGGTCTTTTTTTTAGCTTTTGCCCTGGCTGCCTGCTCCCATTCAAAAGAAGAATCAAATTCGGGTGACTCAAGCATGAAATCGTCCAAAAGCGATTCAGCTATGGATAAAAGCAAGGAAAATATCAGTACCGTGGAAGACGGAGGCAAACCCGCAGAAACACAGCGGAAAATGATTTATCAGGCACAGGTCGACCTGGAGGTAAAAGACTTCAAAGACAGCCAGACATTGATCGAAAAGGAAATTCAAAACGTAAAGGGACAGATGATTAACCAGGAGGTATTTAACACGGAAGGAAACAACCAGGAAGGTACCTTCACACTCAGGGTCCCTCAGCCGTCATTTCAGGAATTTCTCCGAAGGCTCCAATCTCTGAAGGGAGTTCAAGTGACAAGCCAGAATATCCAGGGAAATGATGTTACGGAGGAATATGTCGATCTCTCTTCAAGATTAAAAGCAAAGCAGGCAGTGGAGGCGCGTTTGTATGCATTTATGAAAGAAGCGAAAAAGACGGAGGAGCTGCTCCAAATATCACGGGATTTGGGGACGGTACAAGAAGAAATAGAGAACATAAAAGGGCGCATGCAATTCCTCGATAAAAATAGCCAAATGAGTACAGTGACTCTTCATATAAGAGAAGATAAAGTGATTATACCGGATATAGATTCGAAAGAACTCAATACCTGGGAACGGAGCAAGCAAAGCTTTGTCCATACGCTGCAAGGATTAATCTCGGTGATTTCCGGCCTGTTAGTATTTTTGATAGGGGGATCTCCTGTCCTGGTCCCGGTAGTTCTGATAGCTGCAGGAGTTTGGTATTGGTATAAGAAAAAAAGAAGGAATGAATAATTTAAAGGGCCGATAGTGCAATGCAAAGCCTTGTATAGAAGCAGGACATACACGTTTAAAACTTAGCAAAAATCGGCGATGACCCGCTTAGACCTACACCTCAGTGAGTTAAACCAGTAAGGTTAAAGTCACCCTTTGCCATAATGCTTTAATCCACTAAAACTCCTTTTGTCGAGGATTATCCAGAAGTTCCTAGTTGGTTTTACTGCTGGAATATTTTCTCTGATTGTAAACCTTGGATACTGGGAGTACACTTACTAGAGTAATTTATTTTAAATAATAGACAGTTCTTAATAAAGCTTGTTAAAGGTTTTGTGATATGATTAAGAGCGTGTTTAATTTGTACCTGCATAGGAAGGGATTTTATGTCATCTAAGCTTGTAAGAGGGACTTTTGTCCTTACTATAGGCATGGTCTTATCAAAAGTACTGGGCCTGCTTTATGTTGTTCCGTTTGACGCAATCGTTGGGGAAAAGGGATTTCAATTATACCAATATGCATATGTGCCTTATACCATTTTTATAAGTATTGCCACAGCAGGGGTGCCCCTGGCTGTTTCTAAGTTTATAGCAAAATATAACGCTCTCGGGGAATATGAAGTAGGAAGGAAGCTGTTTAGATCCGGCCTTAAAGTCATGATGGCTACGGGGATACTTGCCTTTATCCTGCTGTATCTGCTTGCTCCGGTCTTTGCAAAAGTAAGTGATTCCCCTGATTTTACAGTTGGAGATGTAACCACAGTTATCCGTGCTGTGAGCTTCGCCCTTATTCTCATTCCCTTTATGAGTCTGATCAGAGGATTTTTCCAGGGGCATGAATCGATGGGACCGACAGCTGTTTCCCAGGTCGTGGAACAGCTGGTTCGGATTGTCGTGCTGCTTGGGGGAGCATTTTTTGTCCTCAAAGTCATGGACGGAAGCCTGGTAACCGCGATCAGTATTGCCACTTTCGCTGCCTTTATCGGCGCCATTGGAAGTCTGGCCGTTTTGATCTGGTATTGGATTAAGAGAAAGCCCTCCCTTGATAAATTGTTAGAAGAGGATAAGGGTACACTCAATATCTCATTGAAAGACACCTATAAAGAAATCATTATATATGCGGTTCCTTTTGTGTTTGTAGGGATTGCCATGCCTTTATTTCAATGGATCGATTCCCTGACTTTCACAAGAGCGATGACAGATATCGGGATGCGTGAAGAATCGGGACACGCCATAGGGATCCTGAATGTTTCGGCTCAAAAGCTCGTTATTATACCAATGACACTGGCTACCGGTTTCTCACTGAGCCTTGTGCCGAATATAACGAAGGCATTTGTTGAAAATAAATATAATGCGTTTACTAACCATTTAAATCAGGCGATTCAGATTCTCCTGTTCCTGACTTTCCCTGCAGTAGTCGGTATGTCCTTGCTTGCTAAGCCTGTGTATTCCGCCTTTTACGGTTATGACAAGTTAGGAATAGAGGTTCTTCAGACTTACGCACCTGCTGCTATCCTGTTTGCTTTATTTTCAATCAGCGCGGCTGTCCTGCAGGGAATAAACCAGCAGAGATTTACCATCTTAAGCCTAATGATTGGGATATTGCTGAAGCTGAGCTTAAACATTCCGCTTATCCATCTGTTTGAAACAAAAGGATCAATATATGCAACAAGCATCGGCTATTTGGCAGCTAGCTTAATAAATCTATATGTAATTTATTATTTTACAGGATACCGCTACTCACTTGTCATAAGAAGGACGGTTCTTATGGCCGTTCTGACATTATTCATGGCTGTATCCGTCATCCTTGTACATAGCGTACTGGATGTATTCATGAATACCGAATCAAGAATTCAGTCTTTGATTGTAATAGCGTTATGTGCAGGAATAGGGGCAGTCGTGTACTTCCTGCTTTCCTTAAAAACGAAACTGGCACAAAAATTACTTGGGGCAAGAATTGACAGACTGAAGCAAAAGTTAGGATTAAGAGGGTAATCAATGAAAGGTCATCTAATGGATGGCCTTTTATCTGCCTTAAGCCGATCATCTAGGAATAACAAACCTGCCTGAAAGATAAGCATACCTGTATGTTACCAGCATAACTCACTGAGGATAAGCATATCTCCACTAAGATAAG
The DNA here is from genome assembly GCF_002863585.1 of Peribacillus deserti. Classification (GTDB taxonomy): domain Bacteria; phylum Bacillota; class Bacilli; order Bacillales; family DSM-1321; genus Paraperibacillus; species Paraperibacillus deserti_A. The sequence goes on along the minus strand of NZ_PGUY01000043.1, from coordinate 12,753 downwards.
CATAGGCCAGAAGCACTTAAGCATAAATCACTTAGACGTAAGCATATTACTTCAAAACCTAAGCATAAATCTCAGGAAACATAAGCATAAACTTCAGGAAACATAAGAATAAACTTCAAACCAATCGATAAAACCTGTTTTTTCTTGCAAGAAACCATATAGACTGAGAGACAATTCGATGCTTTTAAAACAGTTGATGATGTAAATGGTATTCTTTCTGCGTATAGCTAAAAATGGCCGGACTTTTTAATTGCCCTGGGAAGCAGAACGGCCTCAAACATCGAAATAATAAAAAAAGCTTTTATTCAAAAACTCCACCGTGAAAGGAATGTACGATATGAGGATAGATAAACTGCTTTCGAATATGGGCTATGGCAGCCGGACAGAAGTAAAGAAGCTTCTAAAAAGCGGATCTGTAAAAGTGAATGAGGAATCTGTGAAAGATCCAAAACAGCATGTGAATCCCAGCGATGATGTGATAACCGTCTATGGCGACCGGGTGGAATATCGAGAGTTTATTTACTTAATGATGAACAAACCGCCGGGACTGCTATCGGCAACCGAGGATGCCGCGCAGGGCACGGTGATCGATTTGCTGGAACCGGAGGATGCTGTTTTTGAGCCATTCCCAGTAGGACGGCTGGATAAAGATACAGAGGGGTTTTTGCTGCTAACGAATGATGGCCAGCTTGCACACCAGCTTTTATCCCCAAAGAAACACGTGCCTAAAACGTATTTTGCTGTGATTGAAGGAGAGGTCACTGAAGAGGATATTGAAGCCTTCCGTGCGGGTGTCCTCCTTGAGGATGGCTATCAGACGAAGCCGGGAGACCTGGTTATTTTGAAGTCAGGGTTAATGAGTGATGTGGAGGTTACCATTACTGAAGGCAAATACCATCAGGTGAAAAGAATGTTTGGTGCAGTAGGCAAGAGAGTCGTTTACTTAAAGCGAATCTCCATGGGGCCGCTGCCGCTGGACGAGGAGCTGGAGCTGGGTCAGTACAGGGAGCTTACGGAGGAAGAACTGGAACAGCTTAGAGGGTAAGTAACAGGAAAAGGGACCTTTCTAACAAGTAGGTCTCTTTTTTCATGTCTTAAACCATAAACAAAAGCAGTGTGGGCACACTGCTTTTGCTGCAAGTTAATATGGAGTTAATAAGTAGGGGGTTATGAGGTTAGTTTAACTTTCTTGGCTGTTGTAGTCCATAGGCCTCTGCTGGGACTTTGTATCAATTCATTATAAGCTAGTACATTCAAATCTCTTTGAATAGTCCTGGGAGTGATGCCGAACTCTTCTACAAGGTCTTGTGTCGTGACTGTACCATTCTTCCTTATGAATACATACATGGATTTGATACGTGTTAACATTCGATTTGTTGAAGCTTTCAATTTTAACCACTCCTTATTATTATTCCAAAAGGCTGACCTTTACATGAATCATAAATAATATGGTTCTTTTTTACATGACTTATACAGAGACCTGATACCCCTCTCTTTCCCAGCTGTTCATTTGTACTACAATTTTATTGTAACGAAATAAAACAATAGTTTCTATATGGAAAAGAGAAATTAACAAAATATTAACTTTATAATCTTTATCACTAAATTATACGTATTAAACCTTGTAAAATATTCTAGTAAAATGATTTCTTGGAAAAATTTTTATCGCTGTACCGGGATTAGGTGCTGCGGTAATAAAGGATTCCTTTAGGAATGAACTAACAGGCCGCGGGACAAGGTTAGGGTAGGAATAAAATGGTATACTCTACATATAGCCTGCCAGCTGTTATTTACATACGACAAACAGACTGAACATCCAGGAAACAGGATCGCTTGTAACAGGAATAATTTCAAATGAGGTGGTACGATGAAACGAATAGAATGGCGGCAAGAAGTCGATGAAAGGAAAGAACAATTAATTGCCGACACACAGAGGCTCTTAGCCATAAGGAGTGTTCTTGAAGAAGACGAAGAGGGAACCCCTGAGGCACCCTTCGGAAAGGGAATCCAAGAGGCCCTTGAATTCATGCTGGACCTGGGCGAAAAAGACGGATTCACTGTTAAGAATATCGATAATTACGCTGCACATATTGAAATGGGTGAGGGCGAAGAAATTGTAGGGATTCTCTGCCATCTTGATGTGGTGCCGGAAGGAGACGGCTGGACATCAGACCCTTATGCTGCGGAAATCCGCGACGGCAAAATGTATGCACGAGGAGCCATAGATGATAAAGGCCCGACCATGACAGCTTATTATGCAATGAAGATGATCAAAGAGCTTGATCTGCCATTAAAGAAGCGGGTAAGAATGATTCTGGGGACAGATGAAGAAACACAATGGAGATGTGTGGAGCGTTATTTTGAAAAGGAAGAAATGCCTGTGCTGGGGTTTGCCCCGGATGCTGACTTTCCTATCATCTATGCGGAAAAAGGAATCTGGGACCTTCACCTAACTCAGGAGCTGCAGAAGCCGGAGGAGGATTCAGCTTTAGATGTACTGGAGTTCTCTTCAGGAAGACGCCTGAATATGGTTCCGGATTATGCGGTGGCTAAAGTACAGGTACAGGATATAAAAGGATTTAAAGAACAATTTAGTACGTTTCTTCAGAAGCACGAACTAAAAGGAAAGGCAGAAGAAGGGGCAGACAGCCTTGTATTAGAAATTGAAGGGCTATCTGCACATGGAGCTGAGCCGGAAAACGGAGTGAATGCCGGATTATTTCTCTCTGCTTTCTTGGGAGGAAAAGACCTTCCTAAACAGGCGAAGGATTATTTTATGTTCATTCACGATCACTTTTTTGGTGATTCCCGCGGCCGTAAGCTTGGACTGGATTTTTCAGACGAAATTACGGGTGATTTGACAATTAATGTTGGTACCATGAAATATACAAAAGAAAAGGGCGGGAAAATAGGCCTAAATCTCCGATATCCTGTGACTTATGAGTATGAAAAAGGAAAGAACCTTCTAGAAGCTGCGGGAAAAGGACACGGTTTTCAATCAAAAACCATTAGTCACAACGCTGCACATCATGTGGAGGAAAGCAGCTTCCTTATTCAAACTCTAAAGAAAGTATATGAAGAGGAGACCGGGGAAGAAGCAAAGCTTTTGGCAATTGGGGGAGGTACTTATGCCAGGTCATTAACACAAGGCGTAGCCTTTGGCCCTCTTTTCCCTGGGAAAGAAGAACGAGCGCATCAGTTTGATGAATACATTGAAATTGACGACATGCTTAAGGCGGCAGTTATCTACGCGAAAGCCATCTATGAATTGGCGAAGTAAGGATAGTAAAATGGTAACTAAAGGATGTTTCCGCATACTTTGCTGTTATTGAACAAGGGGGTTGATTGGAACGTGAGGTTGCTCGCTTTCCGCGGGGCGGGCGCTGAGCCTCCTCGGCTTCGCCTGTGGTCTCACCTGTCCCGCTACTCCCGCACAGAAAAGCGGAAAGCGGTGCCTGCCCAACATATAAATATTAAACGCTCAGTGATAATCCCAATTGATATAAAATTCTAAACAATTTGGCAGGCAGAGACCCGATAAAGAAGACTTGCTGATTGGCGAACGACAGTGAAGACAGAAGCCTAGTCGCACTTACCACGCTCGAACGCCACGTCCTGTGGCCACGCCTGGCTCGCACATCCTGTGCTTCGTGCGTTAGCCAAGCATAAGACGAGCCGGCTGTGGGGAGTGCTTTTCTCCCCATAGACGGAATGGCTTATGACTCGAGGGTCTAAAGCCTTGTAGCTGGATTAAGGAGTCTCGCACCTTACGTTCCAATCAACCTGTTTAACAATAGGGTAAAGTTCCACAGAACTTATAAAAAAACAATCTTCAAGAAAAGAGCCCAAATAAAAAAGGATGACCCCGAGCTTCTCGCTCAGTCATCCTTTTTTACTTTATGCGTGCTGCTCTTTCAAGCTATTCCCCTTGTTAAAACTGATTGTGAAGTAAATCAGTGTACAAGAAATGGCTCCTAAAAAGAATACACCAAGAATAGCTGTGTTATGCCACATGAAACTAAAATCCCCTGTTGAGATAATCGACCTGAAGGCCGCAACCGTATATGTCATGGGCAGGAATGCTGCAGCGCTTTGCAGAATGTCCGGTACAAGTTCAATTGGATATGTTCCTGCACTGCTGACAAGCTGTGCAACTAGAATTAAAATGGCTATGAAACGTCCCGGATTATCAAGTGCTGTGACCAGGAACTGGACAATAGCAAGGAAAGTCCAGCTCGTAAATATACTCAATACAATAAACAATGGAATGCTCTTCACTTCAAGACCAAGCAGGCCAAGAAGGACAGAGTCAGCAAGCAGAGCCTGCACCATACCAATCACTAGTATTACGCCAAGTTTTCCGGCAAACCATCCAAGACCGCTTTTCGGCATAACAGCCGGCTTGCGGAGAGGGAAAATAATAGATACGACCAATGAACCAACAAATAAACTCAGTGGAAGGAAATAAGGTGCAAAGCCTGTTCCGTAGTTTGGTACGCGGTTCAGATGGGTTTCCTTTACTTGTACCGGCTTCGCGAACATTTCATACACCTGGTCATTAGCCTTTAGATCACCGGTGTCATCCGCTCCATCCTGGAGTTTATTCTGCAGCTTTTCGGAACCAGAAGATAGTTTTTTCATCCCATTCACTAAATCTCCGGTACCTCCATTTAACTGATCGATCCCGTTTAATAAGGTCATTGAACCGCCGGAAAGTTTCGTCATACCGTTAACAAGGCTTTCTGAGCCGCCTGATAAATCACCAAGTCCTGATGATAATTGATTTGAACCGGCTGCTAATGTGTTTGTCGCTTCTCCAAGCTGTTTAGAGCCTGTCGCAAGCTCATTCAATCCTGAAGAAAGATCGCGGCTGCCTTTTTCAAGCTTTACCCCTCCTGCGTGAGCTTCATCCAATTTCTCACCAAAGGAAGTCAAGCCCTGGACGACACCGTTCTGCCCGGCAGCAGCGTGGCTTGCAGCGTCAGAAAGGGCAGCTGCACCATTATTGATCGCTTCTGCTCCATCTCCCAGACCGCCTAATCCCTCGTCTACTTTTTTGCTGCCCTGGCTCAGCTCCTGTACCTTTACTTTTAATTGGTCGAGCTTTGCCTTTTCTGCTGGGCTTGTGCTTTGCTGTGCCATCGTGTCTATTTGGGCAGCAAGCTGGCTGAGTCCGCTTGATACTTGTGCCGAACCAGCCCTTGTCTGTTCGGCACCTTTTTTCAGGATCGCCGTCTTTGAAGCTAGTTCCTGCGCTCCTGATCCAATAGCATTCGTACCTGACTCCACTTTTTTGGCTCCATCTAAAAGCTTATCCTGGCCTGTTTTCATCTGACCATAGCCTCCATTTAATCTTTGGAGGCCATTTTCAAGATCATCAGTCCCAGCAGCCGCTTTTTGAAGCCCTTCTGTGAATACAATGGACTTTTCAGCAACTGTTTTCAAATTAGCCGCTACGGATTCAGTGCCTGACTTCACGCTTTTTATTCCGCTATTTAGCTGTGTGGAGCCTTTAAGCGCGGTGCTGATGCCATTTTTTAAATCATCTGCACCTTTTTTTGCCGAGCTCATTCCTTGATCAATCTGGCCAGCCCCATTTTCTGCAGATTCAATTCCATTATGAAGGTCACCAGCACCATCGCTTGCATCCTGAAGCCCCTTTGAGACATCCTTAATGTTTGCAAACATGGATTCTGTATAGGTTTTAGTTACAGCAGCCGCTACTTCCTCCTTAATTTGTTCTATTGCTGAATCCCCGATTTTTGAAGTCAAATAATTCGCACCTTCATTAGGCGTGTATAAAAGCTCCAGATTCTTTGGCTCATCACTTTGGAGACTGGCTGCGTTTTTGGAAAATTCCGCTGGTATCTCAATCTCCATATAATAATCCTGATTCTGCAGACCTCTTTTTGCCTGCTTCGCGTCAACAAAATGCCAATCAAACTTTTTCTCCTTCTTTAATTTATCAACAAGATCTGCCCCAATTGTGAGGTCTTTGCCGTTATAGGTATCTCCCGTGTCATTATTTACAACAGCAACAGGAAGCTTATCTACATGTCCATAAGGATCCCAGAAGGCCCACAGGTAAGCCCCGGAATAGATTAAGGGAATAAACATAATTCCGATGATTGCCACAAGAAGCTTTCTGGTTTTAAAGATATTTAAAAATTCACCTTTCAATGATGTTAGAACCTTCACAGAAATTCTCCTTTCGTTATTTATGAGTTGTATGAGTGACTATATAGTTCATTTAGTCATTATTGGATTAAAAAAAGAAGGATGACTCAGAGAGAACACCTTCAGAAAACTAAATGACCAAATGATTAATTTGGTCAGTCGGTTATACCATTAATATAACACACCAGATTTTACTTCACAAGGCTTCTTATCGTAATAGTTTTTATATCTAATTAGAAAAAATAAGCAGAAAATGGGGTACATTACTTTAGAAGAAACATTCCCGGAATTTCTCTGTGAGTTACATTGCCAAAATTAAGAAAAGATAGGAAGATATATATGACGCATTCAAACTATTTTTATGCCTTAAAATTGCCTAAGGAAGCGAAAGATCACCTGCAGGAAAAAATGTCGGAGCTAAAGGATAAGATGTCTTTTAAAAAATGGGTGCATCCAGAGGATTTTCATATAACATTAGCCTTTCTCGGGAAAATTGAAGAAGAAAAATTGGAGAACTCCATACAAAAAATGAGGCGGATATCCACTGAGCATCCACGCTTTTCCTTGAGGCTGACCGAAATGGGTATTTTCGGACCTCCTTCCTCTCCAAGGATATTATGGGCAGGAATCGATCACAGCAAAAAATTGTACAGCCTTCAGAGAGATGTATACCGGGCATGCGAGGAGTCGGGGTTTCGATTGGACAAAAAGCCGTTTAAGCCGCATATTACTACAGCCAGGAGATATACAGGAGAAAATAGCTTCAACGCTGCATCATTAAGGCTGCCTGGAGATTATACATTTACGGCAGATCAATTCACGTTGTATAAAACAAATATGGGGATGAGTCCGAGTTACGAGACTATAGAGGACTTTACTTTTCATACAATGGAATAAAAGAAAGAAAGGAGGCAGGGTATTACAATGGGCCAGCTTATAAAGCTTCAGGATTATATTTCAAGATATGAGCAGGATATTTACAGATATCCTGCTCAATTCGTCAGATTAAAAAAACAGCAGTGGACTAAAGTGAAGGCGGCCTTCCTAGCCGGAGAGCTGGAAACATTAGCTGAATCGGCAGTAAAGGAAGAAGAATATATAGCACTTGAAAAGGATACTGTCTTCACCAAAATGAAAAAAATATTTAAACGGCAGGAAACGTTCACAGAAACTTTAGAATCAACAGAGGTGAGCACCAATGAGGAACCTCTTGATCTATCGTTTGCTCTGTCATCCAAGCCCGAAACAGTAGAAGAATTAAAGCGTTCCTTTCTCAATCAGGTTTTCCGGTTTCAGCTGAAATGGGTCAGCTCCACGATTCGGGAAAAATCGTATATCGACCAAGTGTATTTTTTCGATGAAAAGCTTAAGTTTTTTCTACAGAGGTTTCCTGATAACTTTCTTATATTATATAAACCTATTTTTCTTGTAAAAAATGCACCGATCGAATTGGAGATTATTATACTCTCACCGACTGAAACATGGTGCATTACTATTTTAGAAGGCGAAGAAAATGCTGCCTTCATTGGATCAAAGGAGCGTTTTTGGGTAAAACGGCATCATGTATACGGGGACAAAAAAGTGTTAAATCCGCTCTTGTCTGTAAATCGGACGGCTGCAGTAGTTACGAAAATTTATTCTTCACTCGGAATCGAATTGCCAGTGAAAAAGGCAATCATCTCCAGAAATGGGTATATTGATTACCCTTCTGCACCTCACGATACGATGTTTGTGGATAAAAAAATACATCAGTCTTGGCTGGAACGAATGAGAAGCACATCCTCGCCGCTTAAACATAATCAGCTAAAGGCTGCGCAGGCTTTATTAGATTACTGCCAGACCACATATAGTCATAGATTGGAATGGGATAAGGAGATTGAAGATGGAAGTAAAGGAGAGAATAGAGAATAAAGGCAGGCAGCTTCCAATATACTTCATCATCAACCCTAAAGCACAAAATGGGGGAAGCCTGAAGTTATGGAGAAACTTAGAAAGAGTTCTATATAGACAAAATCTTCCTTTTCAAGCCCGCTTTACAGAGTGTCCGGGTCATGCTGCGGAAATCACTCGGCACATTCTCTCCTCCGAGAGCCATACTATAGTTATTGTTTCTATTGGGGGAGACGGGACACTGCACGAGATCATCAACGGGGCAGCGGATTTTCCGCATGCAATTATCACAAATATTTCTGCCGGGTCTGCGAACGATTTCTCAAGGGGATTTAACAGTCCTAAGAACATCAGCGAACTTGTCAGTGTTCTTCTTGACGAAAAACGGGAACCCTCATTGATTGACCTTGGGGAAAGCTCCATCGGCGAAAAAAAAGTGTTATTTGTAAATTCTTTAGGAATGGGCCTTGACGCAGAAGTTTCCAATATGGTTAATCGGTCGATTTGGAAGAAGTATTTTAATACTGTGAAACTGGGAAAACTGATTTATATCCTTTTTTTCTTACGAATGCTGTTTTCGTACAGGCGGCCGGATATCCTTGTAAACATAGATGGTGTAACCAGCAGCTATTCTAAGGTATGGTTCGTGGTAGCTGCCAACCAGCCTTTCTTTGGAGGGGGGATAAAAATTGCCCCAAAAGCGGTTCCTGATGATGGGTTATTAAATATGATAATAGTACATAACATTTCGCCTCTTAAGCTGCTTTTGGTTTTTATAACCGTATATTGGGGCGGGCATTTAGGAATAAAAAATGTAGAAAGCCTTTCATTTAGCGAAGCCACTATATCTTCCAGCCAGGAAACGGCGATACAGACAGATGGAGAAGCAGCAGGGAATTCTCATGCCAAGATAACAGTCCTTAAAGGAAAACTAAACATCCTGCCCCGAAAATTATAAGGAGGGAAGCAATGGAGGATTTGAGCCGGCCATTTCTAGCTTATTTGGACACATTAGACATCATTACGATCCTTTTGCCCTACACATGCAACAATGGAGAGGCTGACTCCTTTTTTATCAAAAGTAAAGATCTGCTGTCTGAACTTACAATCAAAGAGAGTATCCCGCTGCCGGAATATAAAAAATATATATGTGAAACAACAGAGGCGATCCGCTTTGAACAATCCTACGTCATTAAAGATGGGAATGGAATTCAAACAGATTTACAGATAGGCGCGGTCATAAGGACTAAAGAGTTTGACGATTTATTTTATTACAGCGGCGACTTGGGCATATCTTACAGCAGGGAAAAAACATTATTTAAGTTATGGGCACCAACAGCCTCAGAAGTAAAAGTCAAATTATCTCTGCCTGCCGGTGGATTATTGGCGGTCCATACTTGTTCAAGGGGAGAAAATGGCGTCTGGTCCGCAGAAGTAGAAGGCAACTTGGAAGGCCTTCATTATATATACCAATTATGTGTGAATAAGAATTGGACGGAAGCGGCAGATCCTTATGCGGAGTCTGTTTCTCTTAATGGAAAAAGCGGTGTGATCATCGATTTGGCTAAAACGAAAATGGACTACCCGATTCTCCCTGAATTTTCGTCTCCGACAGATGCCATAATTTATGAAGCGCATATTCGTGATTTTTCCATTCATCCTGAAAGCGGAATCACATTGAAAGGGAAGTACGGTGGATTTGTGGAAGAGGGAACGAAATCCTCTGACGGCAGCTCTACGGGGCTTGACTACCTTCAGGCTTTGGGAATCACCCATGTGGAACTGCAGCCGGTCAATGACTTTGAGGGCGTTAATGAGACAGACCCCCTTAAAGAATATAATTGGGGCTATAACCCGCTTCACTTTAATGCGCCTGAAGGCAGCTACTCTGTCCATCCGGAAAATCCATATTCCCGGATCCTGGAGCTTAAGAATTTAATAGCCTCTCTTCAACGGAGAAACATCCGGGTAATCTTGGATGTCGTTTATAATCATGTCTATGAACGGGAAAGCTCTCAGTTTGAGAAAATTGTTCCCGGCTACTATTTTAGACATGATCAATTTGGAATACCCTCGAATGGTACAGGTGTAGGAAATGATTTTGCCTCGGAAAGACGGATGGCAAGAAAATATATACTGGATTCCGTGAAGTATTGGTTAAGTGAATACCATGTAAACGGATTCCGATTTGACCTTATGGGGATTTTAGATATAGATACGATGAATGAGGTGAGGAAAACTGCGGATGCCGCCGACAGGAGCTGCATCATTTTGGGTGAAGGATGGGACTTGAATACTCCGCTGCCCCAAGAACAGAAAGCGATCCTTAAGAACGCCCATAAATTGCCGAGGATAGCCCATTTTAATGATTGGTTCAGAGACACGATTAAAGGAAGCACCTTCAATTTATTTGATCGGGGGTTTATTCTTGGCAGCACACAAAAAATGGATGCTGTAAAACAGGTGATAACGGGAAGCATCAGTTTGCAGCCGCAAGTCCCTGGTTTATTTCAGCAGCCCTACCAAACCATAAATTATATTGAATCCCATGACAACCATACTCTTTGGGATAAGCTGTCGCTATGCAGCCCGGATGATACGGAAGAAGTCCGGAAAAGCAGGCATCGGCTTGGCACGTCCATTGTTCTTTTATCACAGGGCATCCCGTTCCTGCACAGCGGCCAGGAATTCTATCGGACCAAACAAAATATAGAAAACAGCTATAATTCTCCAGATCAAATCAATTGGCTTGACTGGGGACGCAAAAGTTTATATAACTCAAATGTAGAATATGTACAGGGTCTCATTAAAATAAGAAAAGAGCATGCAGCTTTCCGATTCAATGAGGCCGAATTAATTAAAAGACACCTAAAGCTGGTTTACCATGATGAGCATACAGCGGCCTATCTTTTAAAAGGAGTGGCGCAATATGGTCCGTGGGTAAACATAGCCATTATTTTTTATAACGGCAGCTCAGAAAAAGAAATCGTGCTCGATACAGGAATATCAGGCGGCTGGAAGCAGCTGTGTGACGGGTCCAAGGCCGGACTTGAGTGCATTAGGTCCACTGAACACTCAAGTTTCAAAGTGGCCGGACTAAGTGCAAACGTGTGGGTTCAAGAAGAAAATCCTTCCTCCTCTTGACGGGAAAACCTGTTATCAACTAAAATTTATAAGATGGCTATTCTGTCGCTTTCAGAACCCAAAGCGACTAGCTGTCTTTTTTGTATTACATATCCTGTTTTTTCAGGGTTTACTTTAGAATAATTGCCAATGGGTTATATAGAATTTAAAATCATGTAAGATTAAACACCGGGGTGCGTGAACATCCCTGTTAATCCGCAAACATTGAAGGTGAACCATTTGGATTATTTATTAGGCCGGGATTGGGAGATATCCCCAGCTGGGGGAGCTACAGGAGAAGCCTTCATAGCAAAGAATAATGACCAGAAACTCTTTTTGAAGAGAAATTCTTCCCCATTCCTAGCCGTCCTTTCAGCAGAAGGTATTGTTCCTAAGCTGGTTTGGACAAAGAGGCTTGAAAATGGGGATGTCATTATTGCCCAGGAATGGCTGAACAGCAGAGAACTTAAATCGGATGAAATGAATCAAGAGAATGTGGCTCAACTATTATGGAAAATTCACCAATCCCGCCCGCTTTTAAATATGCTGAAACGAATGGGTAAAACGCCTTTGAAACCTGAGGCTCTATTAGAACAGCTTCTAGCCGGGCTTGATAACAGCCTGGCCTCTAAGCCCGTAATACAGCAGTCTCTTGCATTTTTAGAAAAAGAGCTGGAACATATAAAATGCGAGGAATGGGTTGTCTGCCATTCCGATGTGAATCATAATAACTGGCTGCTTTCCCAATCCAATGAACTATATCTTATAGATTGGGACGGAGCCATGATTGCAGATCCAGCCATTGATCTAGGAGTCCTGCTGTACTCATATATCCCGAAACAAGAATGGGCCGACTGGCTCCATTTATACGGAATAGAGCTTACGAAAGAACTACAGCTTAGAATGAAATGGTATGTGATATGCCAGACCATCATCTCGATTCAGTGGCACATGGATAAAAACCGGGTGGAAGAGAGCAACTATGGGCTGGAATCGCTGAAAGTCATCATTAAGAATTAAGATAACTGCCCAATATCCTCTACCCATTGTGCCAGCTGGTTCTGATGCGACAGAATATGGCTGTCTAAATCGGATGAATTCCTGCCGCCCTGGCTGTAGCGGTAAACTTCTTCCAATACGGTCTTTACGCCGGCATCAATTTGGGTGTTAACCATAAGAGATTTAATGAGTCTTTCCAGCTGTTCGCATTCTGCTACAGATCCGCAGCAGTCGGTTTGATGATTATTTAATATATCTGTTAACAGGGAAACCTGATGTTCGTACGAAAGCGGCATAAAAGCACAACCCTTCTTATTAAAAAAGTAGGTAATCATAAAGAAAAAATTCCTTCATAGATTTCCTTAAGTTCACGGCTTTTATACCCTGCTAATTTTTGGTCGGCTGTAATAACTTTGCAGCCTTTTTTCTGTTTATTTATTGATTTTGCAGCAAATTAAAAAGAAAAGCCGACAGCGGTGCCTGCCTCCAATAAACTGATTGTAAGCGTCAATGATGAAGTACACAATCGTAAAGAAAAAAGTGAAAAGGCAGGCAGAGACCCGA
>NZ_PGUY01000042.1 GCF_002863585.1 Peribacillus deserti | reverse complement strand
CTTCGCCTGCGGGGTCTCACCTGATAGAAAAGCGGAAGCGCCTTGTTCAGACCCGATAAAGAAGACTTGCTGATTGGCGAGCGTTAGCGAAGACAGAAGCTTAGTCGCGCTTATGCGTTAGCCAAGCATTAGACAAGCGGGCCGTGGAAAGCGGTTTTCCTTTCCATGGACCGATTGGCTTATGACTCGAGGGTCTAGGCGCTGGAGCCGGACAATGCCCGCTATTCCCGCAGGAGTCTCGCACCTTACGCTCCATAACCTGATCTAACAATAAGGTGATGTAACAAAACTTATTAAAAAACAACAATCTTTTAGAAAAGAGCCAAATTAAAAGACCAAATCCCTGCCCAGGATTTGGTCTTTTTGTATCTTTCTCATTTACTAAATATCTTTTTCTCTTTCCACGTCCCATAGCGGTAATAAAGAATGGCAAAGAAACTGCTAATGAAAAAGCTGGCTCCCATGCCTATTCCAATGCCTGATGATCCAAATAGGCTGGATGCAAGTGAGGTTAACGGAAATCTCAAAACCCAGAACGAAATGATATTTAACATAAGAACAGCCATCATCGCTCCGGATGCCCGAACCACTCCATTTAAGATAAAGTTTATGCCAAGGAATGGATAAAAGAACGCAATGATCTTCAAGTATTGTGTACCGAAATGAACTGCCTTCTCATCCTCTACAAACAAACTTATCCCCCATGAGGCAAATAGGAAGACGAGCAAGGCTATAACAAACATGATCATTAGGTTATAGAAGACAGCATATAACGATATTTTGTGGACGCGTTCCCATTTTTCCCTGCCGATATTCTGGCCGGCCATGCTGTTTACGGCGGTTCCCAGAGCATGTGCAGGCAGCATGAGGATACTGTCCAGTCTCTGGGCGGCTCCAAACCCCGCCACCACTGAATTTCCATAAGAATTCACCACACTCATGATTGCCATTAACCCAGCAGAGATGACACTCATCTGAAGCCCGGAAGGAATTCCCAGCTTGAGGATCGTGAGTGTTTCCTCTCTTTTCGGAATTTTAGGTAAAGAGAGCGGGACAATTTTCTGTTTGATGATATACCACAGTCCGTAAAAAAAGGAAAATCCCTGCGATAGGATCGTTGCAAATGCAGCGCCTTCAATGCCTAAATCAAAGACAGAAATAAATATAGGATCCAGGATTGTATTTAAAATAACCGCAATAAAGACAAATCTTAGCGGTGCCTTACTATTTCCCATGGCTCTTAATATAGTGCCGATAAAATTATAGCCAAATAAAAAGACGATTCCCGCTAAATTGATCTGAAGATATTTTACTGCCTGGGGAATGATGTCTTGGGGTGTCCCCATCATGTTTAATATAAACTCAGCAAGTACGTATCCTGAGATTCCCAGTAATAAAGCTAAACTGAATAAAATGACTACAAAGCCATTAAGATACCTCTTCAGCCTTTCCTCATTGTTCCTTCCTTTCGCTTGCGACAATATCGTGAGAGCAGCATTGTTTATGCCGATTATAAAAGAAAGGATCGTAAAGATGACTGTGCTTGAAACGGCGACGGCTCCCAGGGCATTTGAACCGATCAGGTTTCCAACCCATAGGCTGTCAATAAATTGATAAGAGGTCTGCAATAAGTTCGCCAATAAAATCGGAGTTGAAAAAACAATCAGCTGTTTAAAGATATTCCCAGTTGTAAAATCATGCTGAGCCACTTATCGGCCCTCCTTTCGTTTTAAAGCTTCAGTTTCCCTTGCCATCAGGGGTTAATGCAAGATTAGCGAAAATCCACCTGTCCCCTTTTTCTTCAGGCAGTTCTATCTGATAAGAAATAGGTTTGTTAAAAATAGGGCCATCATATACAAACGTGTGATATTCTCCGTTTTCACCGCAGGGATCCATATTTGCTGGGAAACGATCGATCATTTCCTTTGTGAGAGTCTTTCCCAGGTAGTCCTGTGTCAGTTTTTCAGTATCAACGGCAGCAATTACCGCTTTCCACCCTGACTCCACGATAGAGCATACAAATTCTGAAGTATCTCTTCCCCATAACGGAACGAGCAGCTGAAAGCCAAACTTCTCTAGTAACTGTTCCTTATAAACCCTTACATCTTCCAAGAATAAGTCTCCGTAAGCAATCTTGGTCACGCCGCAGGTTTCTTTGAAATGATTCATGGCGTTGATCAGCCCATCCTCAAATTCTATTGCATTAAATACATCCATTTTAATCTTATACAGAGGCAGACCAATAGATTCAGCCTGTTCTTCGACGATCCGTTCATCAATATGATGACTTGTCGTTTTCCCTTCTTTTGTACAGGTAGTAACAAGTGATACGACCTCGTATTGATTCCCTGTTTGCAATTCATGAAGAAGTACTGCAGAATCCTTGCCCGATGAAAAGGCAAGTACTATTTTTTCACGCATACATTTTTCCCCTCTTAGTAAGCCGTACTTCTATTTTATCTAATAAAACAGCCTTGAACAGAAAAAAGCACCGCCAATAAA
This sequence comes from Peribacillus deserti, assembly GCF_002863585.1. Classification (GTDB taxonomy): domain Bacteria; phylum Bacillota; class Bacilli; order Bacillales; family DSM-1321; genus Paraperibacillus; species Paraperibacillus deserti_A. The sequence goes on along the minus strand of NZ_PGUY01000042.1, from coordinate 50,004 downwards.
AAATTGGGGTGCTACTCCTCTCTCTGCTGCAGGCTTTTGTTTTTCATAAACAGACTCCAAAAGTAGTAAAAGCCCGGGAAGAGTATAGCGAATCCTACTACATAAACAATGAAAACCGCCCGGAATGAATTCGGATCTGTAAATCCAGATTGGATGGTTACATTCGGATATACGATGTATGGTAAATGTGCTCTTCCGTAAACATAGCTTGCAAGCATGTACTGAATGATTGCTATTACAACAGCAAGCCTAGGAATACCGCGGGTACCGTTCTTGCCCGGGATGATCAGCGCTATTCCGGCTAACAAAAAACAGACAGCCGATGCTAGTAACAGAGGTATATTTTTCATCATCTCATCGAAAATCCAGGCGGCCTCCCTTTCGAGTGTTACCATGATAAAGAAAGCACTGATCAATGATAGTGGACCTGTGATGATTGCATCACGTTTGTATACGTCATAGGCCCTCATGTCATCTGATGTTTTGGAGTAATCGGCCAGCAGCAGTGAAGACAGAAATAACGAACTGCTGATTGCGAAAGCCATGAAGGCATATACATTAGGGCTTGTAAACAGTCTGGCTAAAGACAATGTTTCTCTCCCATTCATTTCGACTACATAGCCTCCCTGCGATATGGGAAGCACGGCCATCAATAAGGCAGGGATTATAATGCCTGTCACACCTGAAACATAAATCAGAAGTGATTTATATTTTTCGGCAGTGTGTGAAAAAACCAGGAATGCGCTCCGAATGGCCAGAAGCAAAAGTATTAGACATCCCGGTACCAGCAGAATGGTTCCAAGTGAATAGGCTGCCCTTGGAAACATGCTGTAGATAGCAACAACCAGGGCGACAATAAATACATTGGAAACCTCCCAAGTCGGCGATAAGTAGCGGTTTGCAATGTTTGTCGCATTTGTTTTCTCCCGGTTGATATAGACCATCGACCAGAATCCCGCGCCAAAATCCATGGATCCCATAACAGCATATATAAAAACAAAACCCCAGATTAATGTGATCGCTAGTATTTCATCCGTTAATGTTAATCCTGTCATCTTTGTCCCCCCTTAATGCACCGTATAATTTTTATCATCGCCATCCGTCTGATTCGAAAGGTCGTTCATCAGTGGATGCCTCTTGAAGTAAAAGTATAGTACAGCTATGACCGCGATACCCAAAAGCAGGTATACCAATACGAACAGCAGATAAAGTGTCCCGAGATTTGTTTGGCTTGTCACTGAGTCGGCCGTACTGAGAATATGATAGATAGTCCAAGGCTGCCTGCCGGTACAGGCCAAAATCCAGCCGAATTCAATCGCGAGTACGGAAAGAGGACCTGCAAGGGTAACTGCCCACAGAAGCCATTTGGGAAGTACTTCTTTTTTAAGGAACTTGATCCAGATGATTCCCAGCGCCGCTATGAGAAGTGAATACATACCGACTCCAACCATGCCGTTAAACATCGTATGAATGAATAAAGGCGGCCAATGTTCTCTCGGAAATTCGTTTAAGCCGCGGACCACGGTGTCAAAGCTGTTTCCGGCCAGAAAACTTAAGGCCCATGGAATTTCCACTCCATATTTAACTTCCTTTGTATCCGGGTCGACCGTACCGCCGATTAATAACGGAGCATGTGACTGCGTTTCAAAAAGCCCTTCCGCTGCTGCCAGCTTTTCAGGCTGATATTCATGAAGGAATTGGGCCGACGCATGGCCGTTCAGCGAACTTAATAATGCGATGGCTCCGCCTGTTACGAGACTCATGAAGAGAGCTTTTGAATGAAATTTATAGGACCGGCTTCCAGGTGAATTCCTTAGCATTTTATAGGCAGCAGTCGCCCCAAAAACAAAAGCTCCAGTCATGATAGCTGTCAGTGAAACATGACCAGCCGTTACAAAAAAGCCGGGATTAAAAAATGCCGCCCATGGGTCCACATCCACAATATGGCCATTTACAACCCTGAAACCTGCAGGAGTTCCTTCGAAAGCATGTACATTAGAAATTAATACAGCTGAAGCGAGTGCTCCAAGTGTAACAAGTACCAGTGATATAATTCTTGCTCTTGCTGAAATTCGATCATATGCATATACATAGATGGAAAGGAATAATGCTTCAATAAAGAAAGCATAAATTTCAATCTGAAATGGCAATGCCATAACACGCCCGATAACCTCCATGAAACCTGGCCACAGAAGTGAAAGCGATACCCCTGCAATAGTACCTGACGGAATAGCAATCCCGAGAAGCACCCCTTTTGTCTTCGTCCACCTTCTTGCCATAATGGAATAATCCTGATCCTTTGTTTTTAAAAAGACAAATTCTGACATCAATATCATGAAGGGGATACCGATTCCCAGGGTAGCAAAAATAATATGAAAAGCCATGGTCGTGCCAAACATGGCTCTCGCAATAACCAAATCACTCACAGTCATCACCTTTTCCTCTTCCAGTTTTTCTTTAATTTCTTCAAAATGGAAATTATTATTCATGAAAGAAGGATTTTTCGGGGCAGCTTATCGAATTTTAAATAAAATAGATTTGACGAAAAAAGGGGGATTCTGTATGAACCAGATGATTACCGCTGTCATTCTTTTTGCAGCCATCTATTTAGCTTTTATCTTTGGGAAGCGCTGGTTTCCTGCTTATCAAAACAGATTGAAGCCAATCGGAATTCCGGATAACCTTGGTATAAAGCCGAATCTAGGGCTTGAGGGTCTGGCAGAAAGACTCGAGAAAGCCTGGGACAATGAATATGCAGCCAATGTGAAAGAAAGGGTTCTAGCAGAAGGAAAAATGACCGCTTCCGAATATGACATGTATGAGCTGGAGCTGAAGCGATTTTTCCTTATGTCTGCCCTGTTAAAAAATGTGCCTATGTATAATGAACAAGTCGATGAAATATGGCACGAAATGCTCATGTTCACCAAGAATTATGAAACGTTCAGCTTTAAATTTACCGGATGTTATATTCACCATGAACCTAATGTTACTAAGAATTTGCTATCAGAAACGGTTCATGCTAAAAACAGTTCGGAAAGAGCCTGGTTTGAACTGATCTATACCAATCTCTTTGAATGGTCTCCGAACACTTTCATCATTTTTGGTCCTTTTAGATTTGAGTTAGATCAGGAGGTACTGTGGGATTTTGAAGCAAGCACCATACCGGAACTTTCTGAAAAATACTTCAATCCTAAAAACGTAGAAGCAGAAGCAGCTGCCGGAGCTCTGATCAAAAAATTAATAGACGATATAGATACGATCAGACATAACGAAAATTTGAAATCCGGAAAAATAAGTCTAAAGAAAAACTCGACTTCAGATTCAATTTTGATTCCAACGGTACTTTTTACCTCCTACTATGGGATTGATGATCAAGAGATTAAAAAAGAAGCATCCCGGAATAATTGCTCAGGGTGGTCAACCTGTACAGGGTCCGGCCCAGATCATAAGCATGATCATAATCATCATGATCACTCCTGCAGCTCGGGAAATTCCTGTTCCAGTTCAAGCTGCTCTTCAAGCTCCTGCGGAAGTTCTTGCGGGGGATCCTAATTGTGAAAAATATCGGTAAAATATGATATAAGGTTATTAAATCAAAAAAACCATAGAAAAAAAATAAATCCTTTTGATATTAAACAACCCAAAAAAGAATTCCCTACATCTGGGAATTCTTTTTTTGATTTGTCCTCTTAAACTGGATACACTCCATGCTTTCTAGCAGTAAAAGTCAGTTGTTTGGTAGAATATGCTTCAAAACGTGTGATAAGTTCATCCCGGAGGCGGTCCGGCTGAACGATGTCATCGATGACCATTTCTGATGCCAGGCGGTAGATATCAATGTCCTGTTTGTATTCCTCGCGCTTTAATTCAATGAATGCAGCCCTTTCTTCCGGCGGAAGGTCTTTGATTTTATTCGCGTATACGGCGTTCACTGCCGCTTCCGGCCCCATGACAGCAATGGATGCACTAGGAAGCGCCAGGCAGCAATCCGGTTCGAAAGCCGGTCCGGCCATGGCATACAGCCCTGCTCCATACGCTTTTCTGACTACCACCGAAATTTTTGGTACAGTTGCTTCACACATAGCTGAAATCATTTTTGCTCCGTGGCGGATGATTCCCGCCTGTTCCACCTTTGTTCCGATCATGAAGCCAGGAATATCCGCCAGAAACAGCAATGGAATATGGAAGGCATCACATAAGTTAATGAATTTGGCTGCTTTATCGGCTGAATCCGGGAAAAGCACTCCGCCTTTGACGCGGGGCTGGTTTGCAAGAATACCGACCGGTTTTCCATTCATTCGTGCAAGGCCGGTAATCAGCTCGGGAGCAAACAGCTTTTTGATTTCGCAGAACGAGCCTTGATCAATCAAATTATCTATTAAGTCATACATCTGAAAGGGTGCATTTTGATTCTGAGGCAGCAGCTCGGAAATAGGTTTAATATCTTCACGGGGCCCAATCCCATCCACGACAGGTGGCTGTTCACTGAAATTGGCACCAAAATAGGATAAATATTTCCGGGCAAATTGGATGGCTTCCTCTTCTGATTTTGCCATTACATCACCGCATCCTGATTGGGAACAGTGCATCCGTGCGCCGCCCATCTGCTCCTCTGTCACTTTTTCACCAATGACCATCTCTGCCATCCTTGGGGAGCCAAGGTACATGGAAGCATTCCCTTCCACCATTACAACAATGTCACAGAAAGCCGGAATATAGGCACCTCCTGCGGCTGAAGGGCCAAATAGAAGACAAACCTGGGGAACTCTTCCGGATAATTTAACCTGATTATAAAAGATCCGCCCAGCTCCGCGTCTTCCTGGGAACATTTCAACCTGGTCGGTAATCCTCGCTCCTGCGGAGTCTACTAGATAGAGCATGGGTATATTCAGCTTTTCAGCGGTTTCCTGGATCCGAATGATCTTTTCTACGGTACGTGCTCCCCATGATCCAGCTTTCACAGTAGAATCATTGGCCATGACGCAAACGGTCTGGCCGTTTATTTTTCCTAACCCTGTTACCACACCGTCTGCAGGCAGCCCTTCTGCACTGCAATTAGCAAAAAATGCATCTTCAATGTCAAGCCCGTGATCGAATAATAGATTAAGGCGCTCTCTTACGAAAAGCTTCCCTTTTTCGGAGTTCTTCTGATGATATTTTTCTGATCCGCCCTTCTGAATTCTTTCGACAGTCTCCTTCAGTTTTTCCTGAATGGTCATGGTCAACCTCCGTAAACATTATTCCCCAATATAACGGGGCTGGCGTTTTTCTTTGAATGCGTTCAGACCTTCTAATCGGTCCTTTGTAGGAATGGTCGTGCTATAGCATTGTTCCTCCAGCTTAAGCCCCGTCGCAAGATCAGTCTGCATGCCCAAGTCTATTGCCTTTTTAGCCTGTGCAACAGCTATCGGAGCATTCTTTGCAATCTCACCTGCAAGGCTTAAAGCCTTTTGCAATAATTCATGTGGAGGTACCGCAGCTGAAATGATTCCTGCATCTGCTGCCTCTTCTGCTTGAAGTCTTCTTGCGGTATAAATAAGTTCTTTGGCTTTACTGATGCCGATAATACGCGGCAGTCTCTGCGTCCCGCCTGCTCCTGGAATGATGCCAAGTGAAGTTTCTGTCAAACCCATTTTTGCTGATGAAGAAGCAATCCTTATATCACAGGCCAAAGCCAGCTCAAGGCCCCCTCCAAAACAGGCACCGTTTATGGCAGCGATAACAGGCTGAGGCAGATTTTCGAGTTTTTTCACCGTCTCACCGATTAAAGCAACAGTCTGCCTAACCTCTTCAGGACTCATTTTTGCCCTCTCTTTAAGATCAGCACCAGCACAGAAGGCTTTTTCCCCGGCGCCCGTGAGAATGACCACTCTTACTTTTTTCTCGAATTTTATCTTATCCAGGGTGTCACCCAAACCCCGAAGGAGCTCCACCGATAAGGCATTAGCCGCTTCGGGGCGGTTCAAGGTAAGGATAGCAGCTCCTTCTTCGTTCATTTCTATAGTAATAGATTCAAGAATGATTGATCACCTCTATATTATGCTTTCGCAGCATTGTATACGGCCATTTGATGGCTGGGAAGCTTGGACTGCATTTTTTGCTGTAAAAAGTATCCGGCGTCCAGAAGTTTATCCTGATTGATTCCTGTATCAATTCCCATTTTTTCAAGCATGTGCACCAGGTCATCTGTCGCGACATTGCCTGAGGCACCAGGGGCATAAGGACAGCCGCCAAGTCCCCCCAGCGCCGAATCGAATGTATCGAAGCCCATTTCCAGCGCTTTTAATATATTTGCGAGCGCCATTCCCCGTGTATCGTGAAAGTGAAGGGCGAAACGTGCTCCTTTGAATGTTTTCAAGCATTGTTCAAGGATTTCTTCCACCTGCCTTGGATTGGCAATACCAATCGTATCGCCAAGCGAAAGCTCCTCAATACCCATCTCAAAAAGTCTTTCACAAATAGACAACACTTGAGCGGCTGGAACTTTCCCTTCATAAGGGCACCCAAAAACAGTGGATAGGTATCCTCTGACTTTTTTTCCTTCTTGGAGGGCCAGGTTAACGGTTTCTTGAAGGACCGGATAGGTATCATGGATGGATTTGTTAATATTTTTTCGATTGTGGCCTTCTGAAGCCGACATAAACACCGCGATTTCATCCATTTTAGCGTGTAGTGCTCCCTCAAGACCTTTGAGGTTCGGAACCAGGGCGGCATATGTCACTCCTGGCTTTCTGTGTATTCCCTCAGCCACTTTAAGGGAGTCAGCCAGCTGTGGAATCCATTTAGGATTCACGAACGAAGTGACTTCGATATAAGATAACCCAGTCTCTGAAAGTGAATCGATCCACCCGATTTTCGTTTCCGAAGGGATAATTTTCTTTTCATTTTGAAGTCCGTCCCTTGGACCGACTTCCTTGATTGTTACTTTTTCAGGCCACTTCATCCCTATCCCCTCCGAGCCCGCTTTATTCTATAGTGGCTAGCACATCCCCATCATTTACAAAGTCACCTTCATTGACTTTAATCTCTGCTATGGTTCCATCCTGTTCAGATGCGATAGGGATTTCCATTTTCATAGATTCTAAAATGATAATATCCTGTCCTTCGGTTACCTGTTCACCCGGTTCCACCAATATTTTCCAGACGCTTCCTGCCATGTTAGATTTAATTTCTGCCATTTTGTTTTCCTCCTAGGATGAAATTGTGTTTGTTTTTACTATGTTTTTTTGAATAAAATCTGTAGTTGTATCACCGGATTTAAAGGCTTCATGCGCAACAATCTCTGAAAGCAGCGGAATGTTTGTCTTGATTCCTTCCACATGATATTGAGCCAGTGCTTCCTCAAGCCTTGCGGCTGCCTCACCTCTCGTACGGCCCTTAATAACCAGTTTAGCAATCATTGGATCATAAAAAGGTGTGACATGTGAGGTGGAAGTTACCCCAAGCTCATGGCGTATGCCAGTGCCTTGAGGCAGCTTAAGATTAGTAATTTTTCCGGGTGAAGGATACATGGTTTTTGGATCCTCTGCGTAAATTCGGACTTCAATAGCGTGGCCTTTCAACACTATGTCCTTCTGCTGAAATCCTAAGCTCTCCCCGGAAGCGATTCGGATCTGTTCTTCCACAAGGTCCAGTCCGGTTATTTCCTCCGTTATTGGGTGTTCTACCTGAAGCCGGGTATTCATTTCTAAGAAATAAAAGTTCTTTTCTTCATCCACTAAAAATTCAATCGTCCCTGCATTGCTATAGCCGATGGATTTTGCTGCCTCCACTGCTGCTTTTCCCATTGCTTCCCTTGTTTCCCGGTCTAGAAATGGTGAGGGTGCTTCCTCAAGTACCTTCTGATGCCGGCGCTGAATGGAGCATTCGCGCTCCCATAGGTAAACAGTATTTCCATGCTTATCTGCCAGGACTTGAATTTCAATATGCCGCGGCTTTTCAATCAGCTTTTCAAGAAACATATCTCCATTCCCAAAAAACATGACCGCGCGTTTTTGGTTTCCTTCAAATGCCTTTCTTAATTCTGCTTCCGTGCTGCAGGCCTGCATCCCGATGCCTCCGCCTCCGGCTGAAGCTTTCAGCATTACGGGATACCCAAACTGCCCTGCCAGCTCTGCTGCTTCATCTGCATCTTTAAGCGGCCGGGATATTCCCGGAACCAGCGGAAGGCCGGCTGCTTCCATCGCTATTCTGGATTCCACCTTTTTTCCCATTAGAGAGATGACCTTTGGAGAAGGGCCGATAAATACGACTCCCTCTGCTTCGCATGCTTTAGCAAATTCAGCATTCTCACTTAAAAATCCGTATCCCGGGTGAATGCCTTCTGCTTTCGTCTCCTTAGCAATCTCTAAAATTTTTGCACTGTTTAAATAACTCTCCTGAACCCGTGGACCACCGAGTAAATATGCTTCATCAGCACTTTCAACAAAAGGAGCTTCCTTATCGGCTTCCGAGTAAACAGCAACGGTCTTTATTCCCAGCCTCGAACAGGTTTTAATGATTCTTTCAGCGATTTCTCCCCTGTTTGCTATCAGTATTTTCTTTAACAAGACAGTATCCTCCTCATTACGATTTGACATTTATTAGACTTAGTGAGAGCTCTCTCAGTTTAAATTTCTGGATTTTTCCAGAAGCTGTCATCGGATATTCTTTCGTGAACTGTATATATTTCGGTATTTTATGCTTTGATATATTGCCGCGGCAGAAATCTTTAATATTCTCAACCGACAGCTTTTGGCCTTCGCGAGGAATGATCCAGGCCATCACTTCTTCCCCGTATTTTTCATCAGGAACTCCGATGACCTGAACATCCATTACTTGCGGATGAGTATATAAAAACTCTTCTATTTCGCGGGGATAAATGTTTTCCCCTCCGCGGATGATCATATCCTTCAGCCTGCCCGTTATCCGGCAATATCCGTTTTCATCCATGACAGCCAAGTCTCCCGTATGCAGCCATCCCTCTGAATCTATCGCCTTAAGGGTTGCATCCGGATCTTGATAATAGCCTTTCATCACATGATATCCCCGTGTACATAGCTCACCCTGTATCCCCCGGGGCACTTCCTGATTCGTTCCCGGCTGGACGATTTTCACTTCCACATTGGGAAGTGCTCTTCCGACAGATGAGACTCTTAGCTCCAGCGGATCGTCTGTACGCGTTTGGGTTATGACCGGCGAAGATTCAGTCTGTCCGTACGCTATCGTAATTTCAGCAGCCCCCATCCTGTCCACTACAGCCTTCATTACCTCCAATGGACAATTGGATCCGGCCATGATCCCGGTCCGGAGCGTTGATAGATCGAAGGAATCAAAATCATCCAGGCTGAGCTCCGTGATAAACATCGTTGGCACGCCATGAAGACCGGTACATTTTTCATCCTGCACGGTTTGCAAAACAGTACGCGGATTAAATTCCTGGACGGGAATCATGGTCGCACCCACTGAAACACAGGCCATCGTACCGAGAACACAGCCAAAACAGTGAAAAAACGGAACGGGAATGCATAGCCGGTCCTCATGCGAGAGTTTCATGCACTGGGCAATGTTATAGCCATTGTTCACAACATTCGAGTGTGTGAGCATGACTCCCTTAGGGAATCCGGTCGTACCAGACGTGTACTGCATATTTATGACATCATCCCAATGAAGGGATTTCATCCGGAAATCAAGTTCTTCCTCAGTTATCTGTTCTTTTCCAGAAAGTACGTCATTCCAGTTAAAGGTGCCAGGGAATTTTTTATCGCCCATTACAATTACATTTCTAAGCATCGGGAGCTTTTTTGATAGAAGCTGGCCCGGCTTAGAATTTCTTAATTCAGGAATAATTTCGTATAAAGTATCAATATAAGAATGTCCCTTAAATTCTTCCATTAAAATAATAGTTTTTGAGTCGGACTGCTTTAACAGAAATTCAAGCTCATGAGCCTGATAATTGGTATTGACCGTAACCAGGACTCCTCCCATTTTCCCTGTAGCAAATTGGCTGATCAGCCACTCAGGGGTGTTGGCAGCCCAGATCGCTATATGATCCCCTTTTTCAATTCCCAAGCTCATAAATCCTCTCGCTGCATCCCGGCATACGCCGTTAAATTCTTCATAGCTGTATCTGAGGCCCCTGTCTGCATAAACCATTGCCTCTATTTTGGGTTGTCTCGCTGCTACATCCTCTAATAATTGCCCTACAGACACTTTTAAGATTTCAGCCACTGATATCCCCCTCATTACCTATAAGAATTGATCCGCGCGAACTTGCAGTGCAGCTATCCCTCTTAATCTGACATTAGCATCCCAGCTGTCTTGATATAACTAATCTCTGGATTTCAGAAGTTCCTTCCCCAATTTCAAGAAGCTTGGCATCTCTTAAGTATCTTTCAACCTCGTATTCTTTCATATAGCCGTAACCTCCATGAATCTGGATGGCTTGGTTGCACGTTCTGAATGCCATTTCCGTGGCGAATAGCTTTGCATAGGCAGATTCCTTGGTAAACGGCTTCTTTTGATCCTTCAGCCAGGCTGCTTTATAAACCATGTTTCTCGCCAATTCTATTTCCATAGCCATATCAGCGAGCTTGAATCCGATCGCCTGGAATTGAGAAATAGGCTTGCCGAACTGCACCCGCTCTTTCGAATATTGAAGCGCTTTCTCAAATGCTGCCTGTGCAAGCCCGACAGCTAGTGCTGCTATGGAAATCCTTCCTCCGTCAAGAGTATATAGGAACTGCTTAAACCCTTTATTCGGATCTCCTAAGATATTCTCCTTAGGAACCCTCACATCCTCTAACACAATTTGAGAAGTATTGGAGGCGCGGACGCCCATTTTATCGTAATCACTTGTTATGGTTACTCCTGGAGTATCAGTCGGTACAAGGAATGCTGAAATAATATTTTTGCCTCTCTCATCTTTTCCAGATACAGCCGTAACTGTCAGCGTTTTAGCATAGCCTGCATTCGTGATCCAGCACTTTTCACCGTTAATTACATATTCGTCGCCTTCAAGCACTGCCTTGGTTCTTGTGCCGCCAGCATCCGATCCCGCATTAGGTTCAGTAAGACCAAACGAAGCAAGTGCTTCCCCTTTTACCAGCGGCACTAGAAATTTTTGTTTTTGTTCCTCGGTTCCAAAGTAATATATCGGGCTGGATCCCAGGGAAACAGCTGCCGCATAGCTAAGCCCTGTACCCCCGCACGCCTTCCCGATTTCTTCTACAGCTATTGCGTAGGAAATGGTATCTCCGCCCGAACCGCCATATTCTTCAGGAAAAGGAATGCCGAGCAGTCCTAATTCTCCAATTTTCTTAAAAACCTCTTCTGGAAACCTAGAGTCACGGTCAAGCTCAAAAGCAATAGGTTTTATTTCTCTGTCTGCAAAGTCCCGTACCATTTCCTTTATCATCTGCTGCTCTTTTGATAATGAAAAGTCCATATAAATCCTCCTCTAAATAATTCAGGCAGAGACCGACTGGTTGGTCTGTCCCATACACAATAAATGTAAGCGCTTTATAATTTGTCCTCAGCCAAGCCGCTTTTTAAGAAGAACTTCTGATATTCCTTTTTTTGTTTGGCTGAATCCGTAAGCAGGCTGTTTAAGATGAGGTCGACAAATATACTGCCTATTTCATCAATCGTTTTTTCACCGCCTGGCTGGTACCACTTATATGTCCAGTTGACCATGCCAAGTATCGTCATTCCTGTAATATCCACTGGAACTTCTGGGCGGAACTCGCCAGCTTCTCTGCCTTCTTCCAAACATTTAAAAATGAGATTCTTATAAGAGTCCCGTTTCTTCTTTATCTCTTCCGTATATTCGGGTTTAAGATACATACTTTCCTGATAGAATACTGAGATGTGAGGTTTATAGAGATGAAATACTTTAACAAAAGACTGGATGATCTTCTGCAGCTTTTCTGTGGGTTTTTTACTTGATGAGTCTGCTTCTTTCGCTTTGGTTAATACGTATGAAATAAAATAATCATGGATGACATAAAGAAGTTCATCCTTCGACTGGAAATGGTGATAAAACCCGCCCTTTGATGTACCGCTTTCCGATACAATTTGATTGACAGTCACGCCATGAAATCCATGTGACTCGAACAGTCTAAGCGATGTTTCGATAATTCTGTCCTTTAATTCCGTCAGTTTCAGCTCCTTTCTCTAACGATTTCGCTAAAGAACTTCCCTGAAGTACGATACTTTTCAGTTTCTTTCAGGTAGGCCTTAATCAAATAGTAGGATAATTATGTATTGTCTGTCAATTGAGAACTGAGAAATTTCAAAGTAAGGGACAGACCATGAATTTAGCCAGCCCCTCGTGGTTTAATCATTTTGGCAGGTGAAAAAACGTGCACAGCACTTTTCATCCATTCAAGCATTCGCGATTCTGCTTTTTTGCAAGAATTGTCTTGGTGTTCCAAAATAAAGCATTTTGTTACAGATTGGGTAAACAGATTCAAAGTGGATATATATCGGACTGTCAAGCAGCCAAGGAAAATATTCAAAGAAAGCCTGGTCTCCATAGATGATGGCTTCCAGTGCCAGATCCATTTCCTGCTCAAATATGGTGAATCGGATTTTTGCGTCATTCTCACTATGCTCATTACCGCCTACATATACCTTTCCTGCCAGTACATACTGCCCCATTTGAGGCACCCATTCAGCAATCACTTCGTCGCGAAGACTCTGGTTGATCGCTTTGGAATTATACTCTGCACCGATGCTTAAAAATAAATCTCCTGTTCGGTCGGAATGTGTTAATGTATACTTTCTGCCATCTGCCGGCATAAATGATGTCGTCATCGGCATATAAGTGGTTATTAAATGTTTGGGATTAAAAGTTGCCATGGCAAGCGAAGCTCCTTTCCTTACAGTAGTAACTCTTGCCATATTTTATGATAAAAGCCTATCCACTGTGACAAACTCCTTGCTGTATGAAAAACCTAAAGCTTATTTCTCTTGCATTTACATTTTCCGCGCTGCTTATGTCTATAGATCTTCATCAATCAGAGATGGCAGCGAACGGTATGTACTTTCTTTCGTTTCTTTTGTATCCGGACTTAGACTTGTTTATCAATACCTGGATGAAGGACTTTTCTTAAGCTCTCAAGCTGAAAAAGGGCCTTCATAACCGGAATGAAGGACTTTTCTTAAGCTCTCAAGCTGAAAAAGGGTCTTCATTACCGGCATGAAGGACTTTTCATAAGCTCTCAAGCTGAAAAAGGGTCTTCATTACCGGCATGAAGGACTTTTCATAAGCTCTCAAGCTGAAAAAGGGCCTTCATAACCGGCATGAAGGACTTTTCATAAGCTCTCAAGCTGAAAAAGGGCCTTCATAACCTGAATGAAGGACTTTTCTTAAGCTCTCAAGCTGAAAAAGGGTCTTCATTACCGGCATGAAGGATCTTTCTTAAGCTCTCAAGCTGAAAAAGGGTCTTCATAAGCAGAATGAAGGACTTTTCTTGAGCGTTTTATCAAAGTTTGGGCTTCATCTCTCGGATGGGGAACTTTATACCACTTTAGTACAGCCTGCAGGACCCGGACGAAAGCCCATACTCGGAAAGTCTGTAATTCTATCTCAAGCTACAAGATATAATCAAGCGTTCTCTTCTTTAAGGCGGCAACGGGTTTGGAAGCCTTCGGATCCCTGCCGAATTGTGTGACTCAATTATTAGAAATTTCCAAGGTATGAATAACAAGATCGTAGAAACCACTTTGTTCAACCGGCATTTACCGTTTACCGGAAAGGAGCGATAAATTTACAATTTATAGAGAGCCTTGATTTTCTTGACCGTTTCCTCTAAGTTGCTTGATACCTGTGAGAGCGAGTATCCAATAAATAAAGGCGAGGCCACAAACCTCGGTACTGCTTTACACATAATTGCTCCATCCCGATGATAAAAAAACAAATTATAGCTGTTACACCCTTTATGAAAGGAATTAAGGATATAATGAGCCGTGATTTGCAGGTAGTCAGCAAACGCAGCAATCCTATTTTTGTTTCTTAATATAATATTGAATTCGGTAAAACCCATAATAGGATGACTTGATACATTAAGTTCAAGGCCGTCATCCTCTGCAATTGGTAAGCCTCTAAAGTAGTGGTCAGAAATGTTTTTGTTGTAATCAATAGATTTGAGGCCGACGATCTGCATATGGGGATGATGAATGGTACCACCCGACAAGGGACCGTGGTTTTTATAAAAGATAACCGATTTAAACTCTCCAGTGTTTATCATCTGTTCCCATTTTTGTATAGAAAAATCCAGCAGGTTAATCAGATGCGGTTTTTCATAGGTAGAGATATCGGCATGGCAGTCATCAGTTTCGATGATCAGCGTTTGATATGTTTCTGTTAAAGTAGGAAATTTATTTTTCAGATACAAGATAGAGCCTCTATGATCCAAAATATCTGTCAAAGCATCGCGATCACAAAAGGGACAATCCGTACTGCGGTTTACCATGCTATTTGGCTTTTCCATTCCAATGTTATTCTGGAAAAACAATAAATCGTTTTCATATCCCATACATTTACAGCTCCTTGGCATCATTTCATCCCTATTTTAGCAGAATTCATTGCATTGTAACGAAATAAAACCCGGCCAGGCAGGCCGGGTCAGATAAAGTTATGGATTTTCTGATTCTTCTTCTGGATGTACGGCCCACATTTCAATCACTTTTCCACTTTCCACTTCATCGATGATGAATGATCCGTTTGTATAGCGGTCGTTGAAACGGATTGAGGAAGCAGCCGTACTTTCTACAGAGCCTTTTTCAGTCAGAAGGTAAATGACCGTATCATTTTTTGCAGCAACGGCTCCAATCACTCTATGCGGATTGGACTTAAGCTCACGAAGCATAACGACACCTCGTTTTGCACGTGAGGATTTTTCAAATTCCTTCATCTTCATTCTTTTTACTGCACCGCGCTGGGTTGTAATGACGATGCTTTGTTTCTCAGGGTTCTCTATGATTTGGCCGGCTGTGACAAAATCACCTTCTTTAAGATTGATTCCTTTGACACCTGCTGCCCTGGCGCCGACTACATTAATCTCTTCTTCATTGAACCAAAGCGCCAGTCCAAAATGCGTTGTCAGAAATACATCCTTCGTTCCATCCGTTAAATGGACATCGACTACTTCATCATCGGCTTTTAGATTTATGGCTACCAATGGCTTTGAATGCCTCTGGGCCTTATACAAGCCTAACTCGCTTTTTTTGGCCATTCCATTCTTGGTGAAAAATAACAGATATTCCGGTTTTTCGAAATCTCGTACTGGAATCGCCTTAATGATTTGCTCGTCACGGTTAATCGGAACAATGCTTGCGATATGCTGGCCGACATCCTTCCAGCGTACATCAGGAAGCTGATGCACAGGGCAGTATAGGTAATTTCCTTTATTAGTGAACACAAGCAGTACGTCCGTTGTATTCATTTCAAACTGCGAAAGGAGACGGTCGGATTCTTTCATTCCATAATCCTGTCCGCCGGAAGCAGTATATGATCTTAGGCTTGTGCGCTTTACATAGCCTTCCTTTGTAACGGTGACCATAACGTCCTCGCTCGCAATCAGCACTTCAAGATTAATTTTAAGTTCCTCTATTTCCTCTTCGATCCTGCTGCGCCTTACGTCATTAAATTGCTTGCGTACTTCCTTTAGTTCTTTTTTAATGACAGAAAATAACTTCTTCTCGCTTTCAAGAATGGCTCTTAGTTCTTCTATTTTTCTCTTAAGCTCATCAGCTTCCTGCTGAAGGGCGGTGATATCTGTGTTTGTCAGCCTGTATAGCTGCAAGGATACAATAGCTTCTGCCTGCGGTTCGGTAAAGCCGAATTTCTCCATTAAGTTTTCCTTGGCGTTTTTCTTATCCTTGGAAGCCCGGATGGCAGCAATAACTTCATCCAGGATGGAGAGGGCGCGCATAAGCCCCTGTACAATATGTTCCCTGTCTAAGGCTTTGTTTAATTCGAAACGTGAACGATTGATAATCACTTCTTTGCGATGGTCAATAAAGGCATCGAGAAGCTGCGGAAGACCCATTAAAGTCGGGCGCTTTTTATAAATGGCAACCATATTGAGATTGTATGGCACCTGCAGATCACTGTTCTTGTAGAGATACTTCAGCACACCGTCAGCATCTGCTTCCTTTTTCAGCTCGACAACAATTCTGAGTCCTGTTCGGTCCGTTTCATCACGGACCTCGGATATCCCTTCCACTTTGCGGTCAAGACGGAATTCATCCATTTTCTTTACTAAATTCGCTTTATTTACTTCGTACGGAATTTCCGTAATCACGATCTGCTGTTTTCCGCCGCGGATCGTTTCAATCTCTGCTTTTCCTCGGATGATGATTTTTCCCTTACCCGTTTCGTAAGCTTTCTTAATGCCGTCTACACCCTGGATGATGCCCCCTGTCGGGAAATCCGGCCCTTTAATGACAGTCATGAGGTCTTCAACCGAGCAGTCAGGATGATCGATGCGCATGGCTGCTGCATCGATCACTTCACCGAGCTGGTGCGGTGGGATTTCCGTAGCATAACCTGCGGAAATTCCGGTAGAACCATTTACCAGAAGGTTTGGGTAGATAGCTGGAAGTACAACCGGCTCTTTTGCCGTATCATCAAAATTCGGGATGAAATCTACCGTTCTTTTGTCAATGTCCCTCAAAAGTTCTCCCGCAATGGCGGAAATACGGGCTTCTGTATAACGCATGGCAGCCGGAGGATCGCCGTCGAGGCTTCCGTTATTCCCGTGCATCTCTACTAAAACGTTGCGAAGCTTCCAGTCCTGGCTCATCCTTACCATGGCGTCATAAACGGAGGTGTCTCCGTGCGGATGGTAATTACCGATGACATTCCCAACTGTTTTTGCCGATTTACGGAAACCTTTATCATGTGTGTTTCCCTCTTCGTGCATGGCAAACAAAATTCGCCTTTGAACTGGTTTTAATCCATCCCGTGCATCAGGAAGTGCGCGGTCCTGAATGATATATTTACTGTAGCGTCCAAATCGGTCTCCTAGTACATCTTCCAGCGGGAGGTCGCGGAATTTTTCCGGTGTTGACATAATTATTGGACCTCCTCTTCAACATGGATATTTTCGTTTTCAAGTATGTTTGTTTCATCTTCGAGGCTGAAAGCCACGTTGGATTCAATCCATTTCCGGCGCGGTTCAACCTTATCGCCCATCAGGGTTGTCACACGTCTTTCTGCCCGTGCTATGTCGTCAATCCTTACGCGGATCAGCGTCCTGGATTCCGGATTCATTGTGGTTTCCCATAGCTGGTCTGCATTCATTTCGCCGAGGCCCTTATAGCGCTGGATCATATATCCCTTACCGACCTTTTTCATGGCTCCCTGAAGCTCTTCGTCGCTCCATGCATATTCCACTACTTCTTTTTTGCCGGATCCCTTGGACACTTTATAAAGAGGCGGAAGAGCGATATAAATCTTACCGGCTTCAATTAAAGGTTTCATATAACGGTAGAAGAAAGTTAACAGCAATACCTGTATATGAGCTCCATCCGTATCAGCGTCGGTCATGATGACGATTTTATCGTAGTTTATATCCTCTATGCTGAATTCGGGCCCAACCCCCCCGCCGATTGCGTGGATGATCGTATTGATTTCTTCGTTTTTAAATATATCCTGCAGCTTTGCTTTTTCTGTGTTGATAACCTTTCCCCTAAG
Source organism: Peribacillus deserti (assembly GCF_002863585.1). GTDB lineage: Bacteria > Bacillota > Bacilli > Bacillales > DSM-1321 > Paraperibacillus > Paraperibacillus deserti_A. The sequence continues at coordinate 32,321 of NZ_PGUY01000042.1, read as the reverse complement.
CGGCAGGACAGCCTGGAACCTTCTGTCACGGCCCTGTTTGGCCGAACCGCCTGCAGAATCTCCCTCAACCAGATATATTTCGTTTCTTTGAGGATTCCGGGACTGTGCGGGAGTCAATTTCCCGGACAGGATGGCCTCATTTTTCTTTCGTTTTTTCCCGCCCCGTGCTTCTTCTCGTGCTTTCCTGGCTGCTTCGCGGGCCTGATAAGCTTTGATGGACTTTTTAATTAATAAAGAGCTGATGTCTGGATTCTCGGCAAGAAAGTAAGCCAGATGTTCAGAAACCATTGCATCAACACTTGAACGTGCTTCGCTCGTACCCAATTTGCTTTTTGTCTGTCCTTCAAACTGCAGCAATTCCTCAGGAATGCGGACAGAGACAACTGCAGAAAGCCCCTCGCGTATATCCGAGCCTTCCAGGTTTTTATCTTTTTCCTTTAACAGCCCTGTTTTTCGTGCGTATTCGTTGAATACACGGGTCATGGCTGTCTTGGCTCCCACTTCATGGGTGCCGCCGTCCTTTGTCCGGACATTATTAACAAAGCTGAGAATATTTTCTGAATATCCGTCATTGAACTGGAAAGCAAAATCCACTTCAATATTGTTCTGTTCTCCTTCTAAGCTGACAACCTTGTGCAGAGTATCTTTTTCTTCGTTCAAATACTCTACGAAGGCTTGGATTCCTGTTTCATAATGAAAGACTTCCCGAAGGCGGTCCCGGTCATCAATTAATTCTATTTTCATCCCTTTTAAAAGAAAGGCAGATTCTCTCAGACGTTCGCATAAGGTTTCATAATTATAGGTGGTAACTGAGAAGATGGATGGATCAGGCTTAAAGAAAATCGTTGTGCCCGTTTGATTGGTCTTTCCGATTTTTTCAAGGGTTGTCTCCGGCTTTCCGCCATTTACAAAACGCTGCTGATAGACAAAACCGTCCCTTTTAATTGTTACAAGCAGCCATTCTGAAAGAGCATTTACAACAGAAGCTCCTACACCGTGGAGCCCTCCGCTCGTCTTATAGCCGCCCTGTCCGAACTTTCCTCCGGCGTGGAGGACAGTCAGAATGACCTCTGGGGTCGGTCTGCCCAGCTTATGCATTCCTACCGGCATCCCTCTGCCTTTATCTTCTACAGAGATGCTGTTGTCTTTGTGTATTTTTACGATTATATGATTTCCGTAGCCAGCCAGCGCTTCGTCCACGGAATTATCTACAATTTCATAGACTAAATGATGAAGTCCTCTCGTATCCGTACTGCCAATATACATACCGGGCCTTTTTCTGACTGCTTCAAGACCCTCCAGTACTTGGATCGCATCATCATTATATTCAATTTGCTTAGCATTTCTTGACACTGAAAATCCCCTTTCTAAACTCACGAAGCCGTTCTGAATCACAATGATCCTTGTCTTTATATAATGGATATTGTGTGTTGTTCTTTAATTATAAAACAAATTCCGAAAAAGAACAAATGTTCGCATTTTGTTTCTAGCTATATCCTGCCAGAAGTTCCATTTACTCTGCTGGCATCTCACATTCATTTTAGCGGTTATTTAGCATTTGGCAAATAAGCGTTTTAAAATGACACTTTTCGCAGCCGCTTCTGTCGCCCTTAATTCTCTCATGATTGTAAGATGGTTTCTCCAATTTTTTCAAGTTAAAGTTTTTCTCTTTATTACGGATTATATTCGGTAGTCTTACCTTTGCCTCGCTAAGTATATCACTTTTTTTATCCATAACAAAAGGGAGCAGTAACATCTGCTCCCTCAGGTCAACCGTTTTATCTTGTTATTGCATGCTCCACTTTGATACAGCGGTCCATGATGACGGTATACCCTTTTTCCTTTAGAAAATCGTATGCTTCCTGATGATAAAGACCAAGCTGAGCCCAGAAAACATCAGCCTCTATCTCTGCAAATTCCTTTGCCACCCCCGGCAGATACTCGGACCGCCTGAAAACATTCACTATATCAACATGCCCTTCAATTTCTTTCAAAGACTTTACAGGGTCAACCCCTAAAATTTTTGATGTGGCAGTCGGGTTCACCGGTATAATGTCGTAGCCGGCTCTCTGCATCGCTTCAGAAACCATATAAGAAGTCTTTTCAGGATTTTCCGACAGTCCAACAACGGCTATGCGTTTAGCCTTCTTTAATATTTTGCCGATCTCTTCCCGCGATGGATTTTCAATGCTCATCTTTCCCATCCCCTTAAAAGAAATTTGTCCATTGTCACATACATCATGTTCATGGTTATTATACCCTTTTTAACTATTGCTGACTCTCGTTTCGGTTAATTTTGCAGCGTGGGCGCAGGTTTTTGACGGAACAAAAAAATAATATTCTAGCAACAAGTAATGGATTTTTAGCAAACTCATGGTAAAATAATAAAACATTATGCTAGAAAGGGCTAGAAGATATGACAATAGTTGTTTTAATACTGGCTTACCTGATCGGCTCTATTCCTTCTGGGCTCATTATTGGGAAAGTCTTCTATAAAACGGATATACGTGAGCACGGCAGCGGAAACCTCGGTGGAACTAATACATTCCGCACCCTGGGTAAAAAAGCAGGGATGATTGTGACCATGATGGATATTCTGAAAGGTACGCTCGCTACGGTTCTCCCTGTCATGCTGGGTGTCGATATTCACCCTCTGCTGGCAGGAGTATTTGCTGTTTTAGGACATATGTACCCTGTGTTTGCAGGATTTAAAGGAGGAAAAGCTGTCGCCACTTCAGGAGGATTGGTTCTTGGCTATGTTCCCCTAATGTTTATAATGGTTCTGCTGGTCTTTTTTATATGCTTATACATAACAAAGTACGTCTCGCTCTCATCCATTTTAACGGCTGTGTTTGCCTTGATTTATACCATCATCATCCGAGATGTACCGCTCATTATCGTTATTTCGGTACTGACGATTTTTATTGTCTACAGACACAGAGCAAATCTCGTCAGGATAAAAAACGGAACAGAGCCCAAAATAAAATGGCTGTCAAAAAAACAGATAGATTAATTTCTATCTGTTTTTTAATATGATCTGCATTCCAACACTGATTCTCACAGTAATTCAAAAATAGGAAAATACAAAAATAGAGGGATCAGAAGAAATAAGGCTGCTGCCATCAAGTCCTCATATGCTGCCTTCTTGATTTTATGTAAATAAACGAGAGTGCCAATAAAATATATGGGATATAGGACTCCTGCTATGAACAAAGCCCCCGTGACTACATGCTCCGCCCGATCCGTAATATAAGCCAGAACAGGCAATGCCGACCATTGAAAGGCTATGAAGCAAAGAAGTGATACCCAAAAACCGGCAGAAAGTCTAGTCATCATTCCACTCCCTTCTCGAACAAAAGATAGCTGGGATCCGTCATTTCCACAACGAATTAAAAAGCAAAATTACCTTCATCTTTTTAAAAAGGCTCTTTCCCAAAAGATTGTTGTTTTTTAATAGTTCTCTGAACCTGCCCTATTGTTAAACAGGTTGATTGGAACGTAAGGTGCGAGACTCCTGCGGGAGCAGCGGATATTGTCCGGCTCCAAGGCTTTAGACCCTCGAGTCATAAGCCAATCAGGTGAGACCACACAGGCGAAGCCGAGGAGGCTCGGGCGTCCGCCCCCGCGGAAAGCGAGCATCCTCACGTTCCACTCAACCCTTTGTTCAATAACAACAAAGTTTTCGAAAACAGCCTTTTAAAAAAAGCTATAATCCTGACTCGTTTCCATATATTATTATATAAATGAATCTAAAAATAGGAGTCCTGGATGAGAAAAATCTATATAACAGGTTCTATAGTATGTATATTCCTTATTGCGGTGATCACTTCTTCATTTATATATATGGACAAGAAAAGCAGCAGGCCGGCTTTCAGCAATGGACACATTGCGAACCTCAACACCCGTGGCAGCTCATTGGAATCAAAAACTTATCAAACAAGCGCAACCCTTGGTGCTATTGGGGATGTTCTAATCCATGATGCGGTGTATAAGGATGCATATAACCATGGAACCTATGATTTTGATAAAATGTTTAAGCCTGTCATGCCTTATTTGAAAAATCCGGATCTGCTGGTGGCAAATCAGGAATCTATGATTGGAGGAAAACAAATAGGACTTTCCTCATATCCTTCCTTTAATAGTCCCTATGAAGTTGGAGATACCTTAAAAGAGGCCGGGGTGGACATGGTAACTATAGCAAATAACCATTCTATGGATCACGGAGAAAAAGCCCTGCTGAGTGCCATCAGCTACTACAATAAACTGAAACTTCCATATACCGGCGCATATAAGGATCTTGAAGACAGCGATACACTCCGGATTCTTACCCGGAACGGGATTTCTTTTGCTTTCCTCGCTTATACATATGGCTTAAACGGAAATGTCCTTCCTGAAGACAAGCCATATATGGTAAATATGTTTAACATTAATACCGTTATACAAGATATAAAAAATGCAGAGAAATATGCCGATGTCGTGGTCGTAAGCACCCATTGGGGAAACGAATACGAACGCCTGCCTTCACCTGAACAAAAAGAATGGGCACACATGATGGCCGGCGCAGGAGCCGATGTCATCATTGGGCACCATCCTCATGTCCTGCAGCCCATTCAATGGATTAAGACTAATGGAAAGCAGGCCCTTGTCATCTATTCTCTAGGAAATTTTTTATCAGGACAGATTAGAGACTATAAAGATATCGGCGGCATCTTAATAGTTAAAGTGACTAAAAAAGTGAGTAACAAGACAAAACAGGTTGCGATTGACAGCTTCAGCTTTATCCCCACTTATGTAACCAGTGAAGATAGAGAAAACTTCCGTGTTCTTCCACTGGCTCAGGCCGATAAAATGGGGCTGGTGAAAAAGCCGGAATCTTATACAGAAACCATGGCACATATGTCGCAATGGGCAAAATAGCTGAAGCAGTGTAATATGCTGCTTCAGCTATTTTTCTGTTTAATTCTCTTCAGTGAATATACAAGTTTTAGGTGCTTATGTCTGAGTATACGGCAGCTGAAATACACTCGTAATTACCGGATTAGGCAACGCTCTTTCCTGTACCTCCAGCAGCTTCCCTTCCTTATCATATGTGCAAGAATATTCACAAGGAGGATGCCCGGCCAATAAACGATCGATAAAAAACGTAATATTTGGTACCACATCATCAGAATGTTTCAGCAAGTTTATAGGTTTCCACTCCAAAGAACCTTCCTCTGATTCCACCAAACTCCCTCCTGGGTCATCAGCTGTAAACAGGTACATCCCTCCTGTATGGTTCCAGGTGACAATGCCTCCAAACCTCAGGTTTACTGGACGCAGTCCTGTCTCCTCATAAATTTCCCTTTCAATGGAAGAATAAGGACTTTCGTGCGGCTCAATTTTACCGCCGACACCATTCCATTTATACTGATTCGGAGCTTTTGAACGGAACAACATCAGTACTTCCTGTTCATGATGTTTCAGCCTTCTGATAAAACAGATGGTATAGATCAGTTTCAAAATAAGAACCTCCCCAAGTCGGTGTATTCGATATTTCTCTCTGTATACACTATACTAAGATTTAAGGATTTTCTGGAAGGAGTTTTTTATTGTGCAAATTAAGATCAGCGATGAAGCCGCAAAATGGTACAGCGAAGAAATGGAATTGAAAGAAGGAGATTTTGTCCGCTTTTTGGCACGTTATGGTGGATGCAGCACCGTCCAAAGCGGATTTTCTCTTGGAATCAGCCTTGAAGGACCTGTTAATCTAGGTGTTTCTGCCGTAAAAAATGGTATTACATTTTTTGTAGAAGAAAGTGACTTATGGTACTTTGATAATAAAGATTTAGTTATTAACTTTAATGAGAAGTTTGAAGAGCCAGAAATATCATATGGCAATTAACCCTTATTCTACTATAATATATTCAGGCGGTGTACATCGCCTGAATTTTTTTTTGCAGAAAGGACCTGAGCGCATGAGAAGTGATCCTATACTTGCAGCTGCCTCTTTCGTAAATTCCCACTTTCCCCGCTGTGAGGCTGCCCTTCTTGCGGGAAGCGTTGTACGTGGCGAAACAACGTCAACTTCTGACCTGGATTTATTTATTTATATGCCATCTCTTCACAAGGAATATAGAGAGTCCTTTTATGAGGAAGGATGGATGGTAGAAGCATTTGTACATACAAGTTCTTCCTATAAAAAGTATTTTTCCAGCGATTGTGACCGCGGACGGCCATCACTGCCAAAAATGGTTGCAGAAGGAGTGATCATAAAGAACAGCCCATCCATTCCGAAAATCAAAGAAGAAGCCCAAACGCTGCTGGCGCAAGGACCCAAGCTTTGGGATTCTCAAACGATTGAAATTAAGCGGTATATGTTAACCGATGTTCTGCTTGATTTTATTGGTGCAAAGAGTCGTGAAGAAGAGATTTTCATCGCAGGCTCCCTCTCAGAATTGCTGCATGAATTTATCTTGCGCATCAATGGACAATGGTCCGGAAGTTCCAAATGGATTTATAAAGCTCTTCGGAACTTTGATAGAGAACTTGCCAGCAGATTTTTTGCAGCTTTTGAAGAATACTATCGAACTGGTAAAAAGAGTGGGATCATATCCCTTACTGACAAAAGTTTGGAACCATATGGAGGCAGACTTTTTGCAGGTTTTTCGCTGGGGAAAAATGGATAAAGCAGCTGAAGAAATTCATGAGGTTCCTGAGTTGTTATAATAATTAATTCCTATATTGAAAACTGATAAAAACAGCAAAAAGAGGAGCCCGAGCACCAAGTTCGTCTTTTTGCTGTTTTATACACGAATAAGTCCACTGTGGACGCTTGCAGGTTTTTGCTGTTTTTCAGAAAAAACGCGCACTTCTAAAACGGTGCACGAATACGCTTGTTTTAGCCGCTGTAGAACATCAGCTTGATCAACACGCTTTGGAAATAGCTCCATTCTTTCTTCTGATTGTTTAGTTCTTGAATACCTTCATCAGTGAGAGAGTAATACTTTCTTCGGGGACCTTCCCTTGACTCCTCCCAGTAGCTTTCAATCATTCCTTTGGCTTCTAATTTCTTTAAAGCAGGATAAAGAGTCCCTTCTTTCATTTTAAGATATCCTTCACTCTCTTTCTCTATTTTTTCTGTTAATTCATAGCCGTACATATCCTCTACAGATAAAAAAGTAAGTATCACCATTTCCGTTATTCCTTTTAGCAGCTCTGATTTTCTCATTTCGCCCTCCTATCCACAACTATATCGGATTACGATATATGCTTAAGATGGTTTTATCCACAGGTATATCGTATAACTATATAGATTTATTCACAAGAAAAAAACCATCTCTTTTATCCAAAGAGATGGCTGTATGGATTAATTTTTATTCAATAATGGTTCGTGAATTCCTTCAGCCTGTAAAATGGCTGCCTGCCGCTCCCCCAATAGATCAAAATGAGGATATCCATCTTTCCTAATATGAATCCACTCCCTTTGAAGGCCATATTTGGCTCCCCATTCGGCCAGCTTGTCTAAATCGCTGCAGCCAGCTTTGGTCACCGTTTTACATCCTGGAAACCGGTCATCCAGCCAGTAATGAGTAAGGAAGGCAATTTCTCCACGATCTATTTTGCGCTTCCAATTTTCTATATCTCTTCTCTTAATTCCAAAAGCCATACATTTCCTCCTCATGTTGTAAAAGAAAGAGAGTCTCATTAAAGAAACTCTCTGACCTTGCCTAAGCTTCGTTTTTTTTGTTTTTTTCATAGGCTTCATGCCAGTCAGGAAACTTCTTCCTAATGGAGATAGGCCTAAAGTTCTCGGCTTTCACACAAACATGTGAAGAGAATCCGGTTAAAGAAAGCTCCCCTGCAGCATTGTATACTTCATAGCCATAGGTTACGCGGATTCCATCATATTTCTCAATCCATGTTTTCACAGTTGCCGTTTCAGGATAACGAACGGGTTTTTTATAAGATGCCTGGATGTCTGTCACCGGTGAAAGAATGCCAGCCTCCTCCATATCTGCATATTTAAAGCCAAGCTCTTCAATCAGCTGTGTCCGTCCGAGCTCCATCCACACGATATAATTCGCATGGTACACAACTCCCATCTGATCGGTTTCCCCATAGCGTACGTCTACTTGTGTTTCTGATACTAACATTACCCTTCGCCTCTTTCTCTTTTCTCAAAGGTTTTTAAAAAGTCTTCTTTTTGCAGCTTTAACAAATCTGGATTCATGTGGACTTGTTCATCCTCAGACATCACGCGGTATGCCTGGATTTGAATCACTTCATCTATTAAGTTGGTCGCAAATCTTGCATTTCCATGAACGGTATGGGTACCGAGATAGTTTACTAAGTAATCTCTGACATCCTGTGACAATTCATATTGGAACGATTCAGCATACACCGTAATGATCTCCATAAGTTCCGAAGGGGAGTAGTCAGGGAAGTGAATAAACTTTTTAAATCTGGATCGGAGTCCGGGATTCATGTTCAAGAGCTGATTCATTTCATTCGGGTAACCTGCCAGTACTACAACAAGGTTTTCATTATGCTTGGTCATTTCATCTACCAGTGTATCTATAACCTCTTTGCCAAAATCCCCTTCTGACCCGCTTAACAGGGAATACGCTTCATCAATGAAAAGTAATCCTCCAAGAGCTTCCCTGATTTTCTTCTTTGTTTTAATAGCTGTCTGCCCAACATAACCTGCAACAAAATCAGCTCTGCTTGCAGCAATCAAGTGACCGCGCTTTAGCATACCGCAGTCCCTTAAAATTTCTGAATACAGTTTTGCGACAGTGGTTTTTCCTGTACCTGGATTTCCGGTAAATACCGCATGCAGCTGCACAGGTACTACTGGAAGACCTCTTTCTCTGCGGAGCTGCTGCAGTTTTACGAAGGATTCTATTGTCTGGATTTCGTCTTTTATTGCTCCAAGGCCAATCAGTTGTTCCAATCCGCTTTTTGGATCAGAACTTTGGGCAGTATCGTCTGCAGCAAAATCTTCTTTACTTAGTGAGGCAAATTGAAGCAGATTCTGACTATCCGATCGTTCCAGTCTTGAACCTTTCTTAAAGATAGCTTCCATGACCAGAGATCGTACAGTTCTTGCATTACCGAAGGTTTCATCTACTTTTTCCCGTTCAATTCGTTTACCAAGCTCTGTTTCTGCATCAGCTGTTATCACGTAATCGTTGTCAGCTGCGGTTTGATGCGCAATCTGTAATAATTCAGACAGAGAGTAATCTGGCAGGTCAAATAAGTTAGAAGTTGGAAACCGGCTTCTTAGACCAGGATTAGTATGTAAAAATTGGCGCATTTCCTCCGGATACCCTGCAAGGATAACAGAGAACTTCCCTGAATATTCACTGCTCGTCATTAAGGAAACCAGCGTATCAATAGCAGTCTGGCCAAAGTCACTTCCCGAGGAATCCGCTCTTCTCAGTGCATATGCCTCATCAATGAACAGTACTCCTCCAAGAGCTTTTTCAACAACCTGTCTTACATTTTCTTCAGTCTGCCCGACATATGCTCCCACCAGCTGGGAACGGTCTACTTCAATTACCTCTTCCCTTGGGAGAACACCGAGCTCATTAAATATCTTTGCAAACAATCTTGCAAGCGTAGTTTTCCCGGTACCGGGATTCCCCGTAAGCACCATATTAAGACTCATTTCATCTTTGGAAATGAAGCCCAATTCATTTCTTTTCCTTTGATATTGCAGATACTTGTAATAATCATTGATCCGATTCTTAACTTCCTTCAGCCCTACTAATTCATTCAAAGCATGCATAGAGCTATCCCGAGGTTCTTCTAACTCATCTTCCTTGAAGAAGGACCGCCATTCGGCTATAAGCTCCCCGAATTTCTCTACATGTATTTTCACATAGTTAAAATGAACAGCAGTATGGAAAACACCTGTAATGGAAGCCTCATAATCAACAGCTGAATGCAATAGCCCGGTTACCGCTTCTTCTATAGCCGTTACAGCATCAAGTAAGTCATTATATTTTCTGGATAACTCAGTATGAGGATTTTTTGCCATATGGCTTTGCGCTTCACGCAGGTCTTCAGCTGTCTCGACTGCAGTGTCCAGTATTTTTCGGCAGGTTTCGATATATTGATCAGCGATCTTCTTTTTTGTGGTTCGGTTATCGGTTTCTCTTATATGCGGAAAGGAATAACCTTCAAAAATATCGCTATACTGCTTCCATTTAGATTCAGCTAAAAGCCGGTTTGCCCTGGAATTTTTTTTATTATACTGGACAGCCGCATGAATCCACGCTTTAAAAAGCTTGTCCTCGCCTATCAGTTTTTTTCTTGTCATGGCTAAAATGCCGTAAAGCTCACTAATCAGGAATGACTTATTTTTATCCGTTTCTCCTGCTGAATTTTCCAGCTTTGCGAGCAGGCCGAAAATGAGCGAATAATTCTCAACATACCCTTTTTCGTCAGCTTCCAGCGTGAGTTCTTTAACCAATTTTTCTATATTCTGTTCATCATTTTCATTCATCATGTTATGTCACTTCTTCCAACCAAATTACTTCTCGTGACCGTTAAAAACAGCACGAAAATAAGGTAACTCCCATATAGGGAGCTACCCTTTATCTTAGCACATTTTTTGCAGTAATTCGCGGATAATACCTCAGCTATAACCGTTCTTCCTGGCCGCAGCTTCTTCTTTAACTTCTGTTCTCATCGATTCAATTGAATTTTCACGTTTTTTATTCTTTTCTATAATATTCTGCTGCTCTTCTTCATTAGAAAAAGCCATACTTGCCTCAGCTCTCTCTATTCTTACAATCGTATTCTGAATCATTTCCTGAAGTTTTTCTACATTATCACTGCGGTCATCCGGTTTAATCTTTGTTTCATCCATGAAAGTACCCCCTGGTATTCAGGTTTGAGATGCAGTGTGAGACAGTTGCTGTATTTATTTCATCATAAATACATTATGTTAACATCTTTTAGACCTATTCCTGGTCGGAAAAAATCACTTACAAAACAAATCTTTAGTATCATTCACCTTTTGTCTGGATCACTTGGGCATGCTTACCAGACTTATCCTGCATTTTTTTGCCATTGTTGCCGCTGAATCCACGAGGCTGTGTGCCAAGGTGGCTCGGAACGAAGTGTTTAGAATCCCTTTTTGGATTACTCATTAAAAAATCCCTCCTCTGTGACATTAGTTTCCCAGTGGAGGGATCTTTTCATAAGAGATAAAAACTGGTTATTCTGCCTTTTCCAAATGGCGGCTTTCCAAACGCTGTTCAATACGTTCCATTGCTTTATCGTCCTTTAACAGTTCACGTTTATTTTCCTTCACCAATTCTTCAAAAGATAACTTTCTTCTTTTCTTCATCATTTTCACCTTTTCTTTTCATTTAGTATCATTGTGGCCAAATACACTTAAAATAAACTTAAAATTATGACAAAAATCAAAATTAATTCTTATATGGTGTGGTAAAGATAAAAAATGCCGTTTGTCTAACCGTAAAAACAGTTATATGAGCTATAATCGCTGGGGGTTGAGGAGAGTAAAATGGCATTGTATTACGATGGACTTTGTAATAGAGGCATGGGGTTCCCATTATTTTTTTAATAGGCTCTGTTAAAGGATACTGTTGATTTTCTTGTTCAACTAACGTGGCAGGTTTGTTTAATAAGAGCTTAATTATTTTTGTGAAATGTGAGAATTAGGTTTTTTTACCAAATATAAACTAATTTGTAAGGGTTTCGTTGTATAATAAACTAGGATAAAAGTATTACACTAAAGGAGAAAAATATGACTAAAGTGAGTAAGTGGAAAGCACTCTTTGGACCCATTACCCCTGATATTTATGCAAGGAATGATATTTTGGCTGGTATAGGAATCACTAGTTTTGCTATGATGGGTATATTTGTAGCAAGTATAATTTTGGGATTAGTAGAGATAACAAATGTCGGCTTTCATCCAAGTACCTTTGCTTATTATACAGGACTGACATTACTATCATCTGGCTATGAAGAATTAGTGTTCAGGTGTATCTTATTATTCATTCTCGTAAAGGTATTCAGAAAACCTTGGTTCGCAATACTAATTACATCCATTTACTTTGGCTATGTTCATTTAAATAATGACCACGCCACCGTATTATCCGCCTTCAGCAATGGGTTAGGCGGGGTTATGTATGGACTGGCTTTTATCTATACACGGAAAATTTGGCTTCCTTGGGCACTACATTTCGCTTGGAATTATGTACAAGCACCAATTTTAGGTTTCCCTCTTAGTGGATTTAAAGTAGAAGGAATTTTAAAATTAAAACTTTTAGATGACTCCTGGCTTTCTGGTGGATTATATGGTCCAGAAGGTGGAATTGTAGGGATAGCTTTTCGTTTCATCGTTATCACACTAATTGTTTTATGGATTAGAAAGTCTCGTGGTGGTTTAAAATACAACTTCAATCAGTCATATAATTTACAAGCTAATTTTAAAGAATCACATTATATTTCAAGAAATAACCAAGTATGAGTATTTTCAGTTTTCTACTAACCATTGATTTATACAAGAGCTGATAATTACTACATTCATTTAAAAGAGCCTGAAATATAAAGAGAGCATTATTAGTGTCTTCTATTTGTGAAGAAATGTCCTTAAAGCAACGGGTACTTTAGTTGAAGAAGGGAATAACAGAAGGACCTCATAGGTCCTTTTTCTTTTTCTAAAAAATCAACAGTATCGTTTAACACAGCCTTTTAATAAAGGCTATGTTAAAGGTCATTGTTGTTTTTTGCACGATGTTGATTGGAACGGATATCCGAGACTCCTGCGGGAAAAGCGGGGCAAGGGAGACCCCACAGGCTTCACCGCCGAGGAGGCTCCCGGACCGCCCCGCGGAAAGCGAGTGCCTGCTAGCTGCAATCAACAGCCATGTTTAACAGAGTTTTAATAAAAAGCCAGGCAGTGTGAACCTGCCTGGCTGTACCTATTTCATCTTATTCATATTGTCGGCCATGTCCTTCTTGGTCATGGCTCCAAGGATTTTACTGCTGATTATACCTTTGCTGTCAATAAAATATGTAGTTGGGATTGAGATGATTTTGTAGGTTGTGTTCACCTCATTATCAGTGTCCAGTAATATCGGGAATGTCATCCCCATTTTGGCCGCAAATCCCTTAACATCTGCTTGCGGATCCATGTTTACTGCTAGTATTATCTGGTCTTTCCCCATTTGTTTGGAGTACTCTTCCATTTCAGGAATTTCTTTTTTACAAGGCGGGCACCATGTTGCCCAGAAATTCAGCATAATTTTTTTGCCGCGATAGTCAGAAAGCTTGACGCTCTTGCCATCGATTGTTGTTAACTTAAAGCCAGGGGCTTTGTTTCCCGTTTCCAGACCGGGAGCTGAAGCTGCTTCTTCCTTTTTATTGTCCATTGCATGAACAATCGCTACAGATATCATTAAAAGCAAGACTATAGCCGAAAGGACCTTTTTGATCATGATGTTCCTCCTTACATTGGATATTACCAGTATAGACAATGATACCTTATATCTATAATAATTTATTTTATTTATGAAGGAAATAATATTTCCATAAAAAAAGGCCTCGACGAAGGAGGCCTTTTTCTATAGATCTTATGCTTCTGTTTTTGCAGTTTCTTGAAGTTTTTGACGGAGTACCATTTGAAGGATACCGCCATGACGGTAGTACTCAATTTCTACTTCACTGTCAAAACGTACAAGGACTTCAAATTCCTTCGTGTTACCAGCTTCATCAGTTGCTGTAACTTTTAGGAGGTCACGAGGTCTTACATTTTGATCTAATTGAACATTGATTGTTTCTTTACCAGTCAAGCCATGTGTTTCAGCATTTTCGCCTGCTTTGAATTGAAGAGGAAGAACACCCATTAACACAAGGTTTGAACGGTGAATACGCTCAAAGCTTTCAGCAAGAACAGTCTTGATTCCAAGAAGGTTCGTACCTTTTGCAGCCCAGTCACGTGAAGATCCCATTCCGTAATCTTTACCAGCCAGAACAATTAAACCTGTTCCGTCTTGCTGGTATTTCATACATGCATCATAGATGCTCATAACATCACCAGTCGGCCAGTAAGTAGTGTATCCGCCTTCTGTTCCAGGTGCCACTTGGTTTTTGATACGGATATTAGCGAAAGTACCGCGCATCATGACTTCGTGGTTACCGCGGCGTGAGCCATAAGAGTTAAAGTCGCGCGGACTTACTCCATTTGCACGCAGGTAAAGTCCGGCAGGTGTGTCTTTACCAATCGCTCCAGCAGGTGAAATATGGTCAGTTGTAACGGAATCGCCGAATTTAGCAACTACCTTCAAATCGTTTAAAGGCTTAACATCTTCCGGATCCGCAGAAAGACCTTCAAAGAATGGAGGATTTTGAATATATGTTGATTGCTCATCGAATGCATATAGAGAATCGTCGTTTGTTTGGATTGCATTCCAGCGCTCGTTGTCTCTGAACACATTCTCGTATTCTTTACGGAATAGTTCAGGAGTAACGGTTTTGCTCACAACTTCACTGATTTCTTCTTTTGTTGGCCAGATATCTTTTAGGAATACATCGTTGCCAACCTGATCCTTACCGATTACATCCTTTTGAAGATCGACGTTAACATTGCCGGCAAGCGCATAAGCCACTACTAATGGCGGTGAAGCCAGGTAGTTACCTTTTACAAGCGGGTGGATACGCCCTTCAAAGTTACGGTTCCCGGAAAGAACAGAAGTCACAAGAAGATCCGAATCAGCTACGGCTTTTTCAACATCCATTTCTAGCGGACCAGAGTTGCCGATACACGTTGTACATCCGTAACCGACAATGTTAAAGCCTAATTTATCAAGGTAAGGCTGAAGACCGGAATCGCGAAGGTAGCCTGTTACTACTTTTGATCCAGGTGCTAAAGATGTTTTCACAAATTTAGGAACTTCAAGACCTTTTTCAATTGCCTTTTTAGCAAGAAGACCAGCAGCTACAAGTACATATGGATTTGAAGTATTTGTACAGCTTGTAATCGACGCAATGGCAACAGCACCAGTTTTCATCGTTACTTCTTCTTTATTCAGGCTGAACGTGATTTCTCTGTCAAGATCAGCTGCTTCAAGTCCGAAGCCTTGGTTGCCTGCAGGAGCCGCAACTGCCTTTCTGAAGGAAGACTGCATGTCAGAAAGAGGGATCAAATCCTGAGGACGCTTAGGACCAGAAAGGTTCGCTTCGATTAACGCAAGGTCAATTTCCACAACATCTGTATAGACAGGCTCGTTATCTGGAGTCAGCCATAAGCCATTCGCTTTACAGTATTCTTCAACTACTTTGATGTGGTCCGCATCGCGGCCTGTCAGGTGAAGGTATGCAATCGCTTCTTCATCTACCGGGAAAAATCCGCAAGTTGCGCCATATTCAGGAGCCATGTTAGCAACAGTCGCACGGTCTGCAAGAGGAAGTGAAGAAACCCCAGGGCCGAAGAACTCGACAAATTTGCCGACTACGCCTTTTTTACGAAGTTCCTGCGTTACTTTTAGTGCAAGGTCAGTCGCAGTTGCTCCGTTAGGAAGTTCATTGATGAAACGAACACCGACTACTTCTGGAACCGGGAAGTATGAAGGCTGGCCAAGCATTCCTGCTTCAGCTTCAATTCCGCCTACACCCCAGCCCAATACGCCAAGGCCGTTTATCATTGTAGTGTGGGAATCTGTTCCCACTAGTGTATCCGGATACAATTCAACTTCGCCATTCTCACCTTCAGCAGCATGGACAACGTCTGCTAAGAACTCAAGGTTAACCTGGTGGACGATACCAGTTGCCGGCGGAACTGCACGGTAGTTATCGAATGCTTTTTGAGCCCAGTTAAGGAACTGATAACGCTCTGCATTACGTTCGAATTCAAGGTCCATATTGAATTTTAATGAATCCATGGAACCTGCTTTATCAACCTGAACAGAGTGGTCGATAACAAGATCTACAGTCTTTTCAGGATTGATTTTATTTGGATCTCCGCCAAGGTCTGCCATTGCTTTTCTCATGGATGCAAGGTCAACGACAACTGGAACACCTGTGAAATCTTGAAGAATGACACGTGTAGGCTTGAATGGAACATCGACTTCCTGAACTCCGTCTGTTCCCCATTTTGCTAAGTTTTCAACATGCTCTTTTTTAATAACGAATCCATCTTCCTGTCTTAGGACAGATTCCAATAATACTTTGATGGAGTAAGGTAAATTAGAAACCTTCGCAACCCCAGCTTCCTCTAATGCATGTAAACGATAGTAATTATAGCGCTTTCCATTTACCTCAAATGAACTGCGTGATTGAAAAATATCGTTCTTTGCCATTAATCAAACACCCCTTTTTGTTTCGAAAAAAATCATAGTTTAGTAGTTAATTGCACATAGGACAGCCAATGAATCAAGCCATCCTCTTTAATAATAAGTGATTTCTAGAATAATGTCGAAATATTCGAACCATCATTTTAATCAACTTCACATTATTATATTATTCCTCTTTTTCCAATAAGTAAATTACAAGTATGTTATTGAATAACATAAGAAAAACTTATTAATGCGCGAAAACACCTTGAAAGTCCTTACTTCTATTTTCTTGAAAAAGATACTAATGAGGAACCTATCATTATTGTAGCAAAATTTATTGGTGAAAGCGATTTAATTTTTCACATTTGTCGACAGGGTTCTTTTGTAACTAAACGTGGTCTAGTTATTTCTATCCTTTTGGTACCTGCTTGTTTGGGAGGCCTGCCCGAAACATGGCTATTCGAAGTCCAAACAGAAATACGACGTGGAAAATCTGATCCACTTTCAAAAAAGCGAGGGATTGCATCTGAATTCAGCAGACATAAATAAAAAGAGCTAATTACATGTACCTTGTAATTAGCTCTTACATTTATTCCAATTCTTCTACTTCCTTCATGATCTCAGCCAATTCGTCCTGATACTGTTTAAGTTGAAGCCGCTGATGCTCGGATGCCACTTCTAACGCATTTTCAATCTGTTGAAATGCTTCACTAACTTCCTTTTTTAGCGCTTTGACCTGCGATCCATAATCTGCACGGCTATCATCGATTCCACTGGCTTCATCCCTCGCTTGTTCTACCCCTTGCTGTGCCGCCTGGAAAGCCTGCTGTTTATTTTTATGATAAGGATATTTATCCATCTCTGTTCCTCCCGTCACGAATATTCTCTTTCTTAGATTGTGCGTAAGGAAATAATTTATACTTCAACAGCCTGCCATCATACCGTATAAACTGAACGTGTAGTAAGCACTCTAAATGTAAGGGGGCTGTTATATATGACGAAAAAAAATGCGAGAAGAAATGCACCTGATAATCTAAATAATACTCAGCCAGAGCCGATGAGCGGTTCTCATAAGGTCAAAAATCACAACCATTCAAGACAAAAGCATCATGCACACCATGATATGTAATATAGGAGGACCTTTTTTCAGGTCCTTTTCCATTTGAATTTGATGTCATAGTATTTACATCCGTAAAATTACGAAAAAAACGGAGGTGACCATATCAATGAATAAAAAAAATCAACCACAATCAAATTGTGTGGCTGTTTCCCGTGAGAACCAGGATGCTACTCCAGGAATGGACGCAGCTGCTACTTGTGACAACCAAGCTGAAGCAGCAAAAAACCAAGCAGGCTCATCCGGCACAGGATCAGAATTCGCAAGCATTCAAAATTCGACTACAAGGAAGCTGGAGCCATAAGGCATACACCTCCAAAAATGGAGGTGTATGCCTGTATGGTGTTTTTACGTGCCTGGAAAAAAGGCAGCTTGTCCAGTAACCTCAGCAAAGGGATAAGTCACCTCTGTTTTTCAGTCAATAAGTCCTTATTAGTATGGGAATGGTTTTTGCCTCAGATGAGAAAGCCGGGGCCGAACTCATCCTTTATCTATCAGTCCAAGTCTGTTCAAATACAGTCGGTCTTTTGTTCACTTACTCAACTGTACCAACAAGCCATCCCCGCCTGAAGGTTTTATTGATTTTTTCAAACGCTGGCTTTGGTTTAAAAATGGTCGAATCATAAATATTAAAAATAAGGGGCAGCAGCTCTTTTTTTATATTTTTTCCCTCTATTGTGTGGAATCAGGGCAGCAAGCCGGGATATAGATCTGGGATAGGCCCGTTAGTGCTTTTACTTATATTTTAATCGGATTTAGTCACCAGCTGGAAGCTTATGCTTATGTTTCGATGATTTATGCTTCAGTTTAAACGATTTATGCTTATGTTTTGAAGACTTATGCTTATTTGCTGTTTGCCTATGCTTATCTTTTGTGAGTATGCTTATCTAAAGGGAGTTATGCTTAGTGATTCTGGTTTATGCTTATGGTCTGGCAGGCCCACGACTGCGCCTTAACCTATTATCCAAACATTACTAGGTTTTACCAAAGCCAGTTACACAGCGTCAGGCTTTTTCATGCTGACCGCTTCACGGCTCCCATCCAAAAGAGTTAATAAGAAAACCACTCCCCCTAAAAAAAAGAAAAAAAGCGGCATTTTGCTGCCGCTTTTTTTCTTCTAGTCATAATTTCATATTTGTATTCTTGCCATTTCCATTATTTTCTTAATTAAGATGCTGTTTTAGTTTTTGAGGTTGTCACCGGAACAGCTTTGGTTCCTAAGCTTACAACACAGCACGACTTCATTGATGATCAAGGCGATGATACCCGACGTTGAAATCTTGGATAGCCTGCGGCAGGAAAGGGAAAATCGTACCCGCAGTGGAACCTGTTATCGTTACATAAGAAACGGCGGCTACACCTGCTGCAATTCCAGCAATAGCTCCCTGCTTATTGACAAAATTATTTTCATCAAACTGAACACTAAGGCCGGGAATAACTGTGTAACAAGGCTGTACCCCATTCATAGCAGGGTTACAAGTATATTGCGGCCATTGAACGTAAAGTAAACAGCCTAACGCAATGATTGGAACAAGGTATCTAGCGGTGCTGGATACTTGGGCATCTGTTACAGATGATTTCAGCACTTGATTAACGTTTTTAGCAAGCAATGCAGCTGCTGCCATCAGTATCATGGAACCAGGATAAGATCAGTTTTGTTTATCCATATATTCTTTTATTTTTCTTTCTTCCCATTCAGAACCGAATCTTCCAAACACTACAGTTGATAATCCATGTACAATTAAGCCGATTCCCCAGCCGCAAAGAGGATAAAAGAACCACCAGTTTCCGGCATCTGAAGTCAAGTTAATAAAAAAAAGCATAATATTCACAAAGATATAAACAGTCAAGTGTAAGTAGAAAGCTTTTAGATTTTGCACTCTTCGTTTAGCTCTTTGGTACTGTTCGTTTCTTTCCATGGAATCCCCGCTTTCCTATATCGTTATACCTATTATAATACCACTATTTAACAATTTATGTGTTTACCCGGGTAAATTAAACAAAAAAGAAGCTGCTCAAAGCTCGAGCAGCTCCTTCATCATAATCACTGGGTGATAATAATTGGACCATTCTTCGTAAGGATGATGGTATGTTCACATTGCGCTACAAAACTGTTTTCTGTCACATATGTCCATTCATCATTCTCGTATTGAAATACTTCTTCTTCACGGGTGGAAATAAAGGGTTCAAACGCGATAACCATTCCTTCCTTAAGAAGCTCATCGTCCCATGGCTCATGGTAATTATAAATATGGTTAGGGGCTTCGTGAATAGTGCGTCCAATCCCGTGGCCGGTAAGATTCTTTATGACTGTAAGTCCATTTTTTCTAGCTGTCGCAATGACTGCTTTACCAAGACCGCTTTTCTTTGAACCAGGTTTTGCCTTCTTTAAGCCTGCCTCAAAGGCTTCTACAGCTGTTTCGCATATCTTAGTTAAAATCGGATCGCCGTTTCCTACAACAAACGAAATTCCTGTGTCAGCAAAATAACCATTTTTTGATGCAGAAACATCCACATTGACAATATCGCCCTCTTTAATCACACGGCTCCCTGGAATGCCGTGGGCCACTTCTTCATTGACGCTTATACAGGTATAGCCAGGGAAATTGTATTCTCCCTTAGGCGCAGAAATAGCACCATTCTGTTCGAAAAGGCGGCCGGCGATTTCATCGAGTTCCTTGGTCGTAACACCGGGTACCGTTTTTTCTACCATTTCATTACGAATCAATGACACGATTCTTCCAATCTCTTTCAACCCGTTAAAATCTTCTTCTGTCTTTGCTATCATCGTTAATTCCCATCCAATATCTTGATTTTTTAGTTAAATGTGATTGTATTAGAATATCCTTTTTTAAAGTTAAAATCCAACAATCCGTTTTCCGTTGTTTTATTTTTCCTGCAGGATCTCTTTAATGAAGCTGTCGAGGTAATTGACGCTGGTTATCTGATGATTGCATTCTGTGCTGTCAAAACAGATATAGTTGCCGATTGCTTTATAATAATCCGGATTATTTATCTTTTTAGCTTTGGTTACAGACGATATAAATGCTACCTGTCCATGCCGATTACAGAACGAACATACATTTTTCCGGCTAAAAATATTAAAACGGCATTCAATACCCACTAACCGGTCATTAAGCTCATATACGATATATTTTTTATTTGTTCCGATGTCATACCAGCTTAGGTAAGTAGTACGCTCCAAATCTATAGCTTTCAAGTCCGGCATCTTTAATTTTTTCGTCTTAGGGAACATTTTTTTTATTTGTTGTTCAGTCACAGCGGGAAACGGTTGTATAAAGGCGTTTAAATCAGCTGTATAGAGATCAAACTCCGCTTCTGTTGCAAGTCCGGACAAATCAAATATGTGGGTTGGAATACCGGGATGATCTTGGAATAAATCGATCATTTTGGCATAAGCACTATCCTTAACAGCGTTGATCACTTGCTTATCTGTTCCTTTTTTATACGTATCTTTTATTATATCTACTTGTTTTTTAATGAAATTATATTGATGGTTCCTTATAAATGTTACAGCCATGATATATGCCTCCGAAAAAAAACTATTTTACCGAATGTTTAGCTATTATTATATAGAATTGGCAAATGGGCAGCATGTAAAAAACAATGTAGAATTAAAATCGCCAGATAAAAAGCACTGATAAATAAAGTATCAGTGCTGAAGCATTCGAAATTTTATTTCGAATAAACGATTTTCTTGATGGTTTCCATGGAAAGACAATACTTCTCAGCAAGCTGATAAAATGTTTCTCCATCTCTATAAGCTGATTTGATTGAAGCATTTCTTTCATCAATATGCTTCCTTCCCCCAGATTGAGTACCCCATTTTTTATAGGATGCTTCCGGTTTAGGAATATATATCGTTTCACCTTGAATATATTTTTGAATTTCTGCAATAAGCTTATCCGGTAATATGGCATTAGCTTTTATCTGTCTCATTTCTGCCAGCTCCTTATTTAAATTTGAAATAAGGGCAAAGCCAAATATAGAAATGATACCAGCAGTTTTGGGCGATTTATAAAATGATTGCCACCCCATGCAAAGTATCGCCTATTCCTCTATCAGGCTTTGCATGAGACGCTGCAGTTTCTGGTAAATTGCTCTGATTTACCATCGTCCTACCCCCTTTTTTGTAACACCATACTTTCTTATTATACCTAAGATTATGGAAGGTTTTAAGGTTTTTCTAATAGGGGCCATGTGAAAAAAGATACACCTTGTTTTAGATTTCTGTGTAAAAAAATGGTGGCCTAAGAACCTTTTATTCTAAAGGAGATCATGTACACATTTTCATTTTCCTTCAATATCGTATCTAATGAATGCTCATTCTCTAATGTAACTGTATGTAAATCGGTTTCAAAGGAATTTTGAATATATACTCCAATAACGGTATATTTGTCATGTAAAAGTTCTTTTTTATCGTTAATAGAGATAATTGATGATGCAGTGCCTTTGTTGATATCCATTGATTCTACTGTACTTCCCTTTGCCCCGCCCATAGCTGCAAACCAGATCCGTTTATTTTGTGGATCTCCTGGTAAGTTATCAAAACCTGCAGATATAAGAGAATCTCCTTTTTTTAATGAGCTGGTCATATTGATGAATGTTTGCTTTAATTCTTTATTTTTATAATAATCTACCTTTACATTCACCTTGTGTTCCTTGATTAAATGCACATTATAAACTAGTAATTCACTAGGTTCTATGGTTGTTAATTGAAGCAGGTTTTTTTCTTTTCCAGATAGAGTGTGCGGCTCAACAGAAGAATAATCGGTATCCCGTTTATGGATGACCGTTTTATCCGTACACCCGCCCGTTAGTACGAGAAATATAGAAATTATAATAAATAATTTATTATTCATGAGTCATTCTCTGTGAGCTGGCTGATATATAAATAGGTTACCTTCTGTGGAAACCAGCTTTTCATTTTCAAAGTAAGCGCATGCTTCATCATCTATGCCATACCCAATGTTTGCATGTGTGTTATGAACTGCATTTATCAGATTTTCTTCTTCATTCCATTTAGAAAAGTGAACACTTATCACACAATCGCTCAACAGTCCAAGGCCATCAAGAAACAGATGGAGTTTCCTGTCATTATCGATCGGTGGTATTACACAGTGTGCAGGACTGATAAGGGCCCCGGCAGAAAAACCAGCGATCGGAACTCCTTTTTGATATAACTCTCTTATGCACGTGCCGACGGGAGTCCCGACGATATAGGTATGATACTGTTCCGTATCTCCTCCTCCAATAATTACTCCTTTACATTCAGAAAGCAAGTCTGCTATTTCTTCCGGGGATCGGTGAAGGGCGATATAAGTGAAATCATGCAATCCACCCGCTTCTAACACCTGAGTGTATCTCTTCATATATTCCTGCCAGCCTTCTCTTTCAAGAAATAAAACGGCCGTTTTCCCACTTCTGGGAACTAATTTGGAAAATGTTCTTCCTGACTCTTGAAGAAAGGGAGGACTTCCCCCATGTAAAAACAAATGTCTGTCTGCCAACTCTCCACTTCCTTCCTTTTTATCCCATTAAAGTAGAATTCTATAAAAACGGTTCGATTCCTCCTGGTTACTTCCCAATTAGTACAAATACATTCCCGTCCGGTGCTTTCATGACTGCCACATGCCCGCCAAGCGAATCAAGGAGTGCGAATCCACTCTGCATCGGTATCTCTCT
The DNA here is from genome assembly GCF_002863585.1 of Peribacillus deserti. GTDB lineage: Bacteria > Bacillota > Bacilli > Bacillales > DSM-1321 > Paraperibacillus > Paraperibacillus deserti_A. Next base: position 9,206 of record NZ_PGUY01000042.1, on the reverse strand, counting down.
TCATGCTTTCGTATGTTTTTAGTACATCATCCACCAAAATTTCCACTTCTGTAAAATTAAGAGCTGGATTATTCTTTAACACTAATTCTGTTTCTCCCTCCGGGAACCGCATACCTACAAGTCTATATTGCTTCTCGTCATCCTGATATGTATCCCATGCTTTAGTTAACCCAAGAGATTGGTAAAATAAAATGGATTTCTCCATATTCTTTGTATAAATCGCAGTACATTCTATCTTTCTCCACATATTAAATCTCCTTTCCTATTTCATTCTATACATTACATATTTTACTATAGGTCTGTTAAACGTGCTGTTGATTTTCGCTTCAGGCACTCGCTTTCCGCGGGCGGTCCGGGGGCCTCCTCGGCGTTTTCGCCTGTGGGGTCTCCCTTGACTCGCTTATCCCGCAGGAGTCTCGCATATCCGTTACAATCAACATAGTGCAAAAAATCAACATTCTACTTTAACATAGCCTTTACTAAAAAAGTGTCGAATTTTCTTGATATCTTTTGCTCAACTTCCATCCTGCTTTTTTTATCTCTCAGAGCCAAATCGGGATGATGCCTTTTAACATTGGTGTAAAGGTTAAACACCCCCTATTTTCAGCCAAGAAAATGTTTATAGAAATACCTTCAATGGGAAATAGTAAGGTTGAATAGGAGGTTGGAAAATGGCGTATCATCCACCAAGGAAAATAGCGGAGATTGCGATTAGTGCAGGTGTGACAAAGGCTGCTCTGAATTTAAAAAGCATGCTGGTTTTGGGATTTCTGGGAGGGGCGTTCATTTCGTTAGGTTTCTTGCTGGATATTAGAGTATCTGCAGATCTTCCCAAGGATTGGGGTACGTTTGGAGGATTTTTAGGCGCAGCCGTATTCCCGTTAGGCCTTATACTAATAATTCTTGCTGGGGGAGAACTTTTAACTGGGAATATGATGGCTGTCCCCTTTGCCTACTTTGTGAAACGAATCAGCTTGGGCAGTCTGGTAAAAAATTGGACAATTATTACGATTGCTAATTTTATCGGTGCTGTATTCGTCGCTTATTTTTTTGGACATGTTGTAGGTCTGACAGCTGAAGGTGCTTTTCTGGCGAAAACAGTTTCCATAGCAGATCATAAGATCCATGATGACTTTGTGGGAAGCATGGTCTCAGCGATCGGTTGCAACTGGCTGGTTGGTTTAGCTGTGTGGCTTGCATACGGCGCAGAGGATATGAGCGGAAAAATCCTCGGAATCTGGTTTCCTATTATGGGGTTTGTAGCGATTGGTTTTCAGCACGTGGTGGCGAATATGTTTATCATACCTGCGGCCATTTTTGAAGGGCATGCTACCTGGGCTGAATTCATTCATAATTTCATCCCGGTATTCATCGGTAATGCCATTGGGGGCAGTGTATTTGTATCAATGGCTTATTATCTTTCTTATAAAAACGACCTAACCCAGACTGAAAAGGGCTGAAGGACCCGGGTTTCTGGCTTATGATCTCATAAGCCAGAAACCCGGGTATATCTATGGTTGTTCTTTCCTATTCTCGATTTCTTAATTCATCCTGCAAATCTTTTCTATGAATATAAAAATAAATGAAATAGGGAAAGCATAGCACGAATAATAATTCAGCGGCGGTTAAAATCTCCTCCAATATCCCCATAACCAGTTCACTCATGGCCCATCCTCCGTATGCAGCATCCAAATTTCATTGATTCTATCCATCCGCGTTAACTATAACATAAAGACACCCTAGAAAAAAATGATTTAATTCCTTTTGCAACGAAGTAAAAAAAGCAGCTCTAAGAAAAGAACTGCTTTGACGAAGATTATTTACCTGGAGTGTTTTTTTACCCGGTCAGCCCCCCTGTGTATCCGCTCCGCTGAGTCCGGCCGGGTCCATTGTTTTCGTATCTCTGGACCGTTCATCACCTGTACGCTCATTACCGGATTCAACTTCTACATTCCTGTCCATATCCCGGGCTTTCTTTAATAGCTCATCATTACTTCTCCTCATGTACCTCACCTCCAACGCCTTGATGCCTTTAGGCTCTTTTCTAAAAGATTGTTGTTTTTTAATGAGTTTTGTTACATCACCTTATTGTTAATCAGGTTGATTGGAGCGTAAGGTGTGAGACTCCTTGATCCAGCTACAAGCTGAGACCCTCGAGTCATAAGCCAATCAGTCCATGAGAAGAAAACCGCTCCTCACGGCCAGCTCGTCTTATGCTTTTCAGGTCTCTGCCTTCCCTGAGAGTTTTTTGTGATAAAAGATAGCTAATCATGAGCTTCCTTAAGCAATGTTATTGGGGAAGGCACCGCTTTCCGCTTTTCGGTTTGCCCAGCTCCGGACTGACACCGCGGGTCTAGCCAATCGCCATTAAAAGGCAAAATCGGCCTTTTACTGCCGCTAGTCTTATGCCGGGCTAACGCACGACGCACAAGGATGTGCGAGCCAGGCGGGGCCACAGGACGTGGTGTCACGAGCGTGGTAAGGGCGACTAAGCTTCTGTCTTCGCTATCGCTTGCCAATCAGCAAGTCTTCTTTATCAGGTGTCTGCTTTTCTTTTAGCGTTTTGCCTCTAATTAAAAAAGATCATCATTCAGCTTTTGGATGGATCTTTTCTTGAAAAGCACCGTCCTCCGCTTTTCGATCAGGTGAGACCCCGCAGGCGAAGACGAGGAGGCTTACCGCCCGCCCCTAAGGTCCGCGAGCATCCTGGAGAGGAAATCAACCACTTGTTCAATAGCAACAAAGTTTACGAAAACAGCCTGCCTTTGAAAACAGTTAATAGGTTATCTTGTCAATCCGCCTGCTAATCTTTGAAGCATTTCTTTTTTGTTTGCTTCAGAAGCATTTTGCCAAATGACTTCAAACAATACTCCAAGACCAGGCAGCATTAATTCTTCACCACTTTGTACAGCGTCGACAATAGTATCTTCTAAATCCTCCCTGGAGTCCCCTATTACATTTTGAAGGACTGCGTTCCGAATATTAATAGCCATGATTATCCCTCCTATTTTTTAAGCTCTTATCATAGCTTTTCGCGAATCTGGATATTTATGTATCCTTTATAGACAAATTAATGAATTGGTTAATAAGGATGAGAGTATAATTCACGGGTTAAGATCTTTCTTAAGATAATAATGGGAATATTCTCCCCCTGCATTTTCAATGGTCCCAAAAACGTTATATCCTTGTTTCTGGTAGAAGCCCAAAGCCTGAAAGCTTAGCGTATCCAGTTTAATGAAATCACATTTTTCCTGGACAGCTATTTTTTCTGCCTCCGCAAGAAGTTTTCTTCCATACCCTTCATGACGAATTTCTTCTTCAATAAATAAATAATGAACTTCCATCCAATTCCAGCGGATCTCACTTAGTAATCCGCCCCATACCCGGCCATCTTCATCTTTTACGAATACATGAACCTCTTGGTGTCTACCCTTTAGCTCATCTCGGAAGTATTGGGCATTAAATTCATACATTTTCTTGTTGATCAGCTCTTTATTGGTGTAATTGAGTTCTCTATACAGAGTTAATTCCATTGTCTATCCTCATTTCGGCACAATCTGATTTAAGCTTTTATAACAACATTACCAATCGTATATCTAACGGTTCTTTATAATAGGCTCTTTTCTAAAAGATTGTTGTTTTTTAATAGTTCGGTGAACCTATCCTATTGTTAAACAGGTTGATTGGAACGTAAGGTGCGAGACTCCTGCTTTTTAAAAGGTTTTATTTGCCTGTAAGTTCAGCTGGCAGGCACTCACGTTCCGCGGCCTTTACAAAAGGAAAGCTGCCGAAATACACGGCAGCTGTTATCTTACTCGGTCATACACACAGAAATAATAATCATACGGATTCTTATCGTCTTTTGGCCCTTTTTCTTTAGAAACCAGCTCCCACTCTTTCATATTGATTTCAGGAAAATGGGTATCACCTTCAAATACCTCGTCAATCTCCGTTATATATATACGATCTGCGATAGAAAACGACAGGTTAAAAATCTCTGCCCCGCCTATAACAAAACACTCGACTTTACGGTTTTCCTCTAATTCAATCAGCTCTTCAATGGTATGTATGATTGTACAGCCTTCAGCCTTGTATTCCTGGTTTCTAGTTAGAATAATATTTTCTCTGCCAGGAAGCGGCCGGCCAATTGATTCATACGTTTTCCTTCCCATGATGATTGGATGTCCCATCGTTACTTGCTTGAAATACTTTAAATCAGCGGGAAGATGCCATGGCAGGCCATTATCTTTTCCAATTACACGGTTCTTATCCATTGCTACAAGAAATGAAATCAAATAAATCCCTCTCCTTTAGTCATTCAGTATGTTTTATTATACCTGAACCATTAAGAATTTGTGCTGCCTGTCCATCATTTAAAGGGTGCTTAAAAGCTTGCGCCTATGATAACGAATGAACGATTTATATCCCTGGTTGGAAGAGCCTGATGATAACTTACGGATCTAAAAAAGATAGCTGCCTCCAAAGGGTAAGGCAGCATATCTTTCCTAATTAATTAGCTCTTAAGTCATTGAGGCTCTCCTCTGCTCCTGAGCTTGTTAAAATACAGGAATATCGGAAGTGGAATAATAATGAATCCCAGGCTTTTTATCAATTGGTTCTTCGCCTCATCTTTTACCCGGTCCTTATGGTCCTTTACAGAAGCCTCAAACTGTTTTCTCAGTTCTTCTTCCGTATACTCCATTGAATTCTTACCATTTTCACTTTTCTTTAAATCAACAAACTCATTATAGTTCTGGTAATAGGCTGGCGGACTGGCCAGGTCTGCTGCTGCCATGAAAATGGATATACCGCCCCCAATCGCCATCATTAACGTAGCAAACAAAACTAAATAAATATATAAATGGCGAAACATGTGCTCATCTCCTTTACCGTTATTCTTCAGAATAGCACCAATAATAAAAGCAAGAATCACGATGGGCAGTAATACATATAGAAGAACTAATACAACGCCCAGATTTAATCCCTCCTTTTTGCAGATTCTTGTGTTCCTTTTATATATATGAAGAAAAGTGTAATGGCTTGTTATACATATTGTTTTTTATAAATTCTTAAGGACTGCGACTACCTCCGCCAGTTCTTCCTGCCTCAATGTCCTCACATCAAAAAAGAGCCGGTCATGGATGATGCGGGCAGCTATTGCAGGTTCACTTAAACGAAGACTTTTGTGAAAAGCGGATGGCGCAAGCTCTGGGTGTGTTACACTCACACCATACGTTTCAAGCTCTACTCCGGGCATGGTACCGCCGCCGATCGTACTTTTGTCTTCCGTTACAATGGCTGTATACCCTTTACTGATTCTTTGAATGGCCTCGCATAGCACACTGGCTTTTTCAAATAATTCTTCGGGTTCCGCCAGGATGTCAGAGAGAGCTGGATTTGTATCACGAACAAGATCACCTTTTACATAATCCAAAAGTGTGGCCTCCAGAGCAGCCAGTGTCATTTTATCCACTCGAAGTACTCTCGCAAGCTGATGCTTCTTAAGTTTGTCGATGTATCGTTTCTTCCCGGCAATGATTCCTGCCTGCGGACCGCCGAGCAGCTTATCGCCGCTAAAAGAAACCAGGTCAGCACCTTTTGAAATGACCTCTTTTACCACGGGTTCATCTCCGACTCCAAGATGTGCAAGATCAAATAATACCCCGCTTCCAAGGTCTTCGTAGAATAAGAGATGTTCATGTTCAGCAGCAAGAATGGCCAACTCTGCTGCTGATACGGTTTTAGTAAAGCCGATCGTCCTAAAATTGGATGTATGAACCTTCATTAAAATGGCAGTATGTTCGCTGATTGCCTGTTCATAATCATATAAATGGGTTTTATTTGTCGTTCCAACCTCAACAAGCTTTGCCCCGCTTTCTTCCATGATGGATGATATTCGGAAGGATCCGCCTATTTCAACGAGCTGCCCCCTTGAAACGATTACTTCTTTTTCCTTGGCCAAAGCCCGCAGGATAAGGTAAACCGCTGCAGCATTGTTATTAACAACCATGGCAGCTTCGGCTCCGGTTATGTCGCATATCCATTGTTCAATATGATCATGCCGGGATCCCCGTTCCCCTTCTTCAAGCCGGTATTCTAGATTTGAATAATTACGGGCGATATTGACCACATGATGAATGGCACGATCACTGAGCCTGGCCCTTCCTAAGTTCGTATGTAAAATAGTCCCTGTAGCATTGATGACTCTTTTTAATTTTAATCCATAGCTGTCATTGATTTTTTTTGCCAGCGCCTTAAAGATTTCGCTTGTAAATTCCTCAGTTCCCGGCAATGCGCCTTCCCACTCTTCTTTTAACAATAGAGAGCGTACTTGCTGTATTTCACTTTTTAACAGCCGGGTCAGGCGCATCTCATCAAAGCCAGTTTTATGTATAAGTTCTAAGAATAGATCAGATTTTTGTAATTCATGTACAGCTGGTAATAGACGAACAAGTTCCTTCACAATAATCCTCCAGGGTTACGCATTTTCATCATTATAACACTTTTCAGATGAAGCCCGAATATCCTAGAAAAAAGAGCATTGCGGGTGAATTGCTTTGGATTTTGACAATTGGATGAAGGCGTATTCCCAAGATCCCTTTACTTCGTACTTAGATTTTACCGCCTTCAGGGTTGATGTATATAATACGGAGAATGCCTATATTATAGAAGCGCTTATCGATCATTGCCAGTCTAACGAATACATGGTAACAGTAAAAGAATATGAATTAGTGATCCGTCTGTTAACGGAGAAGGAGCAATTAGAGAGGAAAATATACTTTCCTATTCCTATCCACACTAAAACGATTCAATCAACCATGAATAGAGATATACTTGAAGTCAAAGTATTCAAATAAAGGAGGTACAGAAGGTTAGATGCTGCATCATGTAGAAATAAATGTTTCAGATCTATCGCAGGCAGCAGAATTTTGGGGATGGCTGCTCCCCGAGCTGGGCTATGAATTATATCAAACATGGGAAAAGGGATTCAGCTGGAAGCATCAAGACACTTACTTAGTTTTTGTCCAAACAGAGGAAAAGCATCTATTTCCCCCCTTCCATCGGGCAAAAACCGGGCTTAATCATATTGCTTTCCATGGCCGGTCCACGAGAAATGTCGATAAATTAACAGAAAAGCTTAGAGGAAAGGGCATACGGATTTTATACGAGGACAAGCATCCTTTTGCCGGTGGAAAAGAGCATTATGCTGTATTTTTTGAAGATCCTGACCGGTTAAAAGTTGAAGTGGCCGCACCGCCTAATTGACTGTCTTGGCAAAAATAAAGGAACAAAAAAAGCAGCGGTTTGAGATTGATAGATGCCATAGCACGATCAATGAATCGCAAAATAACATCATACATTCAAAAGAACAGAGCGGTACCGCCCTGTTCTTTTTTATTCACTGTAATTCTTCCATTTGCTGAATGATATCATTAGATTTAGGGAACCGTCCTGTGTCCTTTTTGGAATATAGAAGCTTCCCGTTAACGGTTACTTCAAATACGCCCCCTGAAGCAGGAATGAGTTCCATCTTCGTGACATTGCCTCTAAAATGGCTAAAAAGGTCTTCTGCGAAACTCGCAGCTTTTGGTGAGTAGTTTCACATCATACAAAATTCAACTTTAACTTCAAACTTGTTCATATAGACCCTCCTCTTTTTTTAGGTTTTTGTTTCATTCATTATAATAGATTGAACACGATTTATCATACACTAAGATTACAATATGCAGATAATACATACCCTGCGGCTAGTCTAGTGATGTACTTCAGTGGAAGAATGTTTTTCTATTATCAGCTCTTTATTCCTGAGACTGTGAGAAAATAATGGTATTTCTGACCCCTTAGGCGTTAGTGAAAAAGTTTATATAAACTACAGTTTCCAAACTAACTATATTCTTGCGATAATAACGGAATTATGGTGCCGATAAAAACAAGTTGTCTCTCTCAGGTAAATCAACCCCATCTATAGACGTGGGCTGAAATAACCATACGGATCTGCCTCTGTAAATTCTATTCGTTGGTATATTTCTTTTTCCGTAGTACAATTTACTAGTAACTTATGAAAGGAGATGCATGCTCAATGTCGGAACACGAAAAAATCAGGCTCACAGCACTTTCTACAAAAGCTGGCTGAGGCTGCAAAATCGGTCCAGAGGACCTGGCGCAAGTTTTGCGTCTTTTACCAAAGCAAGATCCTGTTCCGGAAGTTTTAGTTGGAAACGAAACATCCGATGATGCAGGAGTATATAAAATAACTGAGGAAATCGCCCTCATACAGACAGTAGATTATTTTACACCGGTTGTGGACGACCCTTATATGTTTGGTCAAATTGCCGCTGCCAATGCATTAAGCGATGTCTATGCTATGGGCGGAGTGCCGAAAACTGCCCTGAATATCCTCGGATATCCGATCAAGAAGCTTGGCAGCGAGACTCTTTCAGAAATTCTCCGAGGTGCTGCCGATAAAGTCAAGGAATCAGGAGCCGCTACAATTGGAGGGCACTCCATTGATGATCAGGAACCTAAATTCGGACTGTCGGTAACAGGTATTGTTCACCCTGATAAGGTCTGGAAAAACGTCGGTGCAAAACCAGGGGATGTTCTGGTCATTACTAAACCGATCGGAGTCGGCATCTTAACCACTGGAATTAAGCGTGATGCCGTAACCGCGGAGCAGGGCGAAGCCGTAACAGCTGTAATGGCAGCCTTGAATCATACGGCGGCCGAAAAACTGAAGGCTTACCATCCGAATGCTGTTACAGATGTAACCGGCTTTGGCCTCATGGGACATGCAAGTGAAATTGCCAGAGGCAGCGGAGTCAGCCTTGAAATATTCTATAACAAGGTCCCTCTTCTCGATGGAGCAAAAGAACTTGCCGCTCTGGGAGTGGTACCAGGCGGATCAAAATCGAATCATAAATGGCTGATGAATGATGTTGTTTATGCAGACAATCTGAATGAAACTGATCAGCTGATCCTATGCGATGCAATCACATCAGGCGGTCTGCTGGTTAGTTTAAGTAAAGAGGAAGCCGAACTTTATGTGAAGGATCTACATCAGGCGGGTATCACTGAGGCAGCCATAATCGGAAGAGTACAGGAACCATCAAACAAGTTGATCAAAGTAAGCCCATAAAAAAGAGAAGAGGCTGGGACAAATCCTCCTCTGAAGTAAAAAAGCCAGTGGAATTTTACTCATCGTAAAA
>NZ_PGUY01000041.1 GCF_002863585.1 Peribacillus deserti | reverse complement strand
AACAGTGTAGCCAAGAGTGAATAAAATGACTCTTTCTTTTTACACAATTATACGGACTTAATCGAAATAAACATTGGTTTAAGCTGATTTCGCAGGTATTATGCTTCAGAAATCTGGTTTATGATTATCTTACTGGAGCAAGCCTGCATAATTTGGCTTATGCGAGCCTGCTGGGGTTATGCGTTTAAAAAATTTGATTTTGCTGCCCGCTGCAGTTATGCAGGAAACTTGAATAATCCTAGTCTCAACTTTTGATATCAGCAAAAAGGTGGACCATCCAGCTTCCGCGGCGGGTGTTTACACATGAAAATAACTATAGCAAACACCGAGACTGGCAACCTTTTTATACAAATAATGTGTGCAAAAGGGAGGATGTTTATGAGAAAAACTTCGGTACGGTTAGAAAAGCGGAAAGAGAGAAGGAAAAAGCTCAAGAGCGGTGAGTCGGGCTGGGGCTTATTTATATTTGATGTCGTTTTGGAACTATTTGAATATATTATCATGGGGGTTGTTTATTTAATTAGGTTTGCTGTTAGACTAATCAATTGAGAAGATCCATAAACTTCTAATCAAACGCAGCAAATACCCGTTTTTTCCTCATACAAAAGGGGTATTTTTTTAATGAATCATGCATATTTTTTATCCTATCAACGGTAAGGAGTCAGTAAAGCCATCTAAATAACATTCTCGCTGCTGCGGCCCGCCGGAGCCGAATTGCAGAGGGCCAAACAGAGTATGCAACCCGAGTTTGGATCAGGATAGGCACGGTTCGGAGCTTCTTTATAGAAAAAAGATAAGTAAAATAAATATTAAACAAAGTCAAAGATTTTTATGGTGAAATTTTTCATAATGCGTTATGATATAACACAGTTGTGAATACATTAATTTCGCACTACATTTTATTAAAAAGGGAGAGATGTACAATGATTTATTTTATTGGGGCGGTTTATGTTATCGGGATCCTGAGTGCAATCTTCCTGGTCAGAAAGAAATCTTATTATGCAATACCTGTTATAGTAGGCGTGATCGGGTTGGATCTTATACTTGGCGGTACGGCACTGCACTCCCATTTAGCAAGTTTATCTGCTGAATATTCCGGGGTCAGCTATGTCGGCCTATCCGTATTCATCTTTTTAGCACTTATTGTAATCTAACTATAATCAATCTTTTAGAAGCTCCTTGTCTGCAAGGAGCTTCTTTTTGTGCTACTCTTTACTAATCCGGGGTGGTGCGCCCAAATAGCTGTCAGGTCATTGTTTACTCATAAATGTTAGTTATATAATTAAGCTATACGAAGTTGCTTCTCTTACATGCTTACAGGCAGCTGAGAGCCTATCTTTACATAGTATTTCTGATTTCGCATATATTGTTTGCGGTACAGAAGATGCGAGAGTCTTCTCAGGAACAGCGGGTCAAGGAGACCCACGAGACATTAACGGCCAGGAGAATCCGAAATACCTGAAAAAGAGCGGGCCTGCTACCTGCGGACATCAGGCAGGTTTAAGGAAGCTTTACATAAAATGAGAGCACTGAAAGAGGGGATACTTGATATGAGCAAAGATTCAATCCGGCAGATTGAGTATGATATCGCCATGCTGGTACGGCTGACGACCGCACATAGTCCGCGGTTAGGGAGCTTGGATCGTTCTGAATATTTGGTTCTTAGTGAATTGGACGAAAACGGTGCTATTGCGATAAATGTTCTTGCTGACCACTTGAAGCTTAACCTGTCTACAGCAAGCAGACAGGTCTCAGTGTTGGAAGGGAAAGAATTGATTCGGCGGTATCCTGATCCGCAGAATGGGCGGATCAGCTTAATAGAAATCACGCCAACGGGTAAAGCAATTCTTAAACGAGTCCAAATGGCCCGAAAAGAGGTTTATTCCGAAATACTGAAGAAGTGGACCGACGAAGAACTTCAATTATTGCAAGAGAATCTATCCCGCCTCAATCGAGATTTTAAAAGCTGGAGAAGGTAAAAAAGGGTGTTCCCGCAAAATTAGCAGGGACACCTTTTTCATTTAGAATAGAGCAATTGAATATGCCTTAAGAAAATAGGCAGGCACAAAGAATCGGACGGTTACCAGAGGATCGACAACCTGGCTTATTTGTGTCTGTCCTAAAGCACTGAACAGCATGGTCAATTCGTTGATCGATAAGTCGGTATGTGGAAGAATCAGGGATATCATTTCTTCAACAGATGTTTTGACAGCTTCGTCAAGCGTTTTGGCAGACACCAGGACAGCCAGTCCTTCTTCATTAATGAGAACAGGGTGATTGAGGGATCGGCCCTTGATTACATCTAATGTTACAGTTGCAGTGCCTGAAACTTCTATCCCGGATACACCCACTTCCCCATCTCCCATTGCAGCATGCATATCTCCGAGTGCAAACAGTGCGCCTTCCGTAAATACCGGGACATAGATAGTGGCGCCGGTAGTTATCAATTTAGTATCCATATTTCCTCCATGCGCCCCTGGAGTGCCGCATGAAACTTGAGCGCCCTCAGGAGCAACCCCGATGACCCCGATCATAGGGTTAAGAGGGATTTCAATTTTTTCATTGAAGATAGCCCTGTTACCCGAAATGGGTATCATTTTAGCTTCGAATTTTTCTAATCGGTGGCCCATGACTCCCAGATCTGGGCCTACGGTCATTACTCCTTGATTGGCCAGCTCAATATGTTCTATTTTCACTTTTAGGATATCACCAGGCTGTGCGGTTTCCACAAAAATGGGACCTGTAGCTGGATTGATTTGATCCCAGTTAATCGACGTAATCTCGGTTTCACTTGATGTGATTTGGTTTTGGAAGCAGTCATATGTATCTATCGATATGGTTGTGCCAGGCTTAACTGAGGCAGCTGGCTTATTATCTTTACTGAAAGCGTAAATGATATCGGTACATGAAAGGCTGGTGCTCACAACGATTCCTCCTGCAAGAAAATATATTTTTAATTATCATAATATATTGACTATTTAAAATCAAATTTGTAAACTGTTAACAATCTACAATTTAAGGTGGTGATGTTCAATCGGCATCTATGTTAATACACTCCAAGAGGAAGCTGTTTTTCAGATTAAGAAGCTGATTATTGAAGGGGAAATAAAATTAGGGCAGCAAATCAAAGAAGTAGAATTATCAAATCTGCTGAATATGAGCAGAGGACCCATCCGGGAATCATTAAGAATATTAAATCAGGAAGGGCTTGTGACGTATTATCCGCGCAGGGGGATGTTTGTAACAAGCCTGGAAAAAGCAGATATCAACGAAATTTACGACATCCGCCTGGCTCTAGAAAAAATCGCGGTTGAACTGGGTTTCTCATTCATTACAGAAGATACTCTTCAAACACAAATGAAGCTGGTTGAAGACATGAAGGTTAATTCACAGGAAAACCGTAAAGACAAACTGGTAGAATTGGATCTTCAATTCCATGAAACCATCGTAAGGCTGCCAGGGTACGCCAGGCTTCTCAATACTTGGGCTTCGTATAATGCCCTGATCGAACTCATCTTTGCCAAGGTTTTTGAGTTGAATGTTGAAAGCGGGGAAGACATTTCAGAAAATCATGAAAAGCTGGTGCAGGCACTTATAAAAGAGGATAAGAAAGCCTTCATTCAGGAGCTTGAAGATCACTATATGACAGCCAAACAAAATTTATTACATATATGGTAAGGAGAATGGAAAATGAGTAAGGATATCTCTCAATACTTAGTGGAACTTGACCGGATTCCAGGCGTTTCAGGTGCTGAAGAACTGGTTGCTGAATATGTGCAGACAGAATTAGAAGGGTATTACGATGAAAAGCATGCGGACAGTCTTGGGAATCAATTTTTTATCAAGAAAGGGAAGAATCCGGACTTAAAAATCATGCTGAGTGCCCATATGGATGAGATTGGATTTATTGTTCAATACATCGATAATCATGGTTTTGTGTATTTTGCACCAGCCGGGATGCACGATCCGAGAATGGTGATCAATCAGGTCCTAAATATACATACCGAAAAAGGCCAGGTAAAAGGCATTACTGGTGGTAAACCAGCTCATATTGTCACAGCTGAGGAAGCTGCAAAAGCGATTCCTATTTCGGAGCTGTTCATTGACCTGGGTACAGTTTCCAGGGAAGAAACAGAGGAACTGGGAGTCCAGATTGGCGATTACATCACATTTGACCGCGAAGGGCAATTTCTGAATAACGGCAAAGTATTTACAGGTAAAGCCGTCGATGACCGGTCTGGTGTTGCCGTTCTGATGGAAGTCATGAAGCAGCTGAAGAATAAGGAAATTGAAGCAACTGTTTATGGAGTCGCTTCTGTTCAGGAAGAAGTAGGAATCCGCGGCGCCGGGCCCGCAGCCTATCATGTAAAGCCTAATGTGGCACTGGCTATTGATGTTACTCTTGCTGGCGGGACACCAGGGCTCGAAGATAAGCAAATTCCAATCGGGCTCGGAAAAGGACCGGCTATCAAGTTTTTTGACTGGGCACCGCACTCAGCGATGATAGGAAATTCAGTACCGCGCTGGCTGACTCAAAAGCTGGTGAACGTTGCAAAAGAAAACAGCATTCCATTTCAGCGTGAAGTTCTTTTGAACGGAGCAACAGATGGCTGGGCGATCAGCCTCTCAGGAGAAGGCGTGGCAACGGGATGTATTTCACTGCCATCTCGCTATATTCATTCAGCAACAGGATGTGTCCATGTAGATAATCTGGAAAACGCAGCTGCACTTATTGTTAAATTTATAGAATCAACAAAAGAGTAATAGATTAAGAGGGGGAAAAGAAATGGCTCAGGCACAATTAAAGACAGGCACTGTTCCGGGTACACCAGGCGGAGGCACTAACCAGGAATTGAACCGGGTTTTAACATTTAAAGATTTGCTGGTTTATGGCATGGTATTTATGGTTCCTATCGCACCAATGGGTGTCTACGGAATGGTTTCGAATGAAAGCTTCGGCATGGTGCCGCTGGTCTATCTCGTAGGTATCATTGCCATGGTGTTTACGGCATTCGGATACAGCCAGATGAGCCGGGAATTCCCTGTCGCAGGCTCCGTTTATTCGTACGTACAGCGGGGACTGAATCCCCACATCGGATTTTTGGCAGGCTGGATGATTTTGGTCGATTATATCCTGGCGCCGGCCCTTTTATATGCATTCGGAGGGATTTGGATAAACAGTCTTGTTCCTTCCATTCCGATCTGGGTATGGGTACTTGCATTTGTCTTGTTTAATACGATGGTAAATGGCCGGGGCGTGGCCCTGGCTGCGAAAACGAACTTTATTCTGCTGGGTATTGAATTGATTGCACTGTTAATTTTTATAGGATACGCCGTTAAGTTTGTATTTATCGATGGAATGGGAACAGGCGGATTATCACTAGATCCGTTGTTCCAATCAGAACATATCAGTTTAGGATTTATTTCAACAGCGGCTAGTATAGCTGTATTGAGCTTTCTTGGCTTCGATGGAATCAGCACTCTTTCTGAGGAAACCAAGAATCCACAGAAGACAGTAGGAAAAGCGACCGTTGCAGCTCTTGTCATTCTTGGGTTGATATTTATGGTTGAAACATACATGGCCGCGCTGATCCATCCACAATATAAAGGGCTTGATCCAGATATGGGATTCTTTGATATTGCCAAAGAAGCCGGCGGGAATTTTCTGTACTACTTATTGATACTTGTGAATGTCGTGGCAGTGGCCATTGCCAATGCTCTTGCGGCACAATCAGCGATTTCACGTATTCTTTATTCCATGAGCCGTGACAAACTGCTGCCAGCATCAGGCTTTTTTGGGAAAATTCATCCTAGATTTAAAACACCGCTTAATGCCACGGTGTTCGTAGGTGTCATCTCCCTTGTCGTGGCACTGTCGCTGTCGATTGAAACGATTATTAAGTTTGTCAATTTCGGTGCTCTTACATCCTTTTTATTATTGAATGTAACAGTATTCGTTTATTTCTTTGTTAAAAAGAAACAAAGAGACACGAAAGGATTTTTCCAATATCTGCTGTTTCCGCTGTGTGGTTTTCTGATCATAGGTTATGTATGGTCCGGATTTGATAAAATGACGTTCGTCGTTGGTTTTAGCTGGCTTGCCGTCGGTGTTATAGTGGGGGCAGTGAAGTCAAAAGGATATAAGGAAATTCCCGATTCATTGAAAAATCTAGGATAATGTAAGGAGAAGCATATGCATTATATAAAGCGTGAGGAATCCATCTTTCAATTCTCTAAAAACAATAAACCTATATTGAACATCAAAAGCGGGGAAAGTGTCCAATTCCAGACATATGATTGTTTTTCCAATCAAATTACGAAGGAAAGTGATCTGGTCACTGCAATTGATTTTTCAAAAGTAAATCCGGCAACCGGTCCGGTTTATGTTGAAGGCGCCGAGCCTGGAGATATTCTAAGAGTAGAAATTAATGATATTACGGTTAGAGAATGGGGAGTCATCAGCACCCTGCCTGAAATGGGCACGCTGATACATCGGGCCGAAACGGCAACGAAAATCGTTCCGGTGGAAAACAGCTCGATTGCTCACTTTAATGATCGCATCCATTTTCCAGTAAATCCAATGATTGGCGTGATCGGGGTAGCTCCAGCCGGGGAAGATGTGCCAACCGGGCATCCAGGAGATCATGGAGGGAATATTGATAACCATGTCATTACCAAAGGCTCGATTGTCTATCTTCCTGTCAATGTACCAGGTGCGCTATTCGCTCTTGGCGATGTCCATGCTTCGATGGGGGATGGGGAGATCGGCGGAACGGGGATTGAAATTTCAGGAGAAGTTAAGAAGACCATTTCGGTCATTAAAGGAAAAACGATTCCGCGTCCTATGGTAGAAACAGCGGAAAGCTGGTATACAGTCGCTTCTGATCATGACCTCCAGACTGCTATCCGAGTGGCTTCTGAAGATATGCAGGATATAATTTCCGAGCACTGGGACCTTTCCAATACAGATGCATATCTGCTCATGTCCGTAGCGGGCGATGTTCAAATGTGCCAGTGCTGCAAGCCTTCGCCGGTTGAAGTGGTAACACGGTTCAGGATTCCTAAAATAGAAAACATGCCAAGATTTATAGATTGAATGTGACGGTAGACCCAATTGGGTTTACCGTTTTTTAGTTTCTAACAATCTGGAAGCGGCTTACAGTATCCGTTAATCCTGAGAAAAGAAATTCATGCCGTGCAGTCGGAATTTCGCGCTGGCCAAGGAGATTTCGAGCTGGGAGACCTGAATGTCTGGAAAACGAAGGCACTGAAGCAGGATTTTCGGCCATGGAGAACAGAATACGTAATGAAAAGGGAAAAACGCGCTAAACCTGCTAAAAAATACTCATGCTACCAGAAAGATGTACTGGATGGGTAATTCCGCGCCGAGGAAGCGGAGGTTCAAACAGAAAATTAGATTCTTGTCTTCGGAAAGTCCAAATTCCCAAAAATGCTTGAAGCTGAATTTAAAATAAAAAATAGTAAACTAATTTTAGGAGTACAATTCAAATTTCTGGAGTCTTTTTTAGTAGAAGCGAAAAAGGTGCTATCTCGGTTCTGCTTTTTTCCTCATGGTGAAAAAGAAATATCCCGCAATGAAAATGACAATAGCAGAAATGATTGCGTACCTGCTATATTTCGACAGAAGAAACTCAACGATCAACCACTCTTTACCCAGACTCCTTCCCAAAGAAATAAAGGTAAATGTCCATAATATTGCACCGGAATAGGCAAAGAAAGAAAATTTTCTATAAGAAAATCCATTAATTCCGGCTAAATAAGCAGTAACATGGCGGATACCCGGTATGAAATAGCCGGCCAAAAGAAGGATAGGCCCCAGCTTATTGAACAGATTTCTTGTTTTGGCCAGCCTGGCTTCAGACAAATGAATTTTTGGACCATATTTCCTCAAAAAGGGCATTCCTAATTTAATTCCTAAAAAGTAACTGATGGATATCCCCGCGATTGCACCAGCAGACGCACTTAATAACGATGGAATAAAAAGCATTTCTCCTTTAAATACCTGATAACCGGTAAAGGTGAGCAAAACTTCATCAGGCAAAGGCAGGCCAATGATCCCTGCTGCTAAAGCTGCAATGATTCCAATATATCCATAATGTTCAATTAAAATCGATATGTGCTGCTGCATTTAATCACCACAAGAAAGTATAAGTAAAGGCTTCTCTATTATATAAAATATCTTAGGCACTGCAAATCTAAACATTTTGTTTGCAAACAGCTGGAGCCTTAGGAACGACGTTTTGTCCCTTAGTCATTACCTCACTGTGGGAAATAATCGAGAAATGGGGACAGTCCCTATTTTCTGGTTAAAGGGCAATAAACTTAATCTCTTCTGTTGGAATCCAGGAATTCTTCCATGACCGATTCAAACCATTATCTATAACCTGCAGCAATGGATATAATGAAAAGGGAGACAACATAATTGGATTAAAAATACTAGGGGGATAACAGATGAGGTACGATTTCGATAAACAAATCATACGGACAAATACAGGTTCTGTGAAGTGGGATCATTCGGAGGCTATATTCGGGGATAAGGATATTCTTCCAATGTGGGTAGCGGATATGGATTTCAGGGCGCCTCAGCCTGTTATTGATGCGCTTAAGGATAAGGCGGAACATGGTATTTTTGGCTATACAAAAGGGATGGGTTCCTATCATGAGGCAATCATCGGCTGGATGCAGAAGCGGCATAATTGGAGTATTCAGGGTGAATGGATCTGCCATAGCCCTGGAGTCGTGCCGGCTCTAAATGTGATTGTCCAAACATTTACCGAACCGGGAGATAAGATTGTTATTCAGCACCCTGTCTATCATCCGTTTACTAAAGTAATTGAAATGAACGGACGTACGGTGGTATCTAATCCGCTTAAGGAAGAGGATGGGCGTTATGTGATGGATTATCATGACCTTGAGGAAAAAATAGATGACCAAGTAAAGCTTATGATCCTGTGCAGCCCTCATAATCCAGTGGGCAGGGTATGGACAAGGGAAGAACTTGTTCAACTAGGTGATATTTGTTTGAAACACAACATCCTCATGGTTTCGGATGAAGTTCATGCAGATCTTATATTGGAGGGCGAACACCTCACATTTGCCTCCATTTCAGAAGATTTTGCACAAAACTCAATCATCTGCACGGCGCCGAGTAAAACTTTTAACCTAGCAGGACTGCAGACTTCTAATATCATCATTCCAAATGAACATAAAAGGGGAAAATTTCAAAAAGCCCTTGAGGCAAATTTTATGGGATCGATGAATACCTTCGGTGTGGCAGCAACGGAAAGTGCCTATCGGTATGGGGAAGAATGGCTGGACCAGCTCTTGGAATATATAAAGGGTAATTATGATTTTCTCAAAAGCTACCTTGAGGAGCATGTTCCCGGAATAGATGTATTTCCTCTTGAAGGAACATACCTGGCTTGGATTGATTGCCGTAAACTTGGACTGGATTACACAGCTCTTGAGGAACTCATCCATAAACAGGCAAGAGTGGCATTTAATCAAGGCTATATCTTTGGAAGCGGCGGCGAAGGTTTTATCCGCATGAATATCGCCTGTCCCCGATCTATCCTGGAAGAAGGGTTACAGCGTATAGAGAGAGTTATGAATAGTTTATAGGAGATTAAAGCAGGATAGATCCCGATCGTACTCGACCGGGGTCTATTTTCGTTTGGACGCTACTTTATCCTTTATCGCAAGAAAGTGGTATTGTATACTTTTAAGTAATGTCTTAGATAGCGCTTTCAAACAAATTTTAGGGGTGTGTATATGATTAATGTTGCTTTATTAAGCAGATGGCATGTTCATGCAGACGAATATGCAGAGCAGGCTCAAAATAATCCGGACTTATCGATAAAAATGGTTTGGGATGAAAATGAGACCCGCGGCAGAGAATGGGGTCAGTCCCTTGGAGTCCCGTTTGAGCAGGATTTGCATGCGGTTTTAACAAATGACAGTATCGATGCCGTAATTGTAGCTTCTCCTACCAGCATGCATAAGGACATTATGATGGCAGCAGCAAGAAACAAAAAACATATCTTTTCTGAAAAAGTATTGGCCATCACCGTTCAGGATGCGCGGGAAATTCTCCAGGCTGTCAAAGAAAATGAGGTGCTGCTCACGCTCTCATTGCCAAGATTAACAGCACCTTATTATTTATATGCGCAGCAAGTGATGGATCAGGGCCTCCTCGGAAAATTGACCACCGTACGCTGCCGTGTTGCCCACAACGGGGCTGTAAAGACTGAGGAGAATCCACATGGATGGCTGCCGCAGCATTTTTACAATAAGGAGCAGTGCGGAGGGGGAGCCTTCATAGATCTTGGTGCACATCCAATCTATTTAACAAACCGTCTGGCCGGGAATGTAAGAGCCGTAACCGCACGTTTACAGACGCACGGGCATGATGTGGACGTAAATTCGGCTGTACTGGTGGAATATGATTCAGGTGCGCTCGGCATTCTTGAAACAGGTTTTGTCTCCAGCGGCAGCCCATTCCAGCTTGAACTATATGGGACAGAGGGTACACTCCTAATCGAGGATTCAAAGGTAAAGATCAGAACCCAGCAGTCCCGCGAATGGAAGATACCTGAAATGCCCGAAAGTATCGCCATGCCAATCGATCAATGGGCACGTGCCCTTGTTTCCGGAAAGCAGCCTGATATAACACTGGAAGATGCTTTTAATCTGACTCTTGTAAATGAACTCGCTGCAATCTCCAATCGAGAAGGACGCCGGCTTGAGTCGGCCGAGCTTCTAACTAAGATATAATACTTTTGGAAAGAGGCATTTCTCCTGGAGAAGTGTCCTTTTTTAGTTTGAGGAGGAATGCCTTCTTAAAGGAGCGGTTAAGCAAAACCACCTATAACAGTTTAACTTGCCAGCATGCGGGTAATAAAACACTATAACAATCAAGGAGGAGACAGGATGAAGATTATTTTATACTTAAGTGTCGCCGTCATTGCAGTTGCATTTGTATTATTAGTAGTTTATTTGACAAGAACGTTAAAGGCATTGGAGAAAACCATGCTGACGGTTTCCGATACCATTTCACGCCTGGAAAATCAGCTGCAGGGAGTAACAGTAGAGACAGCTCAGCTCCTTCATAAAACAAATGCGCTGGCTGAGAATATTCAGGAAAAATCGGAGAATCTCGATTCAATCTTTGTGAATGTGAAAAACGTCGGCAACTCACTGCAGGGATTCAATTCCTCTCTTCAGCATGTTTCTGCTAAAGCCCAGAACAAACTGGATGGAAATCAGGACAAAATCGCCAATATCATTAAGTGGACGAACGTTTCAAGAGAGCTTTATACAAAATGGAAAAGCAGAAAGGCTGAAAAAGCTTCTGTACCAACAGTCGATATGAGGACCCAGAATTCCCTGGGAAGAAATATGTAAAGGAAAAAAAGAGATTTCACTTGGAAATCTCTTTTTTTTTGCGTATGAGCAACAGCCCCCGACATCATCTCTGAATCTGGTCTATCTTTTATAGTTCTTCCCTGACTTCTTGCTGGGGAGCCCCGTCTTGAACTTTTTTCATTAACGGCAGCAGCGTGATGATACCTACAGCCAGTAACAAGGCTGAAATTTCATACATAAGAACGATAGATAAATGGGTTTTTAGCCATCCGGAAAGTGACATGGTAATGACCATGGCGCCCATGAACAGAGGATTTAAGATACCATTGACCCTGCCGATGAAAGCTTCATCCGTATTTTGCAAAATCATCGTATTGATTCCGATGTGGATGCACGGCATGAAGACTCCCGCGAAAAACTGGAACGCTAGAGTAAGCCAGAGGGCGGTTGATAAACTCATCCCGACAAATCCAATCGCACTTGCCGCCATTCCCAGGGCAAGAAGCACTTGCGGCAGGAATTTTTTAGCCATGGCCATGGTCAGCCCTCCCCCAAGGATCATACCGATACCGAAGGCAGCCATCAGCCACTGGAGATGTTCCTTCGGCAGACCGAGGCGCTCGGTAATTAAAAACACACCCAGGGGCTGAGTGAGGCCGATTGCAAGTCCTGCCGCAGCAAAGCATGCTCCAAGTAATGTCAGCGGTTTGCTGTTCCAGACATATCTAAAGCCGTCTTTCATTTCCTTGAGGATTGATGTACTTCCTTGAGTCTGTTCCGGTGCACGATCCGCAGGAAGCATCACCAGCACAGCCGCTGAGCAGATAAAAGCGACTCCCATTACACCAATTGAAGCCATAATGCCAAATTTCTGATACACAAAGGTCCCTATAACCGGGCCAAGGATCATAAATAAGGCAAATACGGTCTGATACATGCTCATCCCCATCTGTACCAATTCCGGTGGGACATGTAATTTAAATAATTTCATTCCAGATGGCTGGGAAAACTGCGACAGGATGGAAGACACAAGTGTTGCAAAGAAAATAACCTTCCAGCTCCCAAAGAATAGCGTTAACAGAACTACGAATATAGAAACGGCACTTAAAATATCGCACCAGATCATCGTCCGCTTCGGCCGCCATCGGTCGGCAAACGTCCCTCCAATGAAGGAAAAAAGAAAAATGGGTGCAAATTCAGCCACTGAAATCATCGAAACAGCCACTGGATTTTCATTTGTCTTTTCAATTACGTACAGTAAAATAGAATAATTTCGAACCCAGATCCCAATCTGCAGGAAAAAAACAGACAACAGAATCGTTCTTATAACTTGATTTTGAAACATCGATCCAATCGTAATTTTGGGTACTGCAGTTTCAGTCATAAAAAAACCTCCCTTTCCGTTCTGGACAGGAGGCACTTGTAAGAGGACATAAAATACCGGATATACACACTATAACATGTGTATTCTTCTTTTATGGCTGCATCAAAGGCACACTAACCCTATCCAGAAATAAACGTACGCATTAGCTTATACGAATGTTCTCTAAAATAGAATTAGTAGATCATCGCCCTTAGTCACCCTTTTCGTAAAAATAATATCCTTATACTATCTTATAACTACCTGCAAATCAATATGCAATCGTTCGAGTTATACCTACAATTCTAGACCTTTTATGTGACAATTCAGTGTCCCTGGGAAACTGGGTACACCAAAGTAAGTTGTCTTTTACACTCACTTCTTAAAAGCTTATTATGCCCCATAAAAACAAATTTAACCGTCCATCTTAAATCCATGTATCAAAGTGTCCGGGTGCGTTAGGGCCGTTAAGTATGAAAACGAAGTCCCGCTGGTTGCGAAGGACAAAAGGTAGTAAAAGAGTGAGAGAAAAGTACTTCATGAGTTGGATGAAGGACACAAGGTGATAAATGAAGGAGAGAAAAGTCCTTCATGAGGGCGATGAAGGACAAAAGGTGGTAAATGAGTTAGAGAAAAGTCCTTCATGAGGGTAATGAAGGACAAAAGGTAGTAAATGAAGCAGAGAAAAGTCCTTCATGAGGGCGATGAAGGACAAAATGTAGTAGATGAAGGTTTGAAAAGTCTTCATGAGGGTGATGAAGGACAAAAGGTAGTAAATGAAGCAGAGAAAAGTCCTTCATGAGGGTGATGAAGAACAAAAGGTAGTAAATGAGTCCGGGAAAAGTCCTTCATGAGGGCGATGAAGGACAAAAGGTAGTAAATGAAGCAGAGAAAAGTCCTTCATGAGGGTGATGAAGGACAAAAGGTAGTAAAAGAGTGAGAGAAAAGTCCTTCATAGGGAAGATGAAGGATAACGTGAGACTGGTATTACGGAGTTACACCCAACACGCGGGTAATCGAGGTCATAATTAGTTGAAGGGAAACGTTGGAGGAACTTGAAATGTACAGGAGTAGAGAAATCATTCATTTTAATATCACGGGAAAATAAATCGCTTTTTTTCTAATAGTAAGTGGTTAAGAGTCTTTCTTTCCCGCTAAGACCTGCACAAAAAAATAATCTGGGGGACAGTACCCCCAGCATTTCAACAGTATTTGGTTGTGGGGCAGCAAGGCTCCGTTTCTTTCGCAAAAAAGGGTGTGCACGGCCCTTTTTACTGAAGGACGGAACGGCTCTTATATCATTTACCACCCCTCTCTTTTATGAAGTATGCAGCTTGATCGCCCGGGCCTATAAAATCGAGATCCGCCGGGGAGAATGCCAAGGAGTTTTTCTTTGCGGCCTCCATTCTGATTCGGATCCTTTCAAAGACGCTGTTTCCTTGCACAGATAAGGTTTCAAGAATGGTGAAGATCTTTAGCGGGTTCCCCCGTGATTGTTCCTCGGCGGCTGCTTCAGCAGCTGAAACATTTACCTTTCTTACAGTGCGGCTCATCTGTCTGGATTTTTCAGGATTTTTGGGATGTAGTTTGAGGATTTTCATACTTTCACTACCTTTCCGAAAAATAATGAGGGGTCGTCACTCCCTGTAGTAAGAAATTTCAACAGGAACAGGAAATGTTCCTCTATTTCAGAAGTTGTTTTCATCGTCAGTTTTTTTACATATTTTCGTGAAAAAACCCATTACCGAGCAAATACGGGGGAATCTACTATCGAAAAAAAGAGTTTACTGAGATAAGATGAATAATAAGAGAGAAAAAAATTGTGATTACAGGACATGACCTCCTTATGTAGAAAAATATCGTGGGGGAGAGAGTGAAGTGGCAGCAAAGGTCAAAACAGTAAAAATTGATGGTGAAGAAGTATATATATTTAACCATGCGATCTATATCTTTGAATCTAGCAGGGGATACAGCCTGGAGCTTGGCATGATCGTCAGCGAAATAGTAGAACAGAAATATAAAAAAGAAGAAAACCTGATTGTAGAAATAGAGTTAGAAGATGGACAGGAAATTCAGGCAATCATGCATAGGGGAGGAGTCGCCGGGCGGCTGCCTCAGCTTCAGTTATATTGTGAACTGGATGACATAAGTGAATATACCGATATCATGCATGTCCATGAAAACGAGGCTGTGTTTCCTGATATAGAGGAAGGCATTTCCATCGAAGATATCAGGAAAGTAGAAATGCCTGATGTGAAGGTGAAGCTGACTGCTACTCTGCCGATTGATCAGGCGGAATGGCTTAAAAGTTTAAAGAAAGGCCAGCTTAATACATTTTTAACAGAAGTAATCTATGAATACTGGAAGAAGGAAAGAGAGGATTAGACATGTCATTTAAAGATGGATAATTGATAAAAGTACCATACAAATCTTTTAAAATATTATTTTTTCGCTTGAAACTAAAAGAAGTGCCCGTTACAATATGGTAGTTCGATATAATAGATGTGTAACGGCGGCTCTTTCTTTTATTTTGTAACCGCTTAAGTTTTGTAAAATTCTATTATTTTTGAATATAATAGAAAAGAGTGCAGAAAAAACAAAGGAGAATGGTATATGGCCACAGCAGGAGGAAATTTAAATATTATTTTGCGGTTGGAAATCGACAAAGAAAAAGCAACATTTGGCCGGATCGCCACTCTAATAAATGGCTTAAATGGCGATATTATAGCTATTGACGTTATAAGCGAGGGGAAATCTCATACGATAAGGGACTTTACCGTAACTGTATTCGACCAGGAGCACAGCGATTTAGTGGTCAGGGAAGTTAGAAGTATCACTGGAGTTAAGCTGCATCATGTTTCTGACAGGACCTTCCTGGTTCATTTAGGCGGTAAAATCGAAACGCGGCTAAAAACACCGATCAAGAATCGTGATGATTTATCGAGGGTATACACACCTGGAGTGGCTCGTGTCTGCACCGCTATACATAATGATGAAAGCTTAGCCAACTCCTTGACTATAAAGCGGAATACGGTTGCCGTTATCTCGGATGGATCTGCAGTTCTTGGCTTAGGAAACATTGGTCCGAAAGCGGCCATGCCTGTAATGGAAGGGAAGGCCATGCTTTTTAAACAGCTGGCCAATATCGATGCCTTTCCAATCTGCTTGAACACACAGGATCCTGAGGAAATCATCAATGTCGTGAAAGCGCTTGAACCGACATTTGGCGGTATCAACTTAGAGGATATAGCCTCTCCTCATTGTTTTGAAATAGAACGAAGATTAAGTGAAGAACTCGACATACCTGTTTTCCATGATGATCAGCACGGTACAGCGGTTGTTATTTTAGCTGGTCTATTTAACGCTTTGAAGGTTGTTGAGAAAACACTTGAGGATTGTAAGGTAGTCATTTGCGGCATCGGGGCAGCCGGAATTGCCTGCACCAAGATGCTTCTCCGCGCCGGCGCTAAAAATGTAATCGGTGTGGATAAGAAGGGTGCACTTGTAAAAACGAAAACATATGAAAACCAACAATGGAATTGGTATGCAGAAAACACTAATCCATATGAGGAAGAAGGATTATTATCCGAAGTCATTAAAGGTGCGGATATATTTATTGGTGTATCAGGCCCAGGTGTATTAAAAGCAGAAGATGTGAAAAATATGGGCAGGGACCCGATTGTTTTTGCAATGGCCAACCCAACACCAGAGATTCTTCCAGAGGTGGCAAAACCATACGTAAGTGTGATGGCGACAGGAAGGTCTGACTATCCAAACCAAATCAACAATGTATTGTGTTTCCCGGGTATGTTTAGAGGGGCCCTTGACTGCCGTGCTTCCGAAATCACGGAAGACATGAAACTGGCAGCTGCCAAAGCGATCGCGTCCACCGTTAAAGAAAGCGAATTAAATGCCGACTATATCATACCAAGCGTATTCAACGAAAAGGTAGTAGATAAAGTACGCAGAGCCGTCATTGATGCAGCGCACGAATCTGGAGTTGCAAGGAAAGAGTACAGCTTAAGCATGAAGAACCCGGCTGATGAGGTATTTATGTAATAAATGATGTACACCATATTTAAAAAAACAACTCAAGCTGCTTGAGTTGTTTTTTTTGTTATGCCTGATTGGAATTGCACTCCGAAATAGATAGACCTTACCTGAGAAATGATAAGCGTAAGGTACCGGGCATTTCTTTATAAGGTTAGATGTGAAAACGGCAGCGCCTTTCCTCTAGGAAGATAAGAAGAGTGGAGTCATCCTTTTGGTAAATTAGACCTGTTTTTTAAAATGTGTATTGAATCCTTTGTATCATTAAAAAACACCAATTCTATGGGATACTATAGTTAGTTTTTCCTTTATATGTAATTTATTCATTTTTAGGAGGTTAGGGATTGGAAAACCGAATTTTTTTGCACACCTTGAGGCTGATGCTTCTCACAGTATTAGTCGTTACAAATGCTCTAGCTGGCCATATAGGGAATGCTTTTGCAGCTTCCGATTCAGCTGCGGCTGTATTGCCGGATGGACAAGGCAAGAAGGTGCTATTTGATAATACTCACGGCCAGACAGCGGGCGCTGCGGACTGGGTCATTGACGGTGCGTTTTCTGATTTTGCGAAAGGGTTAACAGACGCTGGATTCAGTGTGGAGGAATTATCCCGACAGATTCCTTATACGTTCGGCGAGCAGGCAGTAACGTATGAAAAGTTAAAACGCTACGATGTATTCATCATCGGGGAAGCAAATATTCCTTATAAAAAGTCCGAACAAGATGCAATGGAGCAATATGTGCGTGAAGGCGGAAGCATCTTCTTTATTGCCGACCACTATAATGCAGACCGCAACAAGAATAGGTGGGATGCTTCTGAAGTGATGAACGGCTACCGCCGGGGTGCATTTGCGAATCCGGCCAAGGGAATGACTGCAGAAGAAGCAGGATCGCCAGCTATGCAGGGAGTTCAGAGCTCCGACTGGCTTGGAAGTAACTTCGGCATTCGTTTCCGTTATAATGCGATTGGAGATGTAACCGCTGCTGATATTGCAGCACCTGCCCAATCCTTTGGCATTACTGAGGGAGTCGATTCAGTAGCCATGCATGCGGGTTCAACGCTTGCCATAGTGGATCCATCGAAAGCAAAGGGGATCGTGTATCTGCCATCAACAAATACAAGATGGGGCAATGCAGTTGATAAAGGTGTTTATAACGGCGGCGGCCGGGCTGAAGGACCATATGCCGCGATTTCTAAATTAGGACAAGGTAAAGCGGCATTTATCGGTGATTCATCTCCAGTTGAAGATGGCTCACCTAAATATCTTCGTGAAGAGAATGGTTCCAAAAAAACAACATATGATGGCTTTAAAGAGCAGGATGATGGGAAATTCCTTGTTCAGACGGTAAAGTGGCTGGCGAATAAAGAAAGCTACACGAGCTTTGACCAGGTTCCGGGAATGGAGCTGGATCAGCCGACAAAACTGATTCTAGATCCTTCGCAGAAGGAAAATGAAGACCCGGCAACCTCGATCGAGCCTCAGGTTGAACCATGGGCCGCTCCAGCAGCCGGCTATAAATGGTATGATTCAAAAACCTTCAGACCTGGTTCTTATGGAGCTTCAGAAGGAACACAGCCTCCACCTCCGCCAGTTGGACAGGCAGCTTACAAGCTTGTTTATCAAAATGTTCTGCCTAACAGCCAGGAATTTCAGGTCCGGGTTGAAGTAGATGGCGCAGCAGCCGGAAGTACAGTATCAAACTTAAATCTTGGCATCTACCTGACTGGAGGTACACAGGTTGCCAAGGTTCAGAATGCGGACGGAACCTGGCCAAATACCTATGGCTATAGCTCGAATTTTTCGGTAACCGCTGACAAAACCGGACATGCTTCTAAAACGTTGACAATCAAGGTCCAACCAGGTACAACTGGTTCTGCAAACATGAGATTGAGACAAGGAAGTACTAATGTTAAGACGGAAGCCGTTACATTCGGGAACGTTCCTGCGGAGCCGCTTCCGAATGAAAATACCGCACCAGAAGTGATTTCAATCCAAGATGCTAGAAAACAGGCAGACGGAACCGTGGTTACGGTGGAAGGGACGATCACTTCAAAGCCGGGTGCCTTTGGAGGACAAGGATTTTATCTTCAAGAAGGAGCATCAGGAATTTACGTATTCCAAAACACAACAGGATTTACCTCGGGGGACTCTGTCCGCATCACCGCTGTTAAAAAGACGTTTAATACAGAAATCGAACTGGCGGATCCTGTGAAAATAGAGAAAATCGGTACAGCTGATATCCCTGCCGCAGCTGTTCAATCCTCGGTGAACGACGCGAATCAGGGAACTCTGATAACGCTGGAAAATGTTCAAATCAAGAACCTCCCGGCAGCAGGAACTTCCGGATCCTTTGAATTTGATGCAATAAACGGGCAGAGCACGACAAGGGTTAGAGTAGACAGCCGGACAGGCATTTCATTCGCTGACTGGAGCAAGTCATTTGCAGAAGGTGACATCCTTAACATCACTGGAATTTCTTCAGTGTTTAAAGGAGTGTACCAGTTAAAGCCTCTAAGTCAGGACCATTTTGAACTGTCCGATATTACGGCGCCTGTTACAGCGGTTACTGCAAATGGATTGACTGGTGAAAAGTATAACAATCGGGATGTTACAGTCATTTTTACAGGTGATGACGGAAATGGAACAGGGATCTCCAAAACTGAATATCGCCTGAACAGCGGCGAATGGCGAACAGTTACTGAACCTGTAGTGATATCAGAAGAAGGTAAAAACAGGATTGCTTACCGCAGTGTCGATAAAGCTGGCAATGTGGAGAATGAGAAATCAGTTGAGGTCTGGATCGACAAAACGGCTCCGCAAATCAGCTTGGACGGGGAACTAGCATTCTATCAGACTGATTCTGAAATGGATACGCAATTCTCGGTTGAAGACAACTTGAGTGGAGTCGTTAAGGTGGAATATGCACTTGATGGAAATGTAGTCTCTTCCATTAGTGAGGTTAAGCCCCTTTCATTAACTCCGGGAGAACATACTCTTACAGTATGGGCGGAAGATACAGCTGGCAATATTGCCTCGAAAGAATACAAACTTTTTATCTTAATGGATATCGACCATCTGGATGAATTAATCGACTTGGGTGCAGCTAACCACGCAATTACTAAGCAAGGAATCGTAACGAGTCTTCATGCTCAAGTGAAAGCGGCACAAAAAGCCAAAACAGCTGACATGCTGCATGCCTTGCTTAATCACATTCAGGCACAAAAAAGTAAAGCAATTACCGAAGATTTTGCTCAAGTAGTGGAAGAGGATATTAAATATATCTTGGAAAATGAGTTAGATTAATAGACAAGGGTGACGATTTTTGTCACCCTTTTTTTAGTGGTTAAAGAATCCATTGTGTTTCCCGCAATTCATTATTTTTTCCTCTATTACCTTCAAATTCCGCAACTGTGTCCAAAATGAAAGAGCTACATTTACGACCTCTTAATCTATCATTTACCAATCTTTACGTATCTATTAAATCTGCTTTACAATTGAGCATTATTCTTAAATGGAAGGTTAATAGAGATGGGAGATGGGTATTTTGAAAAGAAAATGGATGTCAGCAGCTGGTGCTCTAGTATTGGGAATAAGCATTGCGGCAGGTGGAGGAAATGCAATGGCAGGGGAAAAATATAAGGATATTGTGAATGTAGCACACCGAGGTGCTTCTGGTTATGCACCAGAGCATACGATCGCTTCTTATCAGATGGGCGAGAAGATGCATGGGGATTATATTGAGATAGATTTGCAGATGACGAAGGACGGACAGCTGATTAATATGCATGATGAGAAGCTGGATCGGACGACAGATGGGACGGGACTTGTCAGGGACTTTACGCTGCAGCAAATAAAGCAGTTAGATGCGGGCACCTGGTTCAACGAAAAATATCCTCAATATGCTGATCCGGAATATGCGGGATTGAAAGTACCGACTCTGGAGGAGACATTCCAGACTTTCGGAAAAAACAAAAGCTATTACATAGAAACAAAATCGCCAGACGTGTATCCGGGAATGGAAAAGGAGCTCTTACGTCTGATTAACAAGTATCATATTAATAAAGAAAAACTGCTGGTCCAGTCGTTTAGTCCTCAAAGCCTGCAAATCATGCACGAATTGGATCCATCTATTAAACTCGTTCAACTGCTATCTTACAAAACAAATGCAAATATAACAGATGCCGAAATCGGAGAAATTAAGGAATATGCCGTAGGAGTAGGACCGAACTACACATACCTAAATCGGGAGTATGTACAAAAAGTGGTCAAGAGCGGCCTGGAAATCCATCCTTACACGGTTAATGATAAGGAAACGATGGTGAAGCTGATTGACTGGGGCGTGACCGGTATGTTTACGAACTTTCCGGATCTGCTTCATGAGGTAAAAAAGGGACGATAAATCTTTATATAAAACTAGTAAAAGCTGTTCCTAACTGGGGAGCGGCTTTTTTTTTATAGGAAAAAAGATGGATTTTCGTTTTGTTCCAAAATTCGGAAAACAATTCTCTAAATGATAAGACGGCTTTTATTTTTCTGATTATTATTGAGCTAGGTTGATAAGTATACACGGATAAAGAGTTCAAGGGGGGATTTAAATGACCATGGCCGTTGATGTTGTCATTGTTGGGGCTGGAGCAACGGGCGGATTGGCTGCCAAGAATCTAACTGACCAGGGATTATCAGTTGTTGTTTTAGAAAATGGTAAGCGCTTCCAACCTCCTGTGGATTTAACAAATTCGGAAGCGAACAGTAAAAAAATCCAGTGGAATGAACCGAGGGTATATACGGGGAAGCATTCTGTCGTTCCTAAGGCTGGTATAGGGGTGGGAGGCGGAACGTTAACTTATTTAGGGGTAATGCCGCGTTTTCACAAAAATGATTTTAAAACCTACAGTACGGAAGGAGTAGGAGAAGACTGGCCTATTTCGTATGAGGACCTGGCTCCTTATTATGACAAGGTGGAGAAGGAGTTCGGTGTTGCTGGGGACTGTGGCCCTGTGCCGCCTGAACCATATGAACTTCCTATGCCAGCCCACCGTATGAGCTGGCATGCCCAAGTATTAGCTGAGGGAGCCAGGAAGTCAGGAACAAGGCCATTTGCTCCGCCAATTGCTATAAATTCGATGGAGTATGATGGGCGCCCAGCATGTATTTATTGTGGCTGGTGCGGGTCTGGGTGTCCAACTGATGCGAAGGCAACGAGTCAAAATACGTACCTGGCGAAAGCGGAAAAAAAAGGGGCCAGGGTCATTAGTGAAGCATTCGTTCATCGAGTTCAATATGACCCTGTTCAGGCAAAAGCGACGGGAGTTCTTTACAAGGATGCCGACGGAAATGAGCATGAAATCCAGGCCCGCATCGTGATTCTGGCTGCTCACGCCATTGAAACGCCAAGATTGCTGCTTTTGTCATCATGCCCTAGTTTTCCTGAAGGCCTTGCTAACAGCAGCGGGACTGTTGGAAAGTATTTGCTCAGCCATCCAACATGGATGGTATTCGGTACCTTTGACGAGCTGGTGAATGCATACAAGGGAATACAGATGGGGCAGGTTATGGTACAGGATTTCTATCAACCTAACCGGCACAATGATTATGCAAGAGGATACATCCTTCTTTCTTATATGATGACACCGATCACCTACGCTAATCTGAGCGGTGATTTCATCGGAGCGGATTACAAAGAGTTTTTATACGATTACCCCTACACTGCAGCATGGTGGGCGCATGCGGAGGGGCTTCCAAATGAAAATAATACCGTTACACTAGATCCGGACGTAAAGGATCATCGAGGATTACCGGTAGCGAGGCTAACGACTGAATGGCTTGAAAACGATATTAAACTGGCAGCTGCCGCCCGCGATAAGGCTGCAGAGCTTATGGAGGCATCAGGTGCCCGTAAAATCCGCATTGGTTTGAATTATGGGGCACATGCCATGGGAACCTGCAGAATGGGTGATGAATCAGCTTCATCTGTGGTTAACGAGTATGGCCAGACTCATGATATAAACAATTTGTTTATCTGTGATACTAGTGTTTTTGTTACTGGGACAGGATTAAACCCAACATTAACGGCAATGGCAATTGCAAGCAGAGCGGCTGATTTCATCGGTGAAGCTGTAAGTAAAGGAGAATTATAACTATCGAAAGGGAGATTGTTCATGAATCTGTCAGTATCGGAGATAGCCGCTATACTAGCGGTCCTTGCGAATGGGATAATTCCAGCGGATGGAAGGGACCAGGGAGCTGCTGAAGTGGATGCAGGCCCAGTTCTAGCGGAGAGGGTTGAAAGTGGTATTCTTAGGGATTTGTATCTGCAGGGAGTTGAAAATGCAGAACTCCTGGCTGGCCAGCATTTCGGTACAAGTGTTTGCCTGCTGGAAACAGAAAAAGTATACGACTTAATGATGTTAATAAAATCTCATCAACCCGGGTTTTTCAAACAGCTAAGAATGGATGTGTCAGCATTATATTTAAGTGATCCAAATGTACTGCGGAGGATTGGTTTCCCGGGGGCTTCAGCCGAGCGAGGCGGTTATCCGGATTTTGACCAGCCCCAGAAGATGTTAAAAGCAGAACCCACACTGTAGTTTTACCGAGGATATTAATAAAAGTGAAACCAATTGGAGGGAAAAGATGTTGAGAAAGAAATATGGGTTTATATGGCTTAAATGGATTGCGGCTGTTTTACTGCTCATCGGTGTGCTTGCAGGCTGTGCAAATGACAAAACTTCAAGTACTCCAAAAGAAGAAGCCAAGGAGAAAAAGGGCGGCTATAAAGTGGCATTAAGCAATTCATTCACCGGCAACTCCTGGCGGTCACAGATGGTAAAAATATTTGAGGCTTACGCGCAAAAGCAGAAGGAGGCAGGCAAAATCAGTGAGTTCTTTTCTTCCAGCTCCGGCAATGATCCCCAGGCACAAATTAATGAAATCCGCAACATGATTTCAAAAGGCTATGACGCCATCGTAGTAAATGCTGCCTCTCCTACAGCCCTGGCGCCTGTTCTCAATGAAGCCGTTGATCGCGGAATTGTAGTAGTAGCTTTTGATAACACCGTTGATTCCAATAAAGTGTATAACGTAAATACCGACCAGGTAGAGTTCGGCAGGCTCCAGGCTGAGTGGCTGGTCGAGCAGATGGGCGGTAAAGGAAACATCCTCTTAATCAAGGGGGTTGAAGGAATTCAAATTGATAAAGACAGAGATAAAGGACACAGGGAAGTTCTTGCTAAATATCCTGATATCAAAATTTTGCAAGAGGGCTTTGGGAATTATGATGATGCGACCACGTCTGTTGTCATTAACAATATGCTTTCCGCCCATAAATCGAAGGGCATCGATGGAATCTTGACTCAAGGAGGAGGCGAAAATGCGATTGTTGAAGCCTTGAAGCAGAATAAGATTGATCCGGCATCCATCCCATTAACAGGAGAAATGTTGAACGGCCTGTTTAAACATATGAAAGAAAGCAATGTAAAAGCATTCGCCACCGGCCAGCCGCCATACTTAAGTGCATCCGCCTTAGATGTAGCGCTGAAGGTTCTTGACGGCGAAAAGGTTGACAAGAAGACAATTATCCCGTTGCCAACAGCTGATAATAATGATGTGGATAAATGGTATGCACCCGGCCAGCCAGATAACTTTTATGTTGACTGGACTAATCCAGAAAACAGTTTTGGC
Source organism: Peribacillus deserti (assembly GCF_002863585.1). Lineage (GTDB taxonomy): Bacteria > Bacillota > Bacilli > Bacillales > DSM-1321 > Paraperibacillus > Paraperibacillus deserti_A. Next base: position 34,945 of record NZ_PGUY01000041.1, on the reverse strand, counting down.
TTAAAGATTGAAGATATCTTGAAGTAAGGAAGAGATTCAGACATGGTGAACCGGTTATACCTTGAGGTATAACCGTTCCATTATGCAGCTCCCCATAATAGAAGCGGAGGTGGGATACGTGGATAAGGTTCAGGAGAAAACGGCAGAACCGAATGCTCCATTACTGGAAGTAAGGAATGTCAGTAAAAGCTATGGCGGGGTCAAAGCCTTGATTGATTGTGATTTTTCGTGTGGCGCAGGAGAAGTGCATGCGCTTCTCGGTGAAAATGGCGCGGGGAAAAGTACACTGGTAAAGATATTATGCGGAGTTGTAAAACCTGATTCCGGGACGATTCGATATATGGGTGAGGAAACGACGATCGATTCTCCAATCGATGCGTCACGTAAAGGAATTGTTGCTGTTTTTCAGGAGCTTTCCCTGGTACCAGAATTATCAGTGGCAGAAAATGTGTTTCTTGGACATGAACCAAAAACGAGATGGGGCTTGATCGAATTTAAGAAAATGAAGATCTGGACAGATCATCTTTTTCAAGACCTCGGTCTAACTATTTCCCCGGAAAGCCGAGTTGCTGACTTATCTCTGGCGGATCAGCAGTTAGTAGAAATTGCAAAGGCTTTATCCCGTGAACCCCAAATAATTATCTTTGATGAAGCAACCTCTGCACTCGGGAGCCAGGAGGTAGAATTGTTATTTACCTTAATTAAGAGGATAACCAAAAAAGGGACTACGGCCATTTTCATATCTCATCGAATGGATGAACTTGATCGGATTGCTGACAGGGCTACCGTGTTCAGGGATGCAAGATATGTAGCGGATTTCGACTGGGGAACAGTGGGAAAGGATCAAATCGTGCACTGGATCGCAGGAAGGGAAGTAGAGGAAACCTTCCCGCAGAAGAAGCCGCATTCTAATGAAACTGCATTAGAAATCCGGAACCTGACTTCTTCAGGGAACTTTTATGATATTAATCTAGTCATAAAAAAAGGTGAAATTTTTGGTATCGCAGGACTTCAGGGTCACGGACAAAGCCAGTTTCTCCGTTCCTTATTCGGTGCATGCCCAATTACAGAAGGCCATGTCATAGTAAATAATAAGAGCATTATCCTAAAGGGCCCTAAGTCAGCTATACAGGCAGGAATATCATTGGTACCTGAAGACAGGAAGCACGAGGGTTTGCTTTTAACCCGGTCAGTAAAAGAGAATCTGGCATTAATGACCCTGGATAAAAGACAAAAAATGGGCTTCATTGATGGGACTTCTGAATTAAACGAACTTCACCATGCGGTCGAATCTTTAAAAATCAAAACTTCAAACTTGGAACAAGAGGCTGGGAGCTTAAGCGGCGGAAATCAGCAAAAAGTTGTGATTGGCAAAGCGATCTTAGCAGAGGGCGACATCTTGCTGCTTGCTGATCCAACGAGAGGCATAGATGTAGGGACAAAATCAGAAATTTACCAATACATGTCAAATCTTGCTGCACAGGGAATAACCATAATTTTTTACTCCACTGAGCTGCCTGAGCTGGTGGGGGTCTGCCATCGTGTAGCAGTTTTTAAACAGGGAAGGGTAACGGCTACCTTTAGCGGTGAGGAAATTACAGAACACCATATTATCAATGCCGCTCTTGGCGTAGCATAGGAGGTGATTATTGCTTGAACAATCAAGCTCTGTTGTTTAGACGAAATAAAGAAGCAGTTCTGGCTTTTGGAATCCTGCTTTTAATACTGGTATTATTCGCGCTTAACCAGAACGACTTTTTCACACGTTATGGACCTCAATCGATTTTTAACCAGGTTATCACTTTGTCTATTGCTTCGCTCGCCCAAACGCTGACAGTTTTGACAAAAGGCATTGATTTATCTATTGGAAGCATGATTGGACTCACTAACTCTATTGCTGCAACATATATGGAACCCATTTCTCAAAAGGCGGGGAGCCAGGCAGCCGGTATTCTGCTTACCGTGATTATTGTATTGGCGGCAGGCTGTTTAGCAGGATTCATCAACGGAGCCATTATTGTTTATGGTAGGCTTCAGCCCATTATTGTCACGCTTGCTACCGCTTCGGTATACGGTGGGATTGCCTTGTATATACGTCCGACACCTGGAGGAATGGTACCTTATCAGTACACAGAAATACTAACAGGCAGGATTTTTGACATACTTCCTGCTTCGGCCGTTGTTCTGGCCGTTTTTATTTTCCTGGTCTGGTTTCCGCTGAGGCGCAGCAGCCTGGGTCAATCTCTATATGCCATAGGAGGCAACGAGTACTCTGCGTTCGTATCGGGCATTAATATAGACCGGACAAAGCTGTGGGCCTATACGCTGTCAGGATTATTTTCTGCATGTGCAGGATTGTTGTTAACTGCACAAACAGCTTCCGGTGATCCGCTGGGCAGCAGCCTGTTTACATTAAATTCGATTGCGGCTGTAGTTCTCGGAGGAACATCTCTTGCCGGCGGCAAGGGGGGATATATGGGTGCAGTAGCTGGGGCATCGATCCTGTCACTGGTTTTAGGATTACTGATTTTTTGGGGTGTTCCGTCCTTCTACCAGAATGCCGTCCAGGGTGTGATTCTTTTGCTGGCGCTTTCAGTGGGGCTGTTACCGAAAATAAAAATCAAATCCTTGCAGCGAACGGGTTAGAGGGAGGAGGATCGACATGAATACGGAAATGGTCAAAAAAAATCCACTCCATTCAAAAATAACAGTCAGCGTTTTTCATAAGTATGGTGTGCTCAAAATTTATGTAACGATGGTCTCCATCTATATTATATCGGGAATTATTCAGCCCCAGTATTTTGCTGTTGATCATGTGATGCAGCTGCTTGTGATAGCCTCATTTCTAGGCATTGCAGCAATCGGCCAGACTTTAGTGGTTCTATCGGGAGGGCTTGATCTTTCGATTGCCTACACTTTGAACCTCGGAGCTGTTATCATGACGCAGGTTTCTATAGAGCATGGGGGGGTTGCAGCCTTCGCAGCTGTACTGGCAGCCGGTATTTTCATTGGGGCGTTTAACGGGATTGGAATTTCTTATCTCAACATCTCGCCCATCATTATGACCCTGGCTATGAGCAGCATTCTAAAAAGCATTACCTATGTATATTCAAATGGAAATCCGAAGGGTGCATCGCCTGACTGGCTTAGATTTCTAGGCACTGGATCCATTCTGGGCATAAAGACCGCAGTGATCATATGGATTATTCTCTCAGCCGCTGTGGTGGTTTTATTGGTCAAAACGACCTTTGGCAGAAAGCTTTACTCCGTTGGTACGAATACAAGTGTCTCCTATCTGTCCGGAATTCAGAATAAACGGCTGATCATCATGGTTTACATTCTCAGCAGTTTGTTTTCTGTTGTGGCAGGAATGATGCTGGTTGGATTTTATGGATTATCACATTTGGGGATGGGCGACTCTCTGCTTCTTCCTACCATAGCAGCGGTTGTGATTGGCGGCACCTCAATTCTTGGGGGGAAAGGCGGATATGCTGGAACAGCAGCCGGTGCAATTATTATTTATCTGTTAATGAGTATTTTAACGGTGCTTGATATAAATGATGCCGGAAAACAAATTATCTATGGTCTTGTCATCCTGTTTGTCCTGTTTTTATATGGCAGGGGGAAGGCTGTAAGATTGTAAGTTATTCTAAATTGAAGATTCCAATATTAATAATTGAAGGAGGACTTACCAATGGCGGTAAAAGTCAAGAATATGGATTGTAAGCACTTTATAAATGGAGAATATATCTCTTCTGTTGATAATAAATCCTTTGATAATATTAATCCTGCGACAGAAGAAGTGATTGGCCAGGTAGAGGAAGGCGGCGCTTATGAAGTAGACCTTGCTGTAAAAGCAGCTAAAAATGCGTTTGAAACCTGGAAGAAGTCAAAGGTAAGTGAACGGGCGGCTATTCTTCGGAAAATTGGGGACCTGCTCTTGGAGAGAAAGGACGAACTGGCACTCCTTGAAACAATGGATACTGGAAAGCCGCTATGGCTATCCAGCAATGTCGATATTCCAAGGGCGGCGGGCAGCTTTCATTTCTATGCCAATTTTATCTCAACCATGGGTACGGAGGCATATCCAATGGAAGTGGGAGCCATGAATTTTGTAGTGCGCCGTCCCCTCGGTGTCGTCGGGATGATCAATCCATGGAACCTGCCCCTTTTATTGCTAAGTGCCAAACTTGCACCGTGTCTGGCAATGGGCAACACCGTGGTTTTAAAACCGGCGCGCTGGACTCCAATGACTGCCACTCTGTTAGGCGAAATCTGTAAACAAGCAGGATTGCCGGACGGAGTTGTAAATATTGTAAATGGGGCAGGAAGAACCGTTGGTGAGGCGATTGCGGAACACAAAGACATAAGGGCTATTGCTTTTACAGGGGAAACTTCAACAGGTAAAAGCATTATGAGAGCAGGTGTATCTAATTTAAAGCGATTTTCTTTTGAGCTTGGCGGAAAAAATCCTAATATTATTTTTGAGGATTGCGATTTAGAGGAAGTGGTAGAAACCACTTTAAGGAGCAGTTTCATCAACCAGGGGGCTGTTTGTCTGTGCGGATCGAGAATATATGTGCAGCGCTCGATTTATGATAAGTTTCTCGAAAAATTCATTAGTAAAACCAGGGAGCAGATTGTCGGTGATCCTCTTGAAGGAAACACAAATATTGGGGCATTGATCAGCAAACAGCATTATAATCGCGTTCTGGATTATATAGAAACAGCCAAAAAAGAAGGCGGGACCATAGAGACTGGAGGCAACCCTGTACAAAGCCAGGAAAAGGGATACTTTTTAGAACCAACAATTATTACGGGCCTTGATAACAGCTGCCAGGTTATTAAGGAAGAAATCTTCGGGCCTGTTGTCACCGTTCAGCCGTTTGATACCGAGGAGGAAGTGATCTCATATGCAAATGATACTCATTATGGGCTTAGTGCCTCTGTTTGGACAAAGGACAGCAGCAGGGCCTTTCGGGTAGCACATGAAATTGAGGCAGGCTTGACCTGGGTTAACACCTGGTTCCTGAGGGATCCTAGAACGCCATATGGCGGAGAAAAGCAAAGCGGGGTCGGACGCCAGGGCGGAATGTTCAGCATCGATTTTTATAGTGAAGTTTCTACTATCTGTATTAAATATTAAAAACTTAAACGTTCAGCCCTTGGGCTGAACGTTTTTCTTGTGGCATGGCTTGAGGGACCAATATTATCCAACAATTATTTTTTTCATTTTTTCGAAATGCAGTATGTTCTCCTAACTCTTTTTGAAACCTATAGATTCACAAATGGTTGTTAAATTTACACATTAATGTTTTTTATACAGGAACAAAAGCGTGGATAGAGAATAATAAATACATCACCAGCTAAGATGCTGCAGAGCCGGAATAATTCCTGATAACTTAAGGTGAATAGATACAGGGGGTAGTCGAAATGGAGAAGAAACTTTATAGAAAGTTAGTTTTTCCTGAAACAGGTGTGGATCTCTATGAGAGTAAACACTTAAAAGGGCAGATGGTAAAAGAGCATTACCATGACCACTTTCAAATTCTATATGCCCTTGAGGGAGAAGGGGAAATCACCTTGGATGGAAGGACCTATGATTTTTCAAAGGACCGGGTTGTTTTGATTGTTCCTGAAACAATTCACTCTATAAAGGCTAATGAAAAACTGACCGTGCTGGTGCTGGCATTTTCCATCCCAGTACTAAATCCCTTTGTCTATAAAGGGATACTCAGCTTGATAAAAAATCATTCTAAGCATGTGGAACTGGACTTGTTCACGGCCAGCGAAATCAGGCCGTTATTCAGGAAAATGCTTTATGAACAAAAAACGACAGATGTTTACAGCGAATTTGCGATTCCCATTTATCTGATGGAAGCTCTTTTAATCCTTCTTCGCCATCAGGGAGTCAAGAAAGTGCAGGATGCAAATGATGTGAGATGCATCCAGATGAGAGAGTACATAGACACCCATTATTTCGAAAACATAACGGCTGAAAACCTATCCGTTCTGTTTGGGATTTCCACAAGATATATGAATGATATTTTTAAAAAAAAGTATAATGATACGCCATTACAATATTTGCAGAAAATTAGAATTAACCGGGCGAAGGATTTACTGTCCGAAACAGAGAAAGACATCGTATCAATATGCTTTGAAGTAGGCTATGAAACGGTATCGACCTTTTATCGCACCTTCCGTAACCTGGTAGGAATTTCCCCTAATAAATATAGGACAACTGGCCAGCTTGCTAATGACCTGTCATTATCCGCTTCTAATAATTGAGAAAAATGAGTAGTGTCTTCCAAATTTAAGAATTCTTTTCCCAATCTAGTAAGACTTTTTTGTTTTAAATATTCAAAATAGTCTGTAAGGTAAAATATTTAAATAGGGGAGAGAAAACAATGCGGAAAATGTGGAGTGGCTTGTCAGTTATCATCTTAATGTTCATGCTGGTGCTATCCGGCTGTGGGAAATCGGAATCATCCGGCACTGCGAAAGGAGGATCTGGCAAAAAGGGATCTTATACCATTAAGTTTGCACATGTTGTAAGCGCTTCAACAGCAAAAGGGAAAGCTGCGGAAAGGTTTGGAAAGCTTCTTGAGGAACGTACAAAGGGCCAGATCAAGGTAGAGATTTTCCCTGACTCCCAATTAGGTGCTGACCGTGAAATTACAGAGCAAATGCAGTCAGGAACCATTCAAATGAATGCTCCGTTTACAGGGGTATTGCCTTCTTTCGTTAAACAGTATGAAGTATTTGACCTTCCATTTTTATTCAGCGATCGGGAATCGGCTCGTAATGCAATGGAAGGGAAGCTGGGGGAAATGCTAAACAAACGCCTGGAACAGCAAGGCCTAAGGGCATTGGGATACTGGGATGGCGGTTTTAAACATCTAACTAACTCAAAGCGCGCAATTGAAGGGCCGGAAGATTTAGATGGAATGAAGATCCGGGTTTCCCAGAGTCCGCTTCTTATTTCACAGTTTAAAGCAATGGGAGCTGGAGGTGTATCGATTGACTTCGCTGAATTATACACAGCTCTACAAACCAAGACTGTAGATGGCCAGGAAAATCCGCTAAGCAATATCGTCAGCAAGAAATTCTATGAGGTTCAGGATTATATGACCTTAAGCTCACATGGATACATGGCCTATCCTCTCCTGATCAGCAACAAATTTTATCAAGACCTTCCAGAAGATTTAAGAAAGGCAGTTGATGAAGTAGCTGCTGAAGTCAATGACTGGCAGTGGGACCAGTCCGCTGCTGACGAAGTTGAATATATGAAAACGCTAGAGGATTCGAAGATCAAAATAACTAAGTTAAATGAAGGGCAGAAAGAAGCTTTCAAGGAAGCTACAAAGAAAGTATATGACGAGTTCGAGAAGGTAGAGGGAAGCCAGGAATTACTGGATGCCGTCAAAGAAGCAGAAGGTAAATAACATAATTAGTAGGGCGGCTTAGAGCCGTCCCTTTTTTGAAAGGAGAGATATCATGAAGCGAACCAATCAGTTTTTAAATCACTTTGAGGAGTATCTGGGTTTCGTTTCCCTTGTATTTACCTCACTGTTAATCTTTGTCCAGGTTGTCCTGCGCTACGTATTTAACTATTCCCTTTCCTGGTCGGAAGAGGCAGCAAGATTTTTGATCGTCTGGTTTATTTTTATAGGAAGCAGTATTGCGGTCCGGGAAAAAGCCCATGCAACCGTCGATGCCCTTGTTGTAATTCTTCCTGCAAGGTGGAAAGGTTCTTTTTCTATCCTGGCCAATTTAATCTCCATCAGCTTTTGTGTTGTTTTAATCTGGTCCAGTTGCGTTATGATCTCAAATGTTATTGCTTTTGGAAGTGTGACTCCTGCAATCGGAATGCCAATGTATATTCCATACTTGGCCGTACCAGTCGGTACAGCTCTAATGCTCATCCGATTTGTACAATTGCTCGTTACTGACATCAAAAATATACGTTCCTCAAAAGGGCCTGTAAATGATTTATCGGACAAGGAGGCAGCAAACCTGTGATCTTATTTATCGTTTTTTTCATTCTGTTATTGCTGGGGACACCAATAGCCATAGCGATAGGATTAAGCGGATTTACAGCTATAATGGTCAGCGGTGTTCCGGTTGATACACTGGCGAGGTCCATGTTTTCCGGAGTTGATTCTTTTTCGTTGATGGCCATTCCATTCTTTGTGTTCGCAGGCGATTTAATGCTTGCCGGAGGAACATCAAAAAGACTCATCGATTTTGCTAAAAAATGGGTCGGATGGACAACGGGCGGACTGCCGATCGCAGGGGTATTGTCCTCAATGTTTTTTGCAGCCCTGTCCGGATCAAGCCCGGCCACAGTTGCTGCGATAGGCGGCATTATGATTCCTTCTCTTAAGGAAGCACGTTATCCGGAAAAATTTTCGGTTGGATTAATGACGGCAGCAGGCTCCCTTGGAATCATTATTCCGCCGAGCATCACCTTTTTAGTGTATGGCTCGGTTGCGGAAGTTTCGATAAGTAAGTTATTCATTGCCGGTGTCATACCAGGGGTTTTTATTGGGATTGTACTTATGGCCGTCAGCTTCATCATCGCCAAGAGGCAGGGGCATAAACCCGATAAAAAACCGACTGCCAAAGAGTTATGGTCATCGACAATCTCTGCTGTCTGGGGAATTTTAATGCCAGTGATCGTTCTGGGCGGTATCTATTTTGGTATATTCACTCCTACCGAAGCCGCCGCTATCGCCATTGTCTACAGCATGTTCATCGGATTCTTCATCTATAAAGAACTGACTTTTAAAGTGCTGGTTACAGTAGCAAAAAGGTCCATTGTCACTTCAGCGATGATTATGTTTGTTATATCTGCAGCTAAAGTATTCAGCTGGTACCTGACGTTTGAACAAATTCCGTCCACGGTCGCGGGTAAGATCCTGCAGTTCGCGAACAGTCCGGTTTCATTCCTGTTATTAGTTATCGTAATTCTGTTGATTGTCGGTATGTTTATGGATTCCAGTGCAGCCATTTTAATTCTTGTGCCGCTATTCTTGCCGATTGTAATGGAAATGGGCATTGACCCGATCCATTTCGGAGTGATCATGATTGTCAACCTGGCAATAGGGATGCTGACTCCTCCTTTTGGATTAAATCTGTTCGTTGCTTCGGGGATCAGCAAATTGTCCATAATGGGTGTAACAAGAGGAACGTTCCCGTTTATTGTGGTCTTAATTGGTGCTTTGCTGGTTATCACGTTTGTCCCTCAGCTCTCATTGTACCTTCCAGATTTTGTATACCAAGAATAGGCAGTTGTAAGAGACCTCTCCCTAAGAAACCGTGGAGAGGTCGTTTTATGGGTAAAGGACTATTCACACCTTTTTCAACATAAATGACATGAATCTTACTATTCAGCCGTTTATTTCCGATATTGCGAAAATCATTCCGATATAGCAGAGACTCCAGTATTTAGTTTCTTTTACAATTTAAATAAGCTTAAAGCTTACTATTCATGGCATTCAGCCTGAAAGACAGGGAGGACAAGAGAATATGGCCGTTAAACACATAGGGATTATTATGAACGGAGTCACTGGAAGGATGGGGACCAACCAGCATTTAATCAGGTCGATCGTCGCTATCCGAGAGCAAGGCGGGGTTGCACTGCCAAATGGAGATGTGATCATCCCTGATCCCATTTTAGTTGGAAGAAACGAAGCGAAACTACAGGCCCTTGTGGAAAAACATAACCTCAAACGCTGGAGTACAAGTTTGGATGATTGCCTGAACGATCCTTACAATGAAATCTATTTTGATTCACAGACCACAGTACGAAGAGCAGAGGCGATACGAAAAGCAATTCAGGCAGGAAAACAAATTTATTGTGAAAAACCAACAGCTTCAAATCTGGAGGAATCACTCGAACTTGCCCAATTGGCGTATGAAGCAGGTATAAAAAATGGCGTTGTACAGGATAAATTGTTCCTGCCAGGTCTGCTTAAATTAAAACGGCTTGTCGATTCAGGCTTCTTCGGACAGATTCTTTCGGTACAGATGGAGTTTGGCTACTGGGTATTTGAAGGAGATTGGCAGCCGGCCCAGCGCCCGTCCTGGAACTACCGCGAGGAAGATGGCGGAGGAATCATCGTCGATATGTTTGCCCATTGGCGCTATGTGCTTGATAACCTGTTCGGAGAGGTAAAATCTGTTTCCTGTATTGGCAAAACCCATATACCGAAACGAGTCGATGAAAATAATAAACCATATATCTGCACAGCTGACGATGCAGCATACGCGACATTTGAGCTGGAAGGCGGAATCATCGCCCAGGTTAACTCTTCGTGGACGACAAGGGTTAATAGGGAAGATCTTCTTGTTATTCATGTGGATGGCACGGAGGGGAGTGCGGTAGCTGGATTGCGCGAATGCAAGATACAGCACAGGGTAAGTACTCCTAAGCCAGTATGGAATCCAGACATTCCTAATCCACTTCCATTCCAGGAACAGTGGCAGGAAGTGCCTGGAAACCAGGAATATGATAATGGTTTTAAAATTCAGTGGGAATTATTCCTTAAGCACGTAGCTGCGGATGAACCGTTTCCATGGACTTTATTAGAAGGAGCTAAAGGAACACAGCTTTCTGAGCTCGGCCTCCAATCATGGAAGGAACGCCGGTGGATTGATATACCAGAACTTAGCCTGGGGGTGAAAAAGAGTGGGAAAATCGTTAACGCTTCCAAATAGCAGCGGTTCAACTTATGAGTATACAGCAGGGAATTTTGGTTCTGTGGACGGACCGAAAGGAAATTTTAAAAGCAGGATAGCTTTCTCGGCCGCACACGTGGTCGCAGACCCTCTAGCGGCCACAGACCCCGTTTCGAATTCTCAGATAGACTGGGATAGTACGCTTTCATACAGAAGGCATCTTTGGTCGCATGGCTTTGCAGTTGCTGAAGCGATGGACACTGCACAAAGAGGAATGGGTCTGAGCTATGAGATGGCAAAGGAGTTAATTAAACGGTCGGCAGCCGAAGCACGTACTGTAAACGGCCGGATTGCCTGCGGTGCCGGCACGGACCATTTAACGCCCCACCCTGCCGTGAAATTAGAGGATGTTGAAGCAGCTTATGAGGAGCAATGTGCATTTGTCCAGGATCAGAATGCTCAGATCATATTGATGGCGAGCCGAGCCCTTGCCCAATGTGCTCAAGGGCCTGAGGACTACGAGCGCATTTACGGCAATATCCTCAGACAGGTTTCGAGCCCAGTTATCCTGCACTGGCTGGGAGATATGTTCGACCCATCCCTATCCGGGTATTGGGGATTTAAGAATTTGGATAATGCCATGGAAGTATGCCTGAACGTAATCTGGGACAACAAAGATAAGGTTGACGGCGTTAAAATATCCCTCCTGGATGCCGAGCGGGAAATCGAAATGCGCCGATTGCTTCCAAAGGGAATAAAAATGTATACGGGCGATGACTTCAATTATGCGGAATTAATACAGGGTGATGAGAAAGGATTCAGCCATGCGCTCCTGGGCATTTTTGATGCGATAGCGCCTGCTGCATCTGCTGCACTGCACGCCATGGACGACGGTGACTTAGCCCGATATAACTCTTTATTGGAAAAAACAGTCCCCTTATCACGGCATATTTTTCAAAAACCGACCTTCTCTTATAAAACAGGAATTGTTTTCATGAGTTACCTGAATGGGCATCAATCTCATTTCAGGATGATAGGAGGAGCAGAAAGCGCTCGTTCCATTGTACACCTGTCGGATTTGTTTACATTAGCCGATAAGGCTGGTCTGCTTTCCGATCCTGAGCAGGCCGCTGAAAGAATGAAACTTGTCCTGAACTTAGCAGGTATCCGACAGGAGGGTATGGTCAGTGGAAAACTTTAATCGTTTAAGCTTGAATCAAATCACAACAGAAAAGTGGAATCTCCGTGAAGCCGTCGAAGGGTGTGTGAGGGCAGGAATCCCATGGATCGCTCCATGGCGCCATAAGGTGGAAGAACTCGGATTAAAAGAAAGCAAAAAATTAATCCAGGATGCTGGCCTTCAAGTTTCCAGCCTTTGCCGCGGAGGCATGTTCCCTGCACTATCCAGGGCAGAACGTGAAAAAAGGATTGATGATAATAAAAGGGCTGTTGAGGAAGCGGCTGAGCTTGGTACGGATGTATTGGTCTTAGTGTGTGGACCTTCAGCAGATAAAAATATCGATGGTGCTCGGAAAATGGTGGCAGATGGAATTGAACAGCTTGTCCCTTTTGCAGAGGGCTATGGAATAAAATTAGCCATCGAGCCCTTGCATCCGATGTACGCCGCCGAACGGTCAGTGGTGGTATCGATGAATCAGGCCAATACCCTTGCCGAAGCATACAGGCCGGATCAGGTAGGCGTCGTGGTTGATGTATTTCATGTGTGGTGGGATCCGGATCTCTACAACCAGATAAATCGAGCAAAAGGAAGAATATTAGGCTTTCATGTTTCAGACTGGATCGTCCCCACTCCTGACATGTTAATGGGTCGCGGGATGATGGGTGACGGCGTCATTGAGATTGCACGAATACGAGAAGCCGTCGAAGCAGCAGGCTACAGAGGCCCGATCGAAGTCGAAATCTTCAACAAGGCGATCTGGGATCAAGACGGGGATTATACATTGAATCAAATAAAAGAAAGATATTTGAGCCATGTGTTAGTACAGCCACCCATTAAAATAAAATAATCTATATATAGACTTGTAGAGAAAGGGGAAGTGTTTCTCTACAAGTTTTTGTTGTCTTTTTGAATACTAGAGTCGTTCTCATATCTTAAAACGGGATTAAAAAGTAGATTATAAGGGGAGATTTTCAGGTCGGAATTGTCATTGCACTCAACTCTTTCAAAGGATCCTTAAGGGCCTTTGAAGCAGCAAAAACCATCGAACGAGGCGTTTTAAAAAGCTTTTCCTTCTGCAGAAACAGTCCTGGTACCGGTTGCGGACGGTGAAGGAACGCTTGACAATTTAGTCGCCGCCGTTTAAGGCAGAAAAGTGGATGTGAGCAGCTTTTAGTGCAGACGGCGGAACAGGTGATGCGGACTTATTTGGGTTCGAATCTTACAAAAACTAATCACGTCAGTTAGTAGATTAGCAGTTAATAACGTTTTGCGTGTTTATATATATTGACTCTGTATTAAATAGAGCAGTTCGCAGCTCTATTTAATACAGAGTCCTAATACTTTTACCAGCCTGCATACTCTTTGACTAGATTCATATCAATTTTTTGTTCTTCCAGATCAGAAAAGGCCTGATCTAGTATGCTTACAGCTAAATCAATGTCGTCTTTGGTCAACGTGAGTGGCGGAGTGATTTCGATTACATTGCTATGAATGCCTACATAAAACGCTAGCAGTCCCAGCTGATAGCATCGGTAGCAGATTGCAGCCGTCTTTTCCGCGGCTGGGGTTTTTGATACCCGGTCTTCCACCAGTTCTACTCCTATTGCAAGGCCTTTCCCCCTGATGTCCCCTATCCACTGGTATTTTTTCTGGAGTTCTGTAAGTAGGCTTATGAAGTATTCTCCCTTGTGTCGGGCATTCTCTATTAATCTTTCATCCTCGATAATTTTCAAGGTTTCAAGAGCGGCAGTACTGCTTACAGGATTACCACTGGTTGTAAACATATGAATTCCGGTTCCGACATCGAGCATTTCCTTTCTGGCCACGACTGAACTAATCGGAAGCCCGCCTCCCAGGGATTTGCCAAGTACCACTGCGTCAGGCTCAATTCCATAATGATCAAAGGAAAACCACTTGCCTGTCCTTCCTAAACCGACCTTGACTTCGTCGAAGATCAGACGAATTCCAAAATGTCTGCACATTTCTTGAAGGCGCGGCAGAAAGTCATCAGGGGGAATGATGAGGCCTCCATCACTCTGGATTCCCTCGATAATAATTCCAGCCGTTTCTTCTGCCGGGCAAACCGTTTTAAACACTTCATTCTCAAGAAAATCGATGATTTGATCAGTTAAACGGTCTGTCTCGCCAAAAGGAGGGCGGTATGGATTTGGATATGGAATTTTAACAACGTTTCCGCTGCCGATAAATCGGGATTGAGCTGGATGTCCGGAAAGGGATAGAGACCCTAGAGTCTGGCCATGATACGAACCCATAAAGGAGATCATTCTCGACCGATTTTTTTCGAGCGGGACCAGCTTAAAGATACAATCATTTGCATCAGATCCGGAGTGTCCAAACCAGACCTTTTTTGGAAAACTGCCCGGAGTTATATCAATCAGTTTTTGTGCCAGAGACACCATGGTTTGCTCTGGTGCGGAGAGCTGAGAGGTGAAAGATAAAGTGTCATATTGCTCCTTAATCTTCGAGCTGACCCTTGGATGGCCATATCCAATTCCGGCAACTGCCCATCCGGCTGCCAAGTCCAGGTAGTCCTTTCCATCCTGGTCAGTAATCCGCGTGCCCTTAGCGGATTTAACCGAAATCGGGTAAAAGCGAATTTTCAAACTGTCAGCAATCACTTGGTCTTCTGTTTCAAGAAATCGATTAAACAAGAGTTTTCCTCCTTTAACAAAAAATTAGATATTTTTTCAGCTTGTAATTCAGTGTCTGCCTCGAAATACCAAGCTGTTCCCCAGCTTTTGTAATGTTGTTATCTGTATTTTTCATAGCCTGTTCAATCATGATGCGTTCCAGCTTTTCTATCTGCTCCGGTAAGCTTCCGGCAAATTGTATAGATTGCTCTTTTAGAGAAGGCTGTTCTTGCTGCTGAATTTTATTTTTCAGATTGGGCGGCAATTGATCATAACCGATTGTGTCCTCATCGTAGACAAGGTTGAGGCAGCCTTCAATGACGTGCTCCAGTTGCCGGACATTTCCAGGCCAGTGATAATTCATGAAAAAACGGAAAATGTCCGGCTCTAATCCATTAACGGTTACCTCCAGGAGCTGAGCGTGTTTAGTAATAAAGTAATCCGCTAAGATCCTAATATCCTCCTTTCGGTTCCGAAGCGGAGGAACCACCAGGTTCACCACCCCTATACGATAAAATAAATCCTCTCGAAGACGGCCGGCGGCTATGGCTTCGTGTGGATCTTCGTTCATCGTTGCAATAACTCTTACATCAATATCAACGACTTTAGAAGATCCTAAACGCTGTACTTTCCGTTCCTGAAGGACACGAAGCAGCTTAGCCTGTAAGCTTGTGCTCATTGAATTAATCTCATCAAGTAAAAGGGTGCCGCCATGCGATTGCTCAAACAACCCTGGACGATCAACTGCACCAGTAAAGCTTCCTGCAGCCGTTCCAAACAGCAGGCTCTCTAGCAGGGACTCAGGGAGAGCAGCGCAGTTTTGCGCGATAAAGGAGTTATTCTTTCTCGGGCTTTCATTATGTATGCTCTGAGCAAATAGTTCTTTACCTGTACCTGTTTCCCCGACTATCAGAATATTCGACCTAGATCTAGCGGAACGGCGGGCCTGCTCTACGGTAAGTGCCATTTCTCTGCTTGAGAAGATGATATTTTCAAACTGAAAACGTGTGTTGTTTTTGTGAAGAGATACAAAGGAGTGAGCTTCTGAATTCCCTTTGTTCTGCTTTTGAAGCTGCATAATGGATTCAGCAAGCTGCTTTTGTTCTGTAATATCCTTAGAAACTTCCATCGCACCATATTGATGGTCCCCAAGGAGTAGAGGTACGGTCCTGAATAGGGAGGTGACTGTTTTCCCACTAGCAGAGAATTGTGTTTCTCTGTGGTTTAGGGTACGTCCTGTTCGAAGGGATGTCAGGAGTGTGCTTGTGTGTTCATCCACATTCCACATATCCTGAACGCGTCTGCCTCTGACACCCTCGGGCTCTAATGTATCCACCTCGCCAGCTTTCCGGTTATAATACAGAATCGTTCCATGCTCATCAATTACACAGATGCCTTCCTCAAGCTGATCAAGCATCAAATCAAACAACTGCTTTGTTTTGTTCATTTCATGGATTTGATGATGAAGATTCTGCACTTGGGAAATATCCTTAAATATCAGCAGATAGCCCCTGGCAGTATTTTCCCTCTCAAGAAATATCATGTTTCCGACTAATTGCTTCGTACCTAAAGAAATAGAAATACCGGTTTTTGTCTTTTTCTGCAAGCTTTTTCTAAATTCCTCCGAAGGAATTAATTCGTAAATGGAGGCTCCAGCAAGGGTAGAGGGATTCCCGGAAAATAAACGTGTGGCTGGCCGATTAAGGGAGAGGATACTACCTTCTTCGTTAACAAGAATCATACAGTCGAAAGTAGCGTTCCAGATATCCTCTAAGATCGGAGGTGTGAATTCATTCAACAGATCACCTGCTTTTAGTTTTAGGAAAAAAATTTTGCGGAAAAAATTTATCATTTATAACTGAAATGACTTACTTTTCAAAATATTATCACAACTTATTATATATTAAAAAGAAATTTTGTATCCTTTAACCTAAAGTATGGTGAAAAAGAATCTTCCGCAAAAAAATTTTCATATGCAAAAATTTTTGCGGGTAATTTATGAGTCAAATAAAAAAAGTGCCCTGCATTAAAGCTTTTCTATTTTTTTATTTAAAGCAAAAGTTGGCACAGAACTTGCATTGTAAATAGCAAATACAAATAGGAGGGTTCAAATGAAAGTATCATTAAAGGATATCCATGCAATCGATGTTCATGCACATCCATACCTTGCAAACCGAGAGCCATATACGGGCGATGAGTATGTTCGACAGCTTTCACTGGCAGTCATTCCAAATGAAATCCCTCAAAACTACAAGCGGGTTCACAAACAGCCCTTTCCCGGGAGTAATATGTGGGTTCAGATTCTCATCCAAAGATTAGCAAAATATTTTTCCTGTGAGCCGACTCTAGAAGCGGTAGTGGAGCAGCGCAATAAAAGGGCAATTGATTTCAAAACCTATACCCGGGAGCTTTTCCAGGATGCTAACTTATCTGGAATTGTGGGGGACTTCGGATATCCCCAGCCCCCGTTAAGCAAGAAGGAATATAGAGAATTATGCGGGGTGCAAATATGGGAGATCCACCGGATTGAACCAGTGATGGTGAGATTAAGCGGCGAATGTAAAAACTTCGCTGAGTTTGTGGATTCGTATCGGAGAGATTTAGCAGAGGCGCTGAAAAAAGAGGGGATGGTAGGGTTAAAATCGATCATTGCGTACCGGAGCGGGCTGGATATTACTCCAATGAATGAAGCACTCGCACAAGAGGAGTACGAAGAGTTCAAAGGAAACAGCCGGGCAGCTGTCAAAAATCTTCGTGATTATTGCCTGCACATTGCAATGGAAGAATGTTCAGCAGCGAATAAAGTAATGCACATTCATACAGGCATTGGTGATGGCGAGGTGGTTCTTCCGAAAGCAAGCCCGAGCTTTTTACTTGAGATGTTAAGGGATAAAAAGTACCGGGATACTAAAGTACATCTTGTTCACGGCGGATATCCCTGGGTTGAAGAGGCGGCATTCATTGTGAGCATCCTTCCTAATGTGTATATGGATATTTCCCTGCAGAATCCGTTCAGCGGGCATGGCGTAAAAAGGATTTTATCCCAGGTGTTTGAATTTGCACCGTTTGATAAGGTGATGTACGGATCGGATGCATTTACCATGCCCGAAATGAACTGGCTGGGTGTCCACTTATTTAAAGAGTGCTTTGAGGAAGTGCTTAATGGCTGGGTAGATTCGGATTATATGGATCCAGAGACGGCTCAAGTTATTGGTGAAATGGTGTTATACCGCAATTTTGAAAATGTATATCAGGACTTTTTAAAGGAGGGTAAATAAAATAATGAGCAAACCTATTCAATTAGAACTTGAGCCTCAGAGAAAGCTTGGATACTGGTCGATCTGGGCGCTTGGGGTTGGAGCAGTTATCGGGGATGGTGTATTCGTTCTTATGGGTCAGGGGATTGCAACAGCAGGCCCGGGAGCCATTCTGGCTTATCTGGTTGCCGGTCTTTCTCAGCTATTTTTAATGATTGCATTGGGAGAACTGGCCGTAGGAATGCCGAACGCAGGAGCCATGTCACATTGGGTCGAGCGGTTCATGGGTAAATGGTGGGGCTTCTTGTCCGGGTTCACCTTTGCAATGGGCTGGGTCATTGCCGGCGGCAGTGTTGGACTTGCTTTAGGGAAGCTGACGATGTGGTTTTTCCCGCAGCTTAAAGGGGAGTTTTGGCCAGTCTTTTTTGCGATACTATTTATCTCTATTTTTGCAATTTTAAATATTCTAGGTACGGAAATTGCAGCTAAAACACAGCTTATACTCGTTATTATCATGACGCTTGTAATGGCGCTTTTTTCTCTTATTGGACTAAAGGATATTAACTTTAATAATTTCACTCCATTCTTTCCGCACGGAGCAGACGGCTTCTGGGCAGCTATTCCATTAGGAACCTATGCTTACCTTGGGGCTGTAACACTGGCAACCGCCGGCGGAGAGGTTAAAAATCCAAGAGATCTGCCTAAGGCATTAATCTGGTCAAGTATTACTTTCTTAACTTTATACTCAGCAGCACAAATTGTACTACAAGGCTTAATTCCTTGGGATCAAATCACAATGGATGGCTCGCCGTTCACCGAAGCAGCCAATATGATATTTGGAATTGCCGGCGCCTATATTATGAATATGACCGCATGGATTGCTGCAGCTACCTGTATTTTGATGGGAACGCTGTATGCTTCGTCCCGGATCTTTTATGCACAGGCAAAAAGTGGTTATCTCCCAGCCTTCTTTGGGTACATCCATCCAAAAACAGGAACTCCTGTGTACGGGATTGTGGCTGTATGGGCTGCATCAGTTGGATTAGTTTTTTTTGGATCGGTGAATCCGGATTTCCTTTACGTGGAGCTTTCCACCCAGCTTGTATTAGCCTGGCTAGTTTCCTGGACGCTGGCACTGATTGCCGCGGTTCTTTACCGTAAAAATGCACTGCACGAAGTACAGCAGCTGTCATGGAAGCAGCCGCTATATCCGTTGTTTCCTATCTTAGGTTTTGTGGGAATTGCCATCGTGTTTTACGGAACGTTTGTCGGTTCTCCTATGACACTTGTTCGCGGTGCCATCTGGATGGCAGTCTTATACGTCATGTTCCGTATATTCAATAAATCTAAAAATACAACAAGCACCACAAGGAAAGAAACCACATTGTAGGGAGGGCATAACAGGGTGATCAGCGAGAAGGAAATACTAGTTAATGAGGAGCTTAAAAATCGTTTAATAGAAATCCGCCGTTATCTTCATCAACATCCGGAGCTATCTTTCCAGGAATTTCGTACACGTGATTATATTGCTTCCCTCCTTGATGAATGGGGAATTCCATTTACTATAATAGGAGAAACCGGGATATTCGTTGACATTATTGGTGAAAACGGGGAAGGGCCGCATATTGGAATCCGGGCAGATATTGATGCCCTCCCTATTCAGGAGAAAACGGGCCTTCCGTTTTCTTCATCCAATACCGGCATAATGCACGCCTGCGGTCATGACGGACATACGACGATTCTATTGGGAGTGGTATATCAGCTTTACCAGCGAAAAAACCTCCTTTCTGGACGGGTGAGGTGTATTTTTCAGCCTGGAGAAGAGGCAGATGGTGCTGCCCAGCAGCTAATCAATCTCGGAGTATTAGAGAATCCAAGAGTAGATGTGATGTTGGCTCTCCATTTATGGCCACACCTTCCCCATGGGACAGTAGGTGTCATATATGGAGCGGTTACTGCGTCCTGTGATGATTTTGTGATCACAGTTGAGGGAAAGGGCGGGCACAGCGCAAGGCCACATCAGGCAATTGATGCCATTACCATTAGCTCGCAAATTCTTCAAGCTCTTCCTACCTTGGTAACGAAGTCAAGCAGGCCCGTAGAGCCAGTTGTTGTTCACGTCGGAAAAATACATGGAGGAACCGCAAACAATGTAGTAGCTGACAACGTAGTTTTGGAGGGAACCACAAGGGCTGTAACCTTGGAGACTCGAAAAAGGCTAAAGATACAAGTAATGGAGCTAAGTAAGAACATTGCTAAAAGCTTTGGAGGAAAAGCTGCAGTTCATTATAAGGAGAGCCATCCTCCTGTAATCAACACTCAGTGGGTGACACACGCCCTAGAAGAAAGCGCAAAAGAGCTCTTTGGTTCTGAACAAGTTGTTCAATTAAAGGAGCCTTCCATGGGAGCAGACGATTTTGGATCCTTCTCCGAAAAAGTTCCAAGCACCTATTTCAGGCTTGGTACAGCAATTGAGGATAAACCCTCTTATGATTTGCACCATCCACAATTTGATTTTGATGAAGAGATCATCCCTATAGGAGTCGAATTATTTATCTACACTATAAAGAGCAGGCTGCAAAAAGGAGTGGAGAATAAATGTTGACGAAAGAAAGCGTCTTAGACATAGTTAATAATGAAAAGATAGAATTCATCCGGGTGGAGTTTCTCGATTATGCAGGTGTCACACGTGGAAGGACCATTCGCCCTGCACAGCTGAAAGATGTCATGGAAAAGGGAGTCAACTTCAGTACAGCTATTATGAGCTTTGATGTTTTTGATGAATATATACCGAATCCAGCATTCGGCCCAAACGACGGTGACTTCTTTGCCGTCCCCGATCCAGGAACCTTTGCCATTCTTCCATACCGCAAGAATACAGCGCGTATGCTTTGCGATCTGGTGGACATTAATGGAGATCCATGGCACGGCTGCCCTCGAAGTGCATTAAAGCGCCTGCTGGATGAGGTTGAATCTCTACTTGGCGGAAAAATGAATATGGCTTTTGAACAGGAAGCCTATTTATTGAAAGAAGTGGATGGAGAGCTTGTCCCAGCGGATAACAGCCATTGTTTCTCCACAGAAGGAGCTGATATACAAGAGGATTTCATTCAGGCTTTTGTTTATTCGCTTGAAGCTATGGGAGTACAAACGGAGCAGATTTCGAGTGAATATGGACCTGGCCAGCTTGAAATCAACTTGAAATATACCAATGCTCTGAAGGCTGCCGATGACCAGGTGACTTTTATGCATTTATACAAACAGATCGCACGTGATAAAGGGATGGTTGGAACCTTGATGCCGAAGCCTTTTCAACATTTATCAGGCAGCGGACTGCATGTCCATATCAGCCTCTATGATGAAGGCGGGGAAAATCTGTTCGAAGATACAACCGATCAGCGCGGACTTGATATGTCAGAAAAAGCATATCATTTCATTGGGGGCCTTTTAAAGCACGGATCTTCAATGATCGCCATAGGGGCACCGAGCATTAATTCCTATAAACGCATGCAGCCGGGATCATGGGCTCCTGCACACATCTGCTATGGATCCGGAAACCGTTCTGTTTTAGTCCGAATTCCTGAGAAAAGAAGAACAAGACGCTTCGAGTATAGAGGTGCAGATGGGACAGCCAATCCCTATCTCCTGGCAGCATGCTTAGTAGCAGCAGGTCTCCGCGGCATTCAGAATACCATCGACCCGGGAGAGCCTGTTGACTTTGATGTAAGCCAGGCAAGCGAATTTCAGCTGAAGGAACGAGGCATAAACTGGGTGCCAAAAAGCCTTACCGAAGCCATTGATTCACTGGCTCAGGATTCCGTACTGGCAGAAACGATTGGCAGGACTATATGGGAAGAGTTTATTAAAATCAAGAGGACAGAATGGGATAAGTACTCCCGATATGTAAGTGACTGGGAGCGCAAAATCTTTTCGACAAGATTCTAACCCGTTATTACATCAGTTATAGCTGGAGGGGGTTTATTGTGAAAATACATTATATACAAAACGATGAGTTAGCTGCATTAGGCCACATCGAAGAATGGGCTGCAGAAAAAAATTATCCACTGGCTTGTACCAA
Source organism: Peribacillus deserti (assembly GCF_002863585.1). GTDB lineage: Bacteria > Bacillota > Bacilli > Bacillales > DSM-1321 > Paraperibacillus > Paraperibacillus deserti_A. The sequence goes on along the minus strand of NZ_PGUY01000041.1, from coordinate 13,096 downwards.
AATGTACGAAAACCAAGCCCTTCCAGATATAGAGAGCTTTGATATGCTGATCATTCTCGGCGGGAGGATGGGAGCTTACGAGGAAGCGGCCTTTCCTTGGCTGGCTGTGGAAAAGGAGTTTATGAAAAAAGCAATAAAAGGCAAAAAAATGGTGCTTGGTATCTGCCTGGGAGCCCAATTGCTGGCGGAGGTTTTGGGCGGCAGGGTGTATCCGCATGAACACCAGGAAATGGGGTGGTGGCCGATACAGGTTTCAGCCAGGTCGACGTTTTTTGAAGGAGTTCCTGATCAATTTCCAGCATTTGAACATCATGGCGATACGTTTGATTTACCGCAGGATGCAACACTCCTAGCTTCCAGTACAGGATGTACAAACCAAGCCTTTTCATATGGAGAAAACGTAGTGGGCATTCAATTCCATCCGGAGTTTTCCGAGGATATCATTTGTGAACTGGCGGTTAATGAGAGACCATCATCCTCAGGCGAGTACATACAAGCACCGGATAGCTGGACTGGGAGACAAGATTTGCTGATAGGTGCAAAAAGAGTTTTATTCACTCTGTTAAATAATATGGAAGCAAATCTGTCAAGATAGCAGAAAATAGAGGCTGATGTAAAAAGTTAGCCTGCTTAACATTCAGTAAGCTACAAGTATAAAAGTGCATAAAAAAGCCTTTCCAGATCGAAAGGCTTTTTTATGTTACAGACTCAACGAATCAAGTTAGTCTTCGCTAGTTCAACCAATTTATCTCCGTCACCATTCAGAACTGCCTTTAACATCCATAGGGTAAATCCGTGGGCTTGTTCAAAATTAATCTTAGGCGGGAGGGAGAGCTCCTGGCGATTGACCAGAACATCGAGCAAAACCGGTCCATCTGTTTCAAACGCCCGTTTTAAAGCACTTTCTAGATCAGCTGGGTCTTCCACTCGGATTCCTTCTATACCAATTGCCTGAGCTACCTCGGCAAAGTTAGGATTGTTCAGCTCCGTTCCTGTTTCGAGATACCCCGCAGCCTTCATCTCCAATTCAACGAAACTTAGGGAACTGTTGTTAAATACTACAACTTTTACAGGAAGTTTGTGCTGTCGAAGTGTTAATAAATCACCCATTAACATGGCTAATCCTCCGTCACCGGATAATGCAATAATCTGCCTGTTCCGATCGGCAGCTTGAGCCCCAATGGCCTGTGGAAGAGCATTCGCCATGGTCCCGTGATTAAAAGAGCCTAATAAGCGTCTCTTCCCATTCATCTCTAGATAGCGGGCAGCCCACAAAGTAGGTGTTCCGACATCACAGGTAAAGACGGCGTCCTTGCTTGCAAGATCACTCACCATTTTGGTTAAGTACTGCGGGTGAATCGGTTTTCGGCCGGGTTTCCCAACTGCCAGGTCGTCCAGCCCTTTGCGTACATCAGCATAATCAGATACATATTTGTCTAAATGAGAAGAATCATGAGTCTCGGTTAATAGCGGCAGCAGGGCTTCAACCGTATACTTTACATCCCCGCACAATCCATAACTTAACGCAGCCCGCCGCCCCAAATGTTCGGCTCTTAGATCAACCTGCAGGATGTCCGCTTTTTTCGGATAGAACTGGCGGTATGGAAAGTCTGTCCCAAGCATCAGCAATACATCGCAATTCATCATGGCATGATACCCCGAAGAGTAGCCAATCAAGCCTGTCAAGCCTACTGAATATGGATTATCGTATTCTAGATGTTCTTTTCCCCTTAGTGCGATAACCATAGGAGATTTCAGCCTGTCACAGAGCTGCATGAGTTCAGCATGCGCTCCTTCACAGCCAGCACCGCATAAAAGGGTTATTCTTTTTCCTTTGTTCAGATATTCAGCAAGCTTTGCTAGTTCAGGATCTGAAGGGCGTACCACAGGCTTGGTAATGTGAACAACATGTTCAGGTACGGTTTCGTCATCTGGCAGAGAGGCTACATCACCTGGCAGTACAAGTACAGATACTCCTTTCTTGGAAACAGCATGCTGCAGGGCGATGGTCACCAGTCTTGGCATTTGTTCCGGCCGTGTCACAATTTCGGTGAAATGACTGCAATCTTTGAATAGGTGTTCGGGACGAGTATGCTGAAAATATTCTCCACCCAGCTCATTACTCGGGATATGCGCAGCTATGGCAAGAACCGGTATCCTGCTGTGATGGCAATCATATAAGCCGTTAATCAAATGAAGGTTCCCAGGACCGCTGCTTCCTGCACATACTGCGATACTGTCTGAAAGCAGTGAATCGGATCCCGCAGCAAAGGCAGCTACTTCTTCATGCCGGACACTGATCCATTCTATTTTTCCTGAACGTCTTATAGAGTCCAGTACTGCATTCAGCGAATCTCCTACAATTCCATAAATCCTTTTAACACCTGCATGCAGCAATGAATCGATAAGTAAGTCAGCGATGGTTTTTTTCATGAATAATTGGTCTCCTTATCTCGCATTTTTATTCTATAACGAGGGACTATCCAACCTTAATATGCCCAAAATTGAAAAAGATACGGAGAGTATGTATATCTGTTATTGTTGGAAACAAAAAAGACAGCCTGTCTAAGACAAGCTGTCTGAATATAGAGGTATGAATTAACGTATACCCTTCATAAGACCTTGAATTTTTGGTGAAATTGCCAAGAGGATGAATCCTAGTACTAGGGAAGCTACACCAATAGTTCCAAAGTAAGCCATTTCGGTATCGGCTGAGTAGAATCTAACCAGCTGTGCATTCAGAGCTTGTGCCGCTGCACTTGCTAAGAACCATAAGCTCATAGTTTGTGCAGAGAACGCAGCAGGAGCTAGTTTGGTTGTTGCCGAAAGACCAACTGGTGACAGGCAAAGCTCACCAAGTACAACAATGAAATAGCTAAGGACAAGCCATAATGGACTAACCAATGAATCTGATCCTCCAAAGTAAGCAGGAAGCAGAATTACAAGGAATGATAAACCTGCGAACAATAAACCTAGTGCGAATTTCTGAGGTATAGTCGGCTGGCGTTTGCCTAATTTTACCCATAACCATGCAAAGACTGGAGCAAAGATGATGATGAATAATGGGTTTAGAGATTGGAACCATGCAGGTGAGATATGAATGCCTGCAAAGTCTAACTGAGTTCTTTTGTCAGCATAGCTTGCCAAGATCGTTGAACCTTGTTCCTGGATCGCCCAGAACATAACAGCAGCTATGAACAATGGAATATAAGCGATTAAACGAGAGCGTTCAACGGAAGTTGTTTTAGGGCTGCGATACATAAAGATAAAGTAAAGAGCAGGAATAACAAAGCCTAGAACAGCTACAAGATTAATAAAACCTTCTATTGTTAAAGTGCCCGAAGTAGCAGCGATAATAATGATAACAGCAAGTACGATTGCTGGAAGTCCTAATTTAATGAATACAGTTTTTCTTTCTGAAGGTGATAACGGGTTTGCAGGCATAGTTCCTGCAAGTCCAAGATTATTTTTCTTTGTAGCAACAAATAGAATCAGTCCAAACAGCATACCAACGGCAGCGATACCGAATCCAAGGTGGAAGCTGTATTTCATTCCGACTGTTCCGACAATTAATGGTGAAAGGAATGCACCGGCGTTAATCCCCATGTAGAAGATACTGAAACCTGCATCACGGCGTTCGTCTTTTTCAGCATACATTTCCCCGACAACACTGGAAACATTAGGTTTTAGAAGACCGGTACCTAAGACGATTAGTACCATGGAAACAAAGAACATGGAGAGGCTTCCAGGTACTGCAAGAACAATATGTCCCAGCATAATCAGGATTCCACCAAAGAATACGGCTCTTTGTGTACCGAAAATCCTGTCGGCCAGCCAGCCTCCGATGATCCCGGACATGTAAACCAGTGATCCATAAATGGATACGATGGCTAGGGCTGTACCTTCATCAATTCCCAGACCGCCTTTTGAAACTGAGTAATACATATAATAAACGAGGATGGCTCTCATACCATAGTAGGAGAATCGCTCCTAGAACTCAGTGAAGAATAGTGTGAATAAGCCTTTAGGATGTCCGAAGAACCCTTTTTGAGGGACACTATCCACAATTTTCTGTTTATTTATAGATGACATACTTTCTCCTCCTTTTAATTATCTTATAATAACTTTAATCCGTAATGTTGTAAACACAATTTAGTATATTTCAACTAAATTCCAATATAAAAGGATAAAAAAGATATTTTAGAATAGTGAATATATTTAAAAAAGTGTAAACCTTCCGTATTTTGTTAAAAATTGAAATCCTTTTCAGACCCTTCATATAGTAACCCATTAGGTTCTTGTATAATCAACCAAAATTTAACGATAATGTTGGCTAGAGATCTAACAGGTGAATAGGAAATTCCCTCTGAATTTAGTTTAGTGGAACTATACCTTTTTTAGGGGGAATGGGCTTGGAGAGAGAAAAATTCATGAAGGAAGCGGTACACCTAGCCAAAATGAATGTCTCCTTAAACGGCGGGGGACCGTTTGGCGCAGTGGTTGTAAAAGAGGGGAAAATTATTGCGGCAGGACAAAATCAAGTGACAGCCTCCTGCGATCCTACAGCACATGCCGAAATCCGGGCAATCAGAGCGGCTTGTGAAGTGCTTCGGCATCAACAGCTGGATGGTTGTGAAATTTACACAAGCTGTGAACCATGTCCGATGTGCCTGGGGGCCATTTATTGGGCACGGCCAAAAGCGGTGTATTATGCATGTACGAAAGACCAGGCAGCAGCCATTGGGTTTGATGACCATTTTATTTATACAGAGCTTGTACTGCCTAAGGAAGAACGCAGACTTTCGATGAAGCAGCTGATTGTTAATGATAGTGACATACCGTTTGCGAGGTGGGAGGCATCAACGAAAAAACTAAGATATTAAGATCAAATAGCCTTCATTATAAGGCGGGAAGAGGTGCATGGGATGCACCTCTTTTTTTGTGTTTTTTATATGGTTTCACAAGCAGACTGTCAGATTCAGGCATACTCTAACAGCATGGACAAACTTTTAAGTTTACATTATGCATTTCGGGGGTCGGATAATTGAAAAAAAAGCAGACGGACATCAATAACAAGAAGGTTTTTTATCTCGATGAAGGGGAAACGGAGAATCCTGCTGTTCTATTACTCCATGGAGTTCCGGAGTCGTGTTTGGTTTGGAAGGATATTATTCCGGCCATTGTTGGAAACGGATATCGGGCAGTTGCCCCAGATCTTCCCGGATTTGGCCAGAGCGAACCGTTCGATGAACCCTCGACATGGGAACGCTTCAGCCAGTTTGTTTCTGAGTTCAAGAACAAACTTTACCTGGGTCAGCTTCATTTAGTGGTTCATGATTGGGGTGGTTTAATCGGTCTTAATTGGGCGTGTGATCACCAGGAGGAAGTTTTGAGCATGATCGTTTCCAACTCGACGATTTCTGATGAATATACCTGGCATAAACTCGCGCAGCTTTGGCGGACGCCCGGGGTGGGTGAAGAGGTGATGAAGCAGATGTCAGACCCAGCACAATTTGAGGCTGGCACAAGAAAATCCATTCCAGGCATTGAGGATACGGTCATGAAGGATTTTTACCAGGCGTTTCGCACATCTGAGTCCAGCAAAGTGATCCTCGATTTATACAGGTCCGGGAATCTGGATACCGTGAAAATCTATCAGGATAAGCTCAGTGAATTGAAAATTCCGATTTCCATTATATGGGGAGAGAACGATCCCTACGTCCCTATGGAGTTTGCCTGGAAACTAAAAAAACAAAGCATCCCGCATGCACAGGTTTCAATCATACAAAACGCAGGCCACTTTATACAGATAGAAGTTCCACAGGCTGTTAATCAACTGGTCTTGCAGCACTTTCAACAATTCAGGTGAAATGTCCTACGGGAAATAAGGACTGTCCCCATTGAAAAAGCCTTTGCATCAGGCTTAGAGCAACTGGGAAATGGGGGACAGTCCCCATTTTTTGTGTTGTGGGCTTTGGTACAGGCAGGTTGGAGCATTGGACATATGATGGGGGTGAGAACTTATTTATGGTAACGGAGGATGTGTTGATTTTGAGTGATTCGGATGTTTTGAAGCTGATTCCCCGCGGCCCAAAGGGGAGGCTGTTTACCGGGCATGTCAAGGATTTCCAGGCTGATCCGCTTGGTTTTTTGCAGCGTTTGTCCGGTTATGGCAGCATTGCTAAGATTCGGTTTGGGCCTTTTCAAAAAGTGTATCTGATATCTGATCCAGACTTGATCAAGCAGGTGCTTGTTACGAAAGCAAAGTCCTTTGTTAAATCCCAGGACTTTAATTCATTAAAACCAATTATCGGAGAAGGCTTGCTGACCAGTGAGAAACAATACCATTTGCGCCAGCGCAGGCTGATCCAACCGGCCTTTAAAAGATCGAATATCAGCGGTTATGGCCAGAGCATGATCGATATTACCAATGATTACGTATCCAAATGGCGGAACGGAGAAGAACGGATTATTACACAGGATACGATGAATATTACACTCGATATTATTTCGAAAACGATGTTTAACTTGGATTTTAAGGAGGGCTATAACACCCTCGGTCCTCCTATAGAAACAGCCATGCGAATCGCTGTAAAGAGAATGAGAACTCTATTTAATTTGCCCTTGTGGATTCCTACTAAAAAAAATCGCGATTTCAAGCAGGCAATCAAAGAGCTTGATTCAGTACTTTATAACATCATTGAACAAAGACGGCAGGATCCTATAAAACATGAGGACATGCTCGGAATTTTAATGGACGCTCGGGACGAGGAGGACGGGATTGGAATGACAGATGAACAAGTCCGTGATGAGCTGATGACCATATTTCTTGCTGGACACGAAACCACAGCCAACGCTCTGGCCTGGACATTTTACTTGCTTTCACAGAATCCTGAAGCTGAACAGAAACTTTTTGATGAAGTCGACCGTGTAATCGGAAGCCGAATGCCTGCTCCTGAAGATTTTATGAAATTACCCTACCTCCAAAATGTCATGTGGGAATCGATGAGGATGTATCCGCCTGCATTTGTAATTAGCCGTAAAGCTGATGAAGATGTGGAAATAGGCGGCTGCCATTTTAGAAAAGGCGACATGATTATGATGAGCCAGTATGTAATGCACCGACAACCTGAATATTTTCCTGATCCGGAGATGTTTCGCCCTGAAAGATTCGAAAACAATTATGTAAAAACAATCCCGACTTATGCTTACTTTCCATTTGGAGGAGGCCCAAGAGTCTGCATAGGAAATCATTTCGCCATGATGGAAAGTGTACTTATCATTGCTTCAATAGCCCGGAGATTCAGAGTGAAGCTTGCCCCGGATCATGATCCTATAACCCCTTATCCCTCCATCACCCTAAGGCCTAGAGGTGGATTAAGAATGATAGTTGAAGAAAGAAAGCCAGATAGTGGCTGATGTCCAACTCAATAGGTAAAAAGTGAAATTCATCTGTAAAAAGAGGGGCTATTACTATATGTCCGATAATCATAAAAAGAAGAAACGTTTAAAAAAAAGAAGATTTTTGACTAAGCAAGAAAGGCAATTGATTGAACGGTGGGTATCTCAAATGGGTAATTACCCGCTGGATACACCCTACCAAAAAATGAAGATTGCAGAACAAATCATGCAGCTTCCTTATAAAATGATCGGAAATGGCTTAAACCGGATGGTGTTTGATCTTGGGAATGGATATGTCTTAAAAGTAGCGGTCTCAGGAATAGGCCTGACTAGCAACAAAAAGGAATATACACTTTATCACAGCTGTCATAAAGAAATACGTCCATTTTTATGCCCGGTTCTTGAAATGGGGGAAGGCTGGATTGTTATGAAGAAAGTGAAACGTAAAGCAGCAATAAATATAAACAATTTGATCAGTTTAGTTATGCTTAGTAGTACATTTTATCGAAACGGAATTTTACCAGTCGATTTAAGACTCGATAATGTCGCTCTATCAACCGAAAATAAAATGATTGTTATTGATTATGGACTATTTATTGCTCTATAAAATTGTACATTTGTCCGTTCCATTTCTTTTGATTTTGCATAGTGTAGTAGGACAAGGATAGGGCAGGAGTATTTCCTCTTTACAAAAGTGACTGAATGAAAAAGAAAACATATCTCCTGTTATGATACCAAGAAAAATCGTAGAAGGGATACTAAATATGGAAAATAAAACGAATTCAGATAACTACTTTGAAGAGCTTCGTAGATTGGGAATTGAGAGGGAGAAAGAGCTTAATACCATCATTAGAGAAGCGTTGAACAATGATGGATGGATCAAAGAGGCGAGCCTTCAATCGAATACCACTGCCAAGATGGCGAAGCAGCTGCAAGAAGCAATGGAAGCCTTATCTGCATTAGGCAACTTCCCGACCAAGAGGGATGTAGCGAATATAGCTAAAATGCAGGTTCAGCTCGAGGAAAAAATCGACCACTTAGAAGAAAAGCTCGTAAAGATCTACAAAAAATGCAAAGAAGCTAAACGAAAAGAGAGCAAACACAAAAAGGAGAAAAAGAAGGAGTATTCCAAGAAAGGGTCCAAGAAATCAGAAAGTATTGATTACCTTGTAAACTCTTTAATCGAGGGAATGAGCTCCATACATGGAAAAAGAAAATAAGAACTTAGATATAAACAGTTTTGAAGGTAGATGGGCTCTCGCTTTGAAAGCGATGAATGGTCCGCTTCCTGAAATGGGAGTAACTAAAAGAAAAGCAGTCTGGAAGAAAAATAAAGCAGTACTGTGGTATTACCCTCCTGCTGAGAAAAAATACAGAGTTCCGGTTTTTATTATCTATTCCCTGATTAATAAACCGATTATTCTGGACCTTTCTCCGGAAAACAGTATGATAGGTTCCTTTGTAAACGAAGGCTTTGAAGTCTATTTGTTGGATTTTGGAGAACCAGGGTATGAGGATGGGGGCATCAGTATCAGCGACTATGTCAGTGATTATATTCAAAAAGGAGTACGCAAGGCACTGCGGCATTCATCGGCCAAAGAAATCACCCTGTACGGAACTTGTCTAGGAGGAACTCTTGCAGCGATGTATGCAGCGATTGCTAAGGAGCCTGTAAAGAATTTGATTCTTTCTACAACGCCAATTGACTTCAGCGATCCTCCTGGTTTTGATCAATGGACCGAGGCAATCAGGGAAGGGGAGGTAGATGTTGATGAATGGCTTGATGCCATGCAGATAGTACCGGGCTTCCTTGTAAATAAAGGATTAGATTTTGTGACTTTTCCAATACATTTTTCCCATTATCTGACCCTGTTAAGCAGGGTGGAGGATCCGAATTATGTTGATAAATGGCGCCGTATCGACCACTGGACTAAAGATCATATTCCACTAACAGGAGCATCCATAAAACAAATGACCAACGACTTTGTCAAAAAAAATAAACTCGTAAAAGGCAGTATTAAAATTAAAAACAAAAAAGCATCATTAAAGAATATAAAAGCAAATCTGCTTGTTATAGCTGCAGAAAATGACTCCCTGGTTCCCGAAAAGATGGTTAAGCCTATAATGGAGCTTGTGTCGAGCCGGGATAAAACCTATAGGCTATTAGCAGGCGGACATACTTCATTTAGTCCCGGTACGTTTCCGCCATTTTTAGCCGAATGGCTGCCCGAAAGGTCTGACCCAAGAAAGTGACAATACAAGCCAGGTAATGAAGGAGGTGAACCTATGTACTTGCTTTATTCACCAGGGACACTTCCACTTGGACAATATGGACTCGGATTCGCATCACTAGTATTTTCTGGTTTCTTGGCCTCTATCAAGGGTGAGGTACCCAGGTCGGAAGAAGAATACCAAGATACGGACCTGCCCTGGTTTTTATACGTCTAAGTAAAAATTGACGTACCTTGCAATTAAAGGAGGTGAAACGAATGGCTAGTAGGAATAATCTAAGGAATTTGGGTGATCTAAGCAATTTGGGTAATCTAAGGAATTTGGGTGATCTAAGCAATTTAGGTGATTTAAGGAATTTAGGTGATCTAAGTAACCTTCGTAATCTCGGCAATCGGAACATAAACCGTACTCAGTTAAGAAGAGTTATAAATAGATTGAGAGCGTTTAAAAGAGAGGTTAAAAGAGATACAAGGTCCCTTGTAAGAGATTTAAGAAGAATTGTTAAGTAAATAAGGTTTCCTTCCCATATATAGAAGCTGAATAAACAGTATAGTGCAGGACCAAATTTTTGAGTGACAGCTTAGTTTTAACTAAGCTGTTTTTTATGCTCAAGAGAAATGTGTGCCTTGCCTTTTCATATGTTCGCATATATTAAGGTAGTTCTATCTCTACAAATATATGAATGTCCTAGAACACAGATTTATGTCCTTCATCTTGCTCATGAAGGACTTTAGCTTCGGCTTTTTAGTAAGATGTGTCCTTCATCGGGCTTATGAAGGACCTTTGCTTCGGTTGTTTACTGAGTTTTGTCCTTTATCCCCCTTTCGAGGAGGGCAGCCGGCAGATGGTATCTTTAATTCTTGGGATTCTTTTTTAAAAAATAGTAACATTTTATCTGTGATAAATTTTACATAAGATTAGGATTACTCGTTCATTTTTAGTTAATTTAAGGTGAATCCATTGATTAGGAATGAAACAATACAACTTAGCAAGGAACTGTTTATTGGATAAGGAATTGCAGGAAAGAGGAAATTAGTTCACATCGGGATATTAAAAATGGGTTACATCCGATAACAGCCATGAAGAGGTCTGGAGCAAGGTGTTCCGTTTTCATGATGCACTAAATAATAGGATTTACGGGAGATTTTAATCCATTCTTAACTTTGTCCTTCTTAACCCTGCCTATTATCCCGGAATTAAAATTAACCGATCAGGGTTTATTCCAGTTTACTCATTTCGGCATATTTCTATAGATGCATGAAAGAATTACATTTACTGGGATAAATGGTAAAACCGCCGGCCGCAAGTAAAGGGTAGCGGTTTCAGCATTCATGCTTCTGGACAGGGCAAAGGTAAAAAAATGATTTTGATTTTCTTTTCTATCTTTTAATCTGCCCTAGATACTTTTTCGAAGTCCGTACTTCAACCGTTAATCTACCGTTCTGTTTATCGATAATGGTTTTGATCACAAATGGCACACCCAAAGTGTTTTCGAACCTAAAATCTAACCCTCCATAGGAAACGGTGGCATCCCTGCCATTTGGCACGTAGCCTACATTGAGGGAATGGTGATGTTTTTCCACATAATTTACGCCTAATTGGTCAACTGCGTTGTATAAAGTGGAGGAAGTCTGGCAGATCCCTCCGCCAATCCCGTCAACCAGCTTTCCGTTTAATGCTTCTTTAGCTTTTTGATATCCATGTGCTGAGTCGCTTGGCCCTACTGTTGTATTAAAGGAGAAAATGTCTCCAGTACCAATGATTACATTATGAATGGCTTGTGCAGAAAGTTCGATATTTCGCGTTCTCCCTGAAACCGAGCTGTCAAAGCGTGTTGTGAATGATGCAGCTACTGCTTCTCCTAAGTGAGACACATCTTCTGATTTATATCCACTTTCGGTAATCGTTAAGGGGAGTTTAAGGTCACCACCGCTGTCTGACATACCCATAACTTGTTCCAAAAACTCCGCTTCTTCGAATATGATCCGGGGTTTCCCTTTCAATATTTCTCCGTTTGGCCCTATTTTGTCAGGAATCATTCTTTGGTCGAGTCCAAGCGAAGTTTCAGAACCCTTTGCAGCTGCCCTCGCCCAGTTTTTTATTTCATTCTTATAGGATTCCTCATCTTTACCATACCCCAGGGATTTGGGAATTATAGTTTTTAGAACTCTTTGTGAAAGAGGGTGAATGATTTTTATTTCTGCATTCTCCGTCTTTTCCTCTTTCTGCTGCCGTTTTTCTTCATTAGTAACAGTTTGCTTTTGTTTCTTCAGTTCTTTTTGCAGCTCTGCGACTTTTTTCTCTAATTCCTGTTCTTTTTCTGTCTGTCCTTCACAAGCAGATAGTCCCAATAAACCAATAGTAAGCAGCGATGCTTTAATGAATATATGATTTTTCATAGTTCCCCCAAAAGTCTTTTTTCTGACATTCATTCTATTCGAGGAATACGTTCTATATGACTGATAAAGTTGATAAATACACACTATAGGAATAATGGTATGAGGGAGCAGACGTGTCATGGTAATACGCAGGCGTAGGTGGGTGGTGGTGTCACCTGCCATAACTTCTCCGCTCTACTTGCTGATCAGTTGGCGGTTCTCCAAATCGATTTTTGAAGCTCTACAAAAAAGTAATATGTGAAGATATCCCCTAGACTACACAGGTTATGCTTAAGTGCATCCATTCGGTATGAACCTTGCTTGGTCTAGACTTATAAATACCGGTGCAGCTTTCTGGATACAAAAAGGCTTCGCAGGTTTTAATATCATAAAGATGTGTTGACTCTCGCAGGGGAACTTTATGGGTGGAAGGAAAGCATGAGTGTATTGTTGAAATACTGATCAATTCTTTAATATAACTGCCTATGGCAGGGCTTCCGATTATATCAGCGAACTAAGCGTTCATTATGTGATTACGGCTAAGCTCAATGGGGTACGAAACAAGACCTCTGCTGTACTGGGAAAAAGCTTGTTTAGATACAAGTTAGCTTAGTTCGTTTTGTTTTTACATTTAATAGGAAGAGAGTTAACCCTTCTTTCCATATCCGGTGTAAATTGAATGATAAATGTGGAGAAGTGCGCTGTGATACCTCAATAAGCTGGATATTTAAATTCCAGCCTTCATATTTTTCCATAAAATACCATGAACTAAGTTGGAATATTGTATAGACTAAAAGATGGAACGATGATATTATCTTCTATACATATCATTAACAAATAACTTTTAATGAGGTTCATAAAAACAACTATGGACTTGTCGAGTTAAACGTGTTAGGATAGTAAAGTTGCTTTATTGCTGATGAAAATTAGTAACGCATAATGTGAAACAGATTTTGTTTCTATTGCGACGGATTATACTTTTACTTTTATTACAAAAAAGTGTTGACCGTACGACTGGGATATGTTATGATTATTAAGTTGCTTACGAGCGACTGACCAATACTGATCAATGATTGTTCTTTGAA
>NZ_PGUY01000040.1 GCF_002863585.1 Peribacillus deserti | reverse complement strand
CAAGAGGTTATTTTTTTATTCAAACCTCATTTTCATTCATTACAGGAATGCTGCCCCGTTAGTTTAAGTGTAATAGTTCACAAACAGTCCCACCTTAACAAAAATCAACCCTTACCTTTAACAAAGCCATATTTTTTAAGATTGATTGGCTTTCTCCATGATATTTGTAACGTTTCCAAGATATTCGGCAATGAAACTTCTAACCATAGATATCTAAAACCCTTTTGGGTACTTTTCTTGTGAGCTTAATTCTTTTTTAGTATATTGAACAGAACGTACGTTTGCTTTATGATTGAAGAAAGCGAATAAGGAGGAAAAATAAGTGCAACTAACATTTTCGGAAGGTAGCTGCATGACTTTGGAACAGCATATGTACATCCAGGCTATTTTTTACTTAGAGGAAGAAAACTATAGGCACAAATGCAAAATAAACATTTTGGCTGCTGATACAGAAATCAAAACCAAACATATTGATATCAAGGTATTACATACATACCCATACAACATTTCGCAACACCAAAGAGTCCTGGAATACTTGAATGAAAAAAAATTTGATACATTCTTATCCTTGCGTTCCGAACTAGTGGAAATCGTTAGTGACGAAATCGAAAAAACTGGGAACTGGAAAGATTACCGGCTGGAAGTATTGTTTTGGTAAAGGAGGGGTCTATATGAGCTTGCAAGACCGTGGCAATATCAAGTGGCAAGGCATGATAATGCCTGAACACAAAGCGCAAATACTGCATTTATTCCATGATGACAAGAAGGAAACGAAACCGGTTCTTGACGAATATCAACTGGAAGAAATCAATTCCATCATTTTGGAAAGTCTCGAATCGGAAAAAATCATCAGATTGAAGCTGCACGACCACGGATATTCCGAAATGGTGACTGGAACTGTAACGAAACTGGACCCTCATAAGAGATTACTACATTTAACGGACCCTGACGGAACTGTTAAACCCGTCAAATTTGCTAAAATAATAGGAGCGACAATATGAAGAAGATTCAAATTGAAAGGCTAAAAACCATCAAAAGCACGAAAGTCATAAATAACGGTCATATAACGACCTCTACCGGACAAAAAATTGGATATGCCACAATCAAACGAATCAAACCCGTTAAAAAAGCAGGGAGGCTAACTAATGGATGACAAAGAAAAACAGATAAAAGAATATACATTGCCTGATATGAGAAGTGGCGAAATGTTATCTGAAATTGTTCGCGGGGTCAAAGCTAGGAATCATGCAGCTATTTTAAAAGCAGCAATGAGCTCCGCCAAAGCTTCTGTCGAGATTGAGGGGTTCCGAATCAGCTCCGAAATGGACGAGTTGGTTCGTAAGCGACTATCCGAACAGATTTCCGAAGAGGAGTTTGAAAAAGCGATAATGGAGCTATTGGAGGGCAAATAATGAGTTATGAAGATGCATTGCGAAGGGAATTCAATGAGAAGGTACGTATGCTGATGGAAGCTGCTACTGATAAGCAATTGGTTCAGCAAATAAAGCGCTTCGAAACAATAGATAAAAGCTCAGTTCACCCACAAAAGAACATGATGCTGCCATTACCAGAGCAATTCACGGAAAAACTGTTATCTAACGCTGATGGATTGGTGGAAGAGATTCTTAACGAACAAGCAGAAGGTAATATAAAACAAGCAACCGAAGTATTTTTCCCTCCATTATCAAGGCTATATGAGGATTACAGCCATTTCTTATCCATTGTGAACCATTATATACAAAATACGCCTGATAGTAAGCTAGAACAATATAAGGAGCCCTTGTTAAAGCTAAAAAAGCAGCTTTTAGAAATGCAAAATGAAACAATGAGCTTATTTGATGAATTGAATGAAAAATTAAAGGGCTTGATTGGATTACCTAGTTTTACAACAGAAGCGCATCGTGATGGAGAAAAACAAGCTCTTGTTAAAGAAGTGATAGAAGTTGTTTCTAGGCGATTGCAACTAACAAGAAGCAAAGTCGAAGAGCAGCTTATTGACGTTTTAAATGGAATGGAAGTTGAGAACCGGGATAGAGTAATTAATGCAGCATGGAGTTGTGGCTCTATTGATGAAATGAGGTGTGAAATAATTGACCCAAACAGAACAGGTAATTAGAGATATGACCCTCTCCATTATTTCAGGTCGTCTTAACAAAAGTTTAGAGGAAACAGAAGGATTAGTGGGCAATATCTTAGCCTTAATTCCGATGGAGAATTATTTGGGTATGATTAAACCACTTGTCAACATTACTAATCTGGAAGAGTGTTTAGAAATATTGAATGAAAACGTGGAGGTGAAGGAATGAATGTAGTTCCGTTCCCCAAACAAAAGATTTATCTAACTGAAGAAGAGATTGAGAGGTTCAATAAACTTAAAGAGAAATTAGCTAATTCCATTACACCTGGAGAAGCTACTCACTACAAAAATGAGCTGGATTCATTAGTTGCGAGAGGAATAAATAGAAAATAAGACTTAAAGGTCGTGGTTAATGATGAAAAAACGCATAGCAAAGGAGCAACTTGCACCAGGAATACTTGCCCTAAGAAAACAAATTTTAAGGGAATCTGAAAGAATTAAAAATCGAACCAAAGAAGACGTAATTAAAGAATTAGAAGATGAAATTAAACAGTACGAAGAGCTTTACGGTGGACCTTTTGAAGTTGTATTCCAAGATGTATTTGACCCCGATGCCTTAGCCGAACCCGACGATTTTTACAACTGGCGTGATGCTCTTAAAGAATTGAATGCGTTAAAAAAAACGCTCCTTCCTTAGCGAAAAGAGCGTTTTTCTTCGAAATTATAAAAATGAACTCGATTCATTGCTGGTTAAGGCTAGGGAATCACATAAATAAAGCGACTTAAACATAATAATGATTCCAAGCAAACAATACACTCAACATCGAAAGGAAG
This sequence comes from Peribacillus deserti, assembly GCF_002863585.1. Classification (GTDB taxonomy): domain Bacteria; phylum Bacillota; class Bacilli; order Bacillales; family DSM-1321; genus Paraperibacillus; species Paraperibacillus deserti_A. The sequence goes on along the minus strand of NZ_PGUY01000040.1, from coordinate 27,110 downwards.
ATAAAACAGACGAACAACATGAACAACATCAATAACTTCATATGTGCATTGCTAGCGGTCATTATTGGATTTCTTTTCCTTATCCTCAGTGCTGTTAAGGAGAATACCAAATATCTGAAGGATAACGAATACCAATTGAACATAATTCAAGGACAGATAGATATGTTGCCAGAATGAAATAAAAAAGTCATATGCATGAGGCATATGACTTTTTTACTCTTTATTTCAATGAAAGGACCTCTCCCAATTGAGAACTTGTTTAATAATATATATTTAGTTTTTATATTGTATAGAATCAACCATTACCTTTAACATAGCCTTTTATAACTTCGCAAAGTAATCGGTAAGCTTTTCATTTTCTTTACCACGTAATTGCTTATTTTCCTCTTCGAGTTCTTTATTCTTTTTCTCCAGCTTTTCAATCCTTCTTTTAAGCGAAGCGATGACGGCGTTTTGGTTGTTTTCGTCTCGTTTAATTCGAGAATCTACGAATGCCTTTCCTTGTTGAGTTCGCAAGAACTCAATACGCTCCTTGAGCTCCTGGTGATTGTAAAGTGTTGCTTTACTCACTCCTGCTTCTTGAGCCACACTATTAAAGTTAATCGCCTTAGAATTCTTTGTAAGGCGTTTAATAGCTTCTTCAACCTTTTCCTTAGTTGCTTGTTTTCTCTTTTCATGTAGCTGCTTTATTTGCTCTTCACGGTCAAAGTTAGCCATTTGTTACACCTTTCTTTTTCTTTCGTTCTAATTGTCTCTTCAAACGGTCAAAACGACCAAAGATGACATTTCCACCCTTGATTGTTTCGTAAATGCTTTGGTATCTCTCCAAGTTCTTTTCGTTTGCTTTAATCATATCCTCGCGACCATACTCTTTTGATGCTTCAATCCACTTTGTAGTAGTTTCTATTAGAAGTTCGTACTTTTTAACATCAAAACTCGTCATACCTACAGCTAAATCAAAACAAGGCTTTCCATCGTTTGCTGTGAGACAAGGAGGCTCTGCTGCTAATGGGCAGTTTCCATTAACTCTTGCACGACAAGTCCCGTAAGGGTTGTCCAATGCATTTAACTTCTCGTCTTTCCACATCATATCCATGATGTCTTCAGGGATATCTTCAGCTTCTGAGACCTGATGAATTTCCCCGTTTAGGTCAAAGCTAAATACACCTTGTTTAACAACCTTCTCGAACTCCTTGCGTTTCGTATCATCGAATAACCGGGCATATCGCATCGTCATTTCAGGGGAAGCATGAGCAAGTAGCTCCTGCACGGTTAAAATATCAGCTCCACCATTTAACATTTTAACTGCATAGGTGTGGCGAAATTGGTGGCTCTTAAAATGAAAAACGTTGCCTATTTCATCAGTAATGTTCTTTTTTATTGCTAGTTGGTTTAGTTTTTCTTGTACCCAATGCTGTGAAAAAGGTTTTTTCTTACGGGAACCACTGTACCTAACGAAGATGTATTTGACAGGGTTATTATCATCGTTACTGTGTTCCTTGGAGTTGTGTATTAAAACGGCAATCATGTTTGCTAATTGGTCGTCAATCGGGATTTTATGACCTTTTACATACGTTTTTTCAATATCGGTTTGAATTGAATATTTACCATTTAATCGAACTAAGCATTTTTGTGTTAATCCCAATACGTCACTTATACGCAATCCAGTTTTAAAAGCAACCCACACGATAGGTTGTACGTCTGGATGGAGGTCGTTGATGTTCTCAAATAATTGCTCTAGAACATGTTCAGGAATATAATCAATATCATCATCTGACTTTTTACTCAGATTGGGATAATCCTCAGAGTAAAGTAGAATGGTAGTTGATTTTTCAGGTGCAATGCTGTAATCAAAGCGTTGTGTATCTTTTAAAAATACATAAACACACTTTATGTTTTTTGCATAATGACGAATAAATTCTAAGTATTTCTCAATATGCTGTCTAGTTAATCCTTTTAAATCGTTCCATTCAGGCTCTAGTTCACTAATAAAATTTAAAAACTTAGGTACACCTTTCAAATATTCCCTAGCTGTACCCCAAGAAAATTTACCCCCGCCTAGTAATCTAGTTTTAATATATTTTTTAAAATGCATTTTAAATACATCATTTTCAATACTTGTAAAATCAATATAATATTGTGTCGTTGAGACGTTGTAATCCACTCCATAATAGGCATTTAATACTCGAATATCCCATCTATCCTTCTCCCATTCTTCGCGAGTATCGGTTAGAGTGAATAATTTCTCATACACGGAACGGAAGAAGTTTGCTACTATTCTTTTGTTCTCGTATTCACCATATTTGATATTCTTGCATGTTTGAGTTGTTTTTACACCTTTGTTGTTTAACCACCAAATCCACTGTTTTTCAGCTTTCTCAATATCTAAATCAAGTAAGGAAGAGAGGCGAGAATGTTCTTCGTTTAAGAATAAAACCAATTTATGTAAACATGTTTTGTAACTACTAAAAAAGCTGCTCAAACTTAGTTCATCGCTAAACAATTTATGATAAAGCACAAATTTAATTTCTAAGCCGATGTTGTGATTTTCGGTAGTGAACTTTATATATTTTCCTGTTCCTTTGTATTTACTAAATTGCTCTACAAAGTTAGGAATTTGACCAATATCAGTTACATTCCAAACATCATTGGCTAAAAAGTAATCATCATTGTCAACTCTTCTTGTTACTATTCCATCAGGGGATATATCTTTAACCTCGTAAGAGGAGAGGGTGGATGTGATTAAGTCCCAATAATCGCTTTGGGGGAGTAAATTGTTATTTATTATGATTTTATCCAATGTCTTTCCTCCTAAAATACCAATCTCGCTTAAAAAGGAACTGCTTCATCAGGAATACCAGATTGAAAGTCTTCCTCCTTGTTTTCTTTGCTTCGCCCAATCTCAAACGCATGAGAAGCCTTCTCCCAATCCTTACGGATATCATCTTCGGAAGGGTGGATGTATAGGTTCATCGTTGTCTGTATTTGTGCATGACCTAGGCGTTCTTGCACCATCTTAATATTTTTCGTTTGAAGGTAATAAATCGTTCCGTCAGTGTGCCGGAACATATGCGGAGTAATATGTATACCTGTTTTCTTCTCAACCTCTTTGAAGGTGGCATAGACATCAGAATAGGTAAGGGGCTCCCCGGCATTTTTCCCCCAAATCTTCACAAACACAAAGTTATGGTCTGGATTATATTCATCAAGCACTTCGTACAAATAATCGTCGTATAAATCCATGAGTCCTTGAGAGATGTCTAATCTTCTCTCTCCGGTCTTCAACTTACCTCCGTTTGGTAGTTCACCTCTATCTGTCAGTTGGATTTTGTGTTTCCTTTGTTTGGCATCGAATTGAAAGTCTTCAAGAAACAGGGAGAGAACCTCTCCTATACGCAATCCACTTTCAAAAAGCAACCGCACCAGAAATTTATCCCTAATGTTTGTAGTAGAATGATAAATCAATTCAACTTGTTCTTTTGTAAATACTTTTACTCTTTCTCTCGGCTCATCTAATTTAAGGACGTTTTTAGATAGTGGTTTCCCTTCATTTACATGATGTAAGAAGCCCTTGTACCCACCACCACCCGCACCCACAAATATCTTCTTCATGAGCTTTTCAACAACGTCTGAGTCAATTAACTCGTTTCTATATAGGTAATCATAAAACGATGTAACCACTGTCAGATAACTGTTTACTGTCCTTTCACTACGTTTAGCTTTTGTTCCTTTGTGGGGGATAACTTTATTACTCTCATAAGGGTTTCTAAGCCAAGCAACAAAGTTAGATAGCTTCTGGAAGTTAATTTCTTGATAGCTAATCTCTACTTGTTCCAGATATGTAAAGTAATGTTTTAAAGCCGTACAGTAAGTCTGTAAAGTATTGCTGCTACTCTCTCTGTTATGAAGGTATTTCATGTACTTTGCAACAGGTTCAACAGGTAACCCATTTGTGTTCACTAGAAGGTAGGCTTTTCTATTGTCAACAGATATCTCTTCTACTTTCATAAGAACAATCTCCCGTCTATTATTATTTTAATGTTCTATCCATAGAGACTACCGTTATTGTTGTTTTTTTAAGGTCCTCGAACCTAACGGTTCTGCGGAGTGCTGTCCTCGCACCGAGGCTATGTCCTCCACTTAAAACCGAACTAATGTTCTTATGTGTAATTCCATTTTATACAAATTGTACCATTTTATCAATCTTTATTTTCCTAATAAAAGATGTAAATAAAAAAGGATAATTAGCCCTCATAATGGACTAACTATCCTATGATTTAATATCTTAATTTAAGTAAAAGTTCCCTTTTTATTTTTTTTAATAGGCTGTTTTCGCAAACTTTGTTGTTATTGAACAAGGGGTTGATTTCCACTACAGGATGCTCGCTTTCCGCGGGGCGGGCGCTGAGCCTCCTCGGCTTCGCCTGTGGGGTCTCACCTGTCCCGCTGCTCCCGCAGGAGTCTCGCACCTTACGTTCCAATCAACCTGTTTAACAATAGGGTTTGTTCACAGAACTTATTAAAAAAACAACAATCTTTTAGAAAAGAGCCTTTTAATAATATGATCGCGGTCTACGGCTTGCGGCGGTTCTTCCATCACCCGTGTTTTATCATGATATTTGCCCTATCCTCGGCATATAGCGATACTTCCGGGAGCAGTGAAGCATACCGCAAACCAAGGTTTCTCCTCGGACTGGCTGATATCGCTGCACCATAATTCCCTATTGGGGCTGCAATCATTCCGGAAACATGAAACATCCTAAACTTATCTGAAAATACAGGACTTGTAGTTTCAGTTATTCCAGTGTCCCAGATCATGGGAGCTGGCAAATCTTCTTTTGTCAGGATCTGGCTGAAGATTTCGATCTGTTTTTTGCGCAATTTGTTTTCCCCTGAGCAAATACTGTTTCACCTCCTCATATTTTTCAAATGCTCATTTCCGGACTTTCATTTCCAATCAAAATTGACGTCAATAGCAGCGTTACAATTTTATATAAAACTAAGGCTCCCCGCCATCAAGCAGGGAGCCTTTTCCTATCCACCTATTTAACTGTGGGCAAATCCAGTGATCAGTTCCTTTCCGATCGTATTGGTTTCTACATTTTTTATCAAATGAGTGATTTCTATGGAAGTAAGCGGCCTGACATCACCCATTAATCCTAAATGCTGCCTTTTAACAAAATTCACTTTGTCCGGCAGGGAAAGGGTCGGCGGCTTTATATAGATTCCTTGTTTCAGCATTAAATCTCTGGTTAGATCCTGTACACCAACTGAAGCCTTTAAGACGCTTTTGTGAAATGTGACCATATCCGGTCGTGTAACATACCGAGAGCAATACTGCTTGCTGCCATTCCTAAGATGGACATATTCCTTAAATAGGCAAGCATAAAGACGTCAGTGAAAAGCTTTGGCGCATCAGGATGTACATCATCCTGTGTAAAGCCTATAGGAATAGCAAAATCCTCTTTTTTGAATAATTCTGTCAGGAAATGAACATTGCTTTTTGCTTGATTAATGGAGAATTCAAGTACCGGGCGTACTTCCGGATCCTCTACTTTATGTAAGAAATGGCCGACCACACAAATGGTTAACGTATCATTAATATACTTGACCAAGTACCAGTTATCTCTGTCGACGTCATTTGAATTTTTGTTTTATCCTCCACTACAATCTCGCCTTCTCTTAGGATAAGTACCTGTAGTATTTATCAAGCATAAAGAAAATATTAGCATAATTTTCAGTGAAAGAAGCAATCCATTCAGAATGAAAACTCACTCAGCCCACATTAAGCTCTCATCTATTCTTTTCAGATATTTAACTTAAGGTAAACTCCGCCGATATAGTACATATATGCTTAGAGTTTTTAAAAGTCTTTTGGAAATTTATTGAAACACTTGATATATTAAACAGTTTAATAGAAAATTAAAAATATATTTTTCCAGTTTTGTAGAATATTGTATTTTTGGTGACGTTGGTCCAAGATGCAGAAGTTGGACACGTTAATTTGTATACAGGATAGGTGGATGAATGAAGAAATTAAGCAAGGCGGTTATTCTTTCGGCAGGTATTCTGGCCGGAGCCTCTGTGCTTCCTGCAGAATCGTTTTTGGTAGTGAATGCGGAAGCAAGCGGCTCAGTTAAAATCAGCAGAACCCTTTATCAGACTACTTCAAATGTAAATCTTCGTGCGGGTGCAGGCACTGCCTTTAAAACCTCTCTAACGATCCCAAAGGGGAAAATTATGACTGCCAGCGAAAAAAATGGAGTTTGGATTAAAGCAGCCTACTCCTACACAATTAAGGGGAAAAGTGTGACAAAAACAGGCTGGGTGCATAGCGGATATGTAACGGAATATTACCAGAATAAACCGATTGCAAAAACCTATATTTTCACTAACAAAACAGTAAAGCTATACAGCTCAGCAGATCTGAAGAAAAAGCCAGGTTATTCAGTAGGAATGGGGAATGGTTTTTATACGACCCTCCAGGTTATAAACAGCCTTGGACAAGTCTGGTATAAGGTTTCCTTCAATGGAAAGTCCGTTTATATATATAGCGGTGACATAGTGAAGAGTACCTTCTCTGCCATGCCAAAAACAAGTTTCCAGGCTAAAAAACAAACCTATGTTTATCAATCGTACGGAAATATATATAAAAAGCTCGCAAGTATTCCGACAGGCGCAATCGTTTCTTCCCAAAAGAAGGTGGGAAATTGGTATAGTATTGCCTACAAAGGATATACCGGATACGTTTATGCGGGAGACTTTGCTAAATATGTACAGGCTCCAGTTATAAGCTATACGGCAATACCTGAAACGATCTATTTTACCACCAAAGGTGTAAAGTTATATTCTTTATCAGCTGCTGGCGGACAAGTGAAGGAAGAAGTATCAACAGATACCGGTTTTGCTTCTACTCAGAAAGCTTCGATCGGCGGAGAAACATTTTATCGTGTTAGCTATAAAGGATCATCTTATTATCTAAAAAGCAAGGATGCTGCAGCAAAGGACTTTTCTAGTTCCGCGCCAGCAAAATTTAAAGCCATTAAAGACACCGTCTTATATGAAAGTTATGGCGGCATCTATACTAAGCTTGCAGATATTTCTCAAGATACTGTAATTTCCTCTTCTTCTAAAATAGGAGACTGGCATTTGGCAAGTGTAAATGGTAAAGAGGGTTACATGTATATAGGTGATTTCGTGCCTTATAGTTCAGTAACTGAAACGAAAATCACAGAAACATCTTACTTAACAAAGGGCAGTGTAACTCTAAGGAAAGAAGCAGATGATACGGCCGATCCTGTTGTTGTTATACCAGATGCAAAAATTGTCCTGGCATCCAGCATAACCTCAAATAACTGGTATAAAGTAAGCTTTTCCGGGTTCACAGGATACGTTCCAGGGAAAGCGGTCTCTCAGGTTAGAACGGGGGATCCATTGATAAACAGAGACGGGTATCAATTCATTGACCTTCGTACACAGTCAACAGTGACAGCTAAACAAATTAATGATTATGTGAATAATAACTTCGGGAATTTTAGATCTGCCAGTGTATTATCTGGAAAAGGCCAGGTTTTTGTTGATACAGGAAAAAAATATGGGATAAATGCACTTTACCTTGCAGCGCATGCCATTCATGAAAGTGCATATGGAACTTCGGTGATCTCCCTGGGCAAGAATAATTTGTTTGGATTTGGATCTTATGATGCCACGGCTTATATTGCGTCGTATAAATTCGGTTCGGTGGAAGCCAATATAGAATATATTGCAAGGCAGATGAAGGCCACCTATTTAAATCCTAATGATTGGAGATATCATGGTGCCTATCTGGGCTTCAGTACAAAGGATATGAATAATACCAGGATAAATTCAAACAGTGAGGGCATGAATTATTATTATGCGAGCGATCCTAACTGGGGAAAAGGAATAGCAAGGCATATGGAAGCAATATTGCCCTATGATAAAGCGTATTACGCTAAGGCAGTACCTAATACAGTCGTACCTTCACTGCCTGGTAAGCCGGAAGGAAGCGATGTGTTCCCAGAAGGAATTAAAGCAGCCGCCAAGAAAGACCTTGTTTTAAATAGTATCAAAGGTTCTACGGAGGCTGTTATTACCTTAAAAAGCGGGTCACCTTTCATCCTCCTAGAGAAAACGAATGATTATTGGGTCAAAATTCAGGTGGGAAGCAGTGTTTTCTGGACAGATGACATTAAGTTTGATGTGTACAAAAACTACATGACCGTTGAAAACTTAGGCAGAACAAGAGAAGCTGTCAACGTCAGGAAAGATCCTTACACCACTGCGGGTAACGTCATAACTACACTAAACATGAATGAGTATGTCCAGCTTGTTCTAAAGAATGATTCTCCTGAAAAGGATGCATCAAACAGCTGGTATAAAGTTAAGTTAGCAGATGGAACGCTTGGCTGGGTGAGTGTAAAGTATATCACACAGGAATTGAAGTGATTTTTTGCAGTATCGCCACAATGATGTCATCCTAAATAAGCGGAATTTATCAAGAAAAGGGAACAGCTCTCAGCTGTTCCCTTCTTCATTGAATTGTCCCAGACTGGGTGATTTCCGTATGTACCTTTACTTCAACAGGAAGAGTACGATAATATTTACTTTCCCATTCTTTCTTATTTAAATGGCGTTCCTGACTTCCAGCCCTTACAACTAATCCTAACGGATCCACATCCATGTCTTGAAACTTGGATACCAAAGATTTTCCTTTCTTAGATACAGTATGTGAAAGATCATCCTCAATCACTTTTATTTGTTTATTGGTAAGCTCCATTCCAGGAGCATCGGTTATTTTACCTGTAAGTCTTATATTTATTACCATTTTTGGGGAATTTCCGTTTTTAAAATCTTTTTCCACTTTCGAAGCTAAGTTTTCAATGGTTAAATAATGACCGTCTACTTTAAATTCATACATCCCGTTGTTAAAGCTCTCATTTAGAATCTTAAATACAAAACAATCCGCATAAGGAATGTATCCTTTATATTTATCTCCATCAAATAAGGCTAACCCTTTAATACGGATACGATCCTTTTTTTGGACCAGCAATGGAAGAATAGGGTCTTGGCCAACATCATGATAAAAGTCCATAAAAGTATGTAAAGTCATATAACTTGGCAGAATATCCTTAGAGTTATGCTTTAGAAGATCCTGAACATATTCAGCAGGAGTTTCACTAACAGGGTACTCTTTATCCAGCATCTTTTCAACGCTGCCATCCACTATCGCCAAATTGACATTTCTCCCAAGCGAAGGGTCTTGGCTCATAGTAGTTACCATTGGGAAGATTCCGCGTTTTGCGATTTCTTTACTGTATAATAATGCCTCTAATCTTCCTAACACCATAGGTTCAGGTGATTCTCCCTGAAGTTTTTGCCGTGTATTTTTACTAGTATGAGCCTTGGCGGCAAACACTTCAGTTTTTGGCGGAGTATTTTCAACCAGCGGTATAACGGGAGAACTGATAATTCCTTTTACTGTATTTTTGTTAACATAATCATATCCATAGATGGATACAAGTTGGACATCCTCCAGCACTGTTTTCTGCACAGTGTTTCCGGAAAGAAGTAAAATAGCAAATATAAACCAAACGATTGCTTTCTTCATCCTTTTTTCCTTACCTTTTTATGGATTAATTGATAAATATATATAAATGGAATATAAAAATAAATCACATAAAATCCTGTTTTATTCAGGATAGTTGTAGCCATATCGATTTTCTGGCGATCCGTTAGGAACAAAGAAGCGGCAAAGATAATAATTAAAACAAGTAATACTCCTTTTTTTTGCTTAAGGTGAAATAATTCCTTAATTCCTCGGCTGGCGGCCCAAACATACATACAAAGATCAGGAAGAATAACGAATAGCCAGATAGCCAGGCCGAAATATTCAAACCGCTGAATGAAAGGAAGATCCACTGTCTGCCATAGACTGAGAGTAGGCCAGATGGTATGAGCAAGCTGTTCCTTACTGAAGTAAACAAAGGAAACTAAACCTGTAAATAAATAAATGGCAATTGTGAAAAGCATACCTAAATGTGCCCATTTTTGAGATTTTTGTGCATCTTTTATAAATGGATAATAGAAAAATAAGGTCTCAAAACCCAGGTAGTTTAATGTCATGATTTTTGAGCCTTGGTATAAATCACTTATTGAATGATTCATGATCGGTTCTAAATAATAGAAATGGCTTTGCTGCAAGGGGAAAAACTTTAATAGTAAAAGCGGGAGCCCATATATAACACCCAGCAGGGTCAGCCCCACAATAACACGAAATCCGCCGAAAACTGCTAAATAAACAAGAACCAGTATAATCATCGATAAATACCATGTTCTCAGGTCCGGGAACATCCATACCTGGATCACCTCCACGAAACTCCTTAGGACGATGATTCCAAAAACCGTCAAATAAAGAATTAAGAAAAAATTAAAGAAGCCGCCTATCCACTTTCCAAATAAATGTTTTTGAATTCCAAATATGTCATTTTGTCCGGTTTCTAATATCTGATATATGACCCACAACAATACATGGATGGACAAACCTGAAATAATGATGGATATCCAGGCATCATTTCCGGCAGCTTTTGATATATACCTTTCGAATCCCAGAATGCCGACACCGATCTGCATGGAGGTTACTAGGTAGAAGACAAAATAGGCAGAGACTTGTTTACTTTCCGCTGGTTTTGGAAGCAAGATACTCGTTCCTTTCAACATATTCATTCGTCAATATCTTTGTCTGTCTGTTTTGCAGCATTATGTCTTGGATTGAAGCGTACGGGCTTTTCCGATAAGACTGTAAACGGCCTGACTGTCTGCTGGCTGAAGGGAAGCCTGAACAGGGCGTCCTTTAAATCTTTTAAGCGTAAGGGGTAAACCGGTCCGATATAGGGAGAGCCGAGCGACTTAAGTTTTAATAAATGAATCAAAATAAATGCAAAGCATATGGATATACCCATTACTCCGAGCAATTGTGCGGATATTAAAAAAGGGAATCTCAATAATCGAATTGTATTACTCATCTTGTATACCGGTGTAGTAAACGAAGCGAGAGCTGCCAGAGCGACAACGATCAGTAATACGTTACTTGTCAGACCTGCGTCTACTGCAGCAGTTCCGATTACGATACCTCCAACGATACCAATGGTCTGGCCGACCTTTGATGGAAGCCTCGACCCTGCTTCCCGCAGGAGTTCAATCGTGAGCTCCAAAATGATAGCTTCCAGGATAGGAGGGAAAGGAATACCGCTTCGCGAGGATATAAGTGTATATAGTAAATCCTCTGGAATCATTTCATAATGAAAAGTTAAAACGGCTACATATAAGGGTGTTGACATCACAGAAAAAGTTACAGCTAATAATCGAATTAATCGGAAGAAGGATGCAACATGCCAGGTTAGAAAATAATCTTCAAATGCAGAAAAAAATTCAACCAGCGTTGTAGGGCCAGTAATGGCACTTGGAGAACCATCACATAAAACGGCGATTTTTCCCTCAGATAAAACACCTGCAACCCGGTCAGGCCTTTCAGTCTCTATCAGCTGAGGGAATACAGAACTATTATTATCTTCTATCATTTGTGTTATATAAGTAGTATCTATAACTTGGTCTATATCTATGTTGCTTATTCTGTTAATGACAGTGTTTACAATATCCTCATTAGCAATGCCCTTTATAAAAACGACTACAACCTTCGTTTTTGTCAATTTTCCAACGATTATTTCTTTTACATATAACTCAGGAATGGGGAGGCGTTTTCTCAGTAAATTTAGATTTGTCTCTAACGATTCTACAAAACATTCCTTTGGGCCTAAAACAGTGTATTCATTTTCAGGAATTGTGATTTGCCGTTTTTCTTTGGAAGTAGCGGGAATCAGCATACATCTATCACTATTAGGCTGTTGAACAAGAATATTTCCATTTAGTAGTTTATTTTGTATGTCTGTAACATTCCCTGTAACCTCAATGCTTTCAACCGGCAGGACTTTTTTTAGTTCGTCTAGAGATAAAGATGTATTCCGGGTAAGTACAGGCAGAATATCCCGGTTGACAGTCGTGGTATCTACCATGGATTTGTAATAAGAAACCGTGAACACATCACCTTGACTAAAAAAAATGAAATCTCTCGATTCCTTGCATATATTCAACAATTCCTTTAATGAAAGATCCTCTTTTCCAGAGGAGGGGTTGTGTTTTTTCCGAAACCAGTTCATCAAGGTTCTAACCTTCCTTTCAAATTAAAGGAATAATTTTATAGTCTTAAATACCATTCCCTTCTATTTCTACTTTTATGAAGGATATAACAGCCTCCATATCAGGCAAATACATGTGGCGGAATCTTAAAATGTATAAACCTTATTACTGCAGCCAATAGTAAAAGGAAATAGGATTTTGTGGACGGATTGTAATAAATACTAGATAAGAGAATAGATGCTTAAAGAAGCATCAGCTTAAAGGAGAGCGGGATAACAATGGATAAAAACATTCCTGCCCAAAAGCAAATTTATCAGGAAAGGGCAAAATGGGTTAACGATATACTGGAACATTGGTATCATGAAGATTTTTTGAGTATTCGATGGTGGTTTCTATTTGGATGTACGCTAATTCCTTATTATATTTGGTGGAAACTCGTAGAAAGGGATCGATTCTTTGAAATATTTACATTTGGTTTAGTAACAACTATTACTTCCTGTATCTTTGATGTTGTCGGAGTTTATTTAGGGCTCTGGGATTATCCTGCCCAATTCATACCGCTGGTTCCCTTCTTTGTACCTGCTGACATTACTGCTATTCCTGTAACCTCCATGCTTTTGTACCAATACTGTAAACACTGGAAGAGCTTTACTGCAGCCTCCATGGCCTTATCTGCTGTATTTGCCTACGTTTTTGAACCCCTATTTATTAAATTGGATATATTTGAAATATATAAATGGAAGCATACATACGGATTCGCCGGCTTCTTTGTGATGTTTAACATCAATAGGCTGTTTATTTACTTCCTTAAAAAATATGCTTTAAACAAATGATAAACTTTGTACTGTTTTACCTTGCAATTCCTTTTTTTGAGAAGGCTATGTTAAAGGTCATTGTTGATTTTTGCACGATGTTGATTGGAACGGATATGCGAGACTCCTGCGGGAAAAGCAGGTATTGTCCAGCTCCGGACTGACACCGCGGGTCTAGCCAATCGCCATCAAAAGGCAAAAGCGGCCTTTTGATGGCGCTCATCTTATGCCTGGCTAACGCACGATGCACAGGATGTGCGAGCCAGGCGGGGCCACAGGACGTGGCGTTCCGAGCGTGGTAAGGGCGACTAAGCTTCTGTCTTCGCTGTCGCTTGCCAATCAGCAAGTCTTCTTTATCAGGTGTCTGACTTTCTCTTAGATGTGGCTTTTAACCAGACTCTTCACCACAGTTCTTATAAAAGAACTACCTTGAAAGTCACCGTCCTGCGCCTTTCTATCAAGGGAGACCCCACAGGCGTCAATGCCGAGGAGGCTCCCGGAACGCCCCTAAGGTCCGCGAGTGCCTGCTAGCTGCAATCAACAGCCATGTTTAACAGAGCTTTTGAGAAAGCAGAGGGCTGTATGAAAGACTGCTTTTGTATAAGAATCCGAAATTTCTTTTTTATTCACACATTTATTTTTTAGTCAGAGTATAATTATGAATTGTAATAAAAGACAAAAGATAAATGAGGGGTTCTTATGAAAAAACAAACTCTAATACTGCTAATATGTTTGTTCACCGTGCTGGCAGGCTGTGGAAAAGATAAAACGAAGAATACTGATGAAAAGGAAGCCAAAACACCTGAAATGCTAAATGTAGATCTAGATGTACCAGCAGCTGCAGCTGTGGATGAAGAGATAGAATTCTCAGCAAAAATCACACAAGGCGCTGAACCAGTCGAAGATGCGGACGAGGTAAAATTTGAAATTCGCAAATCAGACAGCACTAAATCCGAAATGATTACAGTCAAAGAACATTCGAAGGGCGTGTATTCCCTTAAGAAAAAGTTTGCTGAAAATGGAGTTTACACTGTCACTTCCCATGTAACAGCAAGAGACATGCACAGTATGCCCAGTAAACAGATTAAAGTAGGCAGTCCAGAGGCTGAAGGAGAGGATCACCATTCTCACTCAGAGGGAAATGAAGAAGCTCACGGACATCATCATGGAGGGGATGTTTCTATTTACTTCCATAGTCCTGAAGATATAATCGTGAATAAGCCCGTAACTTTCGCTGCACATATTCAGAATGAAAACCAACCGCTGGAAAAGGCCAAAGTACGGTTTGAAATCTGGAAAATGGATGAAGAAAAACATGAGTTCCTCAGCACTTCAGAAAAAGGGAAAGGCGAATATTCGTTATCGAACACTTTCAAGTCCCCTGGTACATACGGAGTGGTAGTACACGTGGAAAAAGAAGAAATCCATGAACATAAAGAGCAGGAGTTCATTGTAAAATAGATACTGACTAAATCATACTGCAGTGTAGTATTTTTACCATTCATGACAATTTAAGACTTGGGCAGGCATAATCACTAGAGTGTGAGTAACTGTTTTTTACTTGAGTGCTATTGTTTAAATCAAAAAGGAATTCCAAAGTTTACAGGAATTCCTTTTTATATTGGGATCGGCCGGCCATGTTATTCTAATAAATTGAATGAAACCACTATTTAAAATATGTAGAAATTAGTCGACTCTTACATCTATCTTTATTTATGAAGAACTGTTAAGGTTTAGAAAACGCTTTATTATTTGGAAGCCTGTTTTACGGCGCCGGATAATTAGAAGAGAGGGCATTGCCTGATGTCTGATAAAGCACAAGCGCTGTATGAACATATTTTGCTAAACTCTGACTTTATTAGTAACAAGTGGTTTGGTGCTAGAGAGTTTAAAAAAGGTTCCATATATTCCATGGACGCTAGTGAAGAAGTTCAAAGATCGCTGAGAAAACAACATAAATATACTATTGAAACCATTGCGAGCGGCTTTTTAATTAATTCTTCTCTTTTTCAACAAAAATTAGAGGAATGGGTGGATATAGTCGTAAACAGCAGGGTTGAATATGGAACTCCCATTTATGAATTCCTCGGTGCGCTAAGCCGGACCAGGGAGCTTGTCTGGTTCGTTGTTGAAGAATATGGTCTAAAAACAGATCATATTGATAAGCAGACCATTTTACAATGGAGTGCTGTCTTCCAAAGGACCATGGATCGATTAATCAATGAATTTACAAGGAAATATCATTCCGTTACTTCAAGCCGAATACAGTCTCAGCAAGAACTTCTTGATGATATAGACAATCCCGTCATCCCTGTGGTGGATGGGGTGGCAGTCCTTCCGATTGTTAAATTTGTTGATGAACACAGAGCAAGGATGCTTCTTGAAACTGTTCCAGAAAAATGTGCGGGAGAGAAAGTAAAATACCTTGTCATTGATGTTTCTGGTGTTCATAATATCGACACCTTAGTAGCAACCCATTTCTATCGTTTAACAGAGGTTCTGAGACTGCTTGGATTAACCCCTGTCTTATCGGGTGTAAGTCCAGACATTGCCATTACTTCTGTAAAGCTGGGTATCGTTTTTGAGCGGACAAGAACATATAGTAATTTAAAGCAGGCATTGCTTCATTTTGGTATTCGTAAATTATAAAAACATAAGGTTGTTTTCTAAGATTGTTGTTGTTTTTTAATAAGTTTTGTACCATCATCCTATTGTTAAATCAGGTTGACTTACGCTGCAAGTGCGAAGCCGCGGAGGCTCACCGCACGCGGAAAACTAGCATGCCTTAAGCTGGCAATCAAACTCTTGTTCAATAAATTGCGAAAACAGCCGAACATAAAAGACGGACTCCTGAAAAATACAGAAGGAGTCCGTTTTTCTTTCGGTTTATTTATAGTGTTTGATCTACAGTTCCCAGCCGCTCTTTGGGATGTGGCATTGCCATCATGTAAAAAAACCAGCAAGAAGTCCCAGGAAATCCATGATAATACTGTTATTTATCATTGTGTCTATAGTGTAAAGTTGCTTTTTTTTGATTGATTTTGATTGGTTTATTCATAATTTTTATAAACATGTGAAATAATTTGATTGTTTTTGATTGAAAACGATTGATTTTTGTAAAGGTTTTCTTTATGATAAGGATATGAAAGATGAGGTGACCCTTTATGCTGGCAGATGAAAGACATCAATTCATCATTTCGATGCTAAAGCAGCAGGGAACAATTAAACTTACTGACTTAATCGACCAGCTGCATGTTTCAGAAGCAACGCTTAGGCGGGACTTAGCACAGCTGGAAAAGAAGAAATTATTAAAAAGAGTCCATGGAGGGGCTGCTCTCCTTCAAAGAAAGGGCTTTGAACTTGGAATAAATGAAAAGATTAATCAATCACCTGCAGAAAAACGGGAGATAGCTAGAATAGCCGCTTCCTTTGTCCATGAGGGAGATTGCCTATATCTGGATGCAGGAACCACTGTTTCTGAGATGATCCCTTACCTAAAGGAAAAAAATGTAACCGTTCTCACGAATGGGCTTATGCATCTTTCCCGTCTTGCGGAAAATGAAATTAAAACGCTGATTGTGGGCGGTCAAGTGAAAGTATCAACCAATGCCATTGTTGGCAGTGGAGCGGTGGGCTTTTTGGCTCAATACCGGTTTGATAAATGTTTCCTGGGGATGAATGGGATACACAGTGTACTTGGACTGACTACACCTGACCCGGAAGAAGCACTCCTGAAAAAGACGGCCATGGGGCTTTCTAGCGAATGCTTTGTTTTGGCTGATAGTTCTAAGTTAAATGAAGCTACTTTTGCGAAAGTAGGAGATGTAACGGATGCGGTAATCATTACAGATTCCAACAATGAATCTGCGCTGGAGGATTTCCGTAAAAATTCTAAAATAAAGGTAGTGACACCATGATATACACAGTAACGCTTAATCCTTCTATCGATTTCATTGTTGAAGTGGAGGATTTTCAGCTTGATACATTAAACAGAATGAAAAGGGAAGCCAAATTCCCCGGAGGTAAAGGGATTAACGTTTCCCGCGTCCTCAGCCGGCTGGGCAGCGAGAACATTGCACTTGGATTTGTCGGCGGTTTCACCGGGAGTTTCATAGAGACTTTCTTAAAGAAAGAGAATGTAAAGATGGATTTTACTACTGTTGATGAAGATACAAGAATCAATATTAAATTAAAGACTGGAAAAGAAACTGAAATCAATGGTTTAGGGCCTAATATTACGGAGGAGAACTACCGGGAGCTTATAAACAAAATAGAGCGCCTGGAGAATACCGACACGCTCGTACTAGCTGGCAGTGTTCCTCCAAGCGTTCCATCCGATTTCTACCAATCTATTACAAAAATTTGTTCCAAACGCGGCGTTAAGGTTGTAGTTGATACCAGCGGACCTTCCCTTTTGGAGGCAGTTAAACACCGCCCGTTCTTGATTAAACCAAATCATCACGAACTAGGTGAACTTTTTTCAGTGAAGATTAAAACGATCAAGGATGCAGCTTTCTACGCAAAAAAATTAGTAGAAGCAGGGGCACAGAATGTGATTGTCTCAATGGCAGGGGATGGCGCTGTATTACAAACAGAAGACAAGGCCTATACGGCTTCCATACCCCAAGGAAAAGTAGTGAATTCAGTAGGTTCCGGAGACTCCTTGGTTGCAGGATTCACAGGGGTCTATACGAAAACAAATGATCTCTTACAGGGATTTAAATATGGAATTGCAGCAGGAAGTGCTACGGCGTTTTCAACTGATCTCTGTCAGAAAGAGGATATTGAAGCCCTTCTGCCTAAGGTGCAGATTCAGCAGTTCGAGGAGGACATCAAATGAAAATCACGGATCTATTAAAACAGGATACGGTCGTTTTGGACCTTGTATCCGGCAATAAAAGGGAAGTTATCGACGAGCTGGTAAATAAGCTTCATGAAGCAGGCCGTCTTAATGATAAAGCAGGCTATAAAGCTGCAATCTTGAAACGAGAAGAGCAAAGTACAACAGGAATAGGGGAAGGAATAGCGATCCCTCACGCAAAGACAGCTGCTGTTAAAATTCCTGCTATTTGCTTTGGCAGAGCCATTGACGGTATTGATTATGAATCTTTAGACGGACAGCCTGCTAAACTGTTCTTTATGATCGCAGCAAGTGAAGGAGCCAATAACGCTCATCTCGAAACGCTCTCTCGTTTATCATCTCTGCTCATGGATGAAGGCTTCCGCCAAAAACTTCTATCAGCAGCATCCAAAGAGGAAGTCATTACCATCATTGATCAAAAAGAAAAAGAAGTGGCAGATGAAGAAGCAGATTCTTCTGAAGTCAGTGAAACTGCAGGTATTAGTAAAATTCTTGCAGTAACGGCATGTCCTACAGGAATTGCCCATACGTATATGGCAGCGGATGCCCTAAGGGCAAAAGCAAAAGAGATGGGCGTAGACATTAAGGTTGAAACCAATGGTTCTACAGGAATAAAAAACGGATTAACAGCCAAGGAAATTGAAGAAGCGCAGGCTATTATTATTGCTGCAGATAAACAGGTAGAAATGGACCGTTTTAACGGAAAACACGTCATTATTGTTCCGGTTGCTCAAGGAATCAGAAAGCCTCAGGAGCTGATCCAGCGTGCAATGAACCAGGAAGCTCCTGTTTATCAGGCTGGCAGCAGCAAAAAAAGAAATGATTCTGCATCTGTAGGATCAGGTATTTACAAACACCTGATGAGCGGTGTCAGCAATATGCTTCCATTCGTAGTTGGCGGAGGGATCCTGATCGCCCTATCCTTTATATTCGGTATTAACGCCTCGAATCCAGAAGACCCAAGTTACTCTCCAATTGCGAAAGCGCTTATGGATATGGGTGGAGGCGCAAGTGGTGCATTTTTCTTCCTTGTTCCCGTACTCGCAGGATTTATTGCCAGCAGTATTGCAGACCGCCCTGGTTTCGCTCCAGGTATGGTCGGGGGCTTGCTTGCAGCTCAGGCAGGCGCAGGTTTTCTTGGCGGTTTGATTGCAGGTTTCCTTGCAGGTTATGTAGTAGTAGGCCTTAAAAAGGTATTCGAGAAGCTGCCGCAGCAGCTTGATGGTTTGAAGCCAGTACTGATTTATCCGGTACTAGGTATCTTGATTACAGGGCTCATCATGCTATTTATTATCAACGATCCTGTTACAGCAATCAATAAAGGCATGACTTCATGGTTGAATGGGCTTTCAGGAACAAATAAGATAATCCTTGGGATCATCCTTGGCGGGATGATGGCCGTAGATATGGGAGGACCCATCAATAAAGCTGCCTTTACCTTTGGCATTGCAGCCATTGAGGCAGGAAGTCTGGGGCCGCATGCTGCAGTCATGGCCGGAGGTATGGTACCACCGCTTGGTATTGCACTTGCTACAACATTCTTTAAACAAAAATTTACAGAAACAGAACGAAAATCCGGAATCACTAACTACTTCCTTGGTGCCTCATTTATCACTGAGGGCGCGATCCCGTTCGCAGCTGCGGATCCAATACGCGTAATCATCAGCAGTGTAATTGGCGCTGCAACAGCTGGAGCCCTGGCTATGGCCTTTAATGTTACGCTGCAGGCTCCTCACGGCGGTATCTTTGCCATCTTCCTTGCCGTGAACCATAAACTGCTTTATATCCTGGCTATACTGATTGGAGCGGTCATTACAGCAGCCATACTTGGGATTTGGAAAAAGAAAGTTCCAGCAGCTCAGGAAAAAGCAAAATAAGACATGAGTGAAGTATTCAAATAAAGACACAAGCCATCCAGAGTGATGGCTTTTTGTGTTTTTATCAAATTCCGTCTTAAGAGCTAAAAATCTTCAAAAACATCAGCGGCATGCGCTTCAAACCACGAAAAGGTAAATGAAAGCGGTTTAATTATGTCGGAATAATAAAATTTTTAAAAATAATAAAATAACTTATTGAATTTGCCAGAATATTTGTTATATTAGAACAATAAACAGCGAGGAGAGGGGCCGAACAGCATGATTGCAGCATGGATTGTCAAAGATTATAGGATTCTCTTATGATGCTGAAAGCATTCTTGCACATCAAAAGATTCATGAGTCATCCATTTGTACTTTTACATTATAGGAGTGTTAAAAATGAAAAATTATATTATTGAGAGAATGTATAAAGCTTCAGCAGGAGTTGCCAATGCGGTATTGGTAACGTTAGGTATAGGGCTATTGTTTGAATCGATCGGTAACTTCGTGGGGTGGGATGTTTTAGTGGTGATTGGCGGGGCAGCAAAAATTCTGCTTGCACCTGCGATTGGGGCAGCGATAGCCTTTCAGCTGGGCGGCAATACTTTGGTACTGTTTAGCGCCATGGCATGTGCGGCCATTGGGGGTAATGCGATCACCCATACTCCGGAAGGTGCTTTTACCATTGTAACCGGCCAGCCGATCAGCGCTATTTTAGCAGCGGCTGTCGCTACATACGTAGGGAAAAGAGTGACGGGCCGAACAAAGCTTGATATGATGGCAATCCCCATTGCGGCCATCTTTACTGGAGGAATCGCGGGGGTAGGCCTTGCGGCTGTAACCACTCCATTATTACAAAAAATCAGTGAAGAAATCACTTCATCCGTACAGGGGAATCCACTTATTGCCTCTATGGTTATTTCACTGGTATGGAGTATTCTGCTTATGACACCAGCGTCATCTGCTGCCATAGCCATCGCATTACAGCTTGATCCGGTTTCAAGTGCAGCAGCATTAATTGGCTGCACTGCCCAATTTGCAGGATTCACAGCCATGTCACTGCGCCAGAACGATTTAGGGGGCTTTTTAGCACAGGTACTTGTTACTCCAAAAGTACAGTTTCCTAACCTGATCAAGAACCCGCGACTTGTTATACCGACTTTTGCAGCAGCCATGATCTGTGCGCCTATAGCCACTTTAGCATTCGATTTTCAGGCGAATTACGAGATAGCGGGTCTCGGGCTTAACTCTTTGATTGCACCTTTAAACATAATTGCCAACCAAGGCATTTCAGCTTTTCTTGTATTTATAGCAGTTGGTGTAATCCTTCCGATCGTTATATCGCTGGCTCTCTATCAAATTATTAAAGTCATTGGCTGGGTTAAAAAAGGCGATCTTCATATGGAAATTCAATAATTATTAAAACGATTCTTCTGCAGGGGAGAATCGTTTGCTTTTAGTTAATGACGTTTACTCATTTTTTTCTGTTTATTTGAAATTTTGCCGTTTGAAGTATAATAGTTATAAAATCTAGAAAAATAGCGGGGAGAACACTATGGAAATCTCGGAGGGTTTTGTTAAGGTAAAGGGTGGAGAAGTTTGGTATAGACGGGTCAAGAACGGCGGGGAAGGGATTCCATTACTAGTACTTCATGGAGGTCCTGGGAATTCGCATCTGCCGCTTGAGGCCTTGGACGTACTCAGTAAACATCGGGAGGTCATTTATTATGACCAGCTTGGCTCCGGCTTTTCACAGCGCCCAGATCATGATGATTTGTGGCGGTTGGAAAGGTTTGTAGAAGAACTGGGACAGGTAAGAAAGGAATTGGCTTTAGAAGAGGTACATATTCTAGGGCATTCATGGGGGACAACCCTGCTTTCAGCTTACTTGTTAACTCGTCCTGCCGGAGTGAGGAGCGCTGTCTTTTCAAGCTCTTGCTTAAGCGCTCCACGCTGGGCGGATGATCAGAAGCGGCTGTTGAAAGAAATGCCGGCTGACGTTCAGGCTACCATCGAAAGATGCGAAACAGAAGGCAATACAGATAACAAAGAATATAAAGAAGCTACACAAACCTATTACAAAAAACATGTATGCCGTCTGGATCCTTGGCCGGAAGCTATGGAAAAGGCCTTTACATTAGGTAATCCGGATATTTACCTGACTATGTGGGGACCCTCGGAGTTTTGTGTAACCGGGAATCTTAAGGAATATGATTGTACTCCAAGACTGCATGAAATCAATGTGCCGTCGCTCTTTCTATGCGGCAGGCACGATGAGGCGACTCCTGAATCAACCCTCTACTTCAGCAGCCTGGTTCCTGATGCAAGTTATCATATTTTTGAGGATAGTTCGCACACCCCATATCTAGAACAGCATGAGGAATATATTTCTGTAGTTTCTTCTTTTCTGCCGGAAGCGGAAAGAAAAGCATAACCTATTGTTACTCGAGTCAAAACCTGAACCGTTAGTCGGTCAGGTTTTTTTAATATACAGCCAAATCCATTAGCAACTGAATCCCTGAAGTTACCAAGCTGTACGCTGGGCTCAAACTTGTTTAATGGAAAAAAGGCGGATACAATTTAATAATTGATACTTTGTAAATTGTTAGCCAGTTGTATTTTATAGATCTTTGGGGAATAAAGGTAATAAAGGAGGGAACTTATGCGAAAGCTCCTGTTTTTAGTATTGATTGCGGGTGTTTGCTGGTATATGGTTCACGATAAATACCCAAATTTTGATATTAACGATGCAGTAGGTCAGTTTCAATCTGAGTTAACAGCATTGAAAGATGACCCTGATTTTTCGAATCTCATTGACCGCTTATCCGATGATATAAATCAATTAGGAGTTCAATTAAATGAGTCAATAAAACAACTCCCGCAAAACAAAGAAGAGATAAAATCAACTCTTCTTGAAAAACCTGCATTGTCAGCCCCAAGTGCCCAAATTTTTTCTATATATAATATAGAACTTGGGGACAAAAAAGCTGAAGTAGAAAAAGAGCTAGGGCAGGCAAAACGCTCAACCTACAATGAATATGGAGTAAAATGGTATGCCTATCATAAAAACTATCAGCATTTTCTTATGGTATCCTATGATAAAAGCAATGAGGTAGTGGGTCTTTATACGAATCAGGATTTAATTTCATCCTCTAAAGGAATAAAATTGGGCACTCCAAAAGATAAAGTGCTAAAAGAGCTTGGAAAACCAATGGACAGGCTCCAAAAAGGCCTTGTTTATTATTTGCTTCCTAAGGAAAGAGATTATGATCTTTTTCTTTTAGGTGACAGCTATACAACTGTTTTTTATGACAAACATCAAAAAAATACAGTTACCGCGATTCAAATGATCAAGAAAGATATTGAACGAGAGAAAGAGGACTTTTATACGGAAGGAAACAAACAGCTTGAGGAGGGCTTTGAGTATCAATTATTTGACTTAACTAATGCTGCAAGGGTTCAGCATGGCCAGCCTGTGCTCACATGGGACAGCCAGGTGAAGGGAACTGCCCAGAAGCACAGTAAGGACATGGCGGTAAACTCATTCTTTGATCATACGAATCTTAAAGGACAGTCGCCATTTGACCGGATGGAAGAGGACCATATAACCTACAGGTCTGCAGGAGAAAATATTGCTTACGGCCAATTAAGCAGTATATTTGCACATGAAGGACTAATGAACTCACTGGGCCACAGAGAGAATATTCTGAAGCCTGATTTTAGGCTGCTGGGTGTCGGGGTAGCATTTAACTCTGAATCCCAGCCTTACTATACAGAGAATTTCTATACGAAATAGGCTATCAATGAATATGTTAGAACTCCTTTGCCTGGGGTTAATCACGTGCTAAAAAGGTACAGTCCATGGACTGTGCTTTTTTGTTGCAGAGCTACCAGAAATCGCTCCTATTTCACTTCAAACCATAAAGGACTTTTATCATTGGGACGGCCGTTGTAATTGACTACTATTTCTTCACCTGGCGGGATGTCCTTTATAGCATAAAATTTGATCGTACGTTTTTTAATATTCATTGAATAAATGGCGTTTGGTCGGTAGGAATGATTAAAAAGAGACCCATACCCTAACGCGATCGCACTATCTCCCGGTGATTCTCCCCAATCAAATAAGTAATTCCTCAGGATTGTTTGTTTTAGATAATCAAACTCCGCTTTCGGGGATACAATGACAGGTGCCTTGTGTATAAGGGCTCCTTTTTTAATAAACTGTACAGCAAAGATACCTCTGCCTCTGCCGTGTTTAGATTCTTTCACTTTAAACATAAGCTCACCGCCTGACTGGTTTCTATAAGGTGTTGAATATTTTTGACGTGTTTTATTTGTTAGAGTATGCCGATTGAGGATGTTGGAGTGTACATTAGAGGAAGAATATTTCATTAAACGGGATAGTACTTTTATCAAGTGTAATAAAGGAAGATCTGGGGAGTACTTGTAATGAGAAGATTATCTCTCTGACATTCATCCTTCCCCAGTATATTGTGTATCCAGATTCTTTAATAAGAATCTTATGCAGGAAGCGGTACCCCTTCTATAGATGCTCTTTTCTTTAGGCGTATAACCCGTACAGCCAAGAAGCACCATAATCATTCTACTTCCACGATTACAAGATGGGAATTCTTGCATGAATCACGAAACGAAGAGAAGAAAGGGATTTATACCCTATACTCCTTCAAGGGCGGCCACAGAATCCTTTTAGATTATGTCTGAAGATTAAATGGAATTTGGTATAGATGTTTATATGCTGCCCCCAGGCGGAGCCACTCTTACAGGTATGAGTCCATAGGAATTCAGCAGCCAGCATCAGGGGGTCCATGCATCTCCTGGAACCTTCAGTCATGTCCTGGCCTACTGTAAACCCTGCATCTGAAGAGAGTGACGGGTTAACAGGGGAAAGGATTACAGCCATCGATTTTGAAAAGTGGTTGAAAAACGTGAAAAGGTAAACTGGTAGTGAAGAGGGGCAAAAATCAAAATAAAAAAGACTAGATTTTCTAGTCTGTGCTCCCTGGGAATTTACGTTTATCTTTACACTGGTACCAAGATCGTTACATAGCGGATGTAGTATTGATTTTCGTGTTAATATATTTCGTGCCGTTGAACTTATAGGGCAGCCATGCAAAATAGCAGGGAATGGTCGACTTTTTTACCGAAAACCGTCATTTTTTGAGGGATTAACCCCAATCTTAGTAACTTTAGCTGCAGATTGACTCCTAAGTTTTAGTAAAAGGGCTTTTGGAAACGGTTTTTATTAAATGTATACGATTTAGAAACACGCAGGAAGCTTTTATGCTTATCTTCTATGGAGATATGCTTATATGTAGAAGGTTTATGCTTACGTTTCCAGGTTTTATGCTTATGTTTTCACTTTTTATGATTATCTTCCTTATTCCTATGCTTATGTTTAGTGCTATATGCTTATCCAGCACCCTTTATGCTTTTCTTTAGCGGAATATGCTGATTGCGGAAAAGGAAATCTAGTCTAATGGCAGCCTTCAATCTATCCCGAGCAGAAGCCAAGCCGGTCTCGGATGCGCCATGCTAGAAACAAGATTATCACAGCCAGAGTGGACCGATTCGCGTATAATAAAAATGGGCGCCGAGACTATCTCGACAGTGTGAGACTAGAGTTTCTAGTCTGTTTTACCTTAGGCGCAATCGCCGCGGTTTGTTCGTTTTTTAATTTTTAACAGAACGCGCGCGGTTGGGTATTCAGTGTGTGGAAACTTGGAGGTAATTTGAACCGGTCGTTTGTGAAGGTATTGCGGTTCTTTTATGTTAGTTGAAGCGTTATTTATTAAACTTTCCGTAAAACTAGTCAAAGAAAACTCTTGGTTCCGAAGAAAACAGTCCCCATTGAAGATACTCTTATAGTACCGTTTGAATTAATTCTCTTTGACAGCCTTATTATTCTGGATGAGGGAAAGCCAAATGTAGCCTTGACTGCAAGCATCTTAATTATTTCCACACTAAAATTCCTGAAAGATCTCTAAACTCCTTGTCAGGAGGAAGATCCAATTCTTCTACAGGAAGGTTTAAGCGGTTAATCCAAGCCGTCTGGTAACCGAAATTTTTAGCACCGGCAATATCCCAGCCATTCGAAGAGACAAACAATATCTCCTCCCGCCGCAATTCAAGCATATGTGCACCATGGCCGTATGCACTTGGGGCAGGTTTATAATGCTTTACCTCATCAATACTAATGATAGAATGGAAAACATGGGATAAGCCGGAACCCTTAATAAGGGGATTTAACAGGTCATAAGATCCGTTTGAAAGAACAGCTAATTTTTTATGAGAGACCTGATCAAGTACGTCCTTTACTTCAGGGAAAGGATCTAAGAAGAGGTATTGCTCCATCAACGAGTCTTCCTGCTCAGCGCTGACTTTTTCGTTATGTTCTTTAACCGCATAACGAAGGGCATCTCGAGTAACATGGTGAAACGATTTATATGTACCCATCAGCTGGCGGATAAAGGCATATTCCAATTGTTTTCTTCTCCATACCAGGCTGACAGATTCACCTTTTCCCGGAAAAAACTCTTCACACCTGGTTTTTACCGAATGCACATCGAATAAAGTTCCATACACATCAAATATAATTCCATTTATAGACGAGCTCATTTTTATCCATTCCTTTATGAAGGATTTTTACTTAGGGTGCCCAATTAATGCGAATATAACTATGATGTTTGCTTTTCGTTAGAGAAGAGGGGTAGGTAATTTCTTCAGGATACTGTTATTTGTACTTGGGTTAGTGATCATAAGACGTCTAATTAGACTTTATTATCAGTTTAGTAGGATTGTCAATACAAACTCAATCTTTTATAAATTGTAATTTTATTATGTAAACAAAAACATACCGATAGTTTAACTGTTTAAAAGGCCATAAATTGCAACATAAGAGTTTGTGATGTTAGTTTTTTAGGTATACAAGTAACTTTATGTCCATTTTTTACCAATGCGTTTTGAAAGAAGCAGGCAGGGTAAAAGAATCCTATCAGCCGCATTGAACGGAAATGTTTTTTCACCGAATTCTTACCGGTTATTTCGCTCAGGAAGAACCAGGTAACCCAAAGGTGCTCGCATTCCCTGTTTTATCGGCTGAATGGGATGAGGGCTTGCACACTATAATGGGTTTTTCTACTTAATGGATTTTAGGAAGGTAATTCTCATTTTAATGGGCAGGGCCTCATCCTTTTTGAAAGGCTATGTTAAAGGTCATTGTTGATTTTTGCACGATGTTGATTGGAACGGATATGCGAGACTCCTGCGGGAAAAGCGGGTATGTCCAGCTCCAAGCTGAGACCCTCGAGTCATAAGCCAATCAGTCCATGAGAAGAAAAACCGCTTCTC
>NZ_PGUY01000004.1 GCF_002863585.1 Peribacillus deserti | reverse complement strand
AAACCACTGGAATAAAGAAAATGATGAAGCAATAACAAGTCCAGGTGATCAGGGTTAGAGAAGATATTCAAAGAAACAAATCCGTATTAGGGCTTTAAGGGCAGCTATCAAGGAGTTGAATTTCTAATGAATACTTTCAGGAACTTCTGGAACAAAGAAAATGAGGAAGCGATCTTCAGTCCGGGTGATCACTAAGAATTTAGAGTATATTTATTGGGATGTGTCTAATCAGGCTCAGGTATCCCAATACCGAGGAGTTGATTATCACATGACTAGCAGTAATTATTGGAATAAGGAAAATGACGAAGCTATTCAAAGCCCAGGTGATAAGAATATCGTTCATATCTCGCATTATTTGATCGATGAAAGTTCGCTTTCAAGCCAGGATGTTAAGAATCTTCGGCCGGAATTTGATCTTACAGGTACCCCTTTAAATATTTTATAATGAAAAAGCCCGGCTGCTCTGAAGCAGCCGGGCTTTTTCTTGGGCCTACTTGGTAATGCGAAATACTCGGTAGCCTAAGCTGCTGCCATATTGCATGCTAAGTTTGTGGTGCATGGTCAGCATAAGGTCTGCTGCGGGGTGAGAAGGAGCGGATTTATTGCTTCCTTCTGGATTTGCCTCTGAATGATGAGGAGTGGCAAGTTCGTCAAAGATGGTCGCCGCTTTTAAAGTCTTGACTGTATGGAAGCCTGCACGTTTAAATGTGTGGATCCATTCCTTTTCAGTCAGGACAGCATTTACCCCGTAAAACTGCTTGATTTTATGTCGAGCATCAGGAGATAAATTGGGTTCAGCTGTCATATCGATGGTGATAAGTACCCCATTTTCTTTTAAGACACGGTAATATTCAGAAACAGTGCGGGGGATGTTTGTGAATGCAGTTGAAGATTCAGCAAGGACGAGATCGAATGTACTGGATCTAAAAGGCATATTTTCCATCGATGCATGGTAAAGGCTGATGGGCAGGCGTTCCTTGGAAAATCTATGTTTGGATCTTTGAATCATTTCGGCGTGACTGTCAATGGCGTACACTTTGCTAGGGTACGTTTTGGCAATATAGGAGGAGGTCTGGCCGGTGCCGCAGCCTGCATCAAGGATCCTCATATTCGGGAATACAATCTCCTGTTGAAGAATCCTTTTTGTCAGAGAAAGGCTGCCCGGATGTGCTCCTGATATTCCATAATAAGCTAAAGCATCCTGGTAAGAAAAATTCACAGCATCTACTCCTCTGCTATCCTCTTTTAGATAGTCAAGGTATTTTATGCTGTCATTACAGGGAATGTTAATATTTCCTCGGGTTTTGTCTTATTTTTATGTTTTTCCCCGAAGTAAGGATTGATAAAGGAATAAAGAGAAATCATAAGGTTAAGGTAAAACTAAGAGGGGTGAAAAAAGTGAAAAAGGATAAAAATGAACCTACAGTGGCACCCGGCCTCGATAATGATCAGTTCTTAGATAAAGAACCGTCAAAAGAAGATCGGAAAAAAGGAAATGTCACGAATGTAACCACTTATTCTTGGGACGAAGTTGATCCGAGCTGAGCAAATGATTTTAAAGAGCTGGTAAAGGCTCTTTTTTTTATGGACAAAATATTCAAAAAACTATTAAACTATAGTAATATGGGTGGTAATAAATACCTAACATCTACGGATGGAATGGATCATATTTTAAAAAGTCCTCTTTAAGCTGTAGCATTACAATCATATGAAACATAATGAGGCTAAAGGGCAGGTAAATGAAACACTTTAATAGGTATCTTATCGAACATAAAAATACAAACTAAAATATCGGCAGATTTTTTTAGACTTGGATGGTGCTTTGAATGGGAAGAGTCGAACAGCGGGTTAAAAAACGCCATAGAAAAAGACGGATCGTCTTACTTACCTTCCTGCTATTGATGATAGCGGGCGTAGGATATGCATTTTATCAGTATAATCAAGGCCTTAACATGGCGGATGTAAAAGATACATCAGAAGAAACTAAGCACAAAGAGAGTTTTCAGGGGGAAGACGTCCATTATGGGAAAATTAATGTCCTGATGATCGGCAGTGACACTCGGGGTGAGGGCGGCGGCCTTTCTGATTCTATCATGATTGCGCACTATGATCAGGATACCCACGAACCTAAATTGGTTTCTATTATGAGAGATACATATGTCAGTATCCCCGGAATTGGGAATCGTAGAATTAATTCTGCATACTCTAATGGAGGACCAGAATTATTGAGACAGACGATAAAAGAAAACTTTGATATTGATATTAATTATTACGCGATTGTAAATTTTGCGGGATTCTCAAAAGTTGTAGACATTATCGCTCCAAATGGAATCGAAGTGAACGTTCCGCATAAGATGCAAAAGGGTATTGATATGACTCTCCAGCCGGGCAGACAGGTGCTTCATGGAGATAAACTATTAGGGTATGTACGTTTCCGTAAAGACTCACAGGGTGATTTTGGCAGGGTAGCCCGACAGCAGGAAGTTATCGGCAAGCTGAAAACCGAAGCCATGAGTGTAACGAGCATCATGAAGCTGCCAAAGCTGATTGGGGTTATAAATCCGTATGTCGATACAAATATAGATTCTGGAACCATTCTCTCACTCAGCAAGGATGTACTATTCGGTAATACGAAGGATACACAAAATTTGCGTATTCCGGTGGATGGCTCTTTTTGGGATGCAAATATAAACGGTGCTGCTGTACTTCAAATCGACGTAGAGAAAAATAAACAGGCCTTGCAAGAATTTCTAAATTCTAATAACTAATAAATAGCATTATATATGTAGAAACTGGAGGGTTGGCTTAAGAAGCTGTACCCTTTTTTTGTAGAGAGGCATGTGTGTTTCTTTCCTTTTATTTCGGGGGGCGACCATGTTTGTCCCTTAATCTTTCCAGATCCGTTTGACGGGTCAAGGACGGAACAGGCGAAATTACGACGAGGCTTCAGATATTGACTGCATACATTCAAAGCTGACCGGTTGAAGCAAATTTTTTTAGGGTATATCTATCAAAAAAAGATTTTGTACAGATGGGACATTGGGATAGCGGTCCTAGATGAGAAAATTCCTTTGAAGAAGTGATGAAGGACAAAAATTAGGAAAAGTGACAGATGAAAGTCCTTCATAGGGGTGATGAAGGACAAAAAACAGTAAAAGAAGTAGAGGAAAGTCCTTCATAAGGGTGATGAAGGACAAAAATCAGTAAAAGAGGCAGAGAAAAGTCCTTCATAGGGGTGATGAAGGACAAAAACCAGTAAAAGAGGCAGAGAAAAGTCCTTCATAGGGGTGATGAAGGACAAAAGTCAGTAAAAGAGGCAGAGAAAAGTCCTTCATAGGGGTGATGAAGGACAAAAACCAGTAAAAGAAGCAGAGAAAAGTCCTTCATGCGGGTGCTTATCAAGTACGTTATAGCGGTAAACTGGAGAGGGTATCAAAGCGGGCTTTAAGATTTTTTGAAAAAGCATCGTTCTACGCTTTTTTAATAAAATAATTTTCGAAAAATGTCGATTTTTTTGATATACTAGGAGAAAGTTTAGATGTGTTTTTCTTAGTATGAGATGGGAGCTAAAGTAGCCATGACTTGGGGCAAGGATTTTTTTCGAAGTAAGGGTTTTATCCGCTTTATTACTTTATTAATAGTAGTTGTATTACTGCTTAGTATAAAAAGTATGTTGAATTTAGTATTGTTTTCGTTTATTTTTTCATTTTTGATGGGCAGACTCCAGGACTTTATTTCCTTTCATCTAAAGAAAATAATTCCTGCTAACTCTAATTTAATTATCATTTTGTTATATTCGATAGTCGTGGTAGCGCTCATCGTGGTAATTTACAAGTACATACCCGTTGTAATTGCGCAGATATCAACTCTGGTAAAGCAGATTATCCATTTTTATGATCATCCGCCCGATAATCCGACGATTGTGTATCTGCTGGATTTGGCAAAGAAATTCGCTTCTCCTCAAGATCTGGAAAAGCACTTTAATATGATTTACAGCTATGTAACGAACTTTGGAAAAGTAAGCCTGCAGGTTCTTCTCGCTATTATTCTAAGTTTGTTTTTCCTGTTAGAGAAAAAGAGGATTGTGAAATTCTCTTCCAGTTTTAAGTATGGGAAGTTCGGAGGCTTTTTTCTGGAAATCGAGTATTTTGGGAAAAAGTTTATTAATACCTTTGGGAAAGTCATAGAAGTTCAATTCACGATTGCATTTGTTAATGCTCTTTTATCTACGATAGCACTATGGATTTTAGGCTTTCCTCAGTTAATCGGGCTTGCCATTATGATTTTCTTTCTGGGCCTTATACCGGTTGCAGGAGTGTTTATCTCACTCGTTCCTTTAGTTACCATCGCTTATAGCATCGGTGGAGGAATGCAAGTAATTTATGTACTCATCATGATTACGGCCCTGCACGCCTTGGAAGCCTATGTTCTAAATCCTAAATTTATGTCTGCAAAGACAAATCTTCCTGCTTTTTATACGTTTTTGGTATTGATCTTTTCTGAACATTTTCTTGGTATATGGGGACTTATTATAGGTATCCCGATATTCATATTCGTGCTGGATATTCTGGGTGTTAAGGATCATGAGTCCTAATTATTCATTACAAAGGAGCTAATTCCATGTTTTCAAATATCGGGTTCCCCGGCTTAATCTTAATTCTAGTTATAGCACTTATAGTTTTTGGCCCGCAAAAGCTCCCTGAAATAGGCAGATCGATTGGCCAGTCTTTGAAGGAATTCAAGAAATCCTCAAGAGACACAATTGATGAATTTAAAGACGAACAAAAGGATAAGAAACTGTAAAAGCCTTGGTGAAAGGCTTTTTTTTTGACCGGAATAGTAGGATTCAGCCTCGCAGCCTATGGAAATACTTGCTTTGGGTTTGGTACAAAATGGAACCCCTCTATTCCTATTCATCCTTCTCCTGGAAAATAGATCTCCTGGCCAGGTATTCCACTTCGCTTCCTAATTCTCTATTGAGAAGCAGCTCCATGTTTTCCAAGTCTTCTTTGCTTACGGTAGGATCATCTGGAGACCAGTCCATGGTATATGCAAAGTAATACCCTCTTATTCTTCTGAAAATAACCAGGGTATTAGGATAGGAGTCGAAGCTGGCTCTAATGTGGTTTCTTTTTGAGTAGGACCATCTTAACAGGTTCATAGTGATCTCCTTTTGTGCTGCTAACAGGCTTTTACCCTAATTACATCATTGAAAACAAGGCAGTTTAAAGTTTAAGATATTGTTTTGCTGCGCACTGACATCTTCGGTCATAAGCCAATCGCCATCAAAAGGCAAGAACGGCCATTCGCTGCCGCTTTTCTTATACCTTGCTACCGCCTAAGTGCGACAAAGCTTCTGTCTTCACCCGCGCTTGCCAATCAGAAAGTCTTCTTTATCAGGTGTCTGCTTTTCAATCTATACTCAGGGAAAAGTAGTCAATCTATCATCCTGCATGCCAGAAGTGCTCTTTTGAAAAGCACCGTTCTCCGCTTTTCATGGTAATATTATTGTAAAAGGGGTGCTGGTATGGGGTATGTGGAAGATTTGCGGGCCATTGTTGGGACGAGGCCGTTAATTTTGACGGGTGCTGTCTGTGTGATAGTGGATGAAAAAGGCCGGTTCCTTCTGCAGGAAAGAAGATTTCCAAAGGGGTCCTGGGGCATTCCGGGCGGATTAATGGAGCTTGGGGAGTCTGCGGAGGAAACGGCACGCCGGGAAGTATATGAGGAAACGAAATTGAGGGTGAAGGACCTGAAATTAATCAATGTATACTCAGGCCCGGAAAGCTATATTAAAGCCGAAAATGGTGATGAATTCTATGCTGTTACAATTGCCTATTATACATATAATACAGAAGGAACGCTGATGGCTGACACGGCAGAGTCCATTTCCTTTGATTATTTTTACCCGGATGAACTGCCGGATACAATCGTAAAAAGCCATAGAAAAGTCTTAAATGATTATATTCATGATCATTATACGAATGGTGGTTTCAGGATTAACAGGCCAAGCGATTAAGGAAAAGTTAAGAGATATATTCTATATTCAGCTGTATCCAAGTATTTTTACTACATAGGCATAAAAAGCGGGAAAATCAGATAAAGCGTTCGCAGCTGGCGGCCGCTTTCTTTTGTAAAGGCGGGAGAGAATTGTGAAGATATTGGTCGTTGAAGATAATCTATCTTTATTAGAGTCTATAAAAGGTGTTCTATCTGACGAATTTGAGGTTGATACAGCCAGTGACGGAGATGATGGACTCTTTTTTGCCCTTCAAGGGATTTATGATGCTATTGTGCTGGATGTCATGCTTCCCGGGCTTGATGGGTTTGAGATCGTAAAGCGGATGAGGCAGGAGCGG
Organism: Peribacillus deserti; assembly: GCF_002863585.1. Taxonomy (GTDB): domain Bacteria; phylum Bacillota; class Bacilli; order Bacillales; family DSM-1321; genus Paraperibacillus; species Paraperibacillus deserti_A. The sequence goes on along the minus strand of NZ_PGUY01000004.1, from coordinate 12,967 downwards.
GTCGGGACGCCGGTTTTATTTTTAACCGCTAAAGACTCGCTGGAAGACCGGGTAAAGGGTCTGGATTACGGCGGTGATGATTACTTAGTTAAGCCGTTCCAATCACCGGAGCTTAAGGCTCGAATCCGGGCATTACTGCGCCGAAGCGGAGCGATGGATCTGGATCAGAGCCTAAAATACAGGGAAATTGAATTGAGAGGGAAAGAAAATGATGTCCTGGTAAAAGGGGAAGCGATCAAGCTCACGCTTAAGCAGTATGAACTGTTAGAGTATCTCATGCAAAATCAGGGGAAAATACTCACCAGAGAACAGATCTTTGATAGAATCTGGGGATTTGATTCCGATACGACCATAGTGATTGTAGAAGTATTCGTCCACCATCTAAGGAAAAAGCTTGAGCCCTATCAATACCACAAAGATATCCAAACAGTCCGCGGTATTGGATATATGCTTAAACCACAAGAGGAGTAGTATATGTTTCATAAAACGAGGCTCCAATTAACGCTTCTCAATTCCATTGTTTTTATCATTATCCTAATATTTCTGGGAAGAAGTATATATTTCTATTTTGAATCACAGGTGTTTAAAGGTGCGGATCAAACTCTGAAAACCCTAAGCAATAGGGTTGATGAGCTTACACCTTTTAATAGAGATCCTAGTGTCTATGTGCTCGTATGGGATCCGGATAAGGATCTTGTGGAGGATTGGTCTGAACGAAATCCGTTATTTGTCCAGTCCCAAAAGAAATTCTACCCTGGTAAGGTAGATAAGCTTGAAAATCTAAATGTGGGAACCTATTCTTTTAGAAGTCTAACAACTGAGCTGGAAACAAGTGAGGGAACATACAAGGTTCAGCTGCTCCGTCTGGTCGATGCTGAAAATAAAGTGTTGAACAGACTGCTTCTCATTCTTCTTGCTGGCGGCGGAGTGGGAATTTTGTTTGCTGTAGGTGCCGGATTTTTCCTTGCTGGAAGAGCGCTTGTGCCCATTAAAAATGCCTGGGACAATCAGCAGCAGTTTGTTTCAGATGCATCCCATGAATTACGGACACCACTCGCAGTCATACAGTCACGAACAGAGATGCTTTTTCAGTCTCCATCTGCGACGATTGAGGAGAAAGCGGTAGATATTTCTGTGATCTCCAAAGAAGCTCGGCGATTAAATAAGCTTGTGACCAGTTTGCTGACTTTGGCACGTTCGGATACCGGCCAGATGGTCATGGAGAAGGAGATGTTCCCGCTCCATCAATTAGTGGAAGAGATTATGGAGCAATATGCCGATATCGCTGGGTTTCAGGATAAGACGATCAGAATCGGAAAAGCAGAACAGATTCCTTTCTTCGGTGATAAGGAGAGAATTCATCAGCTCATGGTGATTCTTGTGGATAATGCGATGAAGTTTACTGAAGAAGGCGGAGAAATTGTATTATCCTGCAGAAAGGACTCGCAATCAATCATTCTGTCTGTTCATGACAATGGAATTGGGATAGCAGCTGAAGGCATCCCGAGGATCTTTAACCGCTTTTACCAGGTTGAAACCTCACGATCCAAAGAAGAAGGAGCGGGACTGGGCCTTTCCATCGCCAAATGGATTGTGGATAACCATTACGGGACGTTTAAAGTTAAAAGCGCACCTGGAAAAGGGACACAGATTGATGTCATCTTCCCTAAGAACCCTAAAAAGTAGTCTAGTAACAAGCACTCCCAAATCAGGATGGGGGTGTTTTTTTATTTTGGGAAATGAGGGACAGTCCCCATATCGGAAGCTGATATAACGGGCTTTTCGGGCTTGGGAAATAGGGGACTGTCCCCCTATTTATCTTAAGGTTATGTTAAGGTTGATTGGTTTTAATAGGGTTAAGTTAAAGGAATTGAGAGGAGTATTTTTAGTATGACGATTATTGGCAGAGTTGCTGGCAGAAAGATGCTGCTTACGGTGGTTATGGGCGGTGTGGTTGCGTTTGGGGCTGGCTGTTCAAATAGTGATAAGGCTGCAAGTGTTAACGGTGAGGAAATTACTAAGCAGGAGGTGTATGACAAGCTTTATAAGCAGAATGGTTCGGCCATGCTGGATTCATTAATTACAGAGAAAATTGTTAATCTTGAGTCGGCTAAGAAGAAAGTGAAGGTTTCAGATAAAGAAGTAGATGCAGAAGTGAAAAAGCTTCAAGAGTCATATGGCGGTGAGGACGCCTTAAACCAGCAGCTGACTTCATCGGGGCTGACAATAGCTGATGTTAAAGATGACTTAGCCGTGAATTTGAAGATTAAGAAACTTATGGAGCCGGATATTAAGATCACTGAAAAAGAAATGAAAGATTATTTTAATACAAATAAAGCTAGCTACGCGGCGGCAGAACAAGTAAAGGCCTCACATATTCTAGTGGAAACCAAGGCCAAGGCAGACGAAGTGAAGAAAAAGCTTGATGCAGGAGAAAGCTTTGATGAACTTGCCAATGAGTATTCAACAGAGGATGCCACAAAAGATAAGGGCGGAGACCTCGGCTACTTCGGTAAAGGAGAAATGACTGCCGCATTCGAAAAAGCAGCCTTCAGCCTAAAAGAAGGAGAAATTTCGGATCCAGTTAAAACGGAATTCGGCTACCATATTATAAAAGTTGTGGATAAAAAAGCAGCGCAACCTGCCGTGTATGAGGAAAACAAAAAGGAAGTAAAGGCAGCGATTTTAGATCAGAAAACCCAGGATACTTATTCAGACTGGATGGAAAAAACTAAAAAGAAATATAAAGTGAAAAATTACTTAGAAATTGAAAGCTGATGAAATCGATAACTGATTCATTAATAAGGAGTGAACATAATGGACTTCCAACAATTCAATGATAATGAGAGAACTAGAACCGTGTATCGTAAATCATATAAAGGCTATTTTGCAGTTGGATTGATAGGGGCACTTTTAGGGATTGTTATCATGTTTTTCGTCCTTCCGTATGTTAAGCAGGATGCAGCTCCTGAACAAAACGTAAGCTCTGCTCAATCTGACACGAAATCAACTGCTGCAGCCAGCAATATTACAACAGTAAACGTTAAAAATGTTAACTTTACCGATGCGGTGAATAAGACCATTGATTCTGTCGTTGGCGTAAACAACTTGACTCAGGATAATTCCTTTGGTGGGAATGGTGAATTACAGCAAAGCGGGTCCGGATCAGGAGTCATATACAAAAAAGAAGGAAATAAGGCATATATTGTAACAAATAACCATGTTATCGAAGGGGCCAATCAAGTGGAGGTCAGCTTAAAGAATAAGACAAAGGTTAAAGCCAAAATTCTTGGCGCTGACTCACTGATGGATCTGGCGGTACTTGAAATCCAGGGCGAAAAGATACCTAAGGCAGCTGAGATTGGCAATTCAGAGGCACTTAAACCAGGTGAGCCGGTAGCGACTATCGGGAATCCACTGGGTTATCTTGATTATTCCATTACCCAGGGGATCGTAAGTAATCCGCAGCGTGAAATTCCAATTGATGTGGATCAGGATCAGTCCTATGACTGGGAGGCTGATGTGATTCAGACAGACGCGTCCATTAATCCTGGTAACAGCGGAGGGGCATTAATAAATGTGGCTGGCCAGCTAATCGGCATTAACTCCATGAAAATCGCACAAGAGGGTGTAGAGGGGATTGGTTTTGCGATTCCCATCAACACGGCTATACCAATCATTGAAGATCTAGAAAAAGATGGTGAAGTGAGCAGGCCGTATATGGGGATTGGGAATAAATCCCTGGAGGAAATCTCACTCACTGACCAGCAGCAGTATTTAAAGCTGCCAGAAAAGATAAAAAGCGGGGTTGTTGTACTGCAAGTCAGCCCTAATTCGCCTGCTGCACGTGCTGGCTTGCAGGAACGGGATGTGATTACCTCCATTAATGGCGAGAAAATTGAAAACAGTATTGCTTTAAGAAAGTTTTTATATACCAAAACAGAGATAGGAAAGCGCATTTCTGTTGAGTACTATCGCAGCGGCGAAAAGAAAACGGCCCCAATGACGCTGCAGAAGCAGGAAAGCTGACCTAAAGCCGATGCTTAAGCAAAAAGGGGTGCAGGAAATGAAGGGGAAGAAAATCTGGATAGGTGAAAATACAGAACGAAGTGTCGATGGAGAGCTGCTCCAGGTCGTCATCATCTGGCCTGATGAAATGAAAAAAGAGTCTGCATTGAATTATAAAGAATTGAAGTATAAATGGATATAAGAAAACCGGGCCGAAATCAGCCCGGTTTTTCTTCTATCTACTTTTCGAGTACCCAGCGGCGGATAGCCTGTGCTACACCATGTTCGAGGTTCGTCCCCGTAATCCAATCTGCCGCTTCTTTTACCTTTTCCTGGGCATTGCCCATGGCCACGCCCATTCCAGCCTCTGTAATCATGGCGATGTCATTAAGGCTGTCTCCTACAGCCATCATTTCCTCCACCGTAATACCAAGTCTTTCGCAGACATGTCTAAGCGCTCTTGCTTTATTAATTCCAAGTGCATTCACTTCTATATTGGTAGGGCTGGAATTACTGATTTCAAACTTGTTCGTTTTAGCCAGCGTATCAAGAACCATTTTCCTGCTCTCATCATCTTCAATGTCAAATCCGAATTTCAGCCATTCATGTGCGTTGATATCTTCCGGGAATCCTTCATACCACACCTTTTCTGTTGTTACAGCCCAGATACGCGCTTTATGCTGTTTTGATAATTCATGCATCATTTGAATTTGTTCCCTATCGATCAGGTTTCGTTCAATCAATTGCCCTTTTTCGTCATATACCTCACTGCCATTGACTGTCACCAAATAGGAAGATAGGTTAAGTGATTTAGACAGCTCTTTACACGAAGCAAGCGCCCGGCCAGTGCTTAACACAACATGTACGCCCTTTTCCTGTGCCTCTGCGATAGCTCTTGCATTTTCTTCGGAAATTTCGTGCTTGTCATTAAGCAGTGTTCCATCCATATCCAGGGCAACCAGTTTAATCGTTTTATCAAGCATTCGCTCATACTCCCTTTCTTCCTGTGTATTTTGTGATATTTCTACTCATATGTAAAGGTTTTTTCCCTCATAAAGAAGTATATCAAAGCTGAGTATGAGAAATCCAAATGCACCCTTTGGTAATAAAGTAAATACTGATCAAACCAGCCGAGTATTTGGTCATCCCGCTCTTCTATCCTATTCGTTAAGCCGTGATTCCCTTCTTCAAAAAAATAGGACTTGAATCTTAGTTTTTGGTTCTTAAGCAGTCCGGCCAGTAAACAGCAGAACGTTTTACATATTTACCATTTTTAGATTCAAGATCTCCGGCAAGCACGAAAAGGATTTGTTCCATTAGTAAGGCCGGGGATTTCCACAGCAATTTTTGGTTATATGTAACAGGCTTTGCGATAAAACCAATGACCCGCAGGTTTTCTGACAAGTATTCAATCCGAAATGGTTCGATCTTTCCTGCAAAATCAGCATGTACAGAAAGTACAGTTTGTGAAATAGGGATGTCATCATTTATATGTTTTTTTATCCTTAAACATCTTTCATGGTTATTTCCAGAATAAGACAATGTGGGGATGGACCGGATGACCTTTCGTGCACTCTGTAAGGTGGATTTAGCAAAATAAAAAAGGAACCGTCATATGTAAAAGACGGCCCATTGTCTGTTAGCTAAAAGTTTATGATTTAAATTTTAGAAGGCTGCAAACTGGCACTGACTAAATATTAATCTTCTTTAGAGGAATCTTCTGCAATAGCACGAAGGTCACTGTAAAAAAGTTCTTCATTACAGACTAAATTATGCTCATTCGCAGGACCCTGGCTTGGATCCGGTCTCTGGTAACTGGCAAAATCATGCTGAGTGGAACTATGGCTAGAGCCTGAGTTATCAGACTGGCTGCGAGAGTTATAATCGTCCACTATGTTCTTTAATTCACCGCTGTCACCTTTTGCGTTGATTATTTCAAAAAGTTCCATCATACCTTCCGCAGACTGCTTTTCTGAAATATTCTCATCGTCTCGTCTATTCATCGCTTATTCCTCCTTTGGATATTTATAACATTTCCTAAAGGGAGTGTAATTAATACGGCCCATTATTTTTTTTACCCTTTATCTGAAGAGAAAAACGGCAAAAGGAAAATAGCGGCAATGTATGGAGATTGGGACAAGGGGCGGAAAATATCCATTCGTCTTAAAGTATTCAGTACTTGAACGAGCATGAGGGCTGGAGAGGTTGTTACAGTGTGGTGAGGACCCACGAAGGGCACGGGAATCTTATTACGGTGTGGAAGTGAATAGCGATGGGCTATATTTTGCTAAAATTATAGAATGTAGTTGAGGACCATGATGACACAGCTTATGAATGCTGCCCGATTTTTTAAAATAACGATATTACCTACTGCGAATAAAAGGGGCAGCTTAACAGCTGTCGAGAAATTCCCGGGTGCCTTTTTACTGTCCTGATATACGAGTAAACGATCCGGCTCAGTGAGGTAACCCGGTTTCCCGGACGGTACAGGCGAGCTACTGCATGGCCTTTCTTCTGCCCAAAATAGATCGGGGATTAGAGAGAGGATTCATGCACGGCAATCAGCATATTTCTCAAAAGAAAAGCATAATGGCCGCTGGATAATCATAAAGCACCAAACATAAGCATAGGAAGAAGACAGATAATCATAAACACGGAAAACATAAGCATAAAATCAAGAAACTTAAGCATAAGCCTTCAACATATAAGCATATCTCCATGGAAGTTAAGCATAAGTCCTATGGCGTGTTTCTACTTCCTTCAAATTTGATAAACATTTCATCGAAAAAACCTGTTTTTCCTGAGCGGGGAAGTCAAGCTGCAAAAAAAGTACCAAGATCAGGGTCCATCCGTGAAAAATATTGGTTTTCCGGTAAAAAGTGGACCCATCCGCTGTTTGCGGTCGTTCGGCACCATATGTTCACAAGGGCAATGGAATTCCCATTAAACCGAATGAAAAATACTACATGTGAAACAATGGAAAACGTTCCGTTTGAAATATAAATATCCTGGCAGACGTCTATCCACAAGCTAAGGGGCAGCTTAACAGCTGTCCCTTCCTGCGTTCGTGGTGTTAAATTTTAACATGTAATTTTATTTCTCTACCATTTTACCAAACTAAAGGATTGTGTTATAGTAAGAAACGTGGTTAAGAAAATATACTAGTATGTTATGCAGCTAGAATAAACATAAAGGTGAGATTATACATGAATAATAAAAAATGGGGTTTGTGGATTCTAACAACCTTTGTTATAGGAAATATGGTAGGGAGCGGTGTATTCATGCTTCCGGCCAATCTTTCTCAGGTATCAAGTCCAATGGGGACAATGGCCGCCTGGGGAGTTACAGGTTTAGGAGTGTTAATGATTGCACTTGTATTTGGTAATCTGGCAACAAGAAAACCTGAATTAAAAACGGGCCCCCAAAGTTATGCGATGGATATGTTCAAATCACCGAGAGCCGGCAAAATGGCAGGTTATAGCATGGCGTGGGGGTATTGGGCAGCAAACTGGGCAGCGACTGCGTCAGTCATCATTTCTTTCGCTGGATATCTATCAACCTTTTTCCCGGTTCTAGAAAGCAGGCAAGTTCTGGTAAGAATCGGTTCTTTTGATCTCGAGGCGGGAAAAGCTCTTACTTTGCTGGTTTGTTCGGTGCTATTATGGGGCATTCAGTTAATCGTCAGCCGCAGCTTTAATAGCGCAGGAAAACTTAATCTTGCAGCTACCGCTGCGAAAGTGATAGGCTTTGCTTTATTTGTTATCATGACGCTTGCTATCTTTGATTCTAGTTCGATTTTTGATGGCATAGCTTTCAATGACAGTGAAGGGAATTCTGTAAGCCTTGGCGGGCAGATCAATTCCGCTGCTATTTCCACTCTATGGGCATTTGTAGGAATTGAGGCAGCTGTGATGCTGTCAAATCGGGCAAAATCACAAAAAGATGTTAAAAAGGCAACTCTTTTCGGTCTATTGATTGCCATCTTGATCTATGTTGGAATTACTACACTAACTATGGGCGTTCTTCCTCTTGAACAGCTTCAGGCTTCTCAAAAGCCTTTGGTTGACGCTCTTAATGCTGCAATCGGCAGCAGTGCTGCAAGCATCATTGGAATACTGGCTCTTGTTTCTCTCTTTGGAGCAGCTGTGGGCTGGATCGTAGTGAGCTCTGAAGTGCCGTATCAGGCAGCTAAACAAGGATTATTTCCTTCATTCTTTGGTAAAACCAATAAAAACGGAGCACCTGTTGGGTCCCTGACACTTACGAATATCATGACACAGATTTTTCTGTTCTCGACGGTATCAGGTACAATAAGTGAAGCGTACGACTTTGCGATTGTTGTAGCAACGCTGGCCTATTTAATTCCTTATCTGGTTTCAGCGATTTACTCTCTAAAATTAATTATTACTGGTGAAACTTATGACCTAATTAAAGGTTCTAGAGTCAAAGATGGAATTATCACCCTTATTGCTCTAGTCTATTCTCTTTGGGTTATAAAAACGGGTACGGCTGATTTAAAGACATTCCTTCTAGGAATGGGATTATTCGTTGTAGGAATCCTGCTGTATCCCATTTTAATGAAACCAAAACAAAGCAAAAGAACCGTTCTAAAGGAAAAAGAACAGTACTGAAGAAAATCGCCCTGATGCAGGGCGATTTTTTCGCTTTATAAACGTTTATCTGGTGCATTGGATCTTTTTATTCTGCTCCGGGCACAAAGATATTTAGATGGGAAGGAAGCACGCTTGCATGAAACGGCAGGCGGTCTCCCTCATCACCGTCAATATTGACGGCTAGTTCTTCGCTGCTTGAAACCTCTACGTGGGATGAACGGATATATTCCACTTGATCATGTTCTTTTAATTCTCCCTTTAAGAGGCTGGGAATGATTTTTAAGATATGAGGAAAAGAAAAATCCTTTAAAATAAAAACGTGAAATTTTCCGTCATTTACCCTGGCCTGTGGGGCGAATGTTTCAAAACCGCCGATGGAGTTGGTCAGGGCAGTAAGCATCAGATAAGCATGGCCGGTCCACTTTCCTGTATCATGTTCAATCGTAAGCTGAAACGGTGTTTTTTTTATGAAGGCTTTTAAGCCCTCGATAAAATATGCAAAGGGTCCCAGCATCGTTTTTTGCTCGGGCGTTACATTATAGGTGGCCTCCGCAATCGCACCTACTGCCAAAACGTTCATGAAATAACGATTGTTTATTTTACCGATATCCACAGATTGCACCGTCTGGCTCATTAATACGTTGATAGCTTCCTCCGGATTAAGAGGGATATTCAAGGCTCGGGCAAAATCATTTACCGTTCCCATGGGTATCAGACCGAATTTAGGCCTGTACTCCTGCTCAGCCAGGCCGTTGATCGATTCATTGATCGTTCCGTCGCCGCCCATAGACACAACTGTATCATACCTGTTCAAGCAGGCCTCTTTCGCAAAACGGACAGCGTCGCCTTCTCTCAGTGTCTCACGGACTACAACTTTCTCATGAAATCTGTTTAATATCTCAGCAGCATGAGGTTTATACCGGGGGGCCTTTTCCTTCCCCGACGATGGATTTATGATTAACATGGCTTTTGTCATAAGAATTCCTCCATGAATAGAAAGATCATCATCTATTCAAGTTACCTCTTTTTTCAGGCTTTAAACAAAATAATACAAGATATTGTCTGGAAATCGATGAGGCTTTGAATAGTACTTTCCAATAACAAAAACCCTTTGTATATTTAAGCCCTATATAAGGGAAAATTTCCATAGGTCCATAAGAAATTGACTGAAACTATCAGCTGAAAGATCCAATGTGAATTTTTTGCATAAACATACAAGTTATAAATATTTTAAAAAGTCTGCATTTTCGTGTAAAATAGCTTTTATGTGTGGGATTTAATTATTACAAAATAATATTCTAGAAGAAAAAAGGGGGATATGTATGGTTCTGATTGGCGTTGTATTAATCATGGCTGGCTTCTTATTTAGAATCAACTCAGCCGTTGTTGTAACCATCTCGGCACTTGTGACAGGGATGATAGCAGGAATCCCGATTATCGAAATCATTACACAATTTGGGGAAGCTTTTACAACCAACCGTTATATGTCGATTTTAATTGTTACTCTTCCTGTTATAGGGTTGCTTGAAAAAAATGGACTCCAGCAGCAGGCTTCACGAATTGTATCGAAAATCAAAGCGATTACGGTCGGCAGGGTATTGACCATGTATCTTCTTATTAGAGAAGTGGGGGCTGCGCTTGGATTAAACAGTCTAGGGGGCCATCCGCAGACGGTACGGCCGCTGATTGCCCCGATGGCAGAGGGGGCGGCTGAAACAAAATATGGCAAGCTTCCTGAAAAAGAGCAGCAGGAAATACGTGCACATGCTGCAGCTGCTGATAATATCGGGTTATTTTTCGGAGAAGATATTTTTGTCGCAGTTGGTGCCATTTTATTAATGAATGGATTCTTCGAACAAAACGATATCCCAGCCGATCCAATAGCCATGGCATTATGGGGAATACCGACTGCCATCTTCGCTTTCATCGTACATGCTATCCGGCTGCGTCTGTTTGACAAAAAGCTGAATAAGCGTCTAGGCAGCAGTGGTAAATAACATACAGAGAGGAAGTAGCTTCTTTCATGATATTTTCAGTTGAAATGATTTACATATTAATGGGCATTATTGTGCTTGGATGCTCCATTTATATTTTGACCGATCGGACAAACAGCCGCCGTCTGACTACAGGTATCTTTTATTTGATTTATTCTATTACTTTAATGTTTGGTAATCTTATTCCTCCCTTTTATATAGGACTCATGGTGATTGTTATGGTGTTGATTATAGCAGGAGGGGGCTTACGCAAAAGCGACCATATAGAAGAAAGTATTGAAGTGAAGGAACAGCGCAGACAACGTCTCGGCGGGCGTCTGTTTATTCCAGCTATCTTAATTCCTGTATTGACGTTAATAGGATCTAAGCTGCTGGGCGGAGTTACAATCGGAGGAAGGGCACTCTTAGATCCGTCCAATGTAACCATGGTTGCGCTTGGACTTGCTTGTATCATTGCCATCGTTACGGCCATGGCAATGACACGTGGAACACCAGGAGCCGCCGTCAAGGAATCAAGGCGCCTTCTGGAATCCATAGGATGGGCGGTACTGCTGCCTCAGCTGCTGGCCACACTCGGAACCATTTACACAAATGCAGGGGTCGGAAAAGTCGTATCCAATGGCGTTACGGCTATTATTCCAGAAGGTTCGCTGTTTCTGATTGTTGTGATTTTCTGTCTAGGAATGGCGCTATTCACCATGATCATGGGGAACGCTTTTGCTGCCTTCCCAGTAATGGCAGCGGGAATTGGGATACCATTCCTGATTACACAGTTTGACGCAAATCCAAACCACATTGCCGCTATATCTATGTTCGCGGGCTACTGCGGGACGTTAATGACACCGATGGCTGCCAACTTCAATATTGTGCCGGCAGCACTGCTTGACTTAAAAGATAAGAATCATGTAATTAAAGTGCAGGTCCCGACCGCATTATTCGTATTGGTTTTCAATATTATCCTTATGTATGTACTCGTGTCGTTAAAGGTATAGGAGGGGAAAACTATGAAACAAAAAGTACTGTTAACCGGATTTGAACCATTTGGAGGCGAAAAAGTTAATCCATCCTGGGAAGCCGTAAAACAATTACATGGAGAAGAAAACGACGAAATCCGTTTAGTTGCTGAACAAATTCCGACCGTTTTTAAACAATCTATTGAAACACTAGAAACGCTTCTTCAGAGGCATAATCCTGATATCGTAATCTGTGTAGGGCAGGCAGGGGGACGGACTGATATCACTCCAGAGAGAATTGCCATCAATATAGATGATGCCAGAATCCCGGACAATCTTGGAAACCAGCCGATCGATGAACCGATATCTGACCATGGGCCGGCCGCCTATTGGACCTCACTGCCTATCAAACGTATGGTTAAAGAAATGAAAGAAGCCGGCGTGCCCGCTTCTGTTTCTCAAACCGCCGGAACCTTTGTCTGCAACCATATTTTCTACGGTTTAATGGACTACCTAGGACGTACTTCGTCAAATGTACGGGGAGGATTTATCCACATACCGTTTATTCCTGAACAAACCGCTGATAAAGAGGCCCCGAGCTTAAGCCTCGATATGATTGTTAAAGCCATTCGGATTGCCGCTGTAACAGCTGCCAGACATGAATCTGATATTCGGACAGTGGGCGGGGCTACCCATTAAGCTGCCTGGGCCAAACTGCTGCTGAGAAAATAGATAGTCTTGGAAAAGAAATACCTTTCATACGAAAAAGTTGGGATGACGGGTTTTTGACAGTTCGTCTTGTAAATGAAGAGTGCCTTCAATGGAAATGGGTATGATAAGTGTAAAAAAACTTTTCCGGAAGGCTGGCAGGAGCATGGAGAACAAATCATTACGAGCTGTAATCGTCTTAGGCATAAACAAAGGGCACGGATCCAACCACGAAACCCGCATCTTAGAAAAAGCATCCCTGGCCTGGCAGGAGCTGGCTGCTGATTTCCATCAGCAAACCGGTATTTATGTATCTGCTGTCGCTCATAAAAGCAAAACCATATACCACACAGAATGGGGCTGCCCTGAAGGCGGGGAAGATACCATAACCTTCACTTCCAGCGTAAACTACGAATATGTAAAAGATATAAACGCCTGGAAAGATACATTAATCCAGCTAACCAAGCAGCTGAAAGCCCGCTTCGAGCAGGAGACGGTTACGATTGAATTCGAGGATATAAGTTTAATTTATTTGGATTAAATGCCGTCAATCTAAAAAAAGAGGAACTGGATGCATAAGCATTTGAGTTCCTCTTTTTTGTTAAGGCTCTTTTCTAAAAGATTGTTGTTTTTTAATAAGTTCTGTGAACAAACCCTATTGTTAAACAGGTTGATTGGAACGTAAGGTGCG
>NZ_PGUY01000039.1 GCF_002863585.1 Peribacillus deserti | reverse complement strand
ACAGGACTTAAAATCCTGCGGTAGGTGACTACCGTACCGGTTCGATTCCGGTCCTCGGCACCAATTAATATTGCGCCCGTAGCTCAATTGGATAGAGCGTCTGACTACGGATCAGAAGGTTATGGGTTCGACTCCTTTCGGGCGCGCCATAAATACATTATAAACTTTTGTCATTTACGGAGGTATACCCAAGTCCGGCTGAAGGGATCGGTCTTGAAAACCGACAGGGGTGTAAAAGCCCGCGGGGGTTCGAATCCCTCTACCTCCTCCATAAAATTTACTTTATATCGTCGTGGGGTGGAGCAACGAGCAAAACATCCGATGAATTAAGCTGCGAGTTGTACCGATTGAGCTGCTGCTAGAAATGCTTTCTGAAATCGGGACAGTCTACTACAGCAAGAATCAAAGCATAAATATTAACAAATCATTTTTTACCGTCGCGGGGTGGAGCAGTCTGGTAGCTCGTCGGGCTCATAACCCGAAGGTCGCAGGTTCAAATCCTGTCCCCGCAATAAGTGGTCCCGTGGTGTAGCGGTTAACATGCCTGCCTGTCACGCAGGAGATCGCGGGTTCGATTCCCGTCGGGACCGCCATTATAACGGCTCAGTAGCTCAGTCGGTAGAGCAAAGGACTGAAAATCCTTGTGTCGGCGGTTCGATTCCGTCCTGAGCCATTAAATTCCGGTGCCTTTGCATGGGGATTTCTCATGCGGGCATCATTAAAAAATGGAGGGGTAGCGAAGTGGCTAAACGCGGCGGACTGTAAATCCGCTCCCTCCGGGTTCGGCGGTTCGAATCCGTCCCCCTCCACCATTTTTTTGAAAATATAGGGGCATAGTTTAAAGGTAGAACTGAGGTCTCCAAAACCTCCAGTGTGGGTTCGATTCCTACTGCCCCTGCCAAGTTTATATCTGTGGCGATTGTGGCGAAGTGGTTAACGCATCGGATTGTGGTTCCGACATTCGTGGGTTCGATTCCCATCAGTCGCCCCATTGAAGTAATTATTGGGCTATAGCCAAGCGGTAAGGCAACGGACTTTGACTCCGTCATGCGTTGGTTCGAATCCAGCTAGCCCAGCCATACCTTAATTGCGGGTGTAGTTTAATGGTAAAACCTCAGCCTTCCAAGCTGATGTCGTGGGTTCGATTCCCATCACCCGCTCCAAATATGGGCCTATAGCTCAGCTGGTTAGAGCGCACGCCTGATAAGCGTGAGGTCGATGGTTCGAGTCCATTTAGGCCCACCATTCCGCAGTAGCTCAGTGGTAGAGCATTCGGCTGTTAACCGAACGGTCGTAGGTTCGAGTCCTACCTGCGGAGCCACGGCCCCTTGGTCAAGCGGTTAAGACACCGCCCTTTCACGGCGGTAACACGGGTTCGAATCCCGTAGGGGTCATTGAGATATATGAAAAGCTGTTTCGCTTCGTCGAAACAGCTTTTTTTGTGTTCCCATTCCACCATTTTAGACGAAAGGCCATATTTTCATGTTGTTTTATTTGATCAGGTATTTGATCCGATGTCTACTAATATGATTGTTAAGTGGCTAAAAAGCCTGATATAGTCCTCTTATCAGGCCTCCTGTTTCATCATTCTTTGCTTAGCAATTTTTCTAATTCATCAAGTGTTTCCTTGAAAACCTGCATGGCTTCATCAATCGGTTTTGATGTAGACATGTCGATTCCGGTATTTTTTAAGATGCTGATTGGGTCACTTGAGCCGCCAGCCTTTAAAAACTTTTCCTTCAGCCTTTTAACTGCCGGTTTTCCCTCATCCTGTATTTGTTGTGCCAAGGCTTGGGAAGCGGCAAAGCTGGTAGCATATTGATAAACATAAAAGTCATAATCATAAAGATGTGGAATCCGTGCCCATTCCATCGGTATTTGTTCATCACGGGCAATGGCACTGCCATAGTACTTATTATTGATATCCCCATATATCTTTTTTAACGTTTCCGCATTGATGCTTTTTCCTTCAGCGTCCAGTTCGTGAATGTTTTTTTCAAACTCAGCAAATTGAGCCTGACGGAATAATGTGGTACGGAAATCTTCCAGCCGTTGATTTAATAGAAAGATTTTTTCTTCCTTCGTTTTTGCTTTTTTATATTCACTTTCCCAGAGGAGATTTTCATTAAGGGTCGAAGCGACTTCTGCTGTAAAAGTAGGATTCCCTGAATTGATATAGGTTTGTGCCTGCTTTGAATAGTAGGCATGCACAGCATGGCCAAGTTCATGGGCAAGTGTTGAGACATCATTCTTTGTACCTTGGTAATTCAGCAATACGAAAGGATGAGAATCATAAGCTCCCCATTGAAATGCCCCCGTCCGTTTAGCTTCGGTGGAATACACATCCACCCAGTTATCATTGAATGCTTTCTTTAATATACTTCCGTACTCCAGTCCAAGTGGTTTTAAACCTTCTATTACCATTTTTCTAGCTTCCTCGTAAGGAATATAAGAAGAATTTCTTTCATTAATGGGGGTGGAGATATCATACATATGCAACTCATTAACCTTGAGCATTTTTTTCTTTATTTCCATATAGCGGTGCAGCTGAGGAAGTCCTTTATGGACGGAGGTTAACAGTTCCTCATACACTTTAACCGGGATATGATCTGGGTTTAACGCCGCTTCTATGGCTGACTTATAATTTCTTACATCTGCAGAGATATTATGTGATTTTACCTGTGCACTCATGACAGAAGCAAAGGAATCCTGGAACTTAGCAAGTGTGGCATAATATGCCTCGTAGGCAGCTTTGCGTACAGTTCTGTCCGGACTCTCCATATACGTACTAAAATTCACCCTGTTGAGTTGTACCTCTTTGCCTCTTTCATCCATAATACTGGGGAATTTGATATCTTTGGACAGCATGCTATATACGTTTTGTGCTGTACCGCTTAGGGGTGATACTTTAGCAAGAAGTTCTTCTTTTTCTTTCGATAAAATATGTGATTTGGAGTGGGCTATATCAGCAAGAAAGTTTTTGTAGATTTTCAAGTCAGGATGATTTAGATATTTTTTCATAGTAGACTCCTGAATTTTTCCCACTTCAGGGCTGAACCAGGCTGTATGTTCAGATACCTTGGCTGACATAATATCCGCACGATTAGCTAAAGCCTGAATGTGATGGTCTGACTCGTCGGTACTTAACTCCAAATTGATATATACATAAGCCTTTTCTTCAATTCGGGATAATTCTGTGTATGCTTCCAGGGCTTTCTTCATATGTACAGGTGACTTATCAAGACTGCCTTGAAACTTTTTCTTGAAACGAACTGCTAGACATTCCGCTTTCTTTATATCTGATTCCCAAGCTTTTTTTGTTGGATAGATATCATTAAGATTCCATTTATAGTCCCGTGGTATATCTTTTCTAGATGAGTAGGGTATTTGAATCTCTTTGCCGGCTGCTGAAGAGCTAAGGGGCGGGATCAAAAATACCGCAGCCACAATTAATGTCATAAAACGCTTCATGAATGAATTTCCTCCTAAACCGACAAGTCATGTTCTACATATAGGATGGGCGTAGCTTCCAAACCTATGCATTTCATAAGCAAATAGAAAAGCATTTATAAAAGTTAGAATATTGTCTAAAATGGAATTATCTTAAAGTTCATTAACGAAATAAGGGAGCTAAGAAGGATGAGCACTAGCAGTACTATGAAAGATAGATGGAGCCTTGAATCCTTATACCATATTCATTCAAAGCCGCTTGAAGAGTTTATTAAAAACTTGGAAGATGATCTTACAGGATATTTGTCATTTTATAAAGATCATATATTAGATCATAGTTCTAAAAGAGTTAAAGAATTCATCTGTGTTATGGAGGATGTTCACAAAAGAACAGAGCAGCTCAATGAGTTCGCTTACTGTGTTATTTCAGAAAACAGAACGGAAGCAACGGCCATTCAGTTGGATGCCAGGAGCCACGGAATAAAGCAAAAACTGGATTCCCTGCAGGTTATTTTTCAAAAATATGTATGTGGTATACGCGGGACACAATGGAATGAGGTTAAATCAGATATTGGGGACCGCCATATCATTCTGTTTATGGAAGAGATACGGAAGAGCGTTTTAGTAACGCTGACGGAGAAGGCAGAAGAAATCATTAACGACTTATCTATTGAGGGGATCAAGGCCTGGTCAGATTTGTATCAGCAGACGATCAGTCAATTAAGATTTCCCTTTTCGGCAGGAGAAACTGGAGAACTAATAACTCTTGGTCAGTTGTCTCAATATAATTCAGATGAGGACCGAAATGTCAGGCTGCGGGTACATGATATAAGATCAAAAGTTTTAAAAGAAAAAGAGGATTTATTTGCTACAATATTGAATCACTTTGCTGGCTTCAGAATGAAAGTATATAAACATAAAGGATGGGACTCGATTCTCAAAGAGCCGCTGAATCGCAATCGAATGTCAAAAGAAACATTAGACACCATGTGGGCAGTTATCAAATCAAATAATCATATCTTCCAGCCTTATTTCGAGCAAAAAAAAAGGCTTCTACATATATCTAGATTAAGCTATTTTGATATCTTTGTGCCAAGTAAAGCTGAAGCTAATCAGAACAAGTATACACCACAAGCGGCAATCAATATAATTGTAGAAAAAACGAAGGATGATTTCACTGAATTTTCCAGCTTTGTTGAAGACGTATATCAAAATGGGTGGATTGACTTTGGAATAAGGCCCAATAAGCAGCTTGGAGGTTTTGCTGCCGGTTTTCCAGTGAGTAAAGAGATAAGAGTCTCTGTGAATTTTAATGGAACGTTGAAGGATGTAGCTATTCTCGCCCATGAACTGGGACATGCCTTTCATACAACGATCTTATTTGATCAGCCGTCTTTCCTGCAAAAATATCCAATGACACTGGCGGAAACCGCCTCCACTTTTTCTGAGCTAGTATTTACAGAATCCGGACAGATGTCAAAGGGAGAAAAAATACTATATTTAGAAGAAGAGATTAATGCTGCTGTATTGTACCTGTTATATGTTCAATTTCATTTTGATTTCGAGCTGGAACTATATGAATTAAAGAATAAGGGAGAATTTTTGACTGCAAAGCAGTTAACAGAACGGGTAGTCAAAAAACAACAAGAGGTTTTTGGAGACTGTCTAGAACATTATCAAGACTACTTTTGGATTCTTACTCCTCATTTTTATTATCTGAACGAACCGTTTTACAACTTCTCGTATACTTTCGGGTATTTATTCAGCTACGGACTATTAAAGGAATATAAGAAAGGCCGACGGGAATTTGAAGAAAAATACATCCTTTTTCTAAAAGATACTGGGTTGCTATCTGTTGAGGAGCTATCGCTAAAGCATTTCGGCATCGATTTGACACAGCCGGTATTTTGGATGGATTCAATCCAGAAAATTAAGAAAAATATAGAAGAATATATTCAGCTGACAAGTGATTAGGAAGCTGGATGTTTAATGCCGTACCGGATTGAGAGGTGCGGCTTTTTTTTGTTGTCCATAAAAGAGCTTAGGAGAAAAATAAGCAAACCCTCTAAATGAGTGAGCAGTAAATGTCTTGGCAGGCAGGTTCCCTAGATGCAGGCAGAAAATATTGTGGCAATTACTCCGATTTAATGATCCGAATTATAAGCCAGATATTTATCCTCGCCGATTTTAGATTAAACAAGTTAAATAAATTAGGAATTCTGTACATACAGTGTTAATAAGGCAGATATCTAGTCTTACTTTTCTAAAGGGGGTGCGGGAATAAAAAATCCGACTGATACACGCTTTCAGGATGTGGATGGAAAAGAGCCTATGGAGGTACATAAAGCGAAAGCTATTGAGCAGCATAGTGGGGTTGTGAAAGAAAAGCAGACAGAGAAGCCTAGACTATTTGTTTACAAGAGATTTTTTAAGCTCTGAACTTTTGTTCGGAACAAAATCCAAAATGGCATGATTCTGCGGAAGAAATCCTGGCTGGACCGACGACAGCTTTTTCAGAAGCTGGCAAAGGGATAGGGAGCGGTTATTGTCTTTTCTATTTATGAGTGGAAAAAAATCGCGACTTATTATAGTTCTGCAGGTGTTACCTGATGTGGTTGGCAAGAAGAATAAAAATTGATTAGGGAAGTCAGGGATACGCGGCAGTCCTACAGTGACCGCCACTGCGGAAAGCTAATAGAAAAATGACTTCTTCACTGCCATGAATGGCCATCGGCAGAGGCCCTTCTGCTTGACCCATACTAATCGGCTAAGGAGGTAATCTTGTGGTTACTATCAAAACACAGCGTATTTCGATAACCGACCTTGAACGGAATTTTGAAGAAGCTGATAGGGGATTTACGAATCAAGAAGCTCTGGAAGAATCTAACCGGTGTTTATTTTGTTATGATGCGCCTTGTATTAAAGCCTGCCCTACCGGGATTGACATCCCGTCTTTTATAAAGAAAATAGCCTCAGGCAATCTGCTTGGATCCGCAAAGACTATCATGTCTTCCAACCCTGTAGGAGCAAGCTGTGCACGGGTTTGTCCAACTGAGGAGCTTTGCGAGGGATCTTGTGTTCTAAACCATTCGACGAGCCCTATTCAAATAGGCAAGCTGCAGCGATATGCAACGGATTGGGCCATCAAAAATGAACAAACCTTGTTTAAAGCAGGCACACCTAACGGAAAGACGGCTGCTGTGATCGGAGGCGGACCGGCTGGATTATCGGCGGCGAGGGAACTCGCAAGATTCGGCTTCAGGGTGACGATATATGAAGCTGCCGAGAAAGCGGGAGGATTAAATACGTATGGCATTGTGTCTTTCCGCCTCCCCCAGTCCATTTCGTTCTGGGAAGTAGAACAAGTTCAAAAACTGAATGTCAGGATTCTGACTAACACCATGGCTGGAAGAGATGTATCAGCTGAGGAACTCCTTCATTCCTACGATTATATTGTATTAGCAGCAGGAATGGCCCATGTTCCCGATCTTCGGATTGAAGGGGAAGAGCTCAAAGGGGTGTACGATGCCATTGAGTTCGTTAAGGCAACGAAAAGCGGAAAGCTGTCCAGGGATTTTGCCGGGAAACGTGTTGCGGTTATTGGTGCCGGCAATACAGCGATCGACGGTGCTACCTGTTCAGTCCGCCTGGGTGCTGAAAATGTAAAAATCCTCTATCGCAGATCTGTTGAGGAGATGACGGCTTACGATTTTGAATATGAATTTGCGAAGCAGGATGGTGTTGAATTCCGCTGGTTAACTGCCCCTAAACGGATCATCGGAGACGCCGAGGGACAGGTTGCCGGCATTGAATGCGTTCAAATGGCCCTTGGCGACCCCGGTGAGGATGGGCGCAGGAGCCCTGCTGAGGTCGAAGGATCAGAATTCACTCTTCCGGTAGACGCTGTGATAAAAGCAATCGGACAGACAAGGCATCTCCCTCTTATTGAAGCGTTCGGACTTCAGCATGAATATGGAGTGGTTACAGCGGATAAAGAGACGTTTCAAACCTCAAATCCCAAAATTTTTGCCTGTGGGGACATCCTATTCGGCAAGGGCAAGGGAGATGCAATGGTAGTCACCGCTGCCCAGCAGGGAAAGCTTGCTGCCTATGCCATTCATAAGCAGGCACAAACTGCGGGAACTGCTAAATAGATTAATCAATCTATAAAACTTTGATATAAATAGATCATTTTTTAGGAAGGGGGAAAAGAAATGGCTGATTTAAGCATAAATCTGGCTGGCATTAAATCTCCAAATCCATTCTGGCTTGCCTCGGCACCTCCCACAAATTCTGGATACCAGGTGCAGCGTGCTTTTGAAGCCGGGTGGGGAGGAGCAGTCTGGAAGACACTCGGGGATCCCATATTAAATGTGTCTTCCCGGTTTGCTGCCATTAATTTTAACGGACAGAGAGTTGCAGGGTTCAATAACATAGAATTGATTACCGACCGCCCCCTGGATGTGAACCTGAAAGAAATCTATGAAACTAAAAAACGCTTTCCTAATCATGCGATCATCGCCTCTTTAATGGTAGAGCCTAAGCAGGAAAAATGGCATGAAATCGTGAAGCGGGTAGAAGATGTAGGAGTAGACGGACTTGAATTGAATTTCGGCTGCCCGCACGGTATGGCTGAAAGAGGGATGGGCTCAGCATCGGGCCAGGTTCCGTCACTGGTCGAAAAGCAGACATATTGGGTGAAAGAGGCTGCAAAAACACCTGTGATTGTTAAATTGACACCGAATATAACAGATATCACTGTTACGGCTGAAGCGGCCGTCAACGGCGGCGCAGACGCAATCAGTATGATTAATACAATCAACAGCCTAATGGGAGTCGATCTTGATACATGGAACACAATTCCACATGTTGCAGGAAAAGGAGCGCATGGCGGCTATTGCGGCCCTGCTGTAAAGCCTATTGCGCTTAATATGGTTGCGGAATGCGCCAGGAACCCGCGGATTTCTGTACCGATTTCAGGAATTGGCGGTATATCCAATTGGCAGGATGCCGTTGAATTTATCCTCATGGGCGCAGCAGGAGTCCAGGTCTGCACAGCAGCCATGCACCATGGATTCCGGATTGTCGAAGATATGATAGAGGGACTCGATCATTATTTAGATAGCAAAAATATCTCCGCTGTTTCTGAACTCATCGGAAAATCCGTGCCGAGGTATTCAGACTGGGGAAATCTCGATCTTCATTACAATATTACAGCTCAAATTAACACTGATGTATGCATTAACTGCAATAAGTGCCACATTGCCTGTGAGGACACTTCCCACCAATGTATCGATATGATCAAGGGTGATAATGGCAGGAGCTATCTAAAAGTGCGAGAAGAAGACTGTGTCGGCTGTAATTTATGCGCGATTGTCTGCCCTGTGGAGGGTGCCATTACGATGGTCGAACAAACAAGCATGCAACCTATGACTTGGAATGAACGCCAGGCGGCGCTTAACTCTTCAAAATAAAAAGCCATGAAAGGAGCAGGTTCATGAAAAAATTGATCAAGAACGGAATCATTGTAACAGCTTCCGATACGTATAAAGCTGATCTGCTGATTGAAAACGGAGTGATTTCGGGTATAGGGACAAATTTATCCCCTGCTGATGCTGAAGTCGTTGATGCCAAGGGCTGCTACGTATTACCGGGCGGCATTGATCCGCATACTCACCTGGATATGCCATTTGGCGGAACGGTAACTAAAGATGATTTTGAAACAGGAACCATTGCCGCTGCTTTTGGAGGAACCACTTCGATCATAGACTTCTGCCTGACCAATAAAGGGGAACCATTAAAAACGGCGATAGAAACCTGGCATAAGAAGTCAAACGGCAAAGCAGTCATTGATTATGGATTTCACCTTATGATCGGCGAAATCAATGAGAATGTTCTGAATGAGCTTCCGCAGGTGATAGAGGAAGAGGGAATAACCTCTTTTAAAGTGTTTATGGCTTACAAAAATGTATTCCAGGCTGATGACGAGACCCTATTCAGGACTCTGCTGGCTGCAAAAGACCTTGGAGCATTGGTTATGGTGCATGCAGAAAACGGCGATGTGATTGATTTCCTAACCAAAAGGGCTTTAGCAGAAGGGAAAACAGAACCGATTTACCATGCATTAACAAGGCCGCCTGAAGTGGAGGGAGAAGCAACAGGACGTGCCGCACAGCTTGCTGGTCTTGCGGATTCACAATTATATGTGGTACACGTTTCCTGCGCGGAGGCGGTGGAGAAAATCTCTGAAGCACGTGCCAAGGGTTTTGATATCTGGGGGGAAACATGCCCACAGTACTTAGTGCTGGATGAGAGCTATCTCGAAAAACCAGATTTCGAAGGTGCGAAATATGTCTGGTCACCACCCCTTAGAGAGAAGTGGAACCAGGACGTTCTCTGGAATGCGCTCAAAACGGGACAGCTCCAAACCCTTGGCTCTGATCAATGTTCCTTTGATTTTCAGGGACA
The DNA here is from genome assembly GCF_002863585.1 of Peribacillus deserti. Classification (GTDB taxonomy): domain Bacteria; phylum Bacillota; class Bacilli; order Bacillales; family DSM-1321; genus Paraperibacillus; species Paraperibacillus deserti_A. The sequence goes on along the minus strand of NZ_PGUY01000039.1, from coordinate 36,392 downwards.
AAAGGATCTGGGGAAAGATGATTTTACGAAAATTCCTAATGGCGGCCCTATCATAGAAGACCGGCTCTCCATTCTTTTTTCCGAGGGAGTAAGTAAAGGCAGGATTGACCTCCATCAATTTGTTGATATTACCTCCACACGCATTGCGAAGCTTTTTGGGCTTTATCCTCAAAAAGGAACCATAGCTGTTGGTGCCGATGCTGATATCGTGATATTCGATCCGCTTATAGAAAGAACTCTTTCTGCCAAAACGCACCACATGGCTGTGGATTACAATGCTTTTGAGGGAATGAAAGTCACGGGGGAGCCTGTTTCCGTACTCGTCCGTGGGGAATTTGTTATCCGTGATAAGAAGTTTGTCGGAAACCTAGGATCTGGAAAATATCTTAAACGGGCTAAATATAAACAATACACTTGCAAAAATCAAAACGAAACGGTCTCCATACAGCCATCTTAATCCTTTTTCTAGCCGCGGTGCCTATATGTAAAGTCATACCAGTAAAAAGGATAAACCGGAAAAGAGGAGTGCTCCCATGAAAAAAAGCCACTTAAAATCACCGGATCTATACCCGGTCCACCAAAAAGATCGAACGATTACGTCATTAGGTTTTTCTTTTATGTGGGTAGGTATGGTAGTTGTACTGGCAACCTTTGCAATCGGCGGGGCAGGAGTGGTATCACTGCCGCTTCCAATTGTCATTATTGCGACGGTAATCGGCTGCCTTGCGATTGGATTATTTATATCACTCATTGCAGATATAGGAATTGAACATGGTTTGTCCTTTCCAGTATATATGCGGGCCCCATTTGGAACGATTGGGACACATATTCCTTCCGTTACCCGCGGTGTCACTGCTTCGATGTGGTTTGGGATTAACACCTATTTTGGTTCTACCGCCATGAATGGAATATTAGATATATTATTTGGCTTCGATAACTGGTTTGTCTGCTACCTGCTCTTTGCGCTCGTCCAGCTGGTTAATACGGCTCTTGGTATAAAATCCATTGAACGGTTTGCCGATATGGCTGCACCGATCATCCTGTTTATATCAATTTGGATGTATCTTTCATTATCGGACACCGCAGCTGCAGAAGGACGCCATGTGTGGAGCTGGGCTGAGGATCCGGTCTCAGGCGGGGCGGCTTTCACAGCATTCCTGGTTGTCATATTCAGCAACATGGGTTTCTGGGCTACGCTGGGTGCAGATATTCCATCCATCTCCCGATTTATCAAGGCCCCTTCCAATGAAAAGAACTGGTTTAAACGAAACAAGGTATCACTTTGGGGAAATATGGTGGCAATGCCTTTAACCCAGACGTTCATGATTATCATCGGAGCTGTTTCCTATATCGCTGTTTTAAATTCCGACCCTGTGGCCGCTCTTCAAAAATCGGCAAGCGGAATCATTCTTGCCATTCTATTATTGATGATTGTCCTTGCCCAGTGGTCAACCAATACAGCTGCAAATGTTGTGCCGGCAGCAACTATTTTTTCCAATGTAGGCGGCCCTAAATTCCCATTCTGGGCCGGAGTCATCACGGCTGGAATTGTCGGTTCCATTGTGCAGCCATGGAACTTATTTGATGTGATCATCCCGTTTCTATTAGTGGTAGGCGGGATTCTATCAGCGATTGTAGGCATCCTTTTTGCTGATTATTATTTGCTCCGGAAACGAAGAGTCAACGTGCCGGCCCTATATGAAGATGAAGGCCAGTACCGGTACAGCGGCGGTGTTAATCTTGCAGGTTTCCTTGCATGGATTATCGGAGCCACTGCTTCTTACTTTACAAAAGATTATGGTTTTCTAGTAGGCTTCTTAAGCGGAGCCGCCATTTACTATATCCTTGCAAAATTTTGGTGGTTCAAAAAGTATAAACAGGCAGAGATAGAAGATCCAAGCGATGAAAAGTACCTCGGAATCTCGGTCGGCCGCGATTGGATCATTGAAGACACAGAGACAGGTGACACGGCCTGATTGGAGGAAAACGCTTATTGGCTGGGAGGAGAGGAATCCATGTCGGAACATGAGCAGTATCTTGCAGAAAAAGAAAAAATTGATCAGCTCCTAAGTGAAGGTTACAACATCTATCATGCCGTAGAAAATTTGGATGGCGCATTTGTAGAGTTTTTCCACCTCAAAAGCGGTACAAAGAAAACTCTGCATATCAGAACGGCGAACGCAAGGAAGTATTTTTCCAGTATCTTCATTCAACAGAAGAGCTCGTAGAATATGTAAAAGGGTGGGAGAACGATTCCCATCCTTTTATATGACAGTTAATTACCTTCGAACTTTCAATTTGATCCAGGGAGATGATACTATGAGTATAACAAGTAAAGATGTGAAAATTCTGAAAAATTACATTAACGGAGAATGGAAAAGTTCAAGCAGCCCTTATACCCTTGAAGTTCCTAATCCAGCTACAGACGAACTGCTCACTAGTGTTCCGGTTTCCACACGGGATGATGTCGATTTAGCAGTATCGGCTGCAAAAGCAGCATTTGAGAAATGGAAACGAGTCCCAGTACCAAAGCGGGCAAGGCTTCTGTTTAAGTATCATACTCTTCTGACAGATCATCACGTGGAGCTTGCAAAACTTATTGTGAAAGAAAACGGCAAGGCATACAAGGAGGCTTATGGAGAAGTCCAGCGCGGTATTGAGTGTGTAGAATTTGCAGCGGGAGCCCCTACTTTAATGATGGGAGAAACTCTATCGGGAATAGCAGAAGATATTGATTCAGAAATGTTCCGATATCCGTTAGGAGTAATCGGAGGCATTACTCCCTTTAACTTTCCGATGATGGTTCCCCTTTGGATGTTTCCTCTCGCTATTTCCTGCGGGAACACATTCGTCTTAAAGCCTTCTGAACGCACTCCGATGCTGGCTAACAGACTTGCGGAACTATTCTCTGACGCTGGTGCACCTCCGGGAGTTTTGAATGTGGTGCATGGTGCCCATGATGTGGTAAACGGCCTCCTTGAACATAAGGACGTTGCCGCCATTTCATTTGTCGGCTCGCAGGCAGTGGCTAAATATGTATACGAAAGGGCTGCTGCAGAAGGAAAACGGGTTCAGGCTTTGTCCGGAGCTAAGAACCACCATATAGTGATGCCGGATGCCGATGTCGATAAGGCTGTCTCCCATATAATCAGCTCAACTTTTGGCAGCGCGGGCCAGAGGTGTATGGCTTGCAGTGCTGTCGTCGTTGTTGGGAATAATGACCGCTTTTTAGAGGCTTTAGCAAAGAAAGCGGATGAGCTGATCATTGGAAATGGCATGGATGATGAAGTCCTGCTTACGCCTGTCATCCGTAAAGAGCATAGGGAAAAGGTACTTGGTTACATCGACAAAGGCATACAGGAAGGTGCCAAGCTGATCAGGGATGGCCGTAAAGAAATGAAAGACCATCCGCAGGGGAATTTCCTGGGACCTACCATCTTTGACAGGGTAACACCAGAAATGACCATTGCTAAGGATGAAATTTTTGCACCTGTCTTAAGTTTGCTGCGTGCAAGGGATTTAGATGAAGGGTTGGAGTATATCAAAAAATCCCGGTATGGAAATGGAGCAACAATTTATACGAACAATGCAAGGGCTGTGCGGCAATTCCGTGAAGAAGCTGACGCAGGAATGCTCGGGATCAATGTAGGGGTTCCCGCAACAATGGCCTTCTTTCCTTTTTCAGGCTGGAAGGATTCATTCTATGGAGATCTGCATGTCAACGGCAAAGATGGATTGAATTTTTATACACGTAAAAAAATGATAACGTCCAGATATGAGGTCTAAATAAAGAGAGGGAGATGCTATAATGGTTCAAATCGATAATACCCAGGAAACACTTCTTTTACAGGATGAAAAATATTTATGGCACTCCATGAAGCCCTACAACCCAAATGCTACTCTTGTTGCAGCCAAAGCGGAAGGATCGTGGGTCACGGATGCGGAGGGTAATCGTTATCTGGATGCCATGGCTGGGCTATGGTGTGTCAATGTAGGGTATGGAAGGACAGAACTCGCTGAAGCCGCATATGAGCAATTAAAGGAAATGGCTTATTTCCCTCTTTCACAGAGCCACGTACCAGCCATAAAACTGGCAGAGAAGCTGAATGATTTACTAGAAGACGAGTATGTGATCTTTTTTTCCAACAGCGGGTCGGAAGCCAACGAAGCTGCCTTTAAAATAGTCCGCCAGTATCACCAGCAAAGAGGAGATCATTCCCGCTACAAAATTGTGTCCCGCTACAGAGGCTATCATGGAAGCTCACTGGGGGCACTCGCAGCCACAGGCCAGGCAGAGAGAAAATATAAGTACGAACCGCTTTCGCCTGGTTTCCTGCATGTCTCCCCTCCGGATTCATACCGTGATGATTGCCATGTGGCCCATCCGGGAGATTTGTCATCCGTAAAAGAGGTGGACCGGCTCATGACATGGGAGCATAGTGAAACCATTGCAGCCATGATAATGGAACCAATCATTACCGGCGGAGGTGTCCTGGTGCCGCCGGATGGATATATGAAAGCAGTAAAGGAAGTCTGCGAAAAGCATGGGGCTCTGCTCATATCAGATGAGGTGATCTGCGGATTTGGACGTACAGGAAAAGCGTTTGGGTTCATGAATTACGGAGTGAAACCGGATATTATCACGATGGCGAAAGGAATCACCAGCGCCTATCTGCCGCTGTCCGCAACCGCTGTCCGCAAGGAGATATATGAGGCATTTAAAGGCCAGGAGGAATATGACTTCTTCCGGCATGTGAATACCTTTGGCGGTAATCCGGCAGCCTGTGCGCTCGCACTAAAGAATCTGGAGATCATGGAAAAGGAAAAGCTGTTCGAGCGTTCCGAAGAGCTGGGCAGCAAGGTCTTATCCGAATTATCACGTCTCCTCTATAACCACCCTCGTGTAGGAGATGTACGCGGTAAAGGGCTGCTGATTGGAATTGAATTGGTCAAAGACAAGGAAACGAAGGAACCACTGGAAGTTTCATTAGTCAATTCGGTGATTGCGGAATGCAGAAATAAAGGAGTATTAATTGGGAAAAATGGCACAACCGTTGCGGGTTTTAATAATGTGTTGACCCTTTCACCGCCATTAAATATTGAAAACCAAGATTTGGATTTTATAACAGAAACACTTGTTGCTGCCCTTGGAGTTTTAAAATAGGAAAAGACGAGTCAACCCGGCACACTTAAAAAGCTGCATGAATGGAATTACTTTTTTTGCCGAATTGTGTTTTCAATCTGTTATATGCATTTTTTCTTTCTGTAATGGGAAAATAAAGATAGAACTTCATTTAGGGAGGAGAAATTGCATGGAGCGAATTGAAGTAGGAGAAACATTTACCATAACTGCTGATACTGGAGAAGATCAGGAAATCGAAGTATTGGGTACCATTAATATTGAAGGTACCGAATATGCGGCAGTCGCTTTTGTGGAAGATATCCGGCAGGAAACGGAAACTGATATTGATGTATTCTTTTTAAAGGTGGATCATGAGGGTGACCTGGCAGCCATTGACAGTGACGAGGAATTTGAAAAAGTGTCTGTTGCCTTTGATGAAATCATGGAAGATAAGTCTTAATAAAACCAGCTGCGAAAGCCCCGGATCTTTATAGATCCGGGGTTTTCTATATATCAGCTAAGTTAAATTATCTGAGAATTTTATCTTTCATTAGATAGGGTATAGTACTCTTGAGGCAGTAAGAATCTTGGTAACTATATCTACAAAAGAACATTACAATAAAGGAGTCTAGCTATGCACTGGTATGAAAAATTGAATCAATATTTTCCCGTTGAAGAGATGAAATCTAAAGAACACATGGAAACCCTGCTTGAAGAGAAATCAGATATCTACCATAAAGATGAGGGTCCGCACCATGTCTTGATGTATGTTGAATTAGAAAGCTTTGTTTTTATTGATTATCTATTTGTGTCTAAAGACGCCCGCGGCCAGGGGCTGGGACATAAATTATTGGATCGATTAAAACAAAAAGGGAAGCCTATTATTCTTGAAGTAGAACCTGTTAATTATGAGGATACCGACACAGGAAAGAGACTTCGTTTTTATAAACGTGAAGGTTTTGAGCATGCCCAGAGCATCGGGTATCGACGAAGATCGCTTGCAACAAAACAGATCAATGAGATGGAAATATTGTATTGGTCTCCGCATAATGAATCTGAAGAAGTCATTTTTGAGGCGATGAAAAAGATGTATAACCAAATTCATACCTATAAAGACCGGGAATTTTACGGAAAGTCTTATCAGCACGTGGATGAGGTTCTTACTTATAACGAAAACGAAAACAAAAGTGAAAATATATTAGAGGATTTGTAGACTGCTCCATCCTTACTCTTATCAGGACACTCGCCAGCCGAGTGTCTTTTTCCTTGAACATCATAGTTGTACTATGCTTAAAAAAGCCATAAAATTAGTAATCATTAAAGAAAAAATTCACCAATGAAACGAGGGAAATATGTTGGGTAAAGGATTGAAGGGAAAGCGGGTCGGGATAGGGAGTTCCCGCAAAACAGAAGAAATCAGCGCCCTGATAGAAAAACAGGGAGGAACCGCGGTGGTCCGTTCCTTGCAGGGAACTGTCTTTCTTGCGGAAAAGGAGGTTGAACCTGAACTAGAAGCGCTTGTAAGAGAGGGAGCGGACTGGATTGTGTTTACTACCGGAATCGGCATCGATACGTTAGTTAACATTTCAGAAAAACTTAAAATGAAGGATGCTTTTTTCAGTCGTTTGCAAGAAGCTAAAATCGCTGCCAGAGGATACAAGTCCTTTGCGGTATTAAAAAAAGCTGGAATAACACCAGATGCTGTAGATGATGATGGAACTACAAGAGGGCTGATCCGCTCTCTCAAGGATGAGGACTTCAGCGGCAAAAAAGTAGTGATTCAGCTCCATGGGGATCCTGCTCCGGCCTTAATAACATTTTTTAAAGATAAAGGCGCCCATGTTTCCACCATCTTGCCTTATCGGCATATCTTGCCTGACCAAGGTTCTGTTGAAAAAATCTGCACGGAGATCATTGAACAACAAATGGATGCATTCTGTTTTACAACAGCTGTACAGGTACGTTCATTATTTACGCATGCCAAAGAACTAAGTCTGACAGATGACTTGCTGGATGCTTTTAAGGGGTATGTTCTTGCTGCCGCTGTTGGCAAAGTAACAGCTGAGGCTTTATATGAAGAAGGTGTCAGGAACTATATCGTTCCTGAACATGAAAGAATGGGTGCCATGATAATCGAGCTCGCACGATACTATGAAAACGTTTAATCAATGGTAAAATGAGATTATGATAGAAAAGGGGGATATTATGAGGATATTAGTATTAGGAGCAGGCGGAGTCGGGGGGTATTTTGGGGGCAGGCTGGCGGAAAAAGGCGAGGATGTAACTTTTCTAGTCCGGAATAGCAGAAAGCAGCTCCTTGAGAAACAAGATTTAGTCATACATAGTATTCACGGAGATATTAGATGTAAGCCGCAGTTATTGACAGCAGCCGATACAGCTGCTCCTTTTGATTTAATATTGTTCTCAACAAAATCTTATCATTTGGACGGAGCTATTAAAGATCTCAAACCATTCGTTGGCGAGGAAACTGTTGTTTTGCCCCTACTGAATGGAATCGCACATATAAACAGGTTAAAAAATGAATTTGGGGAAAAAAAGGTCATCGGCGGATTGTGTTTCATTGAAACCACTCTAAATGAACAAGGAGAGGTCCACCAAACAAGCCCCATGCATCGCGTAGTCTTCGGGGAATTGAATAAAACAAGCTCTGATCGCATAAGACGGATTGCAGAAGTGTTGAGCGGCACCAAAGCTTCTTTTGAACAAAGCGATGAAATCGAGCAGGAAATGTGGCATAAATACTTATTCATCACTACTTTATCCGGCTTGACTACCTTAATGCGCAGTCCAGTAGGACCAATCCGCGATTTGGATGGAGGAAGAGCTCTTTTTAAGCAGCTTCTCGAAGAAACAGCAGAAATCATGAAGGCACATGGCGCTCCAATCCGTGATGGCATCGTTGAAGAGCATATGAATACAATCGAAAAAATGACGTACAGCATGAAATCCTCCATGCAGCGCGATATGGAAAAAGGAACAGCCATAGAAGGGGGGCATATTCATGGGTATTTAATGACATTAGCTGAGAGGCACTCTATTAATGCACCCTTGTTGAATGTAATCTATCAGAATCTATTAATATATGAAAAACAGCTAAAGTCCTAAAAATTGTGCATACCCTGGATAGATTGCCATATAGATTAATAAGAGCCTTGAATGACATTTTTCATTTTTGGCTCTTTTTGCTCTTTAGGCAACGACCGTAAGATAGATTCGCAAATCTTCGCCAAATGAAAGAGGCTGAAATATGACACATACACATTTGAAGGACAAGACAATCATTGTAACAGGTGCCAATAGCGGTATCGGCTATGAAGCTGCAAAGGTCCTTTCTGATAGAGGCGCACGGGTCATTTTGGCCGTGCGCAATGAGCAAAAAGGAAAAGAGGCTGCAAATTTAATAGAAAGAGAAAATAAAGAAGCAAAGGCAGAAGTAATGAAACTTGATCTCGCTGATTTACAAAGTGTAAGGGATTTTGCTGATAGCTTCTCAAAGCGCTATAGTCAGCTCGATATTCTTATAAACAACGCAGGAGTGATGGTGCCGCCTTATCAGAAGACCCAAGATGGATTCGAGCTTCAGTTTGGAAGCAATCATTTAGGGCATTTTGCTTTGACCGGTCTGCTTCTCCCGACCCTAAAGAAAACACCGGACTCCCGTGTCGTGACTCTCAGCAGCTTGGCACATAAAGGCGCTGTTATAGATTTTGATAACCTGCAAGGTGAAAATGGTTATAAACCGATGAAGTTTTATGGCCAAAGCAAATTAGCCAATTTATTATTCGCAAAAGAGCTTGATGAGAGGTTTAAACAGCATAAGCTTCCATCTATGAGTATCGCCTGCCATCCCGGGATTACAGTGACCAATCTATTTAAATTGGGACAAAAAGATGCTCCCAGATTTCTAAAGAAACTGTCCGAGTTATTTTTACAAAAGGCAGATATGGGTGCACTTCCTACCCTATATGCAGCCACTAATGACCAGCTGCAAGGAGGAGAGTATATCGGGCCGGATGGAAAAGGGAACCGAAAAGGGTACCCTGCAATTGAAACTCCAGCTGCCTCTGTCTATAATCACGAAACGATGAAGCGTCTTTGGGATGTGTCAGAATCCTTAACAGAAGTAACCTATGATTTTTCATAGAATAGGATTTCACTAATGAATAAGAATCATAATAAAACCCCTGGTATTGATGCTTTAATCCTTATCACGGGGTTTTTTATTTTTTACCAAGGACCTTTATAAGAAAATGGATCATTCATAATCTTGGGAAATAGGGACAGTCCCCTGAGGAAGCCAGCCGTATCAGCGCTTGGACAGCCCGGGAAATGGGGGACTGTCCCCAAAAAAAGTCAGCGGCACCCACTTCATTTTTACTTTCCGAGTCAATACTTTTGACTTTCTTTTTAGAAAGCAAATTGGCCACTCGTTTGGCTATCAAAGGATTTATATCACCGCGTCACTGTCTGTTGCTGTTTCTATCATGATTTATATCTTATTCCTGGTTCAGGAAGGCGGACAGAGAGCAGCGGGGAAATAAATAAAATGCAGCAGAATACGTGGGAGGAATCCGAGCCTTGTAGGAAATATCTATCACTAACGCCGTCCATCGCAATGGATTTGGCATAGCAGTTTATTATATTATTCCTTTATGTATCCACAACAGTTGAATGTTTACCTCTTGATTACATGAACTTGATGCTTATACTTGTAGGTATAATTCTCTAATAATTTCCCCTTATCTTACAATCTTCATGTTTGTTTAGAAAAGGAGCGGGTACTTATTCTATAAATATAGAGGAGGTGGAGTCATGAATGCCAGAAATATAGCAGGCACAATAGCGGTAGGAGCGGCTGTCTACCTGTTTCGAAATCCAAAAGCAATGGATAGCCTAAAAAAGCAATTTCAATCTCTAATGAGCAAGAATCATACATTCCCGGATGAGAAAGATAAAACAGCTCAGATGGAACAGGGATTAGAAGTACTTGCTGAAGAAGGCACCATGGGATCTAAGGATTTTACGGCAAACAAAAATGCCGATATAGGCGAAGATCCGTATCCAAAAATAACTACATCCACCAGTCAGTAGATAAGCGGCGAAATGCCGCTTTTTTTTTCCGGGCCTCGTTTTCTTTCTTCTTACATACCAAAGTATGATACCACTCCTTTTTTCACAAAATATCTTTAACACTGGCCAGCATCATAAAGTAAGCTGCCGCACACGAAAGGAGGCTATATATGTCATGGCTGGTATATGCTATTTTGTCGGCGGTTTCGGCTGCCTTTGTATCGATATTCGGCAAGATGGGCTTGCAGAAGGTTGATTCCAATACCGCTACGGCTGTCAGGTCAGTGATCATGACACTCTTTTTATTCAGTGTGGTTGCCGTTCAGGGGAATTTACATAGAATCCCAGAAATTGTCGGTGAAAAGAAGACCTTTATATTCGTCGTACTCAGCGGAATCGCAGGTGCTACGTCCTGGCTGTTTTATTTTCTTGCCCTTAAAACTGGAAAAGTCTCGCAGGTAGCTCCGATTGATAAATTAAGCGTGGTAATCGCTACAGTTGCTGCAATTGCTTTCTTTGGTGAAAGACTAAGCGTCGTAAATGGAATTGGAGTCGTCCTGATTGCTGTGGGTGTTCTTTTGACTGCACTGCATTAATATTTTGCGCGAATTAACCTTTTAAACATATATCTTCTTCAACCGTTTGAATATCAAACGGTACTTTTTTGGATGCATTTGGTTGTTTTTTGGGTTTTTCGTAAATGTTTCTTTAAGAAAAACAGGTAAAAAGAAGTCCCTGTTTACTTTAAAAGCTGAAGATTTATGTTAAAAAAAGACATTGTTTAAGATAATAATCCATTTATCCTATGCGGGATTAACCAGGAGCATCATTCTAGCTTTACAATTCTTAACATGTAATTAAAATTTCTCCTCTACACTAAAAGAGTTCCAACAACCAAGCAAGGAGGAGAACAATCAATGAATTTTGAACGTTCAATGGATGAGATGATCCAAAAATGGAGTGAGACCAGCCTGAGCAAAAATATGGATCGCAGGAATTTTATCTCGGGAGCAAGCAAACTTGCAGGACTTTCGCTTGGACTTGCAATGGCGCAGTCCATGGGGAGTATTGAAGTAAATGCAGCCCCAAAATTCAGTGATTATCCATTTACACTAGGTGTTGCTTCTGGTGATCCTTTATCAGACGGTGTGGTTTTATGGACAAGGCTTGCTCCAGATCCTTTAAACGGCGGCGGGATGTCCGGGGAAGCTTTTCAAGTTAAGTGGGAAATTGCTAAAGACGAGCATTTTCGAAAGATTGTACATCAGGGTAAAGAAATAGCCCGCCCGGAACTTGGTCATAGCGTTCACGTAGAGGTTAGCGGCTTAAGACCGAACTCTGTCTATTTTTACCGATTCAAAAGCGGAGGAGAAGTCAGCCAGACCGGAAGAACTAAAACTCTGCCAAAACAGGGTACGAGCGTTTCCAGCCTTACCTTTGCGTTCGCCTCCTGCCAGCAATATGAACATGGATATTTTACTGCATACAAACATATGGCAAAGGAAGATCTTGACCTTGTGTTTCATCTAGGCGATTACATATACGAGTACGGCCCGAATGAATACATTTCACCGACCGGTAATGTCCGCGTTCATAATAGTCCTGAAATAATCACTCTTGAAGACTACCGAAATAGATATGCCCAATATAAATCAGACGTCCATTTAAAAGCTGCTCATGCAGCATGTCCATGGATTGTTACATGGGATGATCACGAAGTTGAGAACAACTATGCTAATTTGGTACCGGAGAAAGGGCAGTCTGTAGAGTCATTCATCAAACGGCGGGCAGCTGCTTACCAGGCTTATTATGAGCATATGCCTTTGCGCAGGTCTTCTCTGCCTAAGGGTGCGGATATGCGTCTGTACCGGGATTTTACATACGGAGATCTTGCGTCCTTCTTCGTTCTTGATTCACGCCAATACCGCGATGATCAGGCTAATGGAGACAGCAGTTCCCCTCAGACAGAGGAATCATTAGATCCAAAGCGCACCCTCCTTGGACCAGAACAGGAACAATGGGTTGGTGATAAGCTTGCTCACTCTAAATCGATCTGGAATGTGCTGCCTCAGCAGATATTCTTTGCAGAGAGGAATTACGGTAGCCCAACGGCTCCTAAATACAGCATGGATTCCTGGGATGGATATCCCGCCGCGCGCGAGCGTTTGATTGAGGTCATTAAAACCAATAACATCAATAATCTGGTGGTGTTGACCGGGGATGTGCATGCGAGCTGGGCTTCTAATTTAAAGCTGGATTTCAATGAACCTGATTCAAAAACATTTGGAGTAGAATTTGTAGGGACCAGCATAACGTCTGGCGGTAATGGAGCGGATAAGCGTTCCGATACAGATAAGATTTTGAGCCAGAACTCCCATATCAAGTTTTTCAATGATTACAGAGGCTATGTCCGCTGCCATGTAACGCCTGGACAATGGCGGGCGGATTATCGGGTCGTGCCTTTTGTCACAGAACCAGGTGCTGATATTTCAACAAGAGCATCATTTGTATTTGATAAAGACCAGGCGGGGCTGCGGAAGGTTTCCTCAACAGTGGTTCCAGAAGGAGTCCAAAAAACAAGTGAAGTGGAAGAAGACCGTAATCGAGCGCATAACCGTGCACATGAAAAACAATTGAGCCGAGAGAAAGTCTTAAATTAAGATTAAGAGCCTATTATCATTAATTAGAATGGATTAGAAAGGGTGTAGATAAAATGCTTTCAAATATTGGGATACCTGGATTAATTATAGTACTCGTAATTGCCCTTATCATTTTTGGCCCGTCTAAGCTCCCCGAAATAGGGAGGGCATTCGGCCGTACTCTAACAGAATTTAAAAGCGCTGCTAAGGGACTGGTAACCGATTCGGATCATGATGAACAAGAGAAAAAGCCTGCACTTGCAGCTGTAAAAAAAGAAGGTTAAAACAGTGCCGGTTCAAAGAGAGTAGACGGGGGAACTCGTCTGCTTCTTTTTATAAGACTGTTTCCGCAATGAACCAAGGGGTGATTTTCACTTCAGGATGCTCGCTTCCCGCTGTTCACGGAGGAGTCTCGTACCTTATCAATCGAACTGAATGAACAATAGGGTGACGTAACATAACTTATTAAAAAACAACAAACTTTTAGAAAAGAGCTTTTATAATGAACTTGTTTATAGGAAAAGGCAGGTTTATCATACTTTTGACAGCAGGGAGGAAAAAGGATGGACTGTAGAGAGCTGCAGATTTCCGGACATATAGAGGAACTTAGAAAACGTATTATTATCACTCTGGCCGGCTTTGCTGCTATTTTTGTGGTAAGTTTTGTGTTTGTAGAGGATATATATAAGCTGCTTGTAAAAAACTTCGACGGAAAATTAGCAGTGCTTGGTCCCAGTGAAATTTTGTGGGTATACATGTCCATAGCAGGTGTTAGTGCAATTGCAGCAACAATACCCCTTGCTGCTTTTCAAATATGGAAGTTTATATCACCAGCACTCAGACCAAATGAAAGAAGGATAACATTTAGGTTTATCCCAGGTTTATTTTTATTATTTGTTACCGGTGTTTTATTTGGATATTTAGTTCTTTTTCCTATAGTGATAGGGTTTTTAACGTCGCTTTCTGCGGGACAGTTCCAAACCATGTTCACTGCAAAAAAATATTTCCGGTTTATGCTGAACCTTACATTGCCCCTAGGCTTATTGTTTGAGATGCCGCTCGTGGTCATGTTTTTAACAAGACTGGGAATTCTAAATCCCGCCCGGCTGGCTAAGGGACGAAAGCTTTCTTATTTTACCCTGGTGGTCATTTCCATCCTCATCACACCTCCAGATTTGATATCTGATATATTGGTGATTGTTCCGCTCCTTGTTCTTTATGAGGTAAGTGTATTCTTGGCTAATTTTGTGTACCGAAAAAGATTGGTGCAAAATGACTTGGTGCAAGGAGTGGGCTAACAAACATAGGGAGGACATGCTAAGCATTCGGGGAGTGTTTCTTTAACAAGAGACACTCTCTTTTTGATTGTCAGCTGGCTCGCATACGAACACGTGTTTGCGGTTTTGTAAAAGAGCACTTATAATAATAATTAAATCTATTAGGATTAGTTTATTTTGTTTGATTCTTTGAGACATTCCACTCATTTTAACGATTATTTACCATGATATACTTAGGGTATTGCAGATCTTTTATACATACTGGCAGAGGATTCATGGAATAAATAAGTAAGGAGGCATTATGGAAGAGAATAAACCTTGTGTTTTTATCGGTTCTTCAAGAGAGGCGATGGACTATGTGAATGCTGTCCAAAAAGCCCTGGAATATTATGCCGAAGTGAATCCATGGTATGCAGGAGTGTTTTCGCCTGGTAATTACACAATGGACGACCTCGAAAAACAATTGCATCAAAATGATTTCGCTGTTTTTATATGCTCTCCAGATGACATTATCGATATACGCGGAAAAACGTTTCTCATAACCAGGGACAATACCTTGTTTGAGATGGGACTGTTCTGGGGAAGATTAAAAAGAAGCAGAGTGTTTTATTTAATACCAAATACAGTGCCGAAAACAAGAGATGATATGAACATCCAGGATTACCACTTGCTTTCTGATTTAATTGGATTGAATCCACTTAAATACCAAGCTGGATCAAAGAATTATGATGCTGCGGTCAGTGTTTCCTGCCAGCATATCATAAAGAAAATCCAAGAATTGAAATTCTACCAAGATCCGGAAATACTATTGCACGAAGTGAGAAGAAAACAAAGAGAACGAGACGAAGTGGCCCTTTTTACAATCAAGTTAACAAAAGAGCTCCTAAAATCGGATAATGAGAACATTTACGACTATTTATCCGATGCCCTTAGAAGTGTTTATGCCATTCTCCCTTCTTTTAAGATGGATGGGGTGGGTGTCTGGAAAAAAGAAGGAATAGATGGTTTAAAACACGCAGCCGGAAAAGCGGGAGATATAAATTTTTATTCCTTTAATGTGAACAACGACAAAGAAGACAATGATCCGGATCGCATCCTGATGATCGACAGCTTCTTACAAGGTGAGGAACTTGTTCACTTAACGAAAGATCACTTGTTCAAAACTTATTTAATATGCTATCCTATAGGTGTAGAATTGGTAATAACCGTTACTATTTCTGGACCGGATGTGTTAACAGATGAACAGCTTGATTCCCATTTTGTTGCAAACTATGACCTGATTAAAACCATTAATTATCTATTTGGAGGTGCTTCTAAATGACCAGATTCATTAATCCTGCCGAGCATATTTTTAACAAGGATTTATTCAAACTTGGTAAGCCTGTTGTTGGTGTAAGGGCAGTCGCACCTGTTAAAGGAAAAGAAAAAGTCGGAGCAGTTGTTTACAAGCGCAAAGCTAAATACGGCGATCTTTTTGAAAATCGGGCTTAATATATGTACAAACACTTCAAACCAATGATTGAAGTGTTTTTTTATTTGTCCATAGACAGCTCGGAGCAATACCATAGTTTTTCTAGAAGCCGACCCAATTTAAGAGCGAAATCCAGAATTTAAGAGTGAAATCCATAATTTAAGAGTGAAATCCATAATTTAAGAGAGAAACCCAAAATATATATGTGAACCCCAAAATTAAGAGCGAAATCCAGAATTTAAGAGCGAGATCCAGAATTTAAGTGCGAAAATTAAAATTTAAGAGCGGAATCACGAATTTAAGAGCAAATTTTGAAAATATAGGGTAAATATGATTATTCATTTAGGAATTATTTTATTGTAAGGGAAGATAGAATTCTTTTTTGTATAAGATGCGGCTGGCGTCGGCCACGCCGTCAACAGGTTATTAAATACTGTGAATAGAGCCTTTGAAATTAAGACTGGATTCCATACAAACTAGCTACATTTCAATACCATATCATTTTTTCCTGAAGGCCAGCTAGTATATCCGCATTTAATTTGCCGTAGAAAGGAGGATTAATTGAGTTTAATTCATAATTTTAGTTTGATCCAGTAATGATGAACACCGAAGCTTTTTTTAGCCTGACTAATGAATGGGCTTAATTCTAAAATAACCCGAGGTGGAAAGCCTTCATTTAGAGGATGATATTATCTATAATTATAGGTGGTTTAAAGATGTCCTTGTAAATAGGAGTGCATTAGAAATAGTATGTGAATTAGAATTTTTATTTAACCTCTTTTATCCGAATCGTTAGCAATGTAACTGGTGCTGATCTTTTGGGAGGACGAATGAGTTTTTGAAAATCCACATTTAGGCTATTTAATGTATCCTCAATATAAAATAGCATGTCGCAATCCTCTATCGGTATATCAACTTCGCCCTTATCTATTAATACAATCACTTTATCCTGATACTTCTTAGACATTCATTTTCACCTCGTGATATTAAATTTCTTAAAGTATATATACGATACTCAGGTATCAAACACCTGTTCGTTTTTTGATTAATTAAAAAATTTTTTTTAGAGTAAAATCAAGGGCAAGGAGCAAGGAAAATGCTTTATTCATTTCAATTAAGTTAGCGGGGAAGCTGAATTAAAAAAAGCTACATGTAACAATCTTTAGCCTGATTTTAGTCGGTCTTGCGGTACCGTATTTCTCGGATTTTTCAATAAAAGTAAAACCTATTATTTTTACGGAGACAGCAATAACTGGAAAGTTTCGCTCAAATTAAGCTTGTGAGGGCTTAATTTAATCAAATAACTTGAACAGTTTAGATTTGCTAATGCAGAACGTACGTTTGTACAATAGGAATGCAAGCATATTCTGTTAAATGGTGGTGGAACAGTTGGCCAAAAACTCAAAACTCACCTTAAAAATCTCCGATGTAGTCAAGTTATATAAAGCGGGTATGAGCACTGCAGATATTGCTGGTAAGACGAATGTTTCAATACGTTATATCAATTTAGTTTTGAAAAATAACAACGTGGAAAGGCGTCCGCGAGGCAGCTGGAAGAGGCAATATACACTTAATGAAGATTACTTTAAAACCTGGTCGAATAATATGGCTTATATATTGGGGTTTTTTGTTGCTTCAAAGGATACTCAAACGATAAGTATTGCTCAAAAAGAAATTGAAATCCTGAACTCCATAAAAACCGAATTAAAATCAGAGCATCCTATTATACAAAATAAAAAAACGGGTGTTTATATGCTTATGCTTAACAGCAAAATAATGAGAAAAGATATAATTGAAATACATGGGATTAATCCAAATAAGTGCCTAAATCTTAAGTTTCCTAAAATTCCGGCTGAATTTATGTCCCATTTTGTAAGAGGATATTTTGACGGTGATGGCTGCATTTATAAAGATAAATACTTTGTAAATATCGTTGGCGGATCGAAGAGCTTTATGGAATCACTCGTGAAGATATTGGCATCACAAAATATTAACGCTGTTATAAAATCATTTGAACACCATTATCGAGTGTATATAAGTGGCGATGATCCGATAAAAAAATTTTCAGCATGGATATATAAAGATAAAGAATTATACTTACAAAGGAAATACATTCGTTTTCATAAGGAAAATAAGTGAACAGCTAAAAGGGCAATAATATGCTCTTTTTTTGTTGTGTGCCAGGCATGGCATCTATCTAGGTGGTGAAAGTCCAATGTGGGGGTACACATCGACCAACCACTAAGTCCCCTTTTCGGCAGTAAGTCAGTCCTTTCGCTTCTTCCTTCGGAATACCTAATTGGATAAGCGACTTGATCTGTTTCTTGGCTAGCTTTCATTGTTTCCATATGACTGTTCCAAGACTTGCTGAACGCTGCTATATGCTTGGACATCTGAAAGGTTGATTCCTAACTGTACAGCTGTCTGAGCTAACGCTGGTCTAATACCAGTAATGACAGGAGATATTCCTAATAGTTTTAATATATCCCTAATTTGAAAAAAGTGTTGAGCAACGAAGGTATCGAATACATGTATTCCTGAAAAGTCGATAATTAACATGCTAATGTTTGACTTCGATATCTTAGGTATAACGGTCTCGGTAATGTGGGCTGCCCTGCTCTCATTAAAATCTCCAATGAGAGGTAAGACCGCCACTCCTTTTTTAATTGGAACAATGGGAGCTGCAAGTTCCAACATTTCCTTTTCAATGGCCTTTACCGATTTTTCGGTGATTGTCCTAGTAATCTTTGTAAAATTACGTATGATCTCATCAAAAATATAAACTACTTGGTCATTGACAAAATATATGTCCTCTAATGGAAAGTCTTTAGATACGCACTGTTTCCGAATCTCTTGTAACAACCCTATTCGAAAATCAAATAATAAATCTATTGGTTCAGTTTGTGCTGCTCCGTCTTCCAAGGAGGAGTAATGGTTTATTGCAAACTCGAAATTTAAATTTTTTTGTTCTGATTTACTTAACCTTAAACTTTTTGAAATATGGCTGATAAGAATGACTAAAAAGTTTTTATATTTATTGATTTCTTCATCTTTCCCATTTGAGTCATGGTGGGCTTTATCTAAAAGTGAAGATGCTATCTTGTTTTTATCGGTGTTTAAACAGTTGATGACCTCTTCTAAAGTCTTGGACATGATATCTCTCCTTTTGTAGGGGACAAATAGATATTGAAATAAAAAGACCCATGTAGATTGATAAACAATGATCGATGGGTATGATTCAATATACCCGAGTAATCATGCATAAAAACTTGTCTTAGGCCTAATCACCTGTATATATGTTTAAATGTTGTAAATGCTGGGAATATGAATAGAAACTTCAAGAAAATGGATGCGATGCGAGATGAGTGTTATTAACTGTGTAATGGTATATGACCACGTTGTTGAGAAAATCGCCATTGAGTCCAGTCGGGAGAATTTTGAAAGAGCATTAGAGGGTGAAGTTAAATCATTTATCCTCAGTGATCAGACGGTTGCGCTATTTAATGAAGAAGCAATATCAAAGAATTTACCTCGTAATTTTTTGGGCGTATACGGGACAATTATCTTCTGCAAATATTATAAAAGCCAGATTTCTAGTCTAGAAGCTGATGAGCAAGCTGCATTACTAAAAAAACTAAACCTACAACTATAACGACAGGGGAGTAATCCTCTGTATTTTTTATTCTCCATTTTTACAGATGAGTCATTTGATAATTGTTCTGTGCATTGTGGATAATTTCTGATATACATATTGCATGGAGGTTTCCTCATATGGAAAATAGCAAGGAAAGATTAACTTCAACCGAGGTTTCTCGGTTAAGGGGCACATATATGTGTGATAATTCTCTGATATGTATATAAGTTACTTTGTGAAAAATTAAGTCGAAGATCCAGAAATAAAAACAGTACTGCAAGAACTTACAAATACGCTGCGGATATCATTCATACGATATCCAATATCTATACCAAGGAAGGCCATGACGAGTTCTCGTGCATCAGTTCGGAAGAATAGACATACGAACTCATGGAATTAATGTATCAAAAACGGTTAGGCATGACTGTACCGATTTCTTTCAGTCTGCCAAGAAAAGAAACAAAGAAGCAATAATTGGTTCTTTTTCTTTGCTGTGGCATATAAGCCTTTATAGTTTTAACAACGCAAGAGAAAAAGCCAATCATTACTTTTATACTTTAAAGATCATTTTCTATGTTCACAATCTTTTGTTCCAGACGGACAATCTCTTTGGGTAAGGTCGCTAAAAGTTGATAATATAGTTCGACGTTCCAAGGGATAGCAGGATAAATGGTATCCATTGATTCAATACCATTATCTTTAAGCAATGTATATCGATGTCGGGTCTCGATTAATGAGTCTGTTAAATTCTCTAAAAGAGTTGCCATATCATTCCCCCAGAAATCTAATTATAACAGTTTCTATACCCTTTCTATTTTAAAACAAACATCTTTAAGGTGAAAAGTTCTTTAACTAATTAGGGGTCCCCACTTTTCCTTCCTTCAGTATATAAGAGACATATTCCCAATATATTTATTAATTCTTTGCGGAAATTTGAAATAAAAAGGAAATAAGAAGGAAATAAGAAGGAATTTGTCGAATTGGTATAAATAGATGGATGTGTGGTAACCGCTTACGCTTTTGGAAAAATATGTTTTAACTTATACAAATGGAGGGAAACACATGGAATTGAAAAAAATATTTTCGGTTTTGGCAACAGGCGCTCTGACAGCAAGCTTATTGGCTGCCTGCTCAGGTGAGTCCGCTAACAAATCTGCCCCGACACAGCCCGCTAAAAAACCAGCCGAGGCTGTAAAATTGGAACCTGAAGCTGGAGCTACATTGAAACTTTGGGATAACGGAGGCAAAGAAGGAGCATGGGCAAAGGCTGTTGCCGCTGAATTCACAAAGAAATACAGCGTTCCCGTAAAGGTTGAAGAATCAGCGCATGACAAAGCGGCTGAAAAAGTAGATGCCGCAGGCCCGACAGGAAAAGGCCCAGATGTATTCCATGCCCCGCATGACCATGTTGGGAATATGGAAAACTCAGGAGCCATTTTTGAAAATAAACTGGGCAAAGCATATACAGACCGTTTCGTGGATGCAGCCATTACAGGTACAACAGGGAAAGAAAAGCAGTACGGATTCCCGCTGGCAGTCGAAACATATGCCCTTTACTACAATAAAAAACTGGTGAAAGAACCTGCCGAAACGTGGGAAGAGTTATTCAAACAGGCTAAAGAATTCCAAAAAGGAAGCACCGATAAAGACCGCAAATACGGTCTGATGCTTGAACCTGGCAACTATTACATCGCTCACTCAATCGTCGGCGGATACGGCGGGTATGTATTTGGGGGCAAAAACGGAACTGACGTGAAAGATCTTGGTCTTGACTCTAAAGGGGCCATCCAAGCAGGAGAATTCGTGAAGAAAATTCATGACGAACTTCTTCCTCTGAAGAACGAAGACATCAAAGGTGACTTGATCAGCTCTATGTTCAATGAAGGAAAACTGATGTACCGTATTTCAGGTCCTTGGGATATCAAAAATCACCAGGACGCAAAAGTTGATTTCGGTGTAACAACACTTCCTAAACTTGAAAACGGCAAGGTTCCAACAAGTTTCTCTGGCATTAAAGCATATTATGTAAGTGCTTATACGAAATATCCAAAAGCAGCAACACTTCTTGCTGAATTCGCGACAAGTGATGAAATGCTGATCAAGCGTTACGAAATGACAGGCCAGATGCCTGCATCCAAAAAAGCCCTTGAAACAGATGCCATCAAAAATGATGCGGTATTGAACGGTTTTGCCAAACAATTGAAATATGCTCAGCCAATGCCGAACATTGCAGAAATGCAAAGTGTATGGGAGCCAGCTGGAAAAGCATTTACAGCCATATGGAATGGTCAGGCATCTCCTAAAGAAGCATTGACGAACGCAACAAAAGACATCAAAGGAAAAATCGAAAATCAGCAGAAATAATCTACGATCGTGAGCCAATGCCAGGAGGCGTTGGCTCATTTTGACTATCAGGAAGGAGTACTCCAATGAAATCACATTCAAAAATTTCCGCTCTTCTTTCAGCTCTTTTCATGGGATTAGGTCAAATCTATAACAAACAGTACATCAAAGGACTCATCATGATGGGAGTCGGGTTATTTATTCTTATCACTTTCGCCGTTGATTTCCAGCACGCGATGTGGGGGCTCACTACCCTCGGTGAAACAAAGCAGACGATTGATGGGTGGGATATTGTACAGGGAGACCATTCTATCAACCTCCTTATCTACGGATTGATCTTTTTAATCGCTTCCATCCTCGTTCTTTCCGCCCATGTAGCCAACGTAGTGGACGCCTATTCGGTCGGAAAGAAACGGGAAATCGGAATTGTGCCAAATGGAATCAAGGAAACTCTTAAAACCATGTACGAAAAAGGCTTTCCATTTGCGATGCTGCTTCCTTCCGTGTTCGCAACCGCCTTTTTGATTATCCTTCCAAATCTGTTCGGTGTGCTTCTTGCTTTTACGAATTACTCATCACCGAATCACCTTCCACCGAAAAACCTGGTCGACTGGGTCGGTTTTGATACCTTCATCGATTTGTTCAAAATGGACATGTGGAGCAGCACCTTTTACGGGGTGTTCGGATGGACGGTTTTATGGGCGATACTTTCCACATTCACATGTTTTTTCGCAGGTCTTTTCGTCGCCATCATCGTGAACCAGAAAGGAATCGTCTTCAAGCGATTCTGGCGGTCGGTATTCATACTTCCATGGGCCATTCCGCAATTCGTCTCCATCCTTGTGATGCAGAACTTGTTCAACGGTGAATTCGGTCCGATCAACCAGCTTTTACTGGATCTCGGGATATTAAATGAAAGATTATACTTTCTTAGCGACCCGACTCTTGCAAAAATCACAATTGTCGTCGTCAATATCTGGTTCGGCTTCCCGTACTGGATGGTTCTGATGAGCGGTGTGATGACATCCATTGACAAGGAACTGTACGAAGCGGCTGACGTGGATGGAGCGAACAACTGGCAGAAATTTCCAAAGATCACCATGCCCGTGCTTATGTTTTCAACGGCACCCCTCCTTATCATGAGTTTCGCAGGTAATTTCAACAACTTCAACATGATTTACCTGATGACACAAGGTGGTCCTGTTAACACGAGTTATCAGGGAGCAGGTTCCACAGACATTTTGATTTCATGGATTTACAAAATGACCCTCGAACAGAGGCAGTATAACATGGCATCCGTCGTTTCCATCTTGATTTTCGTAATTATCGCAAGCATATCCATCTGGAACTTCAGACGCACCAAAGCCTTTAAAGAGGAGGACATGATGTCATGACTTCTAAACTTTCAAGAAATCTTCGGCTTGTATTCAGCTATGCATTTCTCATCGCCCTTGTGGTCATCGTGTTCTATCCGATTGCCTGGGCTTTCATGGGAAGTTTGAATCCTGGTGATTCACTATCGAAAACGAAACTTTTTACAACAGATTTATCTTTTAAGCATTACATTTATTTATTCAAAGAAACCAACTACCTGAAATGGTACTGGAATACATTAAAGATTGCTTTAGGGACGATGGTCCTTTCCACCATATTCGTGGTGAGCGCTGGGTATGCATTTTCAAGATACCGTTTCAAAGGAAGAAAATACGGTCTTATGACGATGCTTGTCCTTCAAATGTTTCCATCGTTCATGGGGATGATTGCGATATTCCTTCTTCTTGACAGAGTGGGCCTCCTTGATACACACATCGGCCTTATTCTTGTCTATTCAGGGGGAGGCATCCCGTTCGGTGCATGGCTTGTGAAAGGGTATTTTGACGGAATCCCAAAGAGCTTGGAAGAAGCGGCACGGATTGACGGGGCTGGCCATATCACGGTGTTCTTCAAAGTAATGGTTCCTCTAGCTCGCCCGATTCTCGTGTTTGTTGCCGTAAACAATTTCATTGGTCCTTGGATGGACTTCATTTTCGCCCGCCTGGTTCTGACATCTCCTGAAAAGAAGACACTTGCTATCGGTCTTTTCGACATGATCACGGGTAAGAGCAATACACAGTTTACGAACTTTGCGGCTGGTGCTGTTCTGGTGGCAATCCCTATAACCATTCTGTTCATACTCTTCCAAAAACACATTGTGGAAGGATTGAAGGCAGGCGCAAACAAAGGTTGATTTCTAACGACAAATCTAGGGGGATTGGCATGGCTGAAATCACGTTGAATGGCATTCAAAAACAATATGAGGGGGACCAAGCCCCTTCTGTGACCGATTTTAATCTGGATATTTCAAACGGTGAATTGATTGTTTTTGTCGGTCCATCAGGGTGCGGGAAGTCCACGACTCTCCGTATGATTGCTGGTCTTGAAGACATAACGGACGGCACTCTTTCCATCAATGGGAACGTGGTGAACCAGACTCCGCCGAAAGAGCGTGATATCGCCATGGTGTTCCAGGATTATGCCCTGTATCCGCAAATGAGCGTGTATGATAATATGGCATTCGGGTTGAAACTTCGCAAATATGACAAATCAGAAATCAAGGAAAGAGTGGAAAATGCTGCAAAAATCCTTGGTCTCACACCGTACATTGACCGAAAACCAAAAGCTTTATCAGGCGGTCAGCGCCAGCGTGTGGCACTTGGTCGCCATCGTTCGGAATCCGAAGGTGTTCTTGATGGATGAACCCCTCTCGAACCTTGATGTGAAGGTACAGTAACTTCACTAAACAATCCAGTCACTAGAAGCTGAATTCCAACTTAGGGCAGGCATGGTTTGTTGTCTGCCTGAGAAAAAATTTAACAATGCAAAGAGTTCTTCCTGCAAAAAAAGGAAAAAGTCGGGGCTCTTCAAATCAAAATGTTCTTAGAAAATGACTATTTTGTTAAGATGAATCACAAGAAAATTAGAAGGTTAATGAGGAAATATCAATTATTCTTCACAAAGGTTAGAAAAGCAAGCCTTATAAAAAAATGGCAAAAGCTACCCTATAACACCGTACATGCCCTAACCTGTTAAATCGTGAATTTAATCAAGGAGAGCCTGGAAAAGTATTATTAACGGATATTACTTATCTTTATTATGAGAACGGTCAAAAAGCCTATTTATCCTGCATTAAGGATGGAAGCACGAACGAAATACTGGCCCATTATTTATCCACGTCTTTAGAAATGAGTATAGTATATAAGACGCTACAAAGACTTAAAGAAACTGTACAGAATCAGTTTCATCCTGAAGTCATCCTTCATTCAGACCAAGGTATGCATTACACTCATCACCTATTTCAAAAGAAAGTAAAGAAATTGGGCATCACTCAATCATGTCCCGTAAGGGAAACTGTTGGGATAACGCTCCAATTGAATCTTTCTTTGGTCATTTTAAGGACGAGGTAGATGTTAAAGAGTGTGCTAGCTTAAGTGAATTAAAACAAATGGTGGATTCTTATATCGAGGAGTATAATAATCATCGTTATCAATGGGGATTAAATAAAATGACCCCGGTACAATACGAGGCCACTGAAAAAGTCTTTATTAAAAACAATCAAAGGTAGAACCTCTCACTAAGATTGAGGGCTTCTGCCTTTTTTATTTTATAATAATGGTATCTCTTTAAGGCGGTGGGCACGATGATTCAAAAACAACAATCCATGACTTTTAGTCCTTATATGGACCTTTATAATTTAATCGTTCCTAAGGATAATCTTTTACGCAGAATTAATCAAATTATTTACTTCCTCCAATTGTTGATCATCGGCTATGGGTTCTCTCTCATCATAATATTCTTCATTTGCATATTTCCTTAACATACTGACATGTTCAGGAAGCATCAAACTGTCCATTTTATGTTTCCACGGTCACGTATCATTTTACCACTCCTTGTTAAGTGTTTGTGAACATATGTTTTATGTTAAAAGGAAATTTTTTACATTTGAAACATGTTCTTGAATAAATCCGACTAATGGAGTAAGAGGAGGAATCGTATGAGTAAATTGGTATCTTTATTGGTATGTTTAATCACCATTCTTGCTGCCTGTTCAAATAATGAATTGAAAGGAAAAAAACCACCAGAAGCGGAGATCGTGGCAAGTGGCAAACATTACGAGACAGTTCTTGGAACCTATTGCTGGAGTAATGGAAACAGTGGTAAATGTGTCGATACAATTGGACCTAAAGATCTTTTGGAACTAAAAGGTAAAAAAGCTATCCCTGTCCAGCCAGGAGAAGAAGTAGTCTTCATGATGGATTACACTCCACAGCCGAATGAAGTCCATCTTGAACAACTAACTGGAGATACACCGAGACAAGTTCCGGTAAGGGATGGACATTTTAAGGCACCAACGGAGAAAGGAATTTATTATTATTCATATGGCGTTTGGTGGATGGATGAAAAAGAGAAGAATGTTTCGAATGGGGATGCTTTTTATTCATTTGCTCTTGAAGTGGAATAGACAGTCTTTTTATTATTTCTTTTCAAAAAAAGAAGACATTAATAATGCCTTCTTTTATTATAGTTTTATTAGTTTATAATGGGTACGAATTATAATAAATTCATATTCAGGAAGGGGACATTAAAATTTAGTTCCCCTTTTATTTTTTTGATGTTATTTTTTTCTCCACCTAGAAACTTCTCGAAATCAAAAATGACTGGGTTACGGTTTGGACCCATTGCGAACCAAACCTTTTTTTCTTTTGGAATGTAAGCAGAAGTGTGTAAAGTTCCTGACGAAGCATCGTACTTTTCAGAAAAAACTTGTTCATCTTTGTTATTTAATAAAGAAAAAGCCTCGTAAACACCTAATTTTTGTTGTTTCTCCATAATTTGTTGTCTTCGTTTCGAATCGTCCATTCGATAACGATTTTCCTCTAGAAGCATTTCGAAATGATTCGTGCTGGTGTTTGATTTTCTAGCTATTACGGAGCGGGGAGATGCTTCTACTACATAAGAATCACCTTTTGGGTCGAGCAATACATAACTGAATGACGTTCGATGCGGGATTTCTTTCAGTAGATTAATAGCATCCTCTACATTGGAACATGTCTCTAGTATCATTCGCCCAATCATGTTGCAAATAAATCCGTCTCCCGAATGGATACGATTGATAAAGTTATACCCCATAGCAAGACCCTTTTCGTTCATACCATCAATTCTTCCGGTTATCTGCATAGAAGGACCAATAACTGCGTATCCACCATCGGTTGGTTGATAAAGAGTGAATCTTCCTTCGTAAGAACCAGGATGACTGTCGTAATTCCGTATAAGGTAGTCGGTGCCGGTTAAGATAGAGCACCCGCTTTTTCCGTACTCCAAATAATACCCGCCAAATTCTCTTATTGCGTCATCAATGCTCCATTGTAAAGCATCTGCTAATCCATGTATTTCTTCTATAACTCCCGGTATATATTTTGACAATAGAGTTAGTGCCTTTTCTTGGTCAGTAGCGAAATGACGTGTTCTTCTCGAAGTCCATTGCTTTGCTCGATTTGGTAAAATAGGAGACTCTTTTAATGTTTCTCCTTGCATATATCCAAACTCATAATGAGTCCCTTTAAATTGAATGGTATCGCTATAAACAGGGAACATTGATTACTCCTTTTGATATTGATTCACTTTAACTATATCTAAAAAATCTATTACTGTCTCTTTCCTCGTTCTTAACAAATCCAGGTAAAAGTCATTCGTTTCCTGCTTTATTGTTCTGATGGATTTAATTTGCCTTCTTGATATTCATTGATTTATTTAAATCTTCTTTGATTCGCAAGCAGTCTTCAGTAGCCCACAGCACATTCAGAAGATGTCTTTGGGCTAAACAATTTTCTGCTTTGCCTATTATTTTTATTTCGTATTTTGTATTCATCTGCTTTATTAGTCCTCACGTTTAATTTTAGGAAAGCATAAACAAATATTTGGTTCATAATGTTAATTTGAAAGTATGGCTGCTTCAGCAGCCTTTTGTGCGACGGGCAGTCGATTGGACGCTGACTTAGTCAGCGTCCTTCACTACTTTACAGGACAGAGACGTCATCGAGGTGAAACGACTGGAAGAATGTAAGGAAACTGGATTCCAGGTGGTGAAAATCCTTCCCCAAGGAGACTGACCTAGCTTGGGAAGCCTAATCTAGGGCAATATCGCGAGGTGTTTGTCTGAAGGAGATGCGGAAAATCGAAAGATCCGCAGGCGAATGGACAGACCCTAATGCATAAGCGTGAAGCACGGCGGCGGAGTAAGTCGGCGACTTTTTGATAGGTAGAGGAAGCCCACTTTCAGGCATTTCTTTTAGAAGTCAGAACAAGGGAATGCGACTTATAACGTGATGGTGCAGGGTATGTTCAGAAGGAAAATGCGATGACCCCGTGAGGTCTCCACCTTACCAAACAGGCAGGGTTCTTATCTATAAGGGTAGACCGAAGTGATAAAGAACGGGTGGAGAAGTCAGACGCTCTCATAGTACGGAAGTAGCTTAGTGACCATAACACTAAGTGAACGGAAGGGAGCGACCTATGGCTCTATGCTATGGACGAGATGTAATGCCAACAATCAAGTTACCGAGGTAAAACCGTTTGAATGTACATCAAGGAAAGGCGTGGAATACGCAATGAATCAAGAGTGGAAATACAAAATGCACAGTGTTTACGGACAGATCCTGTTTGATCGTAAACTTACTGAGAGTTTCCTTAAGGTAAAGGAAAACAAAGGTGCAGGTGGAATTGATGGGGAAACCATAGAAATTATGTAGCAAACCTTGAAGATAACATTATGAATCTTCTTAGTAAATTAAGAGCGAAGACCTATCAGCCCCAACCAGTCAAAAGAGTCTATATTCCAAAGAAAAATGGGAAGAAACGTCCCTCGGAATTCCAACCATTGAGGACCGAATTGTCCAACAAAAAGTGAAGGGAAAATAGTTTATCTATTTTATAATAATCCTACTGCTGGTTTGATTTACAATAAAATTGGTTTTCAAGAAGTAGGAGAGTGGATGGTTCTGGGATTTAAATAAAATTGCTTTATTTAAAAAAGTAAAATGTAATTACCCTTTTTATATCAGCAGAAAGTTTGTGAAAAAACACATTAAACTATTGGATGCGTTAGTTGAACAGTGATTGGTACCCACATTAAGGAAGGTTGGATGGCTTATTTTTTCTTGATGTCGTAGTTGATTACAACTAATGGAAATACAACAGGAAATGTTAATACAAGGTACAATAGGTGTTCTTGCTATTATATAGTTTATAACTGTTGCATTGGTAACAATCAAAGTTATTGATGGGCTTTTTAATAGTATTCAAAAGATGAATAGTACGAGAATTATATGCGATTCACTAACGGGTGAGTTAGTTTCTGAGGCTCTTTAACTTAATTAATGCATAAAAGTAAGAGCCACATACTATTCGCGTAGGCTATTACTTTTTGAACAATTTTAGATCATATAGTAAATTTATAATAATAGATTTTAAGTTTTGTTTTTGAAATTAAACGGTTCCATATATTTGCGGGGGTGAATTCTTATGCGAAGCAATCAGGAAATGTTTGATTTGATAGTAGGAGTAGCTAAGAACGATGACCGAATCCGAGCAGCTTATATGAATGGTTCTAGAACCAATCCCAATGTACCAAAAGATATTTTTCAGGACTACGATATTGTTTTTGTTGTGACGGAAACAGCCTCATTTATAATTGATGAAAATTGGATTAGTCTGTTTGGCGAGTTGATTATGAAGCAAGAGCCTGATAAAATGGATCAACTCATAGGCATGGAACGCGATTTCGAACGTTCATACACTTATTTAATGCTATTCAAAGATGGGAATCGGATCGACCTTCAACTCCAAACAATAGAAGCTATGCACGAAGGATATGAAAATGATAAACTTACTCTACCGTTATTAGACAAAGACAAAATTCTACCGCTTATCGACAATCCAACGGATAGTGACTATCATGTAAAAAGACCAACTGAAGCAATGTTTAATAGTTGTACTAACGAATTTTGGTGGTGCTTGCAAAATGTTGTAAAAGGAATTTGGCGGGATGAGTTGCCGTATGCAAAATTGATGTTTGAATATACGACCAGGGCTTCCCTGGATGATATGGTTTCATGGTGGATTGGTCTCCATAACAACTTCGAAGTTTCAACTGGAAAGATGGGAAAGTATTTTAAAAAATACCTTCCGGAATCCTATTGGGAAATGTATAAAAGGACATACTCTGATAGTAATTATGATAATTTTTGGGTTGCTATATTGGCTACTTGTGACTTGTTTCGGAACCTATCTAAAGATGTATCCGAATACTTTACTTTTATTTATCCAGTCGTGGATGATGTAAATATGACGGAATATCTTCATCGTGTTCGGAATTTACCCCGTGAAACAAAGCAAATTTTTAAACAAAATACATAAACATTCATTTTCCCTATGGATAACGGAAAGTGTCTTTATAGACATAAAAATAACCTTAGGATAGAAGGATCACCCTAAGGTTATTTTAATTATTGGATTATTTTAAATGAAAAACCTCATTACAAATTAACGTTGCTCATATCCGGATAACGTTCTCCTGCTGCCACACCTTTTGGAGCTACTTCATTAATGCGGCGAATGTCTTCTTTGGATAATTGAATTTTAAGGGCTCCAATATTTTCTTCTAGATATTGAACTCGTTTTGTTCCTGGAATCGGGATAATATCATCACCTTGAGAAAGAATCCAAGCAAGTGCTAGTTGTGAAGGCTGACAGTCTTTTTCTCTTGCTAATTCTTTAATTTGATTCACAAGGTTTAAATTTTTTGTAAAGTTTTCTCCTTGAAAGCGAGGAGAAAAGCGGCGATAATCATCTTCTGCCAAGTCTTCAAATGTTTGAATTTGCCCTGTTAAAAAGCCTCTTCCTAAAGGACTGTAGGCTACAAATCCAATTCCAAGCTCACGGATTACAGGTAAAATTTTGTCTTCGACATCTCGACTCCATAGTGAATATTCCGTCTGAATGGCTGTTATTTCATGTACCGTATGAGCACGGCGGATCGTTTGAGGAGCTGCCTCAGACATGCCCAGGTAGCGTACTTTTCCCTCTTGAACTAATTCAGACATCGCACCAATTGTTTCTTCAATTGGAACATTAGGATCTACTCTATGTTGATAATAAAGATCAATATAATCTACACCTAAGCGAGATAAACTTGCATCACAAGCTTGTTTTACATAGTCTGGATGGCCATTAACTCCTAAAAATGATCCATCTTCCCCTCTTACATTTCCAAACTTTGTTGCAACAATAACTTGATCACGTCGATCTTTAATAGCTTGACCAACTAATTTTTCATTTTGGCCAACGCCGTACATATCCGCTGTATCAAGGAAATTGATGCCCAGTTCGATGGCACGATGAATGGTTTTTACTGATTGATCATCATTTCGTCCACTGTAAAAATCAGACATGCCCATACAGCCTAAACCAAGAGATGAAACCTCTAAATCAGATTTTCCAAGCGTTCTTTTCTTCATATTAACCATCCTCTCTGCTTAATTAAGGTGTAAAATAGTTAAATTTTTAAATTTCCAAATTTATTATAATCTTTGATAAAGAAACAAGTAAAGAATAAGGGGTCTCGACAGCAGAAGGTATGTATTATACACTAATACATTTGCTGGAAATGAAAAGGGCAATTTCCTTATTCAAAGGGCAGTTTTGACCCATAACGAACGTTTTTAATGATTTCCAGAGAGTGTTTTTTTGAAAGTTTTGAGGCTGCTTTTCTTGTATTATGGGTATCATCTAAAAATAAAACCGTTAAAACAACGGCAGGAACGTTTAAGTGTATAGAGGTAAAGGATCAGGATGGATATACGAATTTCTATGCTAAAGGTGTGGGGCTAGTGAAGACGTATAACAATGGGAAGGTATTGACTGAACTTGTTGGATTGAATAAGAGATAAATAAACGGAATTACTGTTAAATCAAAGGAGCCTTGTAAGGGCTCCTTTTCTTTATACTTGATAGAATATATTAAACGGGTGCGCGTTAGTTAAAGAAGGAGGGCTGCTAAGGCAGTCTTTTTTTGTTTTTCATCTTACGGGCAGTTTCGTAGAAGAAGGATTTAAGAGTGTTGAGGAAGAAAAAAGCTATTATAAATAGAAAAGGGTGGGTGAGTTAAATATTGATTATAAATATAGAATTAGTATCAAGTCTAATAAACGAACAATTTCCAGAATGGTCTAATTTAAATATCACACCTGTAAAAAATGGCGGGAATGATAATAGAACATTTCATCTCGGTGAACATATGAGTGTAAGATTACCTAGTTCAGCAGGCTATGCTCCACAAGTAGAAAAAGAACAAATGTGGCTTCCGATATTAGCTGAAAAACTTTCATTACCAATTCCCATTCCAATAGCAAAAGGAAATCCGAATGAAAATTATCCCTGGTCCTGGTCCATCTATAAATGGCTTCAGGGAGAACCCCTTTCACATAACAATATTGAAAACCTTAATCACATAGCAAAAGACTTGGGGTCATTTCTAAAAGAGTTACAAGCTATTGATGCCAGCATAGGCCCATCAGCTGGTAAGCATAATTTTTATAGAGGTGGATCACTATCTATTTATAATGAGGAATCTAGAAATGCTATAAAGAACAACAAAGAGGATTTTGATGAAGGTTTGTTGAGTGAAATATGGGGGTTAGCTTTAGATTCTGTATGGGAATCAAAGCCCTTATGGGTACACGGTGATATAGCACCAGGGAATGTGTTGGTTAAAGATGGACAGCTCTGTGCAGTTATTGATTTTGGTATTTTAGGAGTAGGGGACCCTTCTTGTGATGCAGCAATAGCCTGGACTTTCTTTGATGATGCCAGCAGAAAAGTGTTGAAGAATGAACTGAATTTGGACGAAGCAACCTGGAATAGAGCACGTGGATGGGCTCTATGGAAAGCATTGATAACATATAATGCTAAAAAAGATACTGATAAATTGAAAGCAAAAGAAGCAAAAATAACTATTCAAACAATAGTGAAAGATTATAAAAAAAATTAATGGATACAGGTATTTTCAATTAAAATTAAGATTATCACATTGTACTTAAGCTAAACCAGCTAATAGTTTGTCAACATTTTTCATTTAAATAGATTTTTATTCTGTGGTATGCTAAAAATAAGCATGCCAAATAACCTTCCGTTTTGCCGAATTGGAAGGTTTTGTTGTATTTAGTTAGATATTGTTTTTAAACAATATCTTGGAAAGTGGTTCTGCTTTTTAGTAAGGCATAAATCCAATGCAAAAGTTTATTTACACAGGCTATAACAGCTACTCTGAAGGTTTTTCCTTCTTCGCGTTTCTTGTCATAAAACTCTCTCAGTCTTTTATTGCGTGGAATGATTTCATCAGTCATCTTCTTTTTGCGAGCGTCCCTAATGCCACTTTGAACGGCCATGTATAAGGCGTGACGGAGTCTGCTGGAACCTCGTTTGGTAATCCTGTTAACCAATGCAGTAAATTTACCAGAAGAGTAGACACTGGGATCGACGCCTGCGAATGCAACGAGCTTTTTGGCATTATTAAACCGATCTATTTCACCAATTTCAGAGATAATCGTTGCCGCGGTTTTTTCTCCGATTCCAGGGATGGATTGGAGTAGCTTATATTCTTCAATTTCTTTTGCGAGGGCATCTATTTCTACTGATAACTTTGATAGATGCTCTTGGTATTGAAGAACAATTTTAACCAGTATCTCAAGGTTAAAGATATGGCTCTGGTACAGATTCCTTTGGAAAGGGTTTAGAAGGGCTGCCTCTCTTAGTTTCTGTGCCTTTTCTTTTGCCCAAAGCCTTGATCGGCTATTACATAAAGAAGAAATCTTCTCGGTAATTTCACTTTCACTAGCCCTTAGAACTTCCTCGGATGTCGGGAATTCAAGCAGGGTGAGTAATGATACCTTTGAATATAAACTCCCAAATACCCCTCTGTACTCAGGGAATACTTGATCCAATAAGGTATGAAGTTGAATCTTGGTTTTGGCTGTAACTTCCGCAATACTCTCTTGTTGTCTAGTTAAATTCCTCAGGTTTAAGAGCTGTATACCACGTTTTTTATGAGGCCCCAGCTCCTCTTTATAAAACAGTTCACAAAGGTGATAAGCATCAGCTGCATCTGTCTTTACCTTCCGTAAACTTGAACTCTTGGCTCTATGTGAGATGAGAGGATTAACAATTATATAAACATACTTGTGTTCCTCCAAAAATTGAATGACTGGAGTATGATAATGTCCAGTTGCCTCTAAAACGACCGAAGGTTGTTGACCGAGTGCTGTTTTTTCAACCTCTATAAGGAATTCTAGTAAGTTCCCTAATCCTTTGAGGTTATGAGTAATACTAAAGCCTCTACGATAAGGTTTCCCCTTATCTAAAAATGCCTGGACCTGACTTTCTCCCTTTGATACATCCAGGCCTACTA
This sequence comes from Peribacillus deserti, assembly GCF_002863585.1. GTDB lineage: Bacteria > Bacillota > Bacilli > Bacillales > DSM-1321 > Paraperibacillus > Paraperibacillus deserti_A. The sequence continues at coordinate 2,316 of NZ_PGUY01000039.1, read as the reverse complement.
CTGGATTCATGCTTTTCTCCTCCTAGAAACTCTTTTTGTCGGTATCCCCTAAGGCTTCTTGTAATGTCATAGGTTCGCTTGTTAAACGGGATCGTTGTCCCAACCAGCCTGAAACATGTTTATACAAGTAGGGGGTGAACAGTTTAGCTGACGGGATTTAACCCACGGGTGCGACGTTCTACCCCGACTACCGTAATATTAAGACCCTAAATAAAAGGCTATGTTAAAGGGAAAGGTTGATTTGATTTTAAATAGACAATAAAAAAATTATGATTGGATATTTATGTTAAAATTAATATGAGATTGTGAAAATTCCTAATAAAAATAACGGTTTTTAATGGGATAATTACAGTTCAAACGGAAATTTAAACAGATAAACAAAAGGGAGAGAAAAAGATGTTTCCTATATTAGAAACAGAAAGATTACTATTAAGAGAAATAACAATAGATGATGCAAAAGACATATTTGCTTGTTTTTCTAATGAGAATGTGACACGTTATTACGGGCAAGAGACATTAGAGGATATAAAACAAGCGGAAACATTCGTTGATTTTTTTGCAAAAAGTTATACAGAAAAAAGGGGCATACGGTGGGGAATTGAAATAAAAGGAACTCAAGGAATAATTGGAACAATTGGCTTTAATGCCTGGTCACCTAAACATAAACGGGCGGAAATAGGTTATGAAATTCATCCGGAACAATGGAGAAAGGGATATACCTCGGAAGCAGTTTCGAAAGTCCTTCAATATGGCTTTGATGAATTAGGTCTTACTCGCTTAGGGGCTGTCGTTTTTATAGATAACGAAGCATCTAATAATTTGCTAACTAAAGTAGGGTTTCAAAAAGAAGGTATTCTGAGGGATTATATGCATCAAAGTGGTAAAGCACACGATACATATGTCTACTCAATTCTTAAAAATAGTAAATAAGATTAACTATTAAAATAATGGGATATTTAGAAAAAATGGACATTAAAATAAATGAGCTTGGAGATACATTTCCAAGTTCATTTTTAATTTAAATCCACCGGTGCATATTTGTGATTTCCTATTTAGATATTCTGTAATTTTAGAAGGCTGTGTTTCTAAGTCTTAATGTATCTGCGGTTTCCCAAGTTCCGAGAACACTTGATAAAATAAGCATTAGCTTTTTCTTGCTTAATTCGCTTTCCATTTTCCTAATATCAAGGAACTGAAACCACACTAAATAGAGCTGTAAATACTTCGTAGAAACGCCATTAAATCGACTTATCCATTTCTTTAATCGGGAGTGATAATTATTAATATTGTTAAGATGATAGATGCCTTTCTTGACATATTCTTTCTTACTTCCATTTATGATAATGTGTTCGACATTGTTTTTAGCCGAATAAGATTTATATGAATAATGAGCATCAGAAATAAGTACCGTATCACTTTGTAAATGGGAAGTAAGAGTTATATCGATTTGTTCGGTTAGAATTCTGCCTGAACCGACACGCTTCGAAAGGGTTGTTTTGTTTCGGTCTCTTGCAACCAATACACAGACTTGTTCATTGGAGATACCTCTTTTTGACGCTGAACCACCACGTTTTCTTGATTTGCGAGTTGCGATAGTCTTTCGACCTTTATAACTGTCTAAGAAATAGATTTCATCTACTTCTACTATTCCTTCAAATGTACCTACACTTTCTTTCGCAAGAGCAGACAACACTTTATGTCTCCAGTAAAAAGCAGTTACGTGAGTGATACCAACTATTTCGGCTGTATTACGAAGAGATAGCCCCTTCAACATACATTCAATAAATGAAATCCATTTGTCTGCCTTTTTTGAACGATACATAGGGGAATTTGTTAAATTACAGCTCAATTTAATACAATCTTTGCACTTGTAACGTTGGCGACCATTTCGCTTTCCATAGCGAACAACTGACATACTTCCACAATGACGACAATGAAAGCCGTGAGAAAATTTCCGCTCCCTTAATTCACCTATTAAAGCTCCTTGTTGAGAACCTGATTGTTATTAATGACAAAAGGGGCAACTCAAATGACTGTGGCAACCATATTAGCTGATATATATTCTTTAAGCGATAGGGATAAAGAATATATCTTAGGGTTTCTTACCCGCCATTTTACTCCTTTACCACAATAGATTGCGATTTATTCAAAATCAACGAAGAACTTTAACATAGCCAAATAAAAAGGTCAACCAGAAATATCTGGCTAACCTTATATTACGAACGGGTGCCACCGACTGTCGCTCCCTTGCGGGCACTCATGGTAGATTAATCCTAATTCTGGTTGCTGCACCAGCCTCCATTTTAACAAGCCTTG
>NZ_PGUY01000038.1 GCF_002863585.1 Peribacillus deserti | reverse complement strand
CTTACGTTCCAATCAACCTGTTTAACAATAGGGTAGGTTCACCGAACTATTAAAAAACAACAAATTTTTAGAAAAGAGCCAAATGAAAAGAGAATGGGACCTTAGACTTGCGAGCCAGAAACAAGATGTAGAGCCAGCTGAGACATGCCTGTTTCTCCTTTGACTAAACTAATTAGCTGATTGTACAGCTGGAATTCTTTGAGCATAAGTCCGAGGTAGGGGATCATGTTTATATATATGAGACACATAGGGGGTAAAAGAAATGAGCGCAGATGGAATAGAAACCATTGAATTACAAATGACAATATTAGGCCGGTGGAACACGTCTTTTGCAGCCGATAAGAGATGGGGCAGCCTCGAAAGAGCAGCATATCTTTTATTACGTCAGCTACAGAATCACGGCCCAATTGGAGTAAAAGCCCTAGCGGAAGAATTGCAAGCTGATATTTCGACCGTAAGCAGGCAGGCTGCTGTCCTGGATAAGAAGGGATACGCAGTCAAGGTTCCCGATACCAATGATCGCAGAGCTTACTTTTACCAAATAACAGAATTCGGCAGGAGAGAATTAACTCAGTTTCAGCAAAAAAGATTAGAGCTGATTTCAGGCCTGTTAAGTGACTGGTCTGACGAAGAGCGTGAAACTTTCGGAAACCTGTTAATGAAATTTAACGAAAGTTTGAAGGGGAAAATGTGAATAAACCTATTATTTTATTCAAATGACAAGCACCCGCCGACTTATTGTGCCAGCGTTTTAATCCTCATCATTCTTGTACTCCCGGTCATATTAGAAAATTGTCCTTAATTTTTCCCTACAAATCTAGTCTGGTACCCGTATGCTAACTATCTGCATGTTTTCTATAATTCTTCCTTTGCTGCTTCTAAAAGAAAAAAACCTGAAGCATCATCAAGCACTTCAGGTTAAAACAGTAATTTATTTATTAAATGTAACTTGTTCTGTCAGATCCCCGAGAGTGATTTTCGTCTCTCTTGGTTTGGTTTCTGCAATCACTTGACCATTTCGTATGGAGTATAAAATAGACACCTGCTTTCGAATCGCCTCGTACTCATTCTCGGCTTCAAGCACAATCAGGTTTGCCGGTTTGCCTTCCTCAATTCCATAGATTTCCTCGATGTGCAGTGTTTTGGCACTATTTTTTGTAATCAGGTCGATGGAGTTTACAATCTGTTCATAGCCCATTAACTGCGTAACATGGATTCCCATGTGCAGCACTTGCAGCATATTGCCTGTTCCCAGCGGATACCATGGATCAAAGATGTCATCATGTCCAAAGCAGACATTGATTCCAGCTTCCTGCAGCTCTTTCACTCTTGTAATTCCCCTACGTTTTGGATACGTATCAAAACGCCCTTGAAGATGGATATTTACTAATGGATTGGCGACAAAATTTACATTGGAAAGTTTTAATAGTCTAAACAACTTTGACGTATAGGCATCATTATAAGAATGCATAGCAGTCGTATGACTTGCCGTAACGCGTTCTCCGATACCAAGCCGGTATGCCTCTGCGGCGACAACCTCAACAAAGCGGGACTGTTCATCATCTATTTCATCACAATGAATATCAACCAGGCGATCATATTTTTCAGCCAATTGAAAAGCTTTTTTTAATGAATCCACCCCGTATTCTCTTGTAAATTCATAATGAGGAATGCCTCCGACCACATCAGTACCCATTCTTAGTGCTTCCTCCAGCAGTTCCCCGCCGCTCGGATAAGAAAGAATACCTTCTTGAGGAAAAGCCACAATCTGTAGATTGACGAAACGAGACATTTCTTCCTTTATTTCCAGCATTGCCTTTAATGCGGTTAAATCAGGATCTGTAACGTCCACATGTGTACGGACATGCTGGACTCCCTGGGCGATCTGCCATTTTAACGCGGTTTTTGCTCTTATTTTCACATCTTCTACCGTCAGGGATTCTTTTCTCTCAGCCCATCTTTGTATTCCTTCAAATAAAGTTCCACTTTCATTCCAGTTCGGCTCGCCGGCTGTTAATGTTGTATCTAAATGGATATGCGGCTCCACGAAAGGAGGAAGAACCAAACTTCCTTGAACATCCATTATCTGCTGGCCGCTGCTATGTTCAAGCGTTTGGGCAATCTTTTTAAATTTTCCTTCCTCAATCAAGACCTGCCATAGGCCTTCCTTATCCCTCAGCTTGGCATTTTTAATAATCATGCTTCTGTCATCCTTTCGACTTTAATCTTTGTTTTGGATGCTGCTGCTTTTTTTACCAGAATGGAGAGAACGACATATACAAGAGCTGCCCCAATGATACCGTTTAACGGCGGAATCCCTGGTACAAACTTCGCCCCGGCTGCTCCTATTGCCCATGCTGCAAGGGCACTCCAGTTGACAGTCTTAAACTTCATACTTTTAAATTCTGGATACTTACCGCGGTTTAAAATAAAGAAGTCCGCTACAATAATCGCTCCAATAGGAGGCAGTGCTGCTCCAAGAAGTGTAAGGAAGCCTACAAAGTTGTTGTATAACCACACGGCCAATATCGTCCCGATAATTCCGTTAAAGATAACAACCTTGCTCTTTTTGATTTTCGTAATGTTTGAAATACCTAAGCCTGAAGCGTAAATTGAATTATCATTAGTTGTCCAGATATTCAACCCAAGAACGATGATAGCTGGAATAATCAATCCTTGTAAAAACATCACTTCAGATATATCAGATTGTCCCGTTGCAATCGCTCCAACTGCTCCGAATCCAAACATAAGCGAGTTTCCTATGAAAAATGCCACTACGGTTGTAATAACACTAGTTCTTTTTGTATTCGCAAATCTTGTGAAGTCGGGTGTTAAGGTTCCTCCGCTGATAAAGGATCCAACACAGATAGTCAAGGCTGCAGCCATGCTGATTGTCTCTTTTGGCTCGTGCTGCATTAGGGCCTGGAAACCTCCGATTGAGTCCACCGCTTCTAATGCTGAAAACCCGCCAAGTGCTACAATAGCCGGCACCGCGATAAAACTCAGGATGGCCAGGGCCTTCATCCCAAAAAACGCAGTTCCTGTCATCATCAGGCCCGCTGCTGCAATTAACAAATACGTATCGATACCGGTTGCTTTTTGGACTGGTACCGCAAACATGGCAACCCCAACCCCAAACCAGCCTATCTGAGTAGCACTAAGCAAGAATGATGATAGGTAAGAACCTTTTTCTCCAAAGGCATATCTTGTCAGTAAGTGGGTGGATAATCCCGTTTTTGCCGCGATATATGCAAGTGCGCCTGTATAAGCTCCAAGAATTAAATTTCCTGCTAAAACAATCCAGATAAATTGAGTCATAGATAACCCTAGACCTAATGTACCGCCAGACAGCATGCTCGCTGAGAAAAATGTAAAACCAAGCATCACCACAAGCATTCTCCAAAAACCGCTCCGATGTTCCTGCGGCACCACTTCCAACGAAAAATCTAAATCTACCTTTTGCTTTTCCATTCTTGATTCCTCCTGTTTTAGAAAGTTCTAAAACTGGTACCGGAGAATAAGCTATCAGAGAAAATAAAAGAGGCTTCCTGCCATCGCTGACAGGAAGCCTTTTTTTGAATGGAGGTATGGGTATAGAAAGACCCAATAGAGATCCATTACATTTCCGCTGTCCTTGTCAGCCTCACGGGACTGAATTAAAGGTACCAGTATTAAATTAACACTATTATTGCAATAAAATAATATTCTGTCAATAACCTAGCGTACTTTCTTCCTCAGGATTCTCATGCCAGAATTATGATATATTCTCCTATATGCGGCATCTGTCCACCCTTTTGCAGTATGTCCTCGATTATTCCTTTGCGTTATTTATTGTGCTGATACGGAATTCAACATCTTGCTAAGCTGGGTGTCCCTGGAGCATAATAAGGTCGCTAGAACCTTTTCGCGCTGGAATTCCATCTTCCACCCAGAGAAGGTTCTTATTATTGGATGGATTTTTCACGCCATCGCGCACACTACTCATTTTTTCGAGCAGAGAGTAAGCAGCAGCAGCCAATAAACTTGATGCAAACCCACAGCATAATACGGCAGGGGCAGATGAATTCCGCGCACAAAACACCAGATTCCTGCTCAGACACGTCAAAAATTCTGTCTAAAACGTACACGAGCAATGAAATTTTATGTATAGAAGATGGAAAATACCTGTTTTAGGAGAAGCTTTACCGGGGTTTGTTAGAATTTATTAGCATACGAATGCTCTATGCTTTACTTTATAAGTTTTGTGCTTATCTTTCGCAGATTTATGCTTAGCTCTTTATGTTTTATGCTTAACTATTCAAGGTCTATGTTTATCTCTCACATTCAATGCTTAAATTTTTGCTTTATGACCATCATAAGGTGGTTATACTTACTTTTTGACATATATGCTTTTCTGCAATCAAGGTAGGACAAGTAATCGTACAATTGATGCTTTTACATAATTAACCAGTTCGCCGCACCGTTCCTGATGATAATTCACGTGATTGTCAAAATGGAGATTTTTCACACACACATCTCTTTTTCCGCGCTTGATTCTTTGGATGTTGCTTCTAAACAGCAGCTTAAAAATTGAGCCTGTTATACTTATATGGCAAAATAGATATAAATCAAAGACTGCTATTACATAATGAAAGCGTTTATTTTTGCAGTAATCAATATAATTGGAGGCGAATAGATTGAGAACAATTAAATTAGGAACGAGCACACTAGAAGTACCTGTTGTTGCTGTCGGTTGTATGCGTATTAACTCATTAGAAAAAAATGAGGCTGAGCGCTTTGTCCAAGCATCCTTGGAACAAGGTGCGAATTTCTTTGACCACGCAGACATATATGGCAAGGGAGAATGCGAGGAAATATTTGCTGATGCTATTCACATGAATGCAGAGATTCGGGAGAAAATCATCCTGCAATCTAAATGTGGGATCCGAAAGGGCATGTTTGACTTCTCAAAAGAGCATATTTTAGATTCGGTTGATGGCATTTTAAAACGTCTCCGAACTGAATATCTCGATGTCCTTCTTCTGCATCGCCCTGATGCACTTGTAGAGCCGGAAGAGGTTGCAGAGGCGTTTGATATCCTGGAAAGCTCAGGAAAAGTGCGCCACTTTGGTGTTTCTAACCAGAAGCCAATGCAGATTGAGCTGCTGAAGAAGTATGTAAAGCAGCCTCTTGTTGCAAACCAGCTGCAATTAAGCATCACCAATGCCAACATGATTTCAAATGGCATCAATGTGAACATGGAAAATGAGGCAGCAGTTGATCGGGATGGCAGTGTACTTGATTATTGCAGACTGAACGATATTACAATTCAGCCTTGGTCTCCTTTCCAATATGGATTCTTTGAAGGAGTGTTCCTTGATAATGAAAAGTTTCCAGAATTAAATCAGCAGATAGATGAAATCGCTAAAAAATATGAAGTGAGCAATACAACCATCGCCATCGCGTGGCTATTGCGCCACCCGGCTAACATGCAGCCAGTCATCGGTACGATGAATATAGACCGATTAAAGGACTGCTGCAAGGCAGGCGACATTAAGCTGACACGTGAAGAATGGTACAGTATCTATCGTGCTGCAGGAAATATTCTTCCTTAAATAATGTATGAAAGAGGCACATTAACCCATAATCGTGCCTCTTTTTTTCAACTGTTTTACGCAAACTATTAAAGAATAGTGTTGAGTTTATCATTATGTTGATTGTAGAGGAAGTTGCGAGACTCATGCAAAAAAAGGAGGCGTACCCGCCAGGGAGGCTCCCTGATCGCCCTGCAGAAGGCGAGTCCCTGATGGCTGCAATCAACAGCTTCAACAGAGCTAGTATAAACAAGAGGTGATGGACATGAGAATAGCGCTGATTGGATTAGGCGATATCGCTAAGAAGGCCTATCTGCCGGTATTATCTGAAAAAGAAGGTATAGAGCTGGTGCTTTGCACAAGAAATCCCGAAACACTGGACAGGTTATCAAAAAAATATAGAATTCAAGAAACGGTTCAGACCCCCCTTGAACTTGTTTCCAAGAACATTAATGCAGCCTTTATCAGTACCGCTACGGAGGCACATTTTGAAATCGCTGAAACACTGTTAAAAGGAGGTATACATGTATACATAGACAAGCCGATATCGATGAATTTTCATGAAACAGAAAGAATCGTTCAGCTGGCTGGGGAAGCCGGCAGGATTGCAATGGTCGGATTTAACCGCAGATTTATTCCCAGAGTCAGTGAGCTAAAGAACCATGGCAAAGCCAGCTTAATACTCATGCAGAAGAATCGATTTGCTGCTCCTGACCATGTCAGAAGATTTGTTGTAGAGGATTTTATCCATGTGGTAGATACTCTAAGGTTTCTTATGGATACCGAAGTACAGGATGTAAAATTGGAGTATCAAAGAAACGGTGAACTGCTTGATAACCTGGTCATACAGCTCATCGGGGACGCCTGTACCGCTATCGGAATCATGAACCGAAATGGCGGCGTTACAGAAGAAATTATTGAATATAACGCGGGGCATAATAAGTACGTTGTAAACAGTTTAGTTGAAACCACTCACTTTCATAATAAAGAAATATCTTTTTCAAAATTTGGCGATTGGGAACCTACTCTGTATAAAAGAGGATTTTATCAAATAGTCGATCACTTTATAGAATGTGTTCAGAATAATAAAACACCGGTTCCTTCTATAGAGGACTCATTCCTTACACATGAAATTTGCGAAAGAATCGTTAAATCAATAAATTCAGCTATTTAACCAATTAATCTAAAAACCTGCTTATGGCCTTATGTTAAAATTCAGTAAGGTTTCAAGCAGGTTTTTTTCTTTTTACGGATTAATAACTTCTCTTCAGGCTTAAACTATGGAGTAGTTTATCCGCGTAAAGGATGTGTCTTAGATGGATTTTTTTCACGGTCAGCCAACTCTTACTGCGATGGAGTGGATACTCCGAGCTGTTGTTTCTTTTTCCTTTTTAATGATTATAGCTAAAGTTTTAGGACAGCGGGCCATTTCCCAATTGAGACTGCTGGATTTTGTTATTGCTCTTGTAATTGGAAACATCATTGCCCATCCATTGTCCGACGAAGAACTGGGGCTGGAAGGGTCCATTATCACAACCATCGTTTTAGTCCTGCTTTACCTTTTAGGTATATACAGTATCCTAAAATGGCCCTGGTTTCGAAGGCTGATTAACGTTGCACCCATCACCATTGTTCAAAATGGGAACATCATTTATGAAGGATTAAAAAAGGCAAGAATCACAATAGATATTCTGTTAGAGGAATTGCGTGAAAAAAAAGTAGCTGATGTCCAGAAGGTAGCATTAGCTACTTTCGAGGCTGACGGCAGAATTTCCGTTTTTTTGGATCCGAAATACGAGCCCGTTACACCTGCCCTCATGCAGATGAAAACGGAGGGTTTTGATATGCCCCGGACCATTATTATGGAAGGCATTATAAATTCTATAGAGTTAGAACGCAATCATAAGAACGAAGACTGGCTGGCATCCGAGCTAGAACGTTTATATCAGACTGAAGTTAAAAACGTCCTGCTCGCCACTCTTGATCAATATAATAAACTTAAGGTTTTTTTATATAAGTAAATAGCGGTATTCACTTCTTTTTACAATAAGTGATGCACTCCACTTGGTTTTTGTCACCAATCGGCTTGCTTTGAAAAAGCAGTTTCCCATTTTAATTCTTCTTTCGGCATACCCGACTTAGCTTAATCCAATTCCCCCATATTTTCCTGTGCTGACCAACTTTCCGGGTTTCTTCTTTCTATGAACAAAAAAAGCAATCGCGGATTTAAATATGAATGCATACCTCCCTTTTATTCGACAGAAATCGATACAGTTAGACAAGTAAAATTGTAAAGCGCTTGCAAAAAAGTGAAATTATATTATAATACTTGTATACAAGTATACTTGATTAACAAAAGAAGGTGAACGCATGGCTGAAACAAAGGAATATTTATATCCCTCGAAATGGCTTTCCAAAGCTTCAGCTGGTGATCGTGTAGCATGCGAGCTTAGAATGCGGATTATTTCAGGCATGGTTGAAAGCGGTACCATACTATCGGAAAATACCTTAGCTGCTGATTTTGCAGTAAGCCGGTCACCTGTCCGCGAAGCTTTGAAAATACTTGCATCCGAACATATCATTCGGCTGGAAAGAATGGGTGCAGTTGTTATTGGACTGACAGAAAAAGAAATAGAAGAAATATACGATGTACGTTTACTCATAGAAACGTTTGTATTTGAACGGCTTGTCAGGATGGATACTACGAAGCTGGTACAGGAGCTTAGTAAAATTCTAGAAATGATGAAAATCGCTATCAAGTATCAAGATGCCGATGAATTTTCTTATCAGGATGTATTATTTCATGAAACGATCATCCGTGCTATTGATCACTCCTACATGCTGATGATTTGGAATAATCTTAAACCCGTAATGGAGAGCTTGATTCTAGTATCAATGCGTGGACGATTTAAGGAAAAGTACGATGATTTCCCAAGGATCTTGAAAAATCATGAGCTTTATATTGAAGCTATCCAATCTAAAGATCGAAACCTCATGATTGAGTCTTTACACCAAAATTTTAATGATGTCCAAGGAAAAGTAGAAGACCTATGGATGTCCCAGCAAATGCTTTCAAAAGGAGTTGAGCAGGAATGACCAGTTATATGTTAGGTGTAGATATCGGAACAACCAGTACGAAGGCTGTTTTGTTCAGTGAAAAGGGAGAAGTCATTCAGCAGGAAAATATCGGCTATCCTTTGTACACACCGGATATATCAACTGCTGAACAAGACCCGGAAGAGATTTTTCAGGCTGTCTTACATGCCATTTCAAATATAATGAGGCAGCATTCTCATAAAAAGCTATCGTTCATTTCATTTAGCAGCGCCATGCATAGTGTCATCGCGATGGATGAATTCGACCAGCCCCTGACACCATGTATTACATGGGCCGATAACCGAAGTGAAGCATGGGCGCATAAGATCAAAGATGAATTGAATGGGCATGAAATCTACACACGGACGGGAACTCCCATCCATCCAATGTCCCCTCTAAGCAAAATTGCCTGGATTACGCATGAGCTTCCTGAAATCGCTGCCAACGCTAAGAAATACATTGGAATCAAAGAATATATTTTTAAAAAGTTTTTTGACCAATATGTTGTCGATTATTCCCTTGCTTCTTCCATGGGCATGATGAATCTCAAAAATCTGGATTGGGATGAAGAGGCGCTGCAGATTGCAGGTGTCACTCGGGAGCATTTATCGGAGCTTGTACCAACCACCAGGTTATTTACCGGCTGTCAGGCAGATTTAGCCAAACAGATTGGAATTGATCCACAAACCCCTTTCGTTATTGGTGCCAGCGATGGAGTGCTGTCGAATTTAGGAGTAAATGCATTTAGAAAAGGCGAGATTGCAGTCACAATCGGGACAAGCGGTGCTATCCGGACGGTTATTGACAAGCCGCAGACCGACGAAAAGGGACGCATCTTCTGCTATGCATTGACAGAGGACCATTGGGTAATCGGCGGACCAGTGAATAATGGCGGCATGGTCCTTCGCTGGATCCGGGATGAATTTGCCTCTTCAGAAATAGAAACAGCCAAAAGACTCGGAATCGATCCATATGAAGTGTTAACTAAAATTGCTGAACGCGTACGACCAGGTGCTGATGGGCTGTTATTCCACCCATACTTAGCCGGTGAACGTGCTCCATTATGGAATCCAGATGTACGCGGCTCATTTTTCGGGCTGACGATGTCCCATAAGAAAGAACATATGATACGTGCAGCACTCGAAGGTGTCATTTATAACTTATACACTGTATTTTTAGCCTTATTGGAATGTATGGAAGGCTCTGTCACACGAATCCAGGCTACTGGAGGCTTCGCAAGGTCCGATGTGTGGCGTCAGATGATGTCTGACATATTCGAATCTGAAGTGGTTGTTCCAGAAAGCTATGAAAGTTCATGTCTGGGTGCCTGTATCTTAGGATTATATGCCACAGGCAAAATCGAATCTTTCGAGGTAGCTTCTGAAATGATTGGCAGCACCTACAAACACACGCCAAATCAAGAGGCTGTCAAAGAGTACAGACAATTACTTCCGATTTTCATTAACTTATCCAGAGTATTGGAAGACGATTATAAACAGATTGCAGATTATCAGAGAAGCTTAATACACACAACCAGATAAGACATAGGAGGGAATACGATGCCATTATTCATAGTAGCATTGGGAATCTTAGCACTATTAGGGCTCATTATGGGCTTAAAATTAAATACCTTTATTTCATTAATTATCGTATCATTTGGGGTCGCATTGGCACTTGGCATGCCAATGGACCAAATTGTTAAATCCATTGAAGCGGGCCTTGGCGGAACGCTCGGTCATTTAGCTTTAATCTTTGGACTTGGAGCCATGTTAGGAAGATTGATTTCTGATTCTGGCGGTGCTCAGCGCATTGCAATGACACTCGTTAATAAATTTGGAGAAAAAAATATTCAATGGGCAGTTGTTGCTGCCTCGTTCATAATTGGAATCGCTTTATTCTTTGAAGTGGGACTAGTATTATTGATTCCGATCGTTTTTGCTATATCAAAAGAATTGAAGATTTCTATTCTTTTTGTCGGTATCCCAATGGTCGCCGCTTTGTCTGTTACCCATGGATTCCTGCCGCCGCATCCGGGTCCGACCGTTATTGCGGGCGAATATGGCGCAAACCTTGGTGAAGTGTTGCTTTACGGATTTATAGTAGCTGTACCTACAGTTATCCTGGCTGGCCCGGTATTTACTAAACTAGCAAAAAAATTGGTACCGGATTCATTTAATAAAACCGGCAGCATTGCATCACTAGGAGATCAAAAGTCATTTAAGCTTGAGGAAACACCAGGCTTCGGCATCAGTGTATTTACAGCAATGCTCCCTGTTATCTTAATGTCGATCGCAACCATCATTACCCTTCTGCAAAAAACAATTGGGTTTGAAGATAACCATTTCCTGGCCATTATTCGTTTTATCGGAGATGCTTCCACAGCCATGCTGATCTCCCTCTTAGTTGCTGTTTATACAATGGGTCTTGCTAGAAAGATCCCTATTAAGACGGTCATGGATTCCTGTACGACAGCCATCACTCATATTGGGATGATGCTCTTGATTATCGGCGGCGGCGGTGCCTTTAAGCAAATATTAATCGATGGCGGTGTAGGCGACTACGTTGCAGAACTTTTCAAGGGAACTGCACTCTCACCCATCCTGCTTGCCTGGATGATCGCAGCACTCTTACGTATCTCATTAGGATCTGCCACCGTTGCTGCCTTAACTACTTCCGGGTTAGTCATCCCTATGTTAGGTCAGTCTGATGTCAACCTTGCATTAGTCGTACTTGCAACCGGTGCAGGAAGTGTAATCGCTTCACATGTGAACGATGCCGGTTTCTGGATGTTTAAAGAGTATTTTGGTTTAAGCATGAAGGAAACATTCGCAACGTGGACATTATTGGAGACAATCATTTCAGTAGCTGGACTATGCTTTATTCTGTTACTAAGCTTAATCGTATAAAAAACGTCCAAAAAAGATTCCGCTTATATAACCAGCGGAATCTTTTTTTATTGGTTTTTTCTGTTTAAACCAGGATAAACAACAGTCCGTAAGCCACAATCCATAACATTGGAATAAGATTAACGATAGCGGCCTTTCTTTTGCTGCGGCCGCGAAGCCACCATGCTAGTATCGAACAGATGACCACTGCAAGCGGATAGGCACCGATTGCTAAAACAAAGGCGGAGTTGCCAATATACACTCCATTGTCAAAACTCATAAACGACAACCCCCAGATTGGGAGCCAAGGCACTAGACAAACTACGTATAGGATTTGGGTGGTGATTAGAAAAATTTTCATCATTCACCTCAGTCGATTAAAATCCTTAACACTGACTGAATACATTTTTTTCAAGAAAATTTATATAGACTATTTTTCTTAAGTCTTCCAATGCCCTATGACTTTCATTTAGCCGTTAACAAATGTTATTAATAAGTTGTTGAAAAATAATTCTATGTTTACGCTGTTACTCTGGAACGAGAAGCCCTTTACATTTTAATGGACATTTGCACTCTTTTACGATTATGGAGGAGCAGTATTTTTTCGGGTTAATTGTGTTTTCGGCTGGTTGAATTTATATTGCAACACTGCAAAACAGCGGAGAATTCCAGTCCAGTTTTCACCGAAAAGACGCCATTTTTTTAGGTATGAACCCTAATCTTGTAACCTTTTTGCAAATTGACTTCACAGCTCTGGAAAAACAGGCTTTTTGGAAGAGGTTTTTATTAAATGTACAGAAAGTAGAAACACGCAAAAGAATTTATGCTTAACTTCTATGGAGATATGCTTATATGTTGAAGGTTTATGCTTAAGGATCTTGATTTTATGCTTATCTTTTCCATGTTTATGATTATCTCTCATTTTCCTATGCTTATCTTTGGTGCTTTATGCTTATCTTTGGTGCTTTATGCTTATCTAGCAGTCCTTATGCTTTTCTTTTGAGGAATATGCTGATTGCTAAATGGGTTCCTCACTTTGATGGCAGGGCTTTCATCCATTTCGGGTAGAAAACCAGACAGGGATCGGCTATACCTTGCAAGAAACTAGATTATCGCGCCAGGATGGACTGGTTTATCGTAAATCAGAACAGTAACAAAGCCGCCGAGAATTTCCCGACAGCCTTGGATGCTGCCCGAATAGGGGCAGCATTAATTTTGTACTTAGATGTTCCAGTTATCTATCAGGTCCCGCAGTATGTCCGATACGGTGCTGTTGATGCAGGCAGTGCAGCGTATTCAGCCTGTTCCGGAGTGTGCTCGAAAGGTCTTGATAGTACATCCAAAAGCCGTTCCATCACGCTGTAGTCCCCTTCTTTCACAGCTGCTTCAAGCGCTGCTTCTACCCGGTGGTTCCGAGGAATTACGGCTGGATTGCTGTTCCTCATTAATTGAACTGAAGCGTCTCTCGATTCCTCCTGCCTGCCAAGCCTTGCCTGCCACCGCTCATGCCACTCTGTGAATTCAGGAGTTCCCGACAGGGCTGTTTCCTTCACCGTATCAAAGGTCAGGGCACGGAATGTATTGGTATGGTCCGCTCGATTCTTCTCCATGATATCGAGGAGATCTTCAATTAAAGATTTATCCTGTTCCTCTTGATTAAATAATCCGAGTTTGGCCCTCATTCCTTCAAGCCAGCTGCTGTAATACAGCTTTGGAAACTTTGAAATCTCATTCTGGGCTATCTCAACAGCCTCTTCCTGTTTTTCATGCAGTAGAGGCAATAGACTTTCAGCAAACCGGGCGAGATTCCAGCCGCCAATATTCGGCTGATTGCCAAAGGCATAGCGGCCCTGGGTATCTATCGAACTGAATACCGTAGCCGGATTATACACATCCATAAAGGCGCACGGACCATAGTCAATGGTTTCGCCGCTGATCGTCATATTATCAGTGTTCATTACACCATGAATAAAGCCAACAAGCTGCCACTTAGCAATCAGCATAGCCTGCCGCCTGATCACTTCCTGAAGCAGTGACAGATATCGGTTTTCTGTAGTTTCAAGCTCTGGAAAATGGCGCTTTATTGCGTAATCAGCCAGTGTGCGGAGTTCCTCTTCTGAACCCCATGTTGCGGCATATTGAAAAGTCCCGACGCGCAGATGGCTTGAAGCTGTACGCACTAGAATGGCCCCAGGCAGTTTAGTCTCCCGGTAGATGGTCTCTCCAGTAGTTACGACTGCCAGGCTGCGTGTGGTAGGGATTCCGAGCGCATGCATAGCCTCACTTATAATATATTCGCGAAGCATCGGACCAAGTGCCGCACGCCCGTCTCCCCCGCGTGAGTATGGCGTCCTGCCTGCCCCCTTAAGCTGAATATCAACCCTATTCTCTTCAGGTGTGACCTGCTCCCCTAACAGCACAGCACGGCCGTCTCCCAGCATATTAAAATGACCGAATTGATGTCCTGCATAGGCTTGTGCAAGAGGCGATGAACCTTCCGAAATCTCATTTCCGGAAAAAAATGCTGCACCCTTTTCACTTTGCAGAGCCTCAGCATCTAAACCCAGGGATAAGGCCAGCTCTTTATTGAAAATAGCCAGTTTCGGCGAGGGGACAGCAGCTGGATTTGTACTCGAAAAAAACAACTTAGGAAGACGGGCATAACTATTATCAAAGTTCCATCCATTTTCATTACGATTAGTCATAAGCTCTCCTTTTTCAAAATTTGACTTATTATACTCTTTTTTTCTCATACCTCACATATATGAAACAAAACACAAACAAATTTATGTATAAAAAATATACAACTCCTGCCATTAATGTCTGCACCAGCCTATTTATTATACCGCGGAGACTGTCCACATTTCCCAAAATTATGGGGACTGTCCCCCATTTCCCGAATTATTTCCCGAACCTGCGGGTACCACATTACACAGAAACGTCTCACATTTTTATCAGGAGCGTCCAGGCTTCAATGTCTTATAAATTTTCGAATTTAATTAAGTCAAGGAACCTGTCTAAACAGCTAATTTTAACTTAGTTATATAAGGTCACCACAAGCACCTTTTTAGCTAGACCAAATGAACTGATATATAAATTCACGACTAAAGGATTACACAAATTTAATATTATGGATAAAAAGACCTATTCTAACATACATATATCAGATAAAATGGCATTATATTGAAAATAGGGGGCGAGGAAAATGCTTTATAATGTATTGTTATTCTTCCACATACTCGGTACTGTCATAATGTTTGCTGCAGTTTCAATAACGCTGACTGCCATGATTGCTATGCTTCATGCAAAAAAAACGGAAACTTTACGTGATTGGTCATCTTTAGCCGTTAAGATGGACGGTTTACTGCCATTCAGTGTTATCTTGATTTTATTGCCTGGTTTATATTTAGTTTTTTCTACGTGGGGATGGAGAGTTCCTTGGATCAATATATCTTTAGCTGTTTTAATGGTTATGACTTTCATGGGACCTGCCATAAATCTTCGTCGTTTAAAAATGATTTTAACAGCAGCTAAAGAAGAAACTCAAAGTGTTCCTTCTTCACGTCTTTGGGAAAAGGTACAAGACCGTACCCTCTGGAATTCCGTTATCATCATGACGATGCTGGCCATTGCGATTCTTTTTCTTATGACTGTTAAACCGGCTCTAATTGGTTCTCTCATCACATTAGGTGCAGCCATTACCATTGGGTTTATTGTTACACATTTAGTGTTAAAAACGGCGGTATTGCCTTCAGTACCCTTACATACAAATACAAGTGAATCTACAAGGCTATAATTACTCGGATACATAGATTCGGCCATAAATAAAAGACTGTCGATTTCCCGACAGTCTCTTTAATCAACTTTTTAACAAATCTCTCAACGGCTTAAAGTCCTTCCTTACATCGATACTATTAGGTTCTGCTTTCAGTAAACGTTCAATGATTGGTTTCAATTGGTCAATGTCTTTTTTGTCTGTATATTCAACGAAATTTATTTCACTGAGCCAGTCTATATAGGAATGTTTGGCTTTGCCGTAACTATTCCCGAATACTAGACAAGGTGTTTTAGTCATAATAGAGAAGATCATTGCATGCAGGCGGTCCGTGATAATGAGTTTACTGGAAGCAATTTTATCGAGAGTTTTCATGAAGTACTTTTCTCTATCCTTATAATCAATGATGTCTACCTCTGATAATACGGTATCTGTACGTTCCACAGAACCTGTTTCTTCTGCCCAGCTCATCAACTCGGATATAAAGTCTTCTTCTGTTACTTTCTCTTTATCAGCCCGCAATACAAAAAGCACGCCTTCTCTGTGAAGATCTCTAGGTTCGATATCTAATGATAAAACCATATCTGGAGTGTAGATAACAGGGGAACGGAATGTTTCCTTTACTACATCCACTGTCTGATTTTCTCTCGCTGCGATGGTCAGATTAGGATTCTGATGATAAGCGTCCTGTGTTTTCTTCTTTTCCGTTTGTCCTTCTTCTGTATCCTCAAAATAAACAGATTGCGGGAAAGATATGGTTTTATAATTCTTAAAGCTCTCGAATACTTTTCTTCTATCTTCCTCAATATCTAAGTAAAGACTTCCTAAATTACCTCCGCCGGTATACCCGACAATGTCGTCTTCTTTAATAATTTCTTTCACTAATTCAATTCCTTCATCGTTTGCATAATCCATAATTTCAATGTACTCATAGTAAGGAAAGTGGTTCCTGATAAACTTTTCTATTGCATACGCAATGGCCTGGTCCCCTATGTTTGTATAACTGGGAGAACCAAAAAGAAACACTTTTCTCTTATCGTTTAATAAGGCATCCGCATCTACATTAGGTGCAATGCCTTTCACTAGTTTTCTGCCTTTTATGGTTTTTTCGCTCATTCTAATGGACCTCCTTATATTGCGTTAACATTATCGTAAAATATAATTAGAAAAATAATCTTTATGTCCTTTTAAAATGCCGATGTATATACCTTATACCCTTTTACATATGCCTATTAACCTTTCATTGCGACTTGGGAAAATATATCAACATAATGTCCAGAAGGGAATTTAGCGGAGTTTCTCTCATAAAGAAGGGAAGTGAGGCACCAATATAGAAAATGGATAGGATATGTTTTTTTCGAAAATGGAGGCAGGACAGTGGATTATTTATTTGAGCTTGTTACAGAAAATGTTTATGTATTAGCCGTTTGGGACTCTGCATGGAATTCTTATAATAATTGCTATTTGGTTGTGAAAAAAGAAGGAGTGACCTTAATCGATTGCGGCAAAAAGGAGCATTCCTCTTACTTAGTTGAAGCTCTAAATAAATTAGGCAGATCCCCTGAAGACGTAACACTTATCGTTGCAACACATGGTCATGAAGATCATGTACAAGGAGCAGCTGTTTTTAAGAATGCAAAGAAATTCATTCATCCAAATGAACGCAGTCACATTGAATACCCGGAACCAGATGAATTCACCTATGAGTTGTCAGATCACGGAATCCTGGAAGACTACGAATACCGTTTAGTGGGCCTGCATACTCCTGGTTCAATAGCGATTTTCCATCAACCCTCAAAAATCCTATTCACGGGTGATTTCCTGTGCTTTTTCGGCGACCCTCTATCAAAAGATGGGTTAGTTTCGGATGGGAATGATCTTAAAAAAGAATGGCTCGAGTACCTACGGGGTGGCGGAGTTTCTAAGGACCATTTAGATCGTTTACTAGAGGGATTATCTACGATGAAGGGTTTTGATGCCCATATTATGTGTACGGGGCACGGCGGGGTGCTTGTTGGAGATATTGAACGATTTATATCTGGATTATTAGAGATAGGAGAAAACTTGGGGAAGAATGAAATAGTTCAGTAGCCGATGATAGCAGCTGTGATCTATTTCAGCTGCTATTTCTCCATTTAATAAGCACATTAGTATATAAGCTTGAAAGGAGCAGAAGTGAAGAATGCTATTAAAATCTCGAACTGAATCTACGGAACTGCTGATTTTGAAATCATTACATACACGGCTGAATATGCCTGAGAAATACAAGCAGCAGTATTTCAGCCTTAAAAAGGGCTATGAAGGAGAACTATTATTTGATTCTTTAACAGAAAAACTTGATTGTGAGTGTATCATATTAAGCGATTTGCTGCTAAAAATAAATAACACCATGTTTCAAATCGACTCGCTAATAATAAAATCAGAATCCATTTACCTTTTCGAAGTGAAAAATTTTGAAGGCGATTATTATTATGAGTCGGATAGATTTTATATGAAACCTAATGTTGAAATCAATAATCCACTAAACCAATTAAACAGGAGCGAATCCTTGCTGCGACAATTACTGCACAACCTCGGATTTAACATACCCATTACTGCTTCGGTTGTTTTTATCAACCCTGAATTCACCTTATATCAAACACCTCTCAATAAACCTTTCATTTTCCCCACCCAGGTTAACCGCTATTTTAAAAAGTTAAATGCAATATCTAATAAGTTAGATGGAAAATTCAAAATACTGGCTGAACAATTAATTTCCTTGCATACCAAGGAATCTCCTTTTAAGCATTTACCAGCTTATGAATATGCGCACCTTCAAAAAGGGATCGCCTGTGTAGAGTGCAGCTCGTTTTCCATCACAGTGGAGGGACAGAAATGTATCTGCAAAAAGTGTGGACAGGCAGAAACGGTGGTATCCTCAGTGATGCGCAGTGTGGATGAATTTATCCTTCTCTTTCCAGAACAGAAAATTACTACGAATATCATTCATGATTGGTGTAATATCATTCAGTCTAAAAAAAGGATTAGAGAAATTTTGAAGAAAAAGCTTAAAATAGCAGGCGTTCATCAATGGTCTTTTTACGAGTAATAATAAATCAGTATCGACAAATTGGATATCCCCACTTTATAAAGCATATGAAGGACTTTTCTCTCTCTCCTTTGCTACTTTTAGGCCTTCATGGACCTCATGAACGACTTTTCTCTCTCCCTTATTCTACTTTTCGGCCTTCATCACCCTTATGAAGGACTTTTTTCTCTCTCTTTTTCTACTTTTCGGCCTTCATCACCCGTATGAAGGACTTTTTCCTCTCTCTTTTTCTACTTTTCGGCCTTCATCACACTTATGAAGGACTTTTCTCTCTCTCTTATTCTACTTTTCGGGTTTCATCACCGCCATGAAAAACTTTTCTCTCTCTCTTTTACTACTTTTCGGGCTTCATGGACCTCATGAAGGACTTTTTTCTCTCTCTTTCTCTACTTTTCGGCCTTCATCCCACTTATGAAGGACTTTTCTCTCTCCCTTTTGCTAATTTTCGGCCTTCATCGCGACCATGAAGGACTTTTCACTCAACTCTTTTTTGAATCTTCGTGAGTCATCACCAACAACACACACCATATTTATTGTCCTTCATCCCCTCTAATAAAGTCCTTTTCCCTACTACTCTATTTCATACAAGAGAGTGTCCCAATTGAGAAAATATGAACATTAATGAAAACATATGATTTATTATAAGAATTTCATCATTATCCAGACTCATTAAAACATTACACAATCAACCTATTTGATTTGAACGCTCATATTAAAAAGAACTCAGGGTGTTAGTCTTGACAAAACAATTAGATTTATATAATAATAAATTTTGAATTAGAATTATTATAGTTAAATAATAATAACTAAGAATTACATTAGAATTGTTATTAGCTGACTATGGGTTCTAAACTATCTATTTATTCATTCTCAAAAAACACACCAGGAGGAATATAAATCATGTCTCTAATTGGAAAAGAAATAACAACTTTCACAGGATCTGCTTACCAGAACGGTGAGTTCATCGAAGTTACTGAAGAAAACCTAAAAGGTAAATGGAGCGTAGTGTGCTTCTATCCAGCAGACTTTACATTTGTCTGCCCGACTGAACTTGAAGATCTTCAAAACCAGTACGCAACTCTACAAGAACTTGGAGTTGAAGTGTATTCAGTTTCAACTGATACTCATTTCACACATAAAGCATGGCACGATCACTCAGAAGCGATCGGCAAGATCGAATACATCATGGTTGGTGACCCTTCACAAAAAATCTCCCGAAACTTTGATGTATTGAACGAAGAAGCAGGTCTTGCAGACCGCGGTACGTTCATCATCGATCCAGATGGTATCGTACAGGCGGTTGAAATCAATGCTGACGGCATCGGCCGTGATGCAAGCACTCTTGTTAACAAGATTAAAGCAGCACAATATGTCCGCAACAATCCTGGTGAAGTCTGCCCTGCAAAATGGCAGGAAGGTGCTGCAACACTTAAGCCAAGCCTTGATCTTGTAGGCAAAATTTAAGGAGCACGAACAATGATACTAGATGCAGATATAAAAGCGCAGTTAGCCCAATATCTCCAAATGATGGAGGGCTCTGTTCTCCTAAAAGTCAGCGCGGGATCCGATGACGTTTCTCGTGACATGCTGGCTCTAGTGGATGAATTGGCCACCATGTCAACCCATATCAAAGTTGAACAAGCACAATTGCAGAAGACACCGAGCTTTAGTGTGAACCGGCCCGGAGAAGATACTGGGGTAATTTTCGCAGGTATCCCTCTAGGACACGAATTTACTTCATTAGTATTAGCCCTCCTGCAGGTCAGCGGAAGAGCTCCAAAGGTTGATCAGAAGATAATTGATCAAGTTAAGAGCATTAAGGGTGAATATCACTTTGAATCATACATCAGCCTGAGCTGTCACAATTGTCCTGATGTTGTACAGGCTCTGAACGTAATGAGCATTCTCAACCCTGGCATTACACATACCATGATTGATGGTGCAGCATTTAAAGAAGAGGTTGAAAGCAAGAACATCATGGCCGTACCTACCGTATTCTTGAATGGAGAATCTTTTGGAAGCGGCCGTATGTCACTAGAAGAGATACTTGCAAAGATCGGCAATGTTCCAGATGCAGCAGAGTTTGCTGATAAGGATCCGTACGACGTACTAGTTGTTGGAGGCGGGCCAGCGGGTGCAAGTGCAGCCATCTATGCAGCCCGTAAAGGCATCCGCACAGGGATTGTTGCTGAACGTTTCGGCGGTCAGGTCATGGACACACTAGGCATCGAGAACTTCATTAGTATGAAATATACCGAAGGACCTAAGCTCGCTGCAAGCCTTGAAGAGCACGTGAAAGAGTATGGCGTCGATGTCATGAACTTACAGCGCGCCAAGCGTTTAGAGAAAAAGGACATCATCGAACTTGAACTTGAAAACGGTGCAGTTCTTAAAAGTAAAACACTCATCCTTTCCACTGGTGCGCGCTGGCGTAATGTCGGTGTACCAGGCGAGGCAGAGTTTAAGAACAAAGGCGTAGCTTACTGCCCTCATTGCGATGGCCCATTATTTGAAGGAAAACACGTTGCGGTTATCGGCGGTGGTAATTCCGGCATTGAGGCGGCAATTGATCTTGCAGGCATTGTGAAACATGTAACAGTCCTTGAGTTCATGCCAGAGCTTAAAGCTGATGTTGTGCTGCAAGAGCGTCTATACAGCCTGCCTAACGTAACGGTTCTGAAGAACGTCCAAACAAAAGAAATTACCGGAACTGATAAAGTAAATGGCATTTCTTACATTGACCGCTCGACAGGAGAAGAACACCATATTGAATTGCAGGGTGTATTTGTCCAGATCGGCCTTGTGCCAAATACCGATTGGCTGGGTGAAACCGTTGAACGAACCCGCTTAGGTGAAATTGTTGTAGACAAGCATGGGTCTACCAACATCCCTGGAGTATTTGCTGCCGGTGACTGTACGGACAGTGCATATAAACAAATCATTATTTCGATGGGCTCAGGTGCTACAGCAGCTTTAGGCGCTTTCGATTATCTAATCCGAAATTAATGAAATGTAAGAAAGCCGCTTATTATCTGATGATAGTAAGCGGCTTTCTTTTTTTCTGTTGGTTCAATTTCGTGAAAGGCACCCAGCATCAGTTTTTACAAGCATTATAGTACGCTTTTAAAGCCCAATCTTCCAAGCTTATGTTACACAAAAAACTCCCTGAGCAATGATGCCGCAGTTGTATCCCCGACTTACTGAGCAGCTTCCCAACCAGCCACTTCTTCCCGAACAATAGGTGCCACTTCTTTGCCCAGCAGTTCGATGGCCTTCATTACATCCGCATGCGGCATGGAACCAACCGGTACATGAAGCATAAACCGCGTGATACCCACGTTCTTTCTGAGATGAATGATTTTTTTAGCTACAGTCTCCGAATCACCCACGTACAGTGCACCCTCAAAGCTTCGTGCCGCATCGAAAGCTGCCCGGCCATAATGCCCCCAGCCCCGCTCCCTTCCAAGTACATTCATGACTTGCTGGGTAGGAGGAAAGAATTTTTCCGCTGCCGTTTCGTTATCCTCTGCAATGAAACCATGTGAATGGGAGGCAATCGGCAATTTAGAGACGTCATGACCAGCCTGAGCTGCTGCCTGCTTATAAAGCTGAACTAATGGAGCAAACTGGACTGGACGTCCTCCTATGATCGCAAGCACCAGTGGCAGCCCTAACAGTCCGGCGCGGATTACCGACTCGCTATTGCCCCCGCTCCCAATCCAGACAGGTAAAGGATCCTGTACCGGACGCGGATACACACCAAGATTATCTATGGCCGGACGATGTTTACCAGACCATGACACAACCTCTGACTTCTGCAATTTCAGCAGCAGATCCAGCTTTTCTTCAAAAAGCTCATTATAATCATTTAAATCATAGCCAAACAGCGGAAACGATTCAATGAAGGAACCACGGCCCGCCATGATTTCCGCACGCCCGTTTGAGATGCCGTCAAGCGTCGCAAAATCCTGGAATACACGTACCGGATCTGCAGAAGAAAGTACAGTGACCGCACTCGTCAGCCGGATACGCTTTGTCTGCGGAGCTGCGGCAGCCAGCACAACAGCTGGAGATGATGCTGCGAAATCCTGGCGATGATGCTCCCCTACCCCAAATACATCCAACCCTACTTGATCAGCAAGCACGATTTCCTCAACGACTTCACGCAATCTCTGTGCATGGCTGATTACTTCGCCCGTTTTAACGTCCGGTGTTGTTTCTACAAATGTACTGATTCCTATCTCCATTAAGCATTCACTCCTGGATTGCAAGATGAATTTGTAAGAGAAGCATGGTTTTACATATCTTCTTCCTACCAATTTACTTTAATATACCTCAACTTCGAGATTTATTCATTACGAATAACCAGATAATTACTTCCTAACCGTTCCTTGACACCCCCGCAAGCTCTTGCAGCCGCTCCCGGTCTTCTATCCAATACTGACGGCCTGATTTGTGCAAATAACCCTTTTCGCAAAAATTTGCCAGGACGTGTAGCAGATGGCGGTAGGAGACGCCGAGAAAATCGCAGACGGTGACGTGCTTTTCTCTGTAAATATCACCGTCAGCCGTCTGCAGGATAAAGTCCGCCAAGCGGTTTTCCAGCGGGAAAGCGAGGCTTTGGGAGTACTTTGCAGCCATTTGTGTAGCCTTCATGCTTAAGAATTTTGTGAGTTCCCTGAGGAATATGATATCACCCAGCATCTGATTGCGGCAGTGATGGAGGGGAATGGCAAAGCAGACCGTCTTTGTAGACGTCTGGATTCCCTTTGTATAGTACACTTCATTGAGCAGCTCCATTTCCCCGATATAGTCATGGGCATTAATGAAATTGATCAGTGACACCTTTCCATTCTGATAGGTCATGTAAATCTTCGCTTTTCCTTCTATTACATAATACAAATAATCTGGACGCATGCCCTCCCGGATAATCCATTCATCCCGCCTGTACTCATGTACCTCTATGTATTCTTCAACCGGAAATGAAAATAACTCAGAGATGGAGTGCTTCTCCAAATACTTCTGTCTTTCCTTCTTTTGAACTTTTTTCATTGCTTTCACCCCAAGAGCACGGGAGCGGTTTGTTATTCTTTGGCACCACCCTGTCCCCATGCCTCCTTTTTCTTGATCATTCTACCTCAAAAATATGAGATTTCTCATATTATTTTACGATTGCTATTGGTATGATGCAATTATTGGAGGAATCGATCATGAACTCTCAACGCTGGATGAGCAGACAATTTTTCAGTTTCTTTTTTACATGGGGTATTTTCCTGCCCTACT
The DNA here is from genome assembly GCF_002863585.1 of Peribacillus deserti. Taxonomy (GTDB): domain Bacteria; phylum Bacillota; class Bacilli; order Bacillales; family DSM-1321; genus Paraperibacillus; species Paraperibacillus deserti_A. The sequence continues at coordinate 80,104 of NZ_PGUY01000038.1, read as the reverse complement.
GGACCGGATGGATGATCCATGCAAAGGGAATCACAGTGGCGCAGGCAAGCTTGATCATGAGCCTGGGGCTGGTAATAAGAGGACTTTCGACCTTATTTGCTTTCCCGCGTTTATCAGGGAAATTGAGCAGCAAAGTGCTGCTGAACGGCATGGGAATCGGCACGTTCATCTTCCTGCTGCTCTGTATCCCCGCCAATTCTTATACAAGCTTACTGGTCACCGTCTTGTTCCTGCATTTCTTCTACCCGGCACTGATGCCGGCAATGGACACCGCAGCGGGCGTTCTCGTCCAGAACAAGCAATTAAAGCATTACGGCAAGAGCCGCTCCTGGGGCTCCTTCGGCTTCATCGTCAGCGGCATGACCTTGACCTTTTTCACGGGGAAATTTGGGGATGAAGCCATACTGTGGGGACTCCTGCTCGGTGTCTTTGTGCTGGTGTGCCTTGGCATGATGCCCGCTCCTGATGTTCTTACCGAAAAGCCAAAGACAGATCCTGCAGACAGAAGCTCCTTGCTGAAGCCATTCAAGGTCAAACACTTCGGCCTTGTGCTCGTCATTGTAATCCTGCTGCAGGCCGCACATGCTTCCTACTACAGCTATGGGTACATCTATCTCGAGGAAATAAACGCACCTAAATATCTGACAGGTGTCATCCTGAACGTAGGGGTCATCGCGGAAATCCTGTTCTTCCTGATTGCTGACCGCGCCTTCCGCAGATTTTCGGCTGGCTCACTGCTGGCTTTGGCCGCACTGGGTTCCTCCGTCCGATGGATCCTCGTATTTTCCTTTCCAAATGTCGCGGTGTTCTCAGTGTCACAGCTCTTGCACGCCCTATCCTTCGCCATGGGTCACTATGCATTCATGAAATATTTAGTCCAGAACATCCCGCCCAAGGACGTTTCGAAAGCACAGGGGATATACTCTGCTCTTGCCCTAAGCTGGAGCACGGCTGTATTTACCGTATTTGGCGGATTCTTATATGAAATTGAACCAAGATATGCATTCCTCGGAATGCTGGTTTGTTCCATTCCATCCTTTATTGTGGCGCTGGTTTACAGGAAACTCGCAGACAAGAAGCAAATTGCTGCTGAAAAGCTCGCTGGTTAGCAAAAGCATACCCTTTTCGGTATGCTTCTTTTTTTGCAATATTAGTCTAGAGCAAACGGCCGCACAGCTATTCCCTATAAAAACGGAAACCTTTTAGCGTAAAAGAAGGTGGTTGACCTTTTAACCAACTATTCTTGTCCCATGAACTTCGCTAATATTTAATACAGATGAAATGGCATGAAGATTGTTATTGGTAATTCCGCCTCCAGGGAGGATTATGATTCTGCCGGCGGCATAGTCTATATATTCCTGCAACCTGGACAAATGATTTTCGATCTCGGAATCCAATGGGCCTCCATGTGTCAAAATTCGATGTACACCTTGTTTCACCAGCCAATCAATGGCATCAAGCTGGTTTTCAGGTCTTATTTGGTCAAACGCCATATGAAAGGTGACCTCCACCCCTTCAGCCAGCTCTAATAGCGCGGCCATGGCTTCCTCTTCAATCCAGCCTGTATGATTTAAACAGCCAAACACGACTCCATCTGTGCCTAGCTGTTTGAGATGGAGTAAATCAAGCTTCATAATTTCAATTTCTTCATTAGTATAAACAAAATCCCCGCCTCTTGGCCTTACCATAGACATGACCTTAATATTCTTGCTATGACAGTATTCTATGGCCTTTGCAGCAACGCCATGGCTTACGGTTGTACCTCCTGCAGAAAGATTGTCACAAAGCTCAATGCGGCCTGCCCCTTTGGCAATCAGCGTCGAAATTCCCTCAAAGTTCTCTACACATACTTCTTTAAGCATATCTATCCGCCTTACTACTAAAGTTTTACTGCGCGTATTGTCCTGCATGCAAATAGATGATACGGCATCTTGATCGTCTGCCAAACCCTTTAATTCTCACCAAATTGATCAGTATATACAGCAATATCCCCCACGTGCATCGCTCTGTTTTTTCTGTACCAAAAAGATCTTATAAGACCATCTTCCGTACATCCAGAAAGTATCACAGTACACTCATAGAACCTCACTTATAGAAAATAAAATGTATGGCAGCAATCCGAACCAAGCTGCTCGTGGTTATGAATACTATACCTGAGCGGCTCAGTCATTGAATGCGGTTACATGTGAGGTTATTATGTCGTTAATAGGGATAGACGTTCCTCTGAGCTGCCTCTTTATTGCATTTTAAGTTATATCTCTCCCCTTTATAAAAGGCTGTTTTCGCAGACTTTGCTGCTATTGAACAAGAGGTTGATCTCCGCTCCAGGATGCTCGCTTTCCGCGGGGCGGGCGGTGAGCCTCCTCGGCTTTGCCTGCGGGATCTCACCTGATAGAAAAGCGGAAGTGCCTTGTTCAGACCCGACAAGCATAAGACAAGCGGGCCGTGGAAAGCGGTTTTCCTTTCGATGGACCGATTGGCTTATGACTGGAGGGTCTAGGCGCTGGAGCCGGACAATGCCTACTGCTCCCGCAGGAGTCTCGCACCTTACGCTCCAATCACCCTGACTGAACAATAGAGTGACGTAACAAAACTTATTAAAAAACAACAATCTTTTTGAAAAGAGCCTTTTTAATAAGATTAGCCTACACGCATTCATATGAATATCTTCCCAAATTGGCACTTTTTGCTGAGTATCTGAAATGTGCCCTCTAGTGACGAATTCACTCAGCCAATTAATTCGTTCAATTCCCCTTTATGTAAAGCCGCTAGGGGAAAGAAGATTATTGCAGCCACATTTTAAACAATCCTTCTCCTACCCCTAAATTATACATGTAGTAGATACCAAAGACTGTACTGATTACTCCTGTAAACTGGGTAAGAGTTTTATTTAACCCAACTCGATTGGCACTAAAGATAAACGGAATTCCAAGAATGGTTGTAAAGAAAAGCATCCCGAAAACAGTTCCAAAGCCAAATATAAAGATATAAATAGCTGATTCTAAAACTGTGTTAACGGTGCTCATCGTTAATAGCACCATTGCACCGCTCCCAGCCAAACCATGAACGAAACCAATGAACATAGATTTTAAATATGATAGATTTTCTGCTTTATTACTTGATTCACTATTATGTTCTTTTTGATGAACATGTATCTTTTTTAATGAAGTGATCGTGGTAATGCCAAGATAAACCAGCATAATACCTACCAAAAACTCTAGCGACATTGCCCATTTTTCTGGTATTTGACCTTTCATAACCAGAAGGATAATTCCCACTATAAACAATGTTGCAGTATGACCGATTCCCCAAAATACTCCCGCAAGAGAAGAACGGGATAACTTTTTACTTTGACTGGCAATAGTGGATACAGCAATCACATGATCTGGTTCAATTGCATGTTTGATTCCCAGCACAAAGCCTAATCCTAGAATGGATAAAAAGCTTATATCCATTTAGATTCCTCCCCCTTTACCCTTCCATCACCTTTGCTCTCTCTACAATTTTAAATCCTCGCAAAGATTACCTGTTACATCGGCAAAAAATAACCGTCTTCATCAAACTTTATTTCATTGAGATCTTCTAATACTTCGATGTTTTCTTTATCTTTCAACTCGTTAAAAATAACTTCAGATACAAGTAGTTCCCCAATATGAAGAGTGTTTGGAATCCTGACAATTCTTGCATCTTCCCAAGCTACCCCCCAATTAGCACGCAGGGCTGCGTTTAGCGCTTCTTGGTCATTATCAAGAACAATTGGAATTTTAGCGCGATCTAAAAAGGTACTTGTAACAACATTTTCATTCATTGTTTTTAGATCTATCTTTTCAAATAAACGCTTTGTCGTTAAATCAGCTAATCCTATTCCTAGTGCATTCCCGTGGCTGGCCTCACTTAAATTCGAAGCAATAACATATTTGATATTAGGTTTTTTCGGCTCTTCTACTCCTAATACACGAATTCGGCCAATAATATTTGTATCCATACCGGTTCCACTATAGTTTTTTCCGATTTCATCAACAAGCAAAATATCCATCTCATCAACTGGAAGGCTTGGCATTAAATTAAAAGCTTTTTCCAACAATTTTCTTTCCTGATCTTCAATTTCGTCAGGATTAATCGCTTCTATGATGGCTGTTTCTTCATGAGCGTTTTCAACAATAGCGATTCCAAAAAGTGTATTAGAATTTTTAATCGCAACTTTCCCAACTTCTGGCATCATCTCACTGATTCCCTTAATGCCATAAGTGTGCAGAGCCAAAGCTTGCTTATGTTTTCCCATTCCGATCGAAGCCATTTTTAAGACGCCGCTTTCAATCTTATTTTTAAAATCAGTATGCGGCTTAACACGGCCCATAATGATGATTCCATCTGCTTTGTTAGCATGCTTATCAATATATACTGGGATGCCTGCAGACGTTTCTCCGATGACATCTACTTCCATGGATGAACGTATTTCACAGCCAGTAGATTCTTCCGTTACACCCAGTCCTTCTAATACCTCAATTTGCCCTTCAGCAGTAGCCCCGCCATGACTTCCCATAGAAGGAATGATAAACGGTGTTGCCCCTCGCCTTTTAATTTCATCAGCTACACTTTTAACAATTAAAGGAATATTCGCAATCCCTCTGCTTCCAACGGTGATGGCAATCTCCATGCCAGGCTTTATTTTTTCATCAGATTTTACATGGTTAAATTGTTCTGAAATCGTTGCAGGGATATCCTTAATACTTTCTACTTGAAATTTCTGTCTTATTTTTGCGAATTTCGGAAAAGACATCATATTGCTCTCCTTTCAAAATAAAGCACATACAATTTTTGGTTATTGATCAGTGTATTTTGTTATAAGTAACAATAAGCAGCAAGAGATCTACCTTACGACCTCTTGCTTGAATATATGAATCATTTAACTATGCTAATTACTCAGGAGCTAATTCGATCGCCATCCGGATCGCTTCTTTTAACGACAGCTCGTCCGCAATATTTTTCCCAGCAATATCAAAAGCGGTACCATGGTCAACGCTTGTACGGATGATTGGAAGACCAACAGTAATATTAACCCCTGCTTCCAGACCCAGTACTTTAATTGGCCCATGCCCCTGGTCATGATATTGTGCCACAACAATATCAAAATCACCACGTCTTGCTCTAAAGAATAAAGTATCAGCTGGAAGTGGCCCTTGTACATTAATACCCTCTTCCTGTGCTTTTTCTACAGCCGGAATAATTTTTTCTTCTTCTTCTCCATTCCCGAAAAGACCATTTTCTCCAGCATGTGGGTTAATTCCGCAAACTGCGATTCGAGGTGATTTAATGCCTGCTTTTTGTAATGTATCGTGTGCAAGTTTAATAACTGTATATTGACGATCAACATTAATTTTGTTAACTGCATCAATAATTCCAACATGGGTTGTTACATGTATGACCCTTAAACCAGGAGCAGACAGCATCATAGCAAAATCTTTTGTATTTGTTAATTCAGCTAAAATTTCAGTATGACCTGGATAAATATGACCAGCTTTATGAAGCGCTTCTTTATTTAATGGTGCTGTACAAATCCCATGAATTTTCCCTTCATTCGCAAAAGCAATGGCTGTCTCTAAATAGCGGAATGCAGCATTTCCGGCCTCAGCAGAAACTTGTCCCCACGGTAAATTTTCAGATACTAAATCTAAATCTATAATATCAATTGTTCCGCATTCATATTTTGCATCTTCTGGATTTGAAATGCTATTTAATTGAAGCTCGATATTTGTTACATCTAGAGCTTTTTTTAGAATTTTAAGATCTCCCACAACAAATGGACGGCAATTCTCGTAAATGTTTTGATCATTTAAAGATTTGACGATAATTTCGGGTCCGACTCCTGAAGGATCCCCCATTGTAATAGCAATACTTGGTTTATTCACAGCCATAATCATTTCCTCCCGTTATCACATCTTGTTTTTCATTAGTAATGTCGATTTTGAAGTAACTGCCCTGGCAAATACTATGCGTATTTCCCTATGCTTTCAGTAATTAGTTTGCATATTATGAAATATTCGTATATCGCCAATCGCAGTTTCTTATATGGGCATTTATTTCCGTAATGGTTTGTAGAGCTTTTGAAAGTGCTTGTTCAGTTCCAAATGCACCTGCTTTGGTTACCAGCGGAATACCATTAAATGAACCTCCAAACAATTTCCCGTAAGGAATACCAGCCTCTACTTCACCTATTACACGAACTCCTTCGCCATTTAATACTTTGCATGTCGCCCCTGCAATATCCCCGCCTGTTAATACAGTCCCGCAAATATTACTGCTTTCAATTAATTGGCCGGCAATTTCAGCCATAGCTTGGGCAATCGTATTACCAACTTCGAAGTTCGATAGACCAAGTTGACGCTGCAGATCCTTTACGGTATTTATCTTCTCACGCCTACGATTGGTCGTTACCACTAAATCGCCTTTTTCCAGTAAATCATGGCCAGCTTTCACAACTCGTTCAATTTCCAGTTTTCTCCTACCTTCATAAAAGAATTCTTCAGGAGAAATAACAATTTCATTAATATTATATGTCTCTTTCATATCTTGAATTTGACGCTCAATAATAGAATTTACACTACCTGCTACTACCAGAACTGGAAGTCTGTTACCGACATGTTTCTGAGATATTTGTTCTTCAGATAGACCTGTGTTGAAAAGATGATAAGCAATACCGGCGGAACCAACCCAGAGTATGTTTTCATTTAAAATCTGAGCGGCTTCGACAATGGTCTTTAGTTCTTCATCGGTAGTCGCGTCCACGATAATAATTTTTGAAGTTTTTCCTGATGTCATCTCATTCATTTTTTTTGATAAATGACTCTTACCTTTTTCTACATCAGACATGGAAATTAATTCGACAGGCCGCTTACTTTGTCCCTGCAGCAGTTTTGGCAGATAACTTTCTTTTACTGGGCAGGCAGGATCCAAAGCTATTTCACTTTCTGCCAACAGTACACCATTGACATAGTGATTCCCATTTTTTGTAATTCGGTTACTCTTCGGAAAAGCCGGTACTATAAAAGAGGTCTTATAATGAAATACATCCATTACGGCCTCAATTTCCTGGCCAACGTTTCCCCTCATAGTGGAATCAATCTTCTTAAAGACTTTTGAAACATTTAGTTTTTTCAATTGTGCTGCCACATTATAAACTACTTCATAAGCCTTCCCTGAATTTAATGCACGACTATCTGAATTTAAAACAATGACATCTTCACTTAAATGTGATGCTTGTAATTCTGTATCTGAAAATAGCACTGTCGTATTTAAACCTTGTTTTGCAAATTGGACACCAGTATCATTTGCACCTGTCAAATCATCTGCAATAACTGCTAATTTCACCTGCACACCGACCCCCTTTACGTATTACTTCATTCTTAGTTGCATATTTATTTTTTTGGCTTTATTCGCCTTTTTCGGTTTGCTAGATAAGGATTCAATTTAATTTAAAATTACTCACATTCAGTTTAGGTTTTTCCTAACCACAATATTATGCTACTTTGGCTATCTAAAACGCTTACAAACTTACTATTAAATAATAAATTAAAATGTTGCATTTAGCAATGAATTTATATAAAAACTGTTTCACAATGTAAAATGTGATGTTATTTGCAACACTCTCATTTAGTACAATAAAACGCAAGCTATGATTTTAGCTTGCGCCATAATGTAGAACGATTAATTCCTAAACGTTTAGCTGCTTTTGATTGATTTAATCCTTCCTCTTCAAGGACTTTTGTAATCACTTGTTTTTCAATTTCTTCTAAAGTACCGCTAATATCTATATAAGATAATGGATTGTTATAATGCTCCTGCTCCTCTAATCGTTTTAAGACGCTTTCTACATCTTCCTTCTCGATATAATAAGAGTTTGTTTGGAGAAATAATTGTTCAATTACATTTTTAAGCTGTTCTACATTTCCGGGCCAATTAAATTTCGCGATTTGCTCTAATGCATCCATTCGAATCCCAACCACTTCATTGCCATATTTGGGGTGCAATTCAGAAATAAATACATGAACTAAATCCTCAATATCCTCTCTTCGTTCCCTTAAAGGGGGTATATAAATTTGTAATTGCCCCAATTCCTTATACAAATCACGATTAAAAGTTCCGTTTTTAACCTTTTCTTCAATATTGCTCTCAGAAGACACTAACCACTGCAGATTTTTAGTATTTCCATCCGTCACAATAAGATATAATTCCTTTTGCATATCGTGGGTCAATTTATCAATATTCTTTAAGTAAATTACTCCATCGGCGTGTTTTTGATTAAAGTCCTCGTTCATTAAAGCTTTCAGCTGATCGGCACTTAATAAGTCGCAGTGCAGTACAATAAACGGTTCATCCATTCTTTTTCGTTTGGAATAAATGGAGTGGGCAACTAATTCTTTTCCAATACCCTTTTCCCCGCAAATCCACACTGGTGCTCCATTTTTACCGCATTCCTCAATTTGCTTTATGACATTCTGAATCATAACGCTTTTTCCGGAAATAGGGATATATGAAGGGGAAGCGTGAAACTCTATGGCTTTCAGATGCACGCCCCCATCCTGTGGGATAGCTTGATTAGAAATGTTTTTTTCAAAAAATAATACTGCTGCATCATCTTTGGGACAGGCTGAAATGTTCCAGAATGAATGATCGAAGTGAACGGTTTTTGTTTGCCTCTCATGTGATAATACAGTTTCCTGGATCAACTTCTTAATATCCGCTGAATTCTCTAACTTCATCCAAAGAAATTCTTTATGAAAACATTCATTCCCATAAACAAATTTCGCTTCTCTGTTAAAAACCCCTATGGCTTGATCGCTGCAGTCGAGAATGGATTGAAATAAAGAAACGTCCAGTTGAAGCCGCGAGAATATGCTATATGACCTTCTCGCTTCTTCTAATGCATCAATAATAGCTTCCTTTCCTGAAGTAATTAGCACTCCTTCGAGCCCCAATTGCTTAGCAGTTTGTACTGTAACCACATCTCCGATTACGACTTCATAGCCATGTTCTTTTAACTTCGATAATTTTTCTGTTACCTCAATATCTTTTGCAATCGTTAATGTTTTAATATCTAAATCAAGAAGCTTACATATCGTAGCGGCACCTTGTGTAATATTAGTGAATCCAACAATAGCAGCTTTTCGTGAGAATCCTTTTACAAGTGTTATGATGCGTAAGACATCATAGCCAGATACCTGAATGTCAATGACTGGTATAGATACTGCCTCTTGAATCATGGATGCTGTACCGCCGCGGCTTATGATAAAATGATAGCCATTATTCTCCGCAGCCTTAGCGATAGCCACTCCTTCATATAAATTCCCTAATTCAATATCTAATTCCATATCTTCCACTTCATGTTGGATCTCTTTCATCATTTCAAACAATCCCTTATAAGGGACAATAACCAATGCTTTAATCATTTTCTCCTTCCCTTTCTAAATACAAAAATCAGTCTGTTAATACGGAAAAATCCTCCTAAGCTTATTGACCTCAGAGAGGATTAAAAGTAATGTCTCTGAAAGGGGTTCCTTTAATTAAGGGTAGGTGCCAACACTTTATTCATGCTGCCGCTGACGTAGCCTTGAAGATCAAGAGTCACATATTTATATCCGAAACGCTGGAGGGCTTCCATGATTTCTTTGTGGTGTGTTAAAGCTAACTGCATATCTTGAGGTTCCACTTCAATCCTGGCAATTTCTTCATGGGTACGAACACGCACTTGTCTAATTCCGATTGCTTTTATAAAAGCCTCAGATTTTTCAACCTTTGTTAATTTTTCTTGTGTGATTTTTTCACCATATGCAATTCGCGAAGATAAACAAGCGAATGATGGTTTTTCCCAAGTAGGCAAACTTAATTGTTTTGAAAGCTCACGGATTTCTTCTTTATAAAGATTTGCTTCTTGGAGCGGGCCGCGAACACCATGTTCTTTAGCTGCACGTACCCCAGGGCGATGTTCGTTCATATCATCAGCAATTAAACCATACACAACATTTTCCAATCCCTGCTGATGCATGATTGGTACAATTTGTTCGAACAACCCATTTTTACAGAAATAGCAACGGTTCCGATCGTTTTCCACGTAGCCAGGAATATTAAGTTCAGAGGTTTCAATAACCAGGTGTCTTGCACCAATCATTTTAGCCAGCTTCTTAGCTTCTTCTAATTCACTTGAAGGGTATGTTTCAGAATCAGCTGTAACAGCCAAGACTTTATCCACTCCTAGAACATCAACTGCAACCTTTAATAATAATGTACTGTCAACACCACCGGAAAAAGCAACAACAACATTGCCCATTTCTTTCAGGATCTCTTTCAATCGTTCATACTTATCCTTCATCTTAATTCCACCTCTATTTATACGAATTCTAATAAGTTTAGTAACTTTACCACTAAAAAAATCACTTATTCTTTTCAAAAGAACTAATATAAAATTTGCAAATTGCAACACTACTAAATTATAAGCGAACTTCTAAAAAAGGAAAAGCAGCTATTAAAGCGATTTCATTAAATGTCTATTTATATATTGCTGTTTTCTAAAAGATTGTTGTTTTTAAATGGTATTGTGATACCGAACTGTTGATAAGAAGTTGATCTTCGCTTCAGGTGTCGAGACTCTACATCCAGCTGCGAACTGCCACCTTCGTTCATAAGCCAGCCGCCATCGGGCAAAAGCATGCCTTTAGATGGCGGCTTACGCATAAGGGCGACTAAGCTTCTGTCTTCGCTAACGCTTGCCAATCAGCAAGTCTTCTTTATCAGGTGTCTGCCTTTCTAGTGTGATTCTACTTCTTAAATAAAGACCATATCATTTTTGTCTCAATTAAATTAGTTCGTGAAAAGAACCGTCCTCCGCTTTTATATCAGGTGAGCCCCGCGGAAAGCGAGCATCCTAGAGAAGAAATCAACAACTCAAATTGTTGGATAAATAGCAACAAAGTTTACAAAAACAGCTTTGTATTTTTATATTTGCACAGATACAAAAGAAACCACTTTATAGAGACTATAAAATGGTTTTCTTCAGTTATTTTTATAAGATTATATCTAATAATAGAGTACATACTAAGCCTGATACAGCAACAACAGTTGAAAGCACGGTATATGTCCCAAATGCCTCTTTCAAGGTCATACCTAAAGACTCTTTAACCATCCAGAATCCCGCATCATTCACATGCGATGCGATTGCACTGCCGGCTCCAGTTGCTAGTGCCACCAATTCCAAGTTTACATCGGGCATCGTACCAAGTGTCGGCAGAACTAACCCTGCTGCTGTTAAAGTGGCAACAGTCCCAGAGCCTAGGCAGACACGTAAAATAGCCGCTACAGTCCATGCAAAAAAGACAGGTGACATATTAGATCCTTCAAATATTTTGGCTACATAATCACCAACACCGCCATCAATAAGAACTTGTTTTAATGCACCGCCTCCGCCAATAATTAAAAGCAGCATGCCTAATGAATTGATGGCTGAAGAACAAGAATTCATTAAGTTTTTCATTGGCACTTTTCTGTTCAGTCCCATTGTATAGATTGCCAATAGTAAGGAAAGTACCATTGCAGTTGAAGAGTTCCCGATAAAACGGATCACTTTCACTAGCATATTATCTTCAAAACCGATAGCTGGTTGAATGATATCAACGGTAGCACCGATAGCCATTAATATAACTGGGAATAGCGCTGTAAATACACTGATACCGAATCCAGGCGTTTCTTCTAGTTTAAATGTTTTTTGTACCCCAAATGACTCACTGCCTTCTCTAGTCCAAGCAGTCGGCACAATCTTTTTAGCAAGCTTTGGATACAAGACACCTGCTAAAATAACAGTTGGAATGGCAACAATAATTCCATAAACTAAAACTAAGCCAATATTTGCACCATATTCGGCAGCCACAGCAGTCGGCCCCGGATGTGGAGGTAAGAACGCATGTGTCGCTAAGGCAGCGGTAACCATTGGAAGACCTAAGTGTACAATGGAAACTTTTAATTCTTTGGCAATGGAGAATATTATAGGAATTAATAATACAATGGTTACTTCAAGGAATAAGGCAATACCACAAATGAATGAGGCAAATAAAACAGCCCATTGAATTCTTTTTTCTCCAAATTTGTCAATTAAGGTAATCGCAATACGATTGGCGCCGCCTGCATCCGCAATTAACCTTCCTAGCATTGCCCCCATACCAAATATTAAAGCTATATGGCCGAGAGTCCCTCCTAAACCGCTTTCAATTGATTTGACAACATCTGTTAAAGGTATCCCAAGCGATAAAGCTACGATAAATGATACGAGGATTAACGAAACAAATGTGTTTAATTTAAAGCCCATAATTAAAATAATTAATAATAATACCCCTATTGCAATAATTACTAAAGGCATTTGTGCCCCCCCTAAACTTGTTGTGTTTTTTTATAAAAAGTGCTGCAACCTATTTCTTTTACCTATGACCTACCTTACGGTGTAATGTTTCTGCCCTTTACCAAATAACTCAAGCTTTTTTATCTCCATCTTCATAATTGCAAGTGCTTACATAAAAGGGTTGAAAATAAAGAATCAACTTTAGTTAATTGCATTGCGTTTTAAGAATACTGCTATAAAAGTTCTATTAACTTAACAGTTTGGTAAAGAGATAATATTGCAACACATGCTTCACTTTATGATACACATAATACAGAACCAAGCTGGAACTGTTGGTAATCGCATCACATTGTGAACGCTATCATTTTATCTTTTTTCGAATATTGTTGTCAAGAGGACATTTTGTTTTGTTTTTCAACAGTTATCAGTTAGGAAGGACAAATGCTCCTCTTATCGTTTATCTAACCTTTATCTCTTCTAAGGTCATTAAAAAAACGGATAAAGGTCTAAAACCCTTTATCCGTTTTCTAACATTTATTTAATCATTATTGATCGTTTTCCAAACCTGCTCATACACGCGTTTTAACGGGATATTATGAATTCTGGCAATTTCTTTACACTCTTCATATTCTGGAGCTACTTGTACGAGTTTTCCATCATAGTATCCTTCCTTAACTGTCAAAGGCCCCCAAGAAGTCTCGACGCTCTTAAACTGCCTTTCAAGCCGATGAACCGTTAATGGATAATAGCGGACACCCAATGTAGTTGTTTCTTTAAATAAAATTTCTTTCATTCTATCTATTTTATGACGTGTTAAAAGGAGTTGCAGTAGAACTCCCGGCCGATTTTTTTTCATATAAATAGGTGTATAAAATACATCATTTGCCCCTGCTTCAAAAAGTAAGTCCATAACATAACCGAGCCACTCTCCTGGCACATCATCCAGATTTACTTCCATCTTGACCATTTCTTCATCAATATGTTCATTGTTAGAAGGACTAGATTCCACGTTTATACTCCTCTCGTACATATTTATAGAAAAGGACATTAGCCATAGTCTTTTCATCTTTTTTTAGTGTTTTTTTCATATTTTGAAAAATCATATCTGTTTCCTTCACAATGGACTATTCTCCAATGATTACACGGAGAACATTTGGACGGTCTTTAAAGGTTTTTGTTCCGGCACCATATCCGATTGACTTTACTTCCATTGACGGAATTGTGCAAAATTCTTCTGCCAGTACAGCAACGATCGCTGCACCTGTTGGTGTTGTAAGTTCAAATCTTACATTACTTTGTTCGATCGGTACATTTTTCAATATTTCTAAGGTGGCTGGAGCAGGAACTGGATAAATACCGTGATCAATATGTATTTTCCCTGAGCCTACAGGAATGGATGAAGATTTTATTTTTTTTATGCCTAATTGATGAATTAAGATCGCAGCTCCGACAATATCAATGATTGAATCGACTGCACCCACTTCATGAAAATGAACGGTTTCTAAAGGAACACCATGGATATGTCCTTCCGCTTCACCAATTTTCCGAAAGATTTTCAATGACATCGCTTTCACTTCGACTGCTAATTCGGATAATTCAATCATTTTTATAATATCACTGTATGATCGGTGATGGTGGTCATGTCCATGGTGATCATCGTGATCGTGATGGTGATCATGTCCATGATGATGGTCATGTTCATGATGGTGATTGTGTTTATGATCGTGGTCATCTCCATGATGATGGTTATGTTCATGATGGTGATCATGTTCATGGTCGTGGTCATCTCCATGATGATGGTTATGTTCATGATGGTGATCAGGCTGTGCTAAAACTACATCAAATTTAGTACTTGTGATCCCATTCTTCACGATTTTTTTCCAAGTCAATTCATATTCATCTTCAAAATTTAGCTTTTTTAGTTCTTTCTCTAAAATAGACGGATCTGCACCTGCATCTAAGAGAGCTCCAATGAACATATCACCGCTAACCCCTGAAAAACAATCGATATAAAGTGTTTTCATCCCTTTTGGGCTCCTTTTTTTGCTATATTATCTATCAGTACAGCGTTGTAAGCAGCCCCAAATCCATTGTCGATATTCACAACACTGATGCCTGATGCGCAAGAGTTTAACATGGTCAGCAATGCTGACAAGCCATTGAAATTTGCACCATAACCAACGCTTGTCGGAACGGCAATTACCGGATGAGATACGAGCCCGCCAACTACACTTGGAAGAGCTCCTTCCATTCCTGCTACTACTACTGAGACCGTCGCTTGTTGTATTTGTTCAATATTATCAAATAAACGATGAATCCCAGCGACTCCTACGTCATAAAAGCGGCGAACTTCACTTCCTAATGCTTCAGCTGTAACTGCAGCTTCTTCTGCTACTCGTAGGTCTGATGTTCCAGCACAAACAATCGCAATATACCCTTCGTAAGGTTCCTTACTACTTGTTGTGTTCTCTTTCCAGAAGAGAATCTGTGCTATTTCATGATAAATAAATTCAGGATGCTCACGAAGAATATAATCAGCTTTTTCTTTTGAAATTCGTGTAACTAACACATCATTATTATTAGATCTAATAGCCTTAATAATAGAGAAGATTTGTTCTTTAGTCTTCCCTTCTCCATAAATCACTTCTGGGAATCCTTGGCGATTCTTCCGGTGATGGTCAACTTTTGCAAAACCTAAATTCTCATATGTGGCTAACTTTTCCTTAGCTTCCGAAACACTTAATTTGCCCTCTTGGACTTGCCTCAATACCTCTTCCATCATAAGTTTCACTCACCTTAAAGGATCTTGTTCGATTCAAACGACACCTATTATTTTCTTGGTCTTCTTCAAAAATAATTCAAAAGTACTTTAAAATTATTATTATCTAAAATAACATACTTTTTGAACATGTCTGTATAAATTCAGTTTTTTCCAGCTGAGACCTTTTTCGTCTTCTGCTTAAATGGACTAATCTACACTAGAAAGTTTAATAGTCTTCATCTTGTCTTGCAACATTACCCCGACCTTTTTCAGCATTCAACTGTATTATGAGATCTCAAGCGCCATTTTCTGCATTTTATTATATCTAAGATTTTTTTAAAAGGGAAAATTATAATTCCCATTTTTCACATGTTAGAGAGCTATTAATGAAATGCTTTTTATGCTTGCCTATTTTTATTACTGGGAAAGCCAAGGATCTACTTCAGTAACTTCAGCACAATATAACAATATAAGATTTAGTTTCGACGGAACATAAACCTAATTAATATGACCATGTCTATGTGCCAGTCTTATATCAATGTATGAAAACTATGATAAGGCTCACCGTACCTATGCAAACGGTAAACAAAAAATTTATCAATCATAACTAAGCTATTCACTAACTTTTGAAACATTTTTAATAACATTAGGTAAGTTAATAGTTGTACTATTGTTGATCTTTCTGAGAACCATTTGAAGAAGTTTCTCTATAGAATCTTTGCCAGGATACTCTTGCCAATCTTCTTCCTGCGTTTTATATAATGATGGACCTCCAATTATGGAACAGCCTTTTGGTCTTGATATAAATATAAATTCAAAAGGAATTTCTCAGGAATATTTTTTTGAATTTGGTGAATTGTATATAAAGGTAGCACCAAAATCATGAATAGCATGTCCTTGACCAAGTATTTCATTTACCCTTCCATTCCCCTTCAACCCTAATCCTGCATAAATCATTTCCTAACCTACCTACTCGATAATTGAAATTCACATAATATGCTTGTTGCGCCCAGTGCCTTCAGATGAAATTCGACCAATTGCTGGACCAACTTTTTCTTCTTGTATACCATTCCAAACCATTTAAAAGATAGGAAAAATCAGCCTCATCTCCCGGCACCTGTTCTCTAAGCTAAGTTGTGTAGTTCCTTTATAGCCGTTTCCCGGTCCTGTATAAAGCATAAAATTTGATTTTGGGTATAAAGGAACATAATATAGAGATATCGCAAATTACCGATATCCTTTTGTTCGATTAGTTTATACGCATTCCAAGCAAAATAAATTTTAATAAGATCAGAAAGGGGCGGGCACCGTTGAATCGGGAATCAAATATCCTAAATGACGAACAGGCAGTTGAAATTTTCAAGGCTCTGTCAAATCAAATACGAGTAAATATTCTTCAAATGTTGAAAGAACCTGATAATAATTTTTCCCCGCAGGCTCATGTTATAAAAGAAAAAGGCTTTGATGGCGGTGTTTGTGTTAGTGATATTCGCATCAAAGCAGGGCTATCACAGTCCACCACCTCCCAGTATTTGTCCATCCTATTGCAAAGCGGGCTGGTGGAAATGAAGCGAATCGGACAATGGACTTATTATCGACGCAATCAGAAAACCATTGAACAGTTTGAAAAGTATATAGGCTTAAAAATATAACCGTTTAAGGAGGGCCAAGAGTGAGTTTTCAACATCATCGTGCCTATAACAGCATGTACCAGAAAGACAAAATGACACTCGGATTTACCCTCCCGACTGCCAGGATGTCTAAAAATCCGATTATGGAGAATCAGCTGGAGCTTGCCCGTAAAATTGAGGAATATCGCTTTGCTTCATTATGGCTCCGTGATATTACGATGCAGAATTTGAATATTGATGATAACGGCCAAAAGTACGATTTATGGATTTATTTGACGTATCTTGCTGCCTATACGAAGCACATTGCGTTAGTGACAGGAAGTGTAGTTCTCCCTTTGCGCCACCCCGTCAGGGTAGCCAAGGAAGCTGCATCCATTGATGAATTGTTTCCAGGCCGATTGATTATGGGGGTGGCATCAGGGGACAGGGAAAAAGACTTTACAGCTTTAGGGATATCTAAGCAAGAAAGCGGCCCGTTGTTTAAAGAAAATTTTGAAATTCTCGACCGGCTGTTAAAAGAGGATCAGCCGACAATCCACAGCAACAGAGGGCTGATTGATGGTACAGATATGAGGTTAATCCCAAAGCCTGTATCTTCAATTCCGACCATGGTGACTGGATTTAGTAATCAGTCTATCAATTGGATAGCCAGGAATGGGGATGGGTGGCTTCAATACCCAAGAAGCATTAATCAACAGGCGCAGCTTATCCAGGATTATCGTGCTTTAACTGAAGTTCATGCTCCAGGAGATTTTAAACCCTTCTCTCAAAGCTTGTTCATCGATTTATTGGAAAATCCCGATGCAATGCCTGTCCCCATACCCTTAGGCTATTCCGTAGGAAGAAACCGTTTAGTTGATCTGCTTCATCAATTTCAAGCGATTGGCGTCAACCATTTGGCGTTTGTTCTGTATTTTTCCAAGCGCCCTCCAGAGGAAGTAATCCAGGAACTTGGAGAATTTGTTTTACCCTACTTTCCAACCCATAAAGGTACAGGCCAGCTTTAAAAAATTCAATTGTATAAAAGGAGGATGAATGATGACAAAGAAAATACAACTTTCAGTACTAGATCCCTCCCCAATTGTCGAGGGAGGATCAGCCGAACTTTCCCTTCGAAACACGCTTGATCTAGCAAAGAAAACAGAGCAGTGGGGATATAAACGGTTTTGGCTTGCTGAACATCATAATTGGGCAGGAATGGCGAGTTCAGCATCCCCAATCGTTATTGGACGAGTAGCCTCTGTCACGGAAAAAATGCGTATTGGATCAGGCGCAATGCTGCTTTCCCATTATTCTCCTCTTTCCGTGGCTGAGCAATTTGGAACATTGGAAACCTTCTTCCCTGGCCGGATCGACCTTGGATTGGGGCGGGCCCCCGGTACCGACCAATATACAGCAAATGTATTGCGGCAGCGGGTTGCTGGTGAACCTGAATTTGAAGCCCGGCTTCAGGAGCTTATCGCCTATCTTTATGGTACAGGAACAGCCACTGAGGATGGTTCATTTAGTTTTCACGCCATTCCCGGCGAAAAAACAAATGTGCCTATTTGGCTGTTAGGTTCAGGGTTTTATAGTGCACAATTGGCTGGAATACTTGGGTTACCATTCTCTTTCGCGGGACATTTTGCTCCGGGTAACATGATGGAGGCCATAAAACTGTACCGGGATTATTTTCGTCCGTCTCAATTTTTGGAGGAGCCTTATGTAATGTTAGCCGTTCAAGTGGTGGCTGCTGATGAAAAACAGGAGGCAGAAAGGCTTGCCACTTCGATGTATCAAAAATTTCTTTTGTTAACCCGCGGACAGCCTTCGCCCATTTTGCCTCCTGTTGATACTATGGACGAGCTTTGGAACGATAATGAACGCAGGGCGGTTGAAGAACAGCTTTTCACTTCCATTATCGGGGACCCTGCAGGTGTAAAGCAGCAGCTCCATGAATTAATAGAAAAGACTGACCCTGATGAAATTATGGCCCATACAGAGATTTTTGATCATAAGGCACGGCTGCGCTCTTATGAAATTTTGGCTCAGGCTGCAGTAAATTGAACAGTGTCTGGTCTAATAAAGGATGTATTTTCTGCAGATATTAAATGAGTTCATTAATGTGATTTAGATGGAAGCAGTACAAAGAAGACAAAGAAAACAATCTGTAAATTCTTATATAGGTTTGAAACGAAATTTTTAAAGAAAGAAGATGAGCATATGCCTGAAAATGATACAAAACAAATTACGGATATTCCATTCTCGGTCCTGGATCTCTCTCCAATTGCAGATGGAAGTACGCCGGCTGATTCTTTTCGCAATACGTTGGAGCTGGCCCGGCTCGCAGAAAAGCTAGGGTATAACCGATATTGGCTCGCTGAGCATCATAATATGCCATTTATCGCCAGCTCTGCAACATCGGTAGTCATTTCCCATGTTGCAGCAGGTACATCAAAAATCCGGGTAGGTTCAGGCGGCATTATGCTGCCGAATCATGCACCTCTTGTTATTGCTGAGCAATTTGGTACTCTGGAATCCTTATATCCAGGACGTATCGATCTTGGCTTGGGCCGTGCACCAGGCACTGATCAGCTTACCGCACGTGCATTAAGACGAGACTTGAGAAGTTCAGGAGAAGATTTCCCTGAGCAGCTGGCTGAGCTCCGGAATTACTTTGACCCTTCCCTGGCACAAGGATATAGCCATGTTAAAGCCATTCCGGGTCAGGGACTAAACATACCTGTTTGGCTGTTAGGTTCAAGCGGATACAGTGCCCAGCTGGCGGGAGAGCTTGGACTGCCGTTTGCATTTGCGAGCCATTTCTCGCCGCATAACACACTGCCGGCTATCCAGCTGTACCGCCGTTCGTTTAAGCCTTCTAAAGTTCTGGATAAACCGCATGCAATGGTAGGGCTAAACATCATTGCGTCTGATACGGATCAGGAAGCTGAGCGGCTTGCTACAACTTTGCAGCAGCAGTTCTTGAATTTGATGCGCGGGAAGGAAGTCCCATTGCAGCCGCCAGTGGATAATATTAATGATATAGCGAGCGATTATGAAATGGCTGCCCTTGAGAATCAATTAGGAACTTCGATTGTCGGCAGTCCTCAAACCGTAAAAGAAAAGCTGGAAGCGTTTATGCATGAAAGTCAAGCCGATGAAATCATGGCAATCGCCCAGATTTACGATCACAAGGCCCGCCTCCATTCCTATGAAATATTGGCTGAAATTACTCAGCTAAAATAGGTCAAAATTGGCCGACCTCATGGGCAAGCTTTTAATGTATCTCTATGAATTTTTTGTATAGTATATAAAAAGTATGGGTCAAAGAAGTTTTTGTAGTCAATGTATCCATTTGCTAAAAGGCAAAACCCTTTAACAAATTTGATGTAAACAAAAGGAGAAAAAAAGATGAACCCAAAATATGAAGCTGCTTTTAAACCATTTACCTTCCGTTCTGGAGTTGAAATAAAGAACCGTATTACTATGGCACCTATGACCAATACGGCGGCACATGAAAATGGTGAAGTATCAGACGAAGAAGTTGCGTATTATCAAGAACGTGCCGGGGGTGTAGGAGCGGTCATCACCGCATGCACATACGTCACCAGGAATGGCAAAGGATTCCCGGGTGAATTTGGTGCAGATTCCGATTCCCTGATTCCCAGTTTAAGACGTGTGGCAACAGCTATACAGGAAAAAGGTTCAAAGGCGATTTTACAAATTTTTCACGGCGGCAGAATGTGTCCGCCTGAAGAATTGCTCGATCGTCAACCAATTGCTCCGAGTGCGGTAGCAGCGGAACGGGACGATGCCGTGGTACCTCGCGAAATGACAGCAGACGAAATCGATGAAATCATTAAAGCATTTGGTGAAGCAACCAGAAGAGCAATCGAAGCTGGTTATGATGGAGTTGAAATCCATGGTGCCAATACGTATTTGATCCAGCAATTCTTTTCTCCACATTCTAATCGCAGAACTGACAAGTGGGGTGGAACACTGGAAAAACGTATGTCCTTCCCGCTTGCTGTAGTTGACGCTGTTAGAAAAGCAGTTTCAGACCATGCAACAAAACCTTTTATCATCGGCTATCGGTTATCGCCTGAAGAAAGGGAGAACCCTGGCATCACCATGGAGGACACGCTGCAATTAGTGGACAAGTTAGCGGACCAGGAGCTGGATTATCTCCATATTTCTGTCGGCGGCTTTTGGAACGGGTCAATCCGTGATGATAACGATGAGACATCCCGGGTTGTTATGATCCATGAACGTGTCGGCGACCGTGTTCCTGTAATGGGTGTTGGGATGTTGAGAACACCCGATGAAGTGATGAGTGCCTTTGAAACAGGTGTTCCTTTAATCGCTTTAGGGAGAGAATTGATAATGGAACCTCAGTGGGTACAAAAAGTACAAGCCGGTGAAGAAGAAAAAATCCGTACAACATTATCTAAAAAAGATCAAAAAGAACTGGCTATTTCTGATAAAATGTGGGAGTACTATACTGGCATCCCCGGCTGGCTTCCTATTGTATAAGGAGTTCGCTTATCTCATTCCATCTCTTAATCCTTGAATTGTTTAACAAAAAATGGGAAACGTGATGATAATGGTCCTTGCTCAGCAAGTATAAGAATATCCCTTATACCAAACAAGACGGAACATTATAAGGGAAACCATCTTAGTGGTTTCCCTTCTTTACCTGAGTATTAGAGCAGAAAATCAGCCATAGTTCATTTGTTTATGACTAAAAGTTATTGTTCATATAGATTCACAATAGACGCCGGATAGAAAGGGTTGGATCTAAAGTGAACCTGGGATTAAAAGATAAAACGGCACTTGTAAGGTTAAACTTCCATACTATTAACACCTCATTCACATCTATATAAATACTAAATTTCACTGATGCTTAGGAACTATAGGCTAATCGTAATTATTTTAAGCCACTACTCATAACGGGTATACTAATAAGGAAAGGATGTGTTTATTCATGAATACAATGAAGGCGGTAGGATTAACTCGTTACCTTCCAATTGACAATCCCCAAAGCCTGGTGGACGTAGTTGTAGAAAAACCAAAAGCAACGGGGCGAGACATTTTGGTCAAAGTTGCGGCCATATCGGTCAATCCTGTTGATACAAAGGTTAGAGCTCCTAAGGAAAGAGTTGAGGAAGTTCCTAAAATTCTAGGTTGGGATGTAGCAGGAGTCGTCGAAGAGACAGGACCGGACTGTTCATTGTTTCGTCCGGGAGATGAAGTTTTTTATGCTGGCAGTATTGCACGACAAGGCGGAAACAGTGAATACCATCTGGTCGATGAACGAATCGTTGGGCGCAAGCCTGCTTCCTTAAGTTTTGTGGAAGCCGCAGCTCTTCCCCTAACCTCCATTACAGCTTGGGAAGCGTTATTTACCCGAATGTCTATTTCCCAAGATCCGGGCGCTAACAAAGGAAAGGCTCTGCTAATCATTGGTGCAGCCGGGGGTGTAGGTTCCATTGCCACTCAGCTTGCAAAACAAGCGGGGCTTACTGTAATCGGGACTGCTTCCCGATCGGAAACTGTTAACTGGGTTAAATCAATGGGCGCGGACTATACCATTAACCACCATGACCCGCTCCTTCCACAACTTCAAGCAATTGGATTTACAAACGTTCCGTACATTTTTTGCCTGAATGCTTTGGAAAAACACTGGGCCGGTATTAGCGAAGCTATTTCTCCGCAAGGGGTTGTGTGCGCAATTGATGATCCAACTTCTCCGCTGGACCTCAAATTGCTTAAGCAAAAAAGCGTCACCTTCGTGTGGGAGTTTATGTTTACTCGCCCTGTTTACGAAACAGATGATATGATTGAGCAGCATCTATTGCTTAATCGTATTGCTGATGCTGTGGACCATCAAAAATTAAAGACAACACTGGCCGAAGTCCTTGGACCGATCTCAGCAGAAAATCTCCGTCAAGCCCACAAA
Organism: Peribacillus deserti; assembly: GCF_002863585.1. Lineage (GTDB taxonomy): Bacteria > Bacillota > Bacilli > Bacillales > DSM-1321 > Paraperibacillus > Paraperibacillus deserti_A. The sequence continues at coordinate 57,389 of NZ_PGUY01000038.1, read as the reverse complement.
TTTTTGGAGAGCAATACAGCGATTGGTAAAATTGTACTAGAAGGTTTTGCTTAAAAACCTGTTTGTAGAGAGTATAAAAACAATGAGGTTTCCCGATAAACGGGTTACTCGATAATTGCAATTGGATTTAAATATAAAGCCGGCTGCTGATCTGAAGTGACCCCATAAAGTTAGACAGGTTAACTCAGGTTAGGCAGCTTGCAAGGTCTAAACTCGGTACTGAACCGGGCTCAGGCCTTTTAGTTTTGCCTTGATACGTTTGTGATTATAGGATTCTATATATTTTTCAAGTTCGAACTTAAAGCAGTGTTCTACACTTTCAAATTTCTTAAGATAGAGCAGTTCGGATTTCAGGATACCCAAGAAATTCTCTATAACCGTTGTCGTAACAGTTCCCCTTGCGGCACATACTTTGAGTATGCCAGTTTATTTGTGCGATGAACCATGGCATATATAACTGACAGTGAAAATCGAATGTAAGTCAAAATGAAAGGAGGCTAAGGGTCAGCCTCCTTTCATTGTTTATAGAGTTGGTAAATTTAATGCTGTATTGATATTTTGAACATCTAAATTGAATTGTTCATTCGGATTCCAAGCGTGGTAGTATCCTTTTTCTGTCAAATAAGCAGAGATTTGCTCATGCATATCAATCGCCTCCACTAAATGGCGGGTTAGGATTTCTTTCACTTCAGGTGTGCCTGATTCGGTAACTGCCATTGCATAATTCCTGACTCCGCTTTTTGCTGAAATCAATAAATCCATGGCAATTACTTGGTCAGAGAGTGCATTCATGCCAGTTAAATTTTCAATAATTGGATTCATATTATTCATCTCCTCACTGCTGCTTTGCGTTAGATAAAATAGAAGCATATTCCTGTAACTGTCTACTGGACACATCAATGTCCTGCTGCATAATACCTTGTAGCCTTTCATCCGTAACCAGGGCTTTCATAGTTTTGGACTTAGTTAAACAAGTGGTCTTAAATACAGCCATTTCATGGACCTCAAGAACTTCATGTAAGGCGTAATTCATGATAAACCTCCTTCTTATGGTTTCAATATGACTTTTATACAATTATCCATTTTGGTGTCAAAGATTTCGTAAGCATGCTTGGCTTCACTGAGCGGTAGAACATGAGTCACTACATCTCCCGGATCAATTTTGCCTGTTTGGACTAATTCAAACATATATGGCATATAGTGGATGACAGGGGCTTGTCCCGTCTTGATGGTAACATTGCGGTTCATAATATCACCCATTGGGAATCCATTATATTTTCCGCCATAAACACCTGTAACTTGGATTGTCCCGCCTTTTCGAACGGCCTGTGAAGCAATGATAAACGCACTAAATGCTCCGGCATGCAGTTTGAGGCCGCTTGCAAGGAATTCCATATCAGTCATTTTTCCATCCATGCCTACCGCATCAATGACAACATCTGCTCCACCCTTAGTGATTTCTTTCAGATGCATGCCTGTATTCTCATATTGTTCAAAATTTACGATTTCCACGTTGTTCGTACGTTTCGCATGCTGTAAACGATAGTCCACATAATCAACGGCGATCACACGTTTTGCACCTTTTAACCAGCAAAATTTTTGTGCAAAAAGTCCTACCGGACCGCAGCCCAGAACAATAACTGTATCTCCCTTCTTTACCCCCGCATTGTCAACAGTCCAAAATGCAGTAGTCATCGCATCCGCAATAACTGCAAGCTTTTCATCAGGTTCTTCAACCGACTCAGGGATTTTGAAATGAGTAAAGTTAGCAAAAGGCACCCGCAAATATTCTGCCTGCCCTCCTGGGTGACCGCCAGTTATTCCTGCATAACCGAAAAATCCTCCCATATCTCCGTTTTCATTGGAATTATCACATTGGCTTTCCAAATGGTTTTGGCAGTAAAAGCATTCACCACATGCAATGTTAAATGGAATAATTACACGGTCACCTTTTTTCAGCTTCGTAACCTCTGGTCCCACCTCTTCAACGATTCCCATTGGCTCATGACCAATGACATAGTTTTCCTGCAGATTAGGAATCATCCCATGTATTAGATGTAGATCGGAACCACAGATAGCTGAACTGGTTACTCTAATGATCATATCATCAGGCTTTTGAATCTTCGGGTCTTCAACTTCCTTCACTTCAACGTTTTTAATGCCTTGATACGTTACAGCCTTCATTCTATACAGCCTCCTTTGTTATTGTTTATCAGAATGTTCATCAGGTGTCTGGGCAAACAAACCTTTTCTATTAGTCTCCACAGGGAATAGATTCATTTTGCCAATCATGACCGTATTATTGGCAGAGAGCTGATCTAGTTTATACTGTTCACTTAGTTCGTATGGATGGAACCACTTTTTATTAATCATAAGTTCTGTAATTTCCTGATGCATCGCAATCCCCTGCATTAGCTGATCCCGTAAAAGGGCCCTAACATCCGGTGACGCGGATTCTGTTAATGCCACAGCAATATTCCGAACCCCTTCTTTTGCACGAAGAAGGAAGTCCATAGCAAAAGTGGTGTCTGCAAGCTCAGGTACATGTATGGAGTTTATTGGGTCTAAATAGTCATTGTTCAATGCATATGCACTCCTTTCAAGTTTACTGTTGGTGTTGGGCGGTTTTCAGGAACAGGAGCTTCGAATGGTGCTCGTTTATAGACTTCCTGTAACTGTCCAAGCGCTTGTATCGATTGTTCAACATCTTTTTTCATTAAATTTCTCAAATCATCATCAAAAACCAATCCTTGCATTAATTTCGATTTCCCTACACAAAGCGTCTTAAAATTAATGACTTCATGTAAGTCCAAGGACTCATGGGCAGCTAATTTTTGATTATCCATTCATTTCACCCTCCATGTATTAAAATTCAATCAATAGTATTATTCCGAAAAAAAAAATTCTCATTCTGTCCGAAATACAATGATGGAAGAAAAAATCATCTGTGGTTGAAAACAGTCTAGAGACTTTACATACTTCAATGTTTGTCCATAAATTAGAGCTTTTACAAAAAAAGGATTAAAGTTCCTTATGCTGGGGTTATTGGTCAGTGTACGTAAGTTCGTGTCTGTATTGTTAAAACCAGCCGCCTCTATTTATGGCCGGTCAATGTAAAAATAGAAGTAGTTGTGCCAATTAAAAAGGTCAGTTTCCTATAAAGAAAACTGACCTCAAGAATTTTATTTATTAAATGTAACTTTCTCTGTTATGTCACCAAGTGTGGAGAATACCTCGTTGTAAAAGGGGAAGCAGTGACCGCTGATACATTGAGTAATATGCTTACTGGTATTGCTTTTGGTCAAGTCTTGCCAGAAGCAAAGAATTTTGCCTATGTTGGCGGGCCAAATGCAAGGGTTGTGATGGGGCAGCGTAACGGCTTAGTATTTGGAGAAATGTGGATACTTGTTGTTAGGAAATAAAGAGATAACTGGAGGGATGGAATTGTCCTATATTGTAGATTTTAAAAATGTGTCTACGGTTGATTTAGAGTCTTCACCTGTCACAGAAACTCTTGCTGGTTTACGTGCTAATGATGCCCGCTGCTATATGAACAAATACAAGCATGACTTTACGGTTGTACCAGCTAGCGTCCTGCGAGACACTTGATTATGTGAACCGATTTTTGAAAGAAGAACGTGATATTGAGTTTGCGGCCAAACCATTAGAAACGTCGCGTTTTCAGGTGGAAAATATCAATATGGCCAAAGTCTTTTATGAGGATGGTCTTTCTCATGTATACGGTTGATGACACTAAGAAGCGGGCCGTTGGTTTTAAGCTTTCTCAAGGGTATGGAGATACCAAAGGAATTAGAAGGAAAGTTTAAGTTTGCCAGGCAGAACTAAACTAGCTGGAACAATTCGCGGCTCGTTTTTTGTGATTAAAGGAGAATATTAAAAGTAAGTAAAACTATGCATATAAGAGGACTCCAATCATTTTTTATATTTGTTCAATCAAGATTTTCTTCAGCTTGATAAGATATCCTGATTGAACAAAAAAGCAAATTCATTGCAGGAGTAAAAACAACTATTCACCCAATGAATGTTCATACAGCTAATCAGATAACAAAACGGCACCTCTCCATAAAATTTATCGAAAAAACCTCATTTACTTATGGTACGGTTCTCCGTAACGAATCTAAATGATGTTATAAAACCATGAATATATTTTATTTTTCATTTAATGATCTACTTTACCACAGTCAAAACTAATACCTGTTTCATTTTATTTGCCATTTTTCAACGTTGAAGTCTTTTACTTTTGAGTAAATAATTTTAGTGTCTAAAAAAGATTTAAAAATTCTTTTGCTGCTTTTGATAAGTAACTATTCTTCCTCCAAATTACTTTAGGTTCAGATATTAAGGTCTGATCCTTTAGCTGAATGACTCTCAATCCTCCCAATGAATGGAGGGATAATAACGACAGTGGTAAGATCGTTGCACCAAACCCCGATGAAACGAGGCCAAGTAACATAATTAAATCCTGACATTCGCACAGTATATTTGGTTCTAAATCTAACCGTTGAAATTCATTGACAATTTGTCCATACGCACCTAAACCATAGTTTGGTCGTAGAAGAATCAATGGCAAATCGATAATTTCCTCTAACCTGCATTGTTCTGATCCATTCCACATCCATTTTTCAGGTAAAACAAGCACATATGGGTCACTTTTCAATGTCATTTGAGAGATACTTTTTTCTGTTATTGGACTATTTGTTATCGCAATCTCAATCTGACGTTTAGATAACATTTTTATGAGATGAATCGTTTCACCTTCCCATACTTTGAAAGTAAGGCCAGGATTTTTCTCACGAATATCTACCACCTTAGAAAGAATTAAAGATGCACAATAAAGATTGGATCCAACAGATAAAATCCCACTGGCGTCTTTCCTCAATTCTTGAACTTCAACCATTGTTTCATCAAGTTTATTTAAAAGTTCTTTTGCTCGAAGAAGTAATCTTTCCCCCTCCAAGGTTAAATTAAGACTTTTGTTATCTCGATCAAATAAAATGACGCCTAGCTCTTCTTCCATTTGTTTGAGTTGTCTGCTCAAAGGGGGTTGAGCAATATTTAATTTCTTTGCAGCGGTCGTGATCTTACCTTCTTCTGCTATAGTGACAAAGTATTTTAACTGTCGAATATCCAATATGAAACCTCCATCATACTCAAAAGATATAGCAAAAAGACAAAACAGATATTTTAAGTATTGATAAATTGAGTATACACTAAGATGTAGTGTAATTCATTAGTTGAAGGAGTGTGACTTTGTTGTTCAAAAAAATACCATACAATTTCCAAAGCTTTTATCGGTTGGGAATATATCGAATGGATTTGTGGCCTGGCTATTTGGTTCAGCAGGACCATTATTAATTGTTTTACAAGCTGCTGCAAAAGGTCATTTGTCTGGTAGCATAACCAGCTCATGGATTTTCGCCATTTATGGAACGGGGGGACTCCTAACGCTCATCGTCTCCTTATATTATGGACAACCCATAGGCTATGCCTTTTCAATACCTGGAGCCATTCTTGTCGGCTCAAGCTTAACCCATTATTCTTTCAACCAAGTGGTAGGAGCCTATATTATAACCGGGATCCTTATTTTTCTTTTAGGATTATCTGGCCTTGTTACAAAATGGATGAAGGTTTTGCCTATGCCAGTTATGATGGGGATGGTGTCAGGCGTCTTACTCCCTTTCGGAACTGAAATGATCGGCTCGGTTGTAAAAAATCCTTTACTCAACGGAATCCCGTTACTTGTCTTTCTTGCTCTTTCTTTTTTCTTACGATTTTCAAAAAAGTTTCCGCCTATATTAGGGGCGATCATTGCGGCAATTCTTTGTCTTAAATTTTTGCCGAATGTTTCTGTACAGCCTCTCCATATAACAATGGGCATTCCCCATTTTATCATCCCATCATTTAGTTTTTCCGTTGTAGGGGAACTTGTCATTCCATTACTCTTAACGGTTATTGCCATTCAAAATGCCCAAGGGATTGCTATGTTAGAGACCCATGGCTATCGTCCACCGATCAATGCCATGACCAATTGGAGCGGAATTGGTACCATTATAAATGCTTTTTTGGGGGGCCACCCAGCCTGTATTGCAGGTCCCATGACGGGCTTACTTGTTAACAAAGAATCAGGCAAACTTGAACATAGGTATGTCGCTGCTATTGTATTAGGAGTATTATCCTGTCTATTAGCTCTATTCTCTCCAATAGCTTCGCAAATTCCACATGTCATTCCTGCCTCATTAATTCAATTACTAGGTGGCGTCGCCATGATTAGTGTGCTGGTTGACTCTTTGAAAATGAGTTTCTCTGGTCCATTCAAATCAGGGGCCCTCTTTTCCTTTATAATCACAATCTCTGGGATCTCTATTCTCCATATCGGAGCGCCATTCTGGGGTCTGGTTGGGGGTACCTTGGCCACCGTGTTCTTGGATAAACAAGATTTTTATAAATCCGAATCAAGTGACCAAAACAATGAAACTAACTTGAGTGAAGCTCTTTGCAAGGACAAAATTTCCTAACACCGTTTCTTTAGACCTCGGATACATCTCATGACAAAATAAATGACACCTAGACATAGTGCAGTCTAGGTGTCATTTATTTCTTTGTATAGAATAAAAACCTCATTTACTTATGACCCAAATTCATTGGTAATATATATGAACATACTTAAAATCCCATTATTATGTATAATATTACTATAGAAAAATAAGTTACCTATGGAGATTATATTATGACAAAAAATGATTCTACCAATTTCGTGTTACATGCAAAAAGTGACGGGTTTTACTGGGAGGGTATTGGTCAACTATCCATTAAAACATTCTTCAATGGTAAAGCCCATTATAAGACTAATAAAGGCTTTTTTGCTGTTGAAGAGAGTAGATACCTACTCCTTAATGAAGGCGCATACACAATATCCATTGATGAAACTAAAATTGTAGAATCCTTTTGTGTTTTCTTTAAAAATGGATTTGCAGAAGAAGTCTATTACTCATTAAATGAAACACAGGATAGTCTTTTAACCGATCCATTTAAGGATACAAGTTCTATTGGTTTTTTTGAAAAAACCTATTATAAAAATAAAACTTTATCCTCTCAACTGGAAACTTTTAAACATAGATTACCTACTCTTGATATAGATTCCGTTGGCTATGAGGAACAATTTCATAAGATAATGTTTTCTATTTTAAATGAACACTTTAATACATATAAAAAAATTGAATCAATACATGCAATTCGTAATACTACTCGTGAAGAACTATATAGAAGGGTGAGTATTGCACATGATTATATTAGATCATATTTTAATCAACCTATAAAACTAGATGAAGTTGCTAGAGTTGCTTGTTTATCACCTAACCATTTATTAAGAACTTACTATCAAATATATGGTAGAACACCTCATCAGCATATTTCAGAATTTAGAATACAAAAAGCAAAGCAACTATTATCAAACACAGAAAAAAATATGACTGATATAACCTTTTTACTTGGATTTCAAAACCCTGTATCCTTTAGCAAAATGTTTAAGCAACATGTTGGTTTTTCTCCTAAAGAATATCGAAAAAAAGTGATATTGGATAAGAAATTATAGATGAGATTCTTTATTCTTATTAGGAGTAAGAAATTTGAAGGGAGAAAATTTTTATGGATACTACAATGATTAAGAATGTTGGGCAAATTGGAATACCTGTAAAAGATATAAATAGGGCACTGGATTTTTATAAAGATAAACTAGGACTCTCTCTATTATTTAACACGGATATTATGGCATTTTTTGAATGCGATGGCCTGCGGCTCATGTTAACACTTCCAGAAAAAGAGGAATTTGCCCATTCAAGTTCGGTTATTTATTTTCAAGTCGCTAATATTAAAGATACCTATGAGCGCTTAGTAGGTAAAGAAGTTATCTTTATCGATGAACCACATGTTGTAGCGAAAATGGGACAAACAGAAACATGGATGGTATTTTTTAAAGATACAGAAGGTAATACTCATGCATTTATGAGTGAAGTACAAGTTTAAGAAATCAAAAGGAGACCGTCTAAATAACCAACGGTCTCCTTCAATTTAAATTAGCCTTTTTAATAAATCTTTCCAGAGTTACTTCTACCCTCTGCTTTCCCACTATTTGTGGTACGGTTCCCCCCGATTAATCCGAAAAGCCCGATAAATTTGTTCCACTAGTATCAACTTCATTAGCTGATGCGGAAATGTCATCTTCGAGAACGATAATGCTTCGTCCGCACGCTGCATGACAGCTTTACTGAGTCCCAGCGATCCGCCAATAACAAAGGCCACTTTGCTTTTGCCATAGGTGGCCAGCTTGTCTAAACTTTCAGCTAGTTCTTCCGACGATTTCTGCTTCCCCTGGATGGCAAGGGCGATGACATGCGCATCCGGGTTGATTTTGCTGAGGATGCGCTCGCCTTCTTTGTCCTTGATCTGCTCCATTTCGATTTCACTTAAGGTTTCGGGAGCTTTTTCATCGGGAACTTCTATTAAGTCAATTTTTGCGTAGGGTGACATTCTCTTTACGTATTCCTCGATTCCCTGTTTCAAATACTTCTCTTTAAGTTTTCCAACCGTCACTATAGAGATATTCACACTTTACACCCACTTTACAAACAGATTACAAACAAGATATCCACAGAGGTTATCCACATATCCACATTTTCTATCCACATGTTGTATGAGAATATTAGTTCGCCACTATATATACAGCGGGATTTTCGCAGTATTCACAGGTTGTTGATATCTCTTCGGTAGAGGATACTTCCTTTAAAAAAGGTGCTACCTCATGCTCATCCACTACAGTATCCAGGGCGATATCTACATGTTCTTTACAGCAATAAATCATATTAACTCTCCTTTTCCATGGGTTTTCTTTTATACTTCCCCTAAATTCTTTGTATTTGCATTTATCCACAAATAATATGCAGTTTGGCTGTTATACCCATTTATCCACAAAGTGAATAGTACCATGAAAAGAAAAAGCAGGAAAGCGTATGCCTTCCTGCCTGATTTATTAGAACGTGTCATTGCTGCTCAGAGTCATGGTGACTTCCTGCTTTTTGCCCTGGCGATATAGTGTAATCTTCATGGACTCACCGATTTTCTTTTTATTAAATAGATGCTTACGCAATGCTGCTACATCCTTGATTTTCTCGCCATCCATCTCGACAATCACATCAAACTCCTTGATGCCTGCTTTATCGGCTGGCGTCCCCTGTTCCACCTGGACAATGGCTACACCAGATGTGACATCATTAGGAAGCTTTAATGTATTCTGCTGATGATATTGGGAGATTTCTTCAACTGAACGAAGCTCTACACCCATATATGGCCTGCGTACTTCTCCGTAACGTTCAAGGTCTTCGATAACTGGAATTGCGGTATTGATCGGAATGGATAATCCGATTCCCTCTACTGCATTCTGGGCAATTTTCATGGAATTGATACCGATTACCTGGCCGGCAAGATTCACTAATGCACCGCCGCTGTTCCCCGGGTTAATCGCTGCATCCGTCTGAAGGACCTCTGAATTCCAATCGACTGTTCCATCCTGGTCCACGTCGATTTCAATCGTACGCTCAAGGCCGGAAATGACACCCTGCGTAACTGAGCCTGAGAACTGCAGGCCTAGCGGGTTACCGATGGCCAAAACTGGTTCTCCTGCCTTTAAGGCTTCCGAATCACCAAAATCAGCTACCGTTTTGACTTGTTTGGCATCTACTGATACCACAGCAAGATCGGTCCAAATGTCGCTTCCCTGCAATTTCGCAGGTATTTTAGTGCCATCAGCTAGAGATACTTCTAATTTGTTTGCATTTTCTACGACGTGGTGATTTGTTACGATGTAAGCTTTGTCCCCTGCCTTTTTGTACACTACCCCAGAGCCGGTTCCCGCTTCTCCGCTGCTATTATCCCAGAATCCGGATTCCTGAATATTAGTAATGCCCACCACAGCATCTCCGGCTTTTTCAACCGCTTCCGTCACTGCGGTATTAACGTTTAATGAAACATTTTGTTTTAATTTAGGCTGGTCATCATTGTTCGTACCAGCAACATCGCTTTCCTCTGATCTCAAGTAGGGAAGAGCAAAGGAAATGATCAGTGCCCCAATGATGGCGCCAATTAATCCCGAAAAGAAATAACCCTTTCGGCTGCCTCTTCTAGATGAACTTCTTTGATAATCCTGGTCATAGTACCCCATCGTCCAACCTCTCTTCTTTAAATATGCTTTTTTACCCAAGGTCTGGGTACGCTGTAATCCTAATTATACTCATTTTATTTCAAAATTCTAACTTTAAGGCTGCTGCCTGTACAAACTTTTGAATACAAAAAAAGAATGAAGCTGCTCCTTCATTCTTTCCCTGCTATAATCAGACACAAACAAGATCTGTCGGAATTTTACAGTCTGTGTCATATATTTCGAATTGTTCTCCAACCCGGATTCCTCTTGTTTCAAGGGTCTGTGCAACCGACATTCTTGCCAGGTCCTTCATGTTGTTATCAAGGCTCAAGTGAGCTAAGTAAAAACGCTTCGTATGATCTCCAGCTACTTCACTCATTGCAATCGCAGCATCTTCATTGGAGACGTGGCCAACGTCGCTTAATATTCTTCGCTTGGTATTCCAAGGATATCGGCCCATCCGCAGCATCTGGACGTCGTGGTTGCTTTCAAATACATACATATCCGCATTTGAAATAGTCCCCTTCATACGGTCGCTTACGTAACCGGTATCTGTTATCAGGACTAGTTTCTTTCCTTCATGGTGGAACACATAAAACATTGGTTCGGCAGCATCATGGGATACCCCAAAAGATTCAATATCCAGGCTGCCAAATGTTTTTACTGTTTCCATGTCAAACGTAAATTTCTGATCAAGCGGGATCTCGCCAATATTCCGTTCCATGGCCTGCCATGTTTTTGCATTTGCATAAACGGGAAGCTTGTACTTTCTTGCCAGGATTCCAAGCCCCTTAATATGATCACTATGCTCATGAGTTACAAGCAGCCCTGTAAGCTTTGAAGCATCACGGCCGATCTGCTTAAATAAAAGATCCATCTGTTTGCCGCTTAAACCAGCATCAACCAAAAAAGACTGTCCATCCGCTTCTACATAAATCGCATTTCCCGTACTCCCGCTGGCGAGAACACTAAAATGCATTGCCATATCTATTCACTCCATTTTCTTTTTATCTGGTGTCACTTGAAAGATCTGTCCTTCTAAGGCGTTGACGAAGAAGTCTTTTTTATTATCCAGAACAATATGCCAGGTAGGTGTAAGCACCTGGGTCGTTTTTGCAGGCACTACCGTGTAGTAGCCCAGATAAGCTTTTTTAATCTCCGTCTTTTCTTCAAGCTTTCCTTTATCAAAAAGTGTCTCAACCGCTCTAATCGCAGGGATGACTTCTTCCTTTTCCTTAAATTCCTCAATATTATTAAGGAAGGTTTGATTATACGCATAAACCTGCTTTTGTTTATTCAAAAACAGCTTAATTTCTCCATTTTGGTTCATGAATAGCGTTTTGCCCTTGTAAGTCTGGGACAAATTAATAGTACTACCTTCTTTGTTATATTGCCAGTATCTGTATTCAGTCGCATACAAAATATATTCCCGGACAAATTTTTCAACTTCCTCTTTATCTTCGGGATCATTCAGCTGGTATGGCACTTTAAGGGTAGAATATATGGACGAACGGTTATTGATTACTTTCTGATCTTTGATCGTTTTTATATCATCATCTTTAAAGATCTTGCTTTTTGCAAGAATATATTTCTCACTTAATTCTTGTTCCCGCGGCACATTGTCATACTTAATATTATTCTCTTTTAAACGATCTTCGAAGCTTGCTTCAGTTTGAAATTCGAGCTTCGAAGAATTTTTCTTTTGTATAAACTGATAGACCAGAAATAAATCCAATACCAAAAAAACGAGGATAAAGATGGTCTTTGTTTTATTCCAATCCAATGATATCGCCTCCCGGCTTGCCGGAAGGTACTCGCTTCCAAACTCCGGCATAACGGTAATACCAGGCTGGCTCTAAGCTGACGAGAACCTCAGTATCACGCTTTAACTCATACCCTATCCTGATATCCTGCACTAAATCCATCTTAATGTTCTTGATTGCATTCAGCTCCTGAAGAACTTCTTCTCCACTTGCCATCTTAGCCTTGGTGAGTTCGCTCGGCATAAGAAAATCTAAGGTATAAAATGGTCTGCTATATTGATAGACATCATCTTTTCCCCAGTATTGAACAATTTCAGACATCCCAGATTCATTAAAGACTGGCAGTCCGTCCACAAATAAACGAAATGTAATTTTCTCGTCTAATGAATTAAATCCAGCAAACCGGTATTTATCTTCCCATCCTGCATGCTGATTCACAAAATCAATGCTTTTTCGTAAAAGTTCTGCAGTACTGCCTGCAAAATTTGTTTCATTTGTGTGATTTACATAATTAAGAGTCATTGTGTCCCAGTAAATACTCAATACACTGTATCCGTCCATATAAACTTCTCCTGTTGTTACCGGATCATGTTCGACATAATTTGGATCACTAAAAAGGGCATCCTTAAATTTATCGATATCCAGTACAGAAGTCTTATAATTATATCTAGGAACCTCGATCTTTTCATCCGGAAGAAAAACAGCGCGATTTTTTGATATTACATGTTTTTTATACGTTTTGTCCTCATATAGAGCTGAGGCAAAGCGGTAAAAATTCCGGCTGAAATTATCCAGTGAAGAAGAGTTCACACGGGATTGATAGATTTTGCGATCCGCATATGAAATAAAATATACAGGCATGGTTTTGTCATGTACATTTTTAGAGTTAAACACAATCCTGTCAAAACTGCCCCTCGGCAGGTTTTGTTCTTCAATGGCCAATACTGAATTATAGAGGTGAAGAGGAACTCTTTCAGGAAAAATAATTTCTGTTTTTCCTTCACCATGGACAAAATTCAGGTATTCTTGTTCTGAAACACGATCAGAAACGTCGCTGAACTGCGTAAAGGACCAGTTTGTAATTTCCTTCATCACCTTTTCAAGCTCTGCTTCATTTGAAGTTACAAAATGCTGCTTATTCTTATGAAAGATGATTTCCATGGGTTTAACAATACTGCCCAAGGGCTGTTTATTTTTAATAGATACCTGTATAAACTCACTCTGGTCAACTGGTTTTAAGTTTGGCTGATAGGCCCAGATACTATAGGTCAATCCGACACTTATTAACACAAGAAGGCACAAGATCATACTCTTATAGGTTTCAAACCTCATGACCATTCATCCTCTTGTTCAGGGTCGAAAGGAAGGGTAAAGAATATCGCGGTTCCTTTTCCTTCTTCACTTTCTGCCCAAATTCTCCCGTTATGGGCGGTGACCATTTCTTTCGCTATCGCAAGACCTAAGCCTGTACCTCCAAGCTTCCTGGAACGTGCCCGGTCCACTCTGTAAAACCGTTCAAACACTTTAACTACATTATCCTTTGGTATTCCCATACCCTGGTCTTTAATGCTTACTTCAATTTCGTTATCTAATTCCCGGACACGGAATCTGATCTTCCCGCCTTCAGGTGAATATTTAAGAGCATTCGAAATGATATTATCAATGATCTGTGTAATTTTATCTTCATCGATTTCAACAAAGATCGACTTCTTCGGTAATTCACGGACGAAGAAGACATTCTGATCTTTGGACATTTCAAAACGGTCGATAATATGGTGGAAGAACTCTGTAAAATCAACCCAATCCTTTGTGATTTTATAGTCCTTGCTGTCTAATTTAGATAGCTGCAGGAGGTCATTGACCAGACGGATCATACGCTCTGTCTCTTTTTGGGTAACCTTTAAGAAATTAGGGGCAATGTTTTCGTCTCTCCATGCACCTTCTGATAATGCTTCTAAATAGCTCCTCATGGTAGTAAGCGGCGTCCGAAGCTCATGGGATACGTTAGCCACAAACTCTCTTCGTTCCTCTTCTACTTTTTCCTGCTCGGTAATATCATGCAGTACGGCGATGAGTCCGTTCACAAAGCCAGTTTCACGCTGAATGACAGAGAAGTTTGCCCTTAGAATCAGGTCTTTAGCCGAAGTGCTGTTATCAAGAATAACGGATTCCGTTTCCTCCATTAATTCCTCAAAGGTATATTTATCTTCTAAGCCAAGCAGTGGGACGATTTCCTGCGTAATGACTGTTTCACGTGAAACATCCAGCATTTTAGCAGCCTGTTCGTTGATTAAAATAACCCGGCCTTTCCTATCGGTCGCAATGACCCCATCCGTCATATAAGAAAGGACGGAAGATAATTTTCTCCGCTCGCCTTCAGTTGAAGACTGGGCATCCTGCAGCTTTTTTGTAAGGTTGTTAAAGGTGATAGCCAGCTGTCCAATTTCGTCATAGCCGTACACTTTAACCTTGCGAGAAAAGTTCCCTTTCGCCATTGCAAGCGCCTGTCTCCTCATATCTGACATAGGCCGCGTGATGGTTTGAGCAAGCAAAATACCTAATATTGCTGTGATTCCTAATGCAATGGCCGTCCCTGTGGCAAAGATCTTATTGATCTCTTTAATCTGTGAAAAGACCGTTTCAATATTCGCTTGTAAATAGATAGCCCCGATTGTTTCATTTTTCGATTTTATCGGAGATGATAATATCCAGATTCTCTTGCCGTTCTTCACCTTGATATTTTTTTGTTCCGTACCCTGCAGAGACATTTTTATGATATTATCCGTTGTTCTCTTACCGATAATGCCGGCATCATCCGAGTTGGATGTTCCGATAATCTTGCCGCCGCTGTCAATAACGCGGATTTCCTGGATATCCCCTGCTCTTTTATCCTTTAAAATATCATTAACATCTTCTTCTAAGGTCGAAGAATTTTTATCTCGTTCTTTAACCATCTCTTCTTCAATACTGAAAGATAGTATATTCACCTGCTGGCTCAGTGAGTTTTCAAAATTTGCTTTTAGTTTGTCTTCCAATCCATCTACAAAATAAACACCAATAATTTGCATTGCTACAAGGATCAGCAATACATAGATTAAAACAAACTTAAGATGAATAGATCGGAAAAAGCCTACCTTCTTCATCCAAATTACTCCTGTTCAGGGTTGCGCAGGTAGTAGCCCACACCGCGTCTAGTTACAATCCAGGCTGGGTGGCTTGGATTGTCTTCTATTTTTTCTCTTAGACGTCTTACCGTAACATCTACCGTTCTAACATCTCCATAGTAATCATAGCCCCAGACGGTCTGCAGCAAATGCTCCCTTGTCATGACCTGTCCGATATGTTTAGCGAGATAGTGGAGAAGCTCGAATTCTCTGTGTGTAAGTTCGATTGTATCGCCTCGTTTAGATGCAATATACGCATCTGGATGGATCACAAGGGAACCGACTGTAATTTCCTTAGAATCATCATCTTCAGATCCCTGGCTGGCGACAGTCTGCTGTCTGCGCAGGTTTGCCTTTACCCGGGCAATAATTTCCCTTGTACTAAAGGGCTTAGTCACATAATCATCCGCACCCAGCTCAAGGCCTAATACCTTATCAATTTCTGAATCTTTAGCTGTGAGCATAATAATCGGAATGTCATACTTCTTTCTCACTTCACGGCAAACTTCCATGCCATCCCGGCCTGGCAGCATGATATCCAGCAAAATAAGGTCCGGTGTAATTTCTTCCACCATTTTTACTGCTTCATTTCCATCGTATGCACAATGAACATCGAAGCCCTCTTTTTTCAAGTTAAACTGCAGGATGTCTGCAATTGGTTTTTCATCATCAACTACTAGGATTCTTTTATCCATGATAATGCTCCTTTATCCTAATCTCGTAAAAGATTGAACGTTAATTGTTATTGTAGAATTTATCAGTTTATAAATGGATCTAACATATGGTAAGACATATGTTCTCTATTATAATTTATCATGATATAAAGACTAAAGCATCTTTTAAAACTAGATTGGAAAGGGTTTACTATAAAAATGGCAATAACGTGGAAATGATTGAAGCAGGCAGAAATGATGTATTTTTGCCGTTAAAAGGTTATGCTGGGATAATTATAATATGGGTGTGGGGTAATTTTTGCAGTAAACCATTAAGCATTAATCAGATTCATGTTATTTATAGATATTCGAAACACCCCCTTATTTTATGGGGGATGAATATATTCTGCAGGGCATTTTAACTTTCTGGGGCAAAATAATGGTTGCAAGAGGTGAATGGAATTTATTGTTTTCCATTGTCTATGAAGGCTTTCTTATCCTTAATTATAACATATTTTGTCTGACTCAGCCTATAAAAAATAGCCTCCGGATTACCGAAGACTATTGGTGTATATAGTTTAGAGGGTTTTGAAGCTTGCCGTTTTTATATACTTCAAAGTGGAGATGAACTCCGGTTGAGTCTCCTGTAGACCCCATAATACCTATTTTAGAACCGGCGGAAACGATATCTCCTTCATGTACTGAAATAGAATTCAAGTGGCCGTACAGCGTTTGATAGCCATTTTTATGATCAATGATTACCTTATTTCCATAGCCATTGCTCATTCCAGCAAATATAACGACTCCATTGTCACTCGCTTTGATCGTAGGGTCGGATGGGCCTGCGATATCTATACCTTTATGAAGTTTACCCCAGCGGTAGCCCAGCTTGCTGGTGATAATGCCGCCAACAGCCGGCCATTCAAAGGTCCCTGTTCCCTGTGATGGAATCATTTTAGTCCCTTTTTCAACGATGGTAGCGACTGGTTCAGCCACGACTTCCTGTGACTTAATATTCTTTTTAACTTCTACGCCATTTTCCACAGAAACAACCGAATGAATTACTTTTTTTCCGTCTTTGCCTTCCTGCTTAATACGGGTCTGTCCTTTTGGCAGGCTGGTATTTGTTATGACTTTTTTAGCACTTGGGATCGTCTGGTTTTCAATCACTTCTTTATTAATCATAACATCCACAAACGGTTTCTCTTCTTTAACTTTTACAGTTTCCCCCTTTTCCAGCTTTGTTTTTTCTTTTAGGGCGGGATTCAACTGTACAAGTTTCGTTGTATCTATTCCATACTCTGAAGCGAATGTATTTATCTTCTCATCATGTTTTACTTGATATATTTTTTCTTTCTCGCTGCCATTATTTAAGACATTCAGCGCCTCTTTTGAACTAAGAATCCGAGAAGGCTGAACAGCACTTTTCGTAATGCTTACTTCTTCTGAAAGCCGAATATCATTAATTTTTATATTACCGTCTGCTTTGCCCTTTTCCACCGCTTCTTTTTCCGGTTCAGTAAGATATTGATCAGTTAAAGCTTTCACAGTATTTGATGCTTCCTTTTTTTCAGGAAGGAAGGCAACTTCTTTTCCATCCACTTCTATTGCATAGGATTTCGCTGCTACAGGTAGCTCCTTTAAATGACTTATAACCTTCTTATTTTCTGTTTCCGGAATTAAAACCTGTTCGGGTACGACGGAAACATCTTTCTTTAATGTAAATGAATAATCAGGATATTCCTTTTGGGCCCGCTTCAATTTTTCGTTTATAATCTTGTGCACTGCCCCGGAATCGGAAACAGTTCCGATATGTTTTCCTTTGTAATAGACCTTGTATTCCATAGGAAGGATCTGGCCAAAGACAGCGGCTGCATGAAGAGATACGAAAGAAAGGATGATAACAATAAACAATGCTCTCTTAAGCAAAGCTTCACTTATATATGGATTAAAGTTAAACATAAACAAATTTCCCCCTGCATAGCTCCTTAAAGGAGTTCTCTACAATAAGATTTTCTATGTATATAATCTTCTAAAGCACTATAAAATCTAGCATACTTTTATTCTAAATAGGTAAAAAGTAATAGTTTTGTAACATAACTGTATAGCCTGCGACATTTTACTGGCAGTTATAGTTCAATAGGTGTTATATTTTCCATTTTAATTAACAAATCTTAACTTGGTAGTTCATCCAGAAAGAGGCATAAGATAGGTTAAAAAGAGGCATAAAAAAAAGCCCTGACAGGGCTTTTTCAAAGGATGGCTCAGGACGGAATCGAACCGCCGACACAAGGATTTTCAGTCCTTTGCTCTACCGACTGAACTACTGAGCCATATATGATATGGTTTATCTATACTTATACGGATCTAATTACCTTCACCTAAATCTCAGACAGACGATGCAAGCAGCCGCTCGATTTATGTGCTGAAGATGATCCTTAGCAGCTTACTCGAACGTGATCTACCGACTGAGCCATTACAACTTACTCTTATGTATAAATGGCGGTCCCGACGGGAATCGAACCCGCGATCTCCTGCGTGACAGGCAGGCATGTTAACCGCTACACCACGGGACCTTACTATTATAATTTTTTCCAAAAAGGAAATGACCCCTACGGGATTCGAACCCGTGTTACCGCCGTGAAAGGGCGGTGTCTTAACCGCTTGGCCAAGGGGCCAGTAATGGTGAGCCATGAAGGATTCGAACCTTCGACCCTCTGATTAAAAGTCAGATGCTCTACCGGCTGAGCTAATGGCTCTTTATAAAAATGTTAATTCCGCTGATGAGTATTATCAAATAATGAATAGCTATCCGAGGAAACAACCTCTAGACGACACTCAAGTCTCAGACCGTTTCACAAGCAGCAGCTCGACTTGAGCGCTGATGATGGAGCTTCGAAGCATATTGGATCGTGCTCTACCGGATGAGCTAATGGCTCTCAATGCTGATTAACATCAGGCTGTTCATTTCGTATCTCAGCGACGTTTTTAATAGTAGCATAGAAATATATTCTATGGCAACTACTTTTCTAAAAAAATATTATTAATTATTTTTTTGTTATAATTAAAGTAATTAAAGGCTGAATAATCAAAATATTACTTTAGTAAT
Organism: Peribacillus deserti; assembly: GCF_002863585.1. GTDB lineage: Bacteria > Bacillota > Bacilli > Bacillales > DSM-1321 > Paraperibacillus > Paraperibacillus deserti_A. Next base: position 38,487 of record NZ_PGUY01000038.1, on the reverse strand, counting down.
GTAGTTAAATTAGCAAGGAGTGCAGGTATGGAAACAATTGAATATGGAATGTACACGATGTGTATGATTCAAGAAGGAAATAAGATTCTTTTACAAAAACGACCCGGCGAACGAGGCTTCCCGGGATTCATTGCCCCAGGTGGAAAATTAGAATTTCCAGAGAGCTTAACAGAAGGAGCAGTACGTGAAGTAAGAGAAGAAACCGGGCTGATAATTAAGCCTGAGGATTTGATCTATAAAGGCCTGGATGAATATGTGGATCCACAGAATAACTTTCGATATATGGTCTTTAACTATCTGGCCTGTGAATTTAAGGGGGAGCTGCTGGCTGATCCACCAGAAGGCGACCTGATCTGGGTGGATGTCAATGAAGCAGCAAATCTTCCCATGCAGTCCTGGTTTAAGAGACGACTGCCATTATTTTTTAAAGAAGGAACATTTGAAATATCTATCGTTTGGGATGAAGAGCATCAAAAGACGATCGAGGACAAGGTCAGATTGCTTAAATGAGGAATGGTGAACCGGCTGCTGTTACGATTGACTATGTGCAGTTCAATGACGGTGCCAAATAGGTTCGCTGTAGATCTCGTAATGTTTTGAAGGCAGTTCTAGCCGCAAGGTGAACCCTCCACCCTCAAGGGACTTACCGAATTTTAATAAATAAACACCATTTATTTAGGTATTTTAAAGATTTTAGTACTTTTATATACTTTTTTGGTTCCAGCTATGCACAATAGAGTGTGATTTAAGAGTTTTACCGTGATAAACAAAGAGTTTAGTAGAATGTGAAAGGTTTATGCTTATCTCACTAAATCGAATGCTTATGTTCATCCTATTATGATTAACTCAAAGCCTTTATGCTTATCTTATAATGAATATGCTTATCTTGGAAGCGAGGCACAGTCATGATAACTTCTACTGCAGGACGTCCCATTTTTTCGTAAATCTCGACAGGTATGCCGCGTCCGTTATCCTTAACTGTAATACTGTTGTCTTCCTCAATAATGATATTTATTTCATCGCAATAACCCCTAATCAAAGCCCCGCACTTTTACTTCTGCGGGGCTCTCAACTTATATTGCTGCTTTTTTTCAAGGCTCTCGCCGTTTATTGCCGCAGTTTTTTGTCAATGCTCTCACCGTATATAGCCCCGCTCTTATTTAATATAGAAGCAAGGATCATAATTATACTTCCAGAAGCCGCCTTGCCCGCCTCTCCCATGCCCCAAAAATCCTTTTCCTGCCGATTTCTTTCTCGAAACGTAAAAAAGGAGCAGTGAACCTATCACTGCTCCTTCACTCATATAACGTTTTAAACAAGTCTCCAAGGACTTCTTACGATGTTTGTCTGTGTACGGTCTGGTCCCACTGAGAACATGGATAATGGAACGCCTACCAATTGAGATACACGCTCAATGTAGTGGCGCGCATTTGCAGGGAGCTCGTCCAGCGATTTGCAGCCTGTGATGTCTTCCGTCCATCCTGGCAGCTCTTCATAGACAGGCTCGCTTTCAGCCAATACTTTCAGGCTTGCCGGATATTCTTCCATCACCTTGCCATTGTGGCTGTATGCAACACAGATTTTCAGGGTTTCAATGCCTGTTAGGACATCAATGGAATTAAGAGAAAGGTCTGTTAATCCGCTGACACGTCTAGCATGGCGTACAACAACTGCGTCAAACCAGCCTACACGGCGTGGACGGCCTGTTGTAGTTCCGTATTCACGGCCTACTTCGCGGATTTGGTGGCCTATTTCATTATCAAGTTCTGTCGGGAATGGGCCGTCTCCCACGCGGGAAGTATAGGCTTTACATACTCCGACAACATGATTGATTTTGGTAGGGCCAACACCAGAACCGATGGTAACTCCGCCGGCAACTGGATTTGAAGATGTTACGAACGGATAGGTGCCTTGATCGATATCAAGCATAACTCCCTGTGCTCCTTCAAAAAGAACCCTGCGGCCTTCGTCAAGAGCATCATTTAACACAACAGATGTATCGCAGACATATTGTTTGAACTGCTGTCCGTACTCGTAGTATTCATCTAATATCTCTTCAATGGTAAATCCTTTTGTTTCATAGAAGCGCTCTAAGAGACGATTCTTTTCTTCAAGATTTCTAGACAGTTTTTCCTCGAATACCTCACGTTCTAATAAATCACAGATTCGAATACCGTTCCGTGCTGCCTTATCCATATAGGCAGGCCCGATGCCTTTTTTAGTGGTGCCGATCTTATTTGCGCCTTTGCGCTCTTCTTCTACTTCATCAAGCCTTAAATGATATGGAAGAATTACGTGAGCGCGATTGCTGATGCGCAGATTATCAGTTGTAATTCCACGTTCATGCAAATAGGCAAGCTCCTGTACAAGCGCCTTAGGGTCTACAACCATCCCGTTGCCGATCACACAAATTTTATCGCTGTAAAAAATGCCGGATGGAATTAAGTGTAATTTATAAGTTTCACCGTTAAATTTTATAGTATGACCTGCATTGTTACCGCCTTGATAGCGTGCAATAGCCTCTGCATTTTCTGATAAGAAATCTGTAATTTTGCCTTTTCCTTCGTCACCCCACTGGGTTCCTACCACTACAACTGAAGACATTTACCTTGCACCTCCAAATTTTACGTCCAGCTGAATTATAATCAGCTGCCTATCAAACATCATAATTTTATCAATAAAAATAGTCACAGTCAAACAAAAACCGAACAATTATTGGTATGCTATAAGTTTCGTTCGCCAATTTATCACTTGTTCTTTTCCATCTTTATTATTTTCAACTAATATTTCCGTTCTATGTATATATTCATTCTCTCCTAATGCAAAAAAACCACCAGTCGATACTGATGGTTTCAATTTAAGCACCCGGCGGAACAGATGCATCATCAAATCTTCGTTCAAGATTGACGAATTTATTATATTCTTTAACAAAGGCCAGTGAAACAGTACCTACTGGACCGTTACGCTGCTTAGCAATAATGATTTCGATAATATTTTTGTTTTCACTTTCTTTATCGTAATAATCATCACGATATAAGAACGCGACTATATCGGCATCCTGCTCAATACTTCCTGATTCACGGATATCTGACATCATAGGTCGCTTATCCTGACGCTGTTCCACTCCACGAGATAATTGGGATAGAGCGATAACAGGAACTTCAAGTTCACGTGCAAGGGCTTTTAATGACCGGGAAATCTCAGATACTTCCTGCTGTCGGTTTTCTCCGGATCTTCCATTCCCTTGAATAAGCTGGAGGTAATCAATGAGAATCATTCCAAGGCCGTGCTCCTGCTTTAAGCGGCGGCATTTAGAACGGATATCCCCGATTCTCACACCAGGGGTATCATCAATGAAGATCCCGCTGTTTGAAAGGCTCCCCATAGCCATGGTAAGCTTACGCCAGTCTTCATCTGTTAAAGAACCGGTACGCAGGTTCTGGGCATTAATATTGCCTTCCGCACAAATCATACGCATTACAAGCTGTTCAGCACCCATTTCAAGAGAAAAGATGGCAACATTTTCACTGGTTTTGGTAGCAACATTTTGGGCAATATTTAAGGCGAAGGCCGTTTTACCTACTGACGGACGTGCAGCCACAATAATCAAGTCATTTCGCTGAAATCCGGCAGTCATCCGGTCGAGTTCCGCAAACCCTGTTGGTATTCCAGTAACATCGCCTTCTCTATTATGAAGAAGTTCAATATTATCATAAGCCCGGACCAATACGTCCTTAATGTTTTGGAAGGCACCGGAGTTCTTCCGCTGCGCCACTTCCATAATGCTTTTTTCTGCTTCTCCTAAAAGGCTCGCTACTTCATCTTCACGCGAATACCCTTCTGTAGCAATATTTGTCGCTGTCCTGATCAGCCGTCTTAGGAGTGCTTTCTCTTCCACAATTCTTGCGTAATATTCAATATTGGCCGCTGTCGGAACAGAGCCGGCCAGCTCACTAAGATAGGATACTCCTCCCACGTCTTCAAGCTGTTTTGAAGCCTGGAGCTCCTCGGTAACAGTCACTAAATCAACAGGCTTGCCTTCATCATTTAATTTAACCATCACATTAAATATTTTCTGGTGGGCGTTTCGGTAAAAATCTTCTGGTATTAAAACTTCAGAAGCAAGTGTTAGTGATGAGGGCTCAAGAAATATCGCTCCGAGCACTGCCTGCTCGGCTTCGATATTCTGTGGAGGAATGCGGTCCGTATACAATTCGTTCAATCAGTTGTCCCCCTCTTTTGCCTATTTCTAATAAGCTCTGTTAAACATCTGTTGGTTTCCGCACCAGGCACACGCTTTCCGCAGGCAGTCCGGGAGCCTTCCCTTGACCCTCGGAGTCCTGCACCTTCCGCTGAGTGCCAAAATCAACAATGATTAATGGGCTTTCTTACAATCTATTATATTAATAAACAATCTGGCTATATTATCAAAATCTAGTTATTTAAGGACATAAAAAAGTGATGAGACTTCACATAAGCCTCATCACATTTTATCATTTTTATTCAACTATTTCACGACCAATTATTTCTGTTCTTTGACAGCGACCGTTAAGGTGCCCGTTACTTCGTTGTGAAGCTTCACTGGAACCTTGGTATGCCCGAGGGTACGGATTGCATCTTCCAACTCTATTTTACGCTTGTCAATTTTAATGCCATGCGTCTTTTGGAGCTCTTGGGCAATCTGCTTACTCGTAATAGAACCAAACAATCTTCCGCCTTCACCGGACTTAGCCGAAAGCTCCACAGTCAGCTTTTCGATTTTTTCTTTAAGACTTTGAGCTTCCTGAAGATTTTCTTCCGCTACTTTTTCTTCTTTTTTCTTTTGGGCATTCAAGGCTGCCATATTTGTATTTGATGCTTCTGCTGCAAGACCTTGTTTAATTAAAAAGTTATGTGCATAACCATCAGCTACGTTTTTGATTTCGCCTTTTTTTCCTTTTCCCTTAACATCTTTGAGGAATATTACTTTCATTCTTTTTGTCCTCCTTCTAAATACTCATCTATAGCCTGAATTAATCTGGCTTCGGCATCATCAATTGTTGCATCTGCTATCTGAGTTGCAGCATTTGTAAGGTGGCCTCCGCCATCCAGTGCTTCCATAATAATCTGTACATTGACATCTCCCAATGATCGGGCGCTTATTCCTATGGTATCTTCATCCCTTCTGGAAATAACAAAGGAAGCGATGACGCCATCCATGGTGAGTAATGTGTCGGCTGCCTGAGCAATCAGTACCTGATTATTCATTTGATCCGGGCTGCCTTTTGCGATTGCAATACCTTCTCTATAAAAGGAAACCGACTCAATCAGCTTCGCTCTTTTAATATATGTGTCTACATTTTCCTTTAAGAACTTTTGTACAAGGACCGTATCTGCCCCATGCGCCCTTAAATAAGATGCAGCATCAAAGGTCCTGGCGCCTGTCCGCAGTGTAAAGCTTTTTGTATCAACGATAATCCCGGCAAGCAGTGCTGTAGCTTCAAGCATTTCAATTTTACCACGTTTCGGCTGATACTCCAGCAATTCAGTAACCAATTCGGATGTGGAGGAAGCATATGGCTCCATATAGACCAGGAGTGACTTGGCTATAAATTCATCCCCTCTTCTGTGATGGTCAATGACAACTACCTTATCAAACCGGTTAAGCAGCTTTTCATCGATCAGCATAGACGGTTTATGGGTATCGACAACCACCAGCAGAGTTTCATCCGTGATCATTTCATACGCTTCTTCAGGACTTATGAAACGCTCAAACAAATCAGGAGTCTGCTTCGTTTCTTCGATCAGCCGCTGCACACCTGTATCCAGCTCATTGAAGTTTATGACTATGAACGCGTCCCGCTGATTCATTTCAGCAATTTTTAATATCCCGATGGAAGAGCCTATAGCATCCAGATCCGGGAATTTATGGCCCATCACAATCACTTTATCACTATCTACTACAATATCCCGCAAAGCATGAGAGATGACCCGTGCACGTACTCTGGTCCGTTTTTCAATAGGATTGGTTTTCCCGCCGTAAAATTTAACTTTGCCATTTGTTAACTTGATGGCTACCTGGTCTCCCCCGCGGCCCAGCGCTAAATCCAGGCTCGATTGGGCCAGAGTTCCTAGCTCCGGAAGAGAGGATACACCGGATCCCACCCCGATACTAAGGGTCAACGGAACATTTTGTTTGGCAGTCATTTCCCTTACCTCATCGAGGATGGAGAATTTACTCTTCTCCAGATGATGAAGAATATGTTCATTGTATACAGCGATAAATCGATCCGTAGAGATTCTTTTTAAGAAGATTCCATTATCCTGAGACCACTTATTCAATAAGGATGTCACCAGGCTGTTTATATTGCTCCGCCGGTGGTCGTCCATTCCCTGAGTAAGGTCATCATAATTGTCCAAGAAGATGATCGATATAACCGTCCTTTCATCCTCATACAGCTTTTCAATTTCTACCTGTTCGGTTACATCAAAGAAATACAGCAGTCGTTCCTCACGTTTGTGGATGACTCTGAATTTCCGGTCAACCAATGTGATGGTTTCTGACTCTACTTCCTGTTTAATTAACGGAACCAATGAATCTGCTACATCATACAGTGACCTTCCCACCAGCGTATCTTCATTAAAGCAGGAAGACATGAAAGGGTTTGTCCACTCTATAAAATAGTCATCATTAATCAGCATAATACCGATAGGCATTTCCAATAACGCTTCCTCGCCGACTTTTTTGAGGCGGTACGAAAGCGTAGAAATATATTCTTCCGTCTGTTGACGGGTCTTATATTCCATTTTAAGAATGATATAAAACAAAGCTCCCATTATAATGGCAGCTGCTGCAGCAATCATCCATTGATAAAAAGCCAGAACAGCCAAGAGAGCATAAACGGCCGCTATCAGTCCGTAAATAGAATATCTTATTGACTGTCTGTGCTGTTTATTTAAGTTAGACGGCATTTTTCCAGCTCCTAAAAGCTTAATTCAGCTATTTCTTATTATGCGCTTCTCTAAATTTAAAGCCTAAATCTATTATACCTAATATTCGAATGACATAATGGAAAATAGGTACCAATAAGGATAAAACCACTATAAACCAAGAAAAAGCCTTTGGCCACCCTTTTAATTTACTATAGAAGAACAGGAAAGAATACCCCTGCAGAAGCAGTAAAGTTTGAAGTAAATACAATACATTTACGATCACGATGTAAATGGCATCTGTTTCTTCTGCTTTTATAAAAAAAGAGAGAATCATTCCAATTAGATAATACCACAAAATGCTTCTCGGCATTTGCAGTTTGCTGATCGGCTGCCATTCAATCCGGTTGCTGCGAAGCCTTTTTATAATTGGAGTAACGGCAAGCAATATGAGGATCACCATGATCATCGATGTAACCGCGAATAGACTGGGTGCAAGGATCATCAGCATGTCCAGGCTTTTAGAAAACCGGTCAAACGCCGGGTTCTGAGGGCTCTGTCCCATTTCAGCTAGCATCTTAGAGGACTGCTCTATACTATCCCGTACCATATCTATGGATGTTTCTAATATGTTTACATGAAGAAAATAGATAGAGAAAACATATAATGCAACAAATCCAAAAAGAAACACTATAACTGAGCTTACATACATGGTGCCAAATGAGTGCCTTTTTTGGAGATTATACCCGATGGCTATACCCGTCCCGCCAAAAAGGAAGGCAACAGGGACAAAAAGCGGCGTACCTATAATTACCGTAATCAGTGTGCCGATTACAAGATAGCATAGAGACCAGGTCAAATTATATTTGGCAGCCACCAATATAAAAGGCAAAGGCAAAACAAACATCAGTATAGCCCCTATGAGAGGCAATTGAACACATAGAAACACTAATATACAAAAAACAGCCATCAAGGCTGCACTTTCAGCAATCTTCCTGCCATTGTTCATTCATTCACTTCCTTCTGATAAACCGCTGTTTACACATACTATCTATTTTAGCTATTATCCCCTTTTCAATCAATCTTACTGCACCAGGCTTCTTTGGTTTCATGGAGACTTTAGGAGGAAAACAGAGCCCAGGGAAAGAATACATAACCATGGAGGCCTCGAAACATATGTCAGAGAAAAAAGCAGTTATATTTGATTTAGATGGCACATTACTAGATAGAGACCGCTCTATTACATCGTTTATAAAACGGCAGTATGCAAAATTTTCTCATCACTTTTTACATATCTCTGAAGAGCAATTTCAGCAAACGTTTATTTCCCTGGACCAAAGAGGGTGTGTGTGGAAGGATCTAGTATATCAAACTATGCTTGATAACTATGGCCTAACCAGCATCCGCTGGGAGGAACTGTTAGCTGATTATATGCAATCCTTTCACGAGCATTGCCTTCCTTTTGATGATCTTGATACTGTTTTAAAGAAATTAAGGGAAGAGGGGTATGTACTAGGCTTAATTACAAATGGCTTAACAGACTTTCAATCAAAAAACATGAAAGCACTGGGAATCGACGCCCTGATGGATGTGATTCTAATTTCCGAGAAAGAAGGCATAAAAAAACCTGATCCTGCTATCTTTCATAGAGCCTTACACCTCTTAGATATTTCTCCTGGCCAAAGCATTTATGTAGGAGATCACCCTGTTAATGATATAAAAGGGGCATTGGATGCCGAAATGAAAGCGATTTGGAAAAAAGATCCGGGCTGGGATCCTACGTTTTCACATGATACTGTTATAGAAATCTTGACAGAGCTCCCACCGGCAGCGGAGAAACTGTTAAAAAGAAAATGGTGAGGTTCTAAAACACATGATACCTATTTATTTACATAACATACCCTGCCTCCTCCAAAAACCAGAAGGCAAACATAAACCTACAACGGTATTTTTATTTCATGGATGGGGATCGAGTACCGAGAATCAGGGCTTTCTGGCATCTATTTTAGCTAAGTGGGGCTATCAGGTCATTATCCCCGAAATCATTTATCATAACTCCAGAAGCCCGCTGTCCAGCCATTTCCAAAGTGACATTATGGAAGGGCATTTTTGGCCAGTCATTCTTCATTCCATCAATGAAGTTCCTATCATGTTGAAAGATGCCAATAATCAAGGAATCATTCAAAACCAGCAAATAGTCCTTGCTGGCAGCTCTATGGGAGGTTTTATCGCCACAGGAGCCTTCGTTCAGGAAACTGGTGCTCATGCCCTTGTAAACATAAATGGATCGGGGTCCTGGCTTAAGAGCGAGAAGGAGTTCCAAAAAGCAGGTTCACGTCCGGCACTCTGTTTGGATAAACTTATACAGCAGGACCCTATATTGCACGTTAAGAAACTCGATAACCGTCCCATTTTATTAATGCACGGGTCGGATGACTGCATAATTAAACCTGCCGGACAGCGGGATTTTCATAAAAAAGCCCTGGCTGCAGGACACGAAAATATCACTCTAGAGATGTTTCCCAACATCAACCACACCATCTCGCTTACAATGATCGAACTTCTTCTCCGGTGGATGGATGAACAGTTATAACATAAAAAAAGCAGCAAAGAAGGTTCTTTGCTGCTTTTTGGTGCATTATTCTCCAACTACGTATGGAAGTAATGCCATATGACGAGCACGTTTAATTGCTACAGTCAATTTACGTTGGTATTTAGCGTGTGTACCAGTTACACGACGTGGTAAAATCTTACCGCGTTCAGAGATGAATTTCTTAAGAAGATCTACATCTTTATAGTCGATGTGTGTGATTCCGTGTGCTGTAAAGTAACAAACCTTACGGCGTTTTGCACGTCCACCTTTACGTCCGCCCATTGCCATTTATTATTCACTCCTTTACTTTTATTAATAGTCTACATTCACATTAGAATGGAAGATCGTCATCAGAAATATCGATGGTTTGTCCGTTATTTGCAAATGGATCTTCATCTACACGTGTATAGTTGTTGTTATTGTTGCTGCGTTGATTCTGATTTTGTCCGTACGGATTATCCTGTCTTTGATTCCCGCCGTAAGTGCCGCCTTCATTTCTGTCCCCAGCATTGCTGTTTCGTGGCTCAAGGAATTGTACACTTTCAGCCAAAACTTCAGTAACGTACACTCTTTTTCCATCTTGACCTTCATAATTACGAGTCTGCAGCCTGCCATCCACGCCAGCCAAGCTTCCTTTTTTCAAGAAGTTCGCTACGTTTTCTGCCGGCTTACGCCAGATCACACAATTAATAAAATCAGCTTCACGCTCACCCTGCTGGTTAGTAAAAGTACGATTAACAGCCAATGTAAATGTTGCGACCGGAACTCCATTCGGAGTATAGCGCAACTCTGGATCTTTTGTTAAACGCCCTACCAGAACGATGCGATTCATCATCAGAACCAACTCCCGATCTTTCATTCTGCTCCACGCGGAACAAAATTAGTATTTATATATAAATATTATTTTTCTTCTTCTTTAACAACGATATGACGGATAATGTCTTCGCTGATCTTAGCTAAACGGTCGAATTCTTCTACTGCAGCTGCTTCAGTATTCACTTTAAGAAGCTGGTAGTATCCGTCGCGGAAATCATTGATTTCGTATGCAAGACGGCGCTTACCCCAGTCTTTAGATTCAGCCAATTCCGCACCATTATCAGTTAGGATTGTGTTGAAACGTTCAACTAAAGCTTTTTTGCTATCTTCCTCAATGTTTGGACGGATGATATACATGATTTCGTATTTTCTCATCACTGTCACCTCCTTTTGGTCTAAACGGCCCACTAAAGGGCAAGGAGCAATTATTCATTAATTACTCACAATAAGAAATTATAGCATAGGGAATATCGGTTTGCAATAGAGTACGTGGGTATTTAAAACAAAATGCGGCCCTAGTTTTCCATTGATCATTTTATTTATCGAATACAGATTCACTAGGTAAGTTAACCCCGACAGCCGATTTGGGATATATATGAGGGGTAAATGTAATTTTATGAGGGGTAAATTAAAGTTTAAGAGGGGTAAACCAGTTTTTATGAGGGGTAACAGACATTTATGGGGCTTTTCACAATTTAGAAGGAATTTTATGGATTTCTAGATTTCAAAATCTTTGATTTCAATAAGATGCACACCTTAAACATGATATTGGACCGGTACAATTGCCAAGGGCATCATGCTCCGCTTTTATAATACCATCTCAGGATTTACAGTCATAGGAAATCCCCATCAAAAGCAAAAGCGGCCTTTTGCGGCCGCTTTTTACCATTTTACCTAATAAATAAAGATCATTGTGCTTTATATCTATTCAATTCGAAAAGCAACGCTTTTTCGCTTTTATACATTAAACCTAAAGTGAATAACATCCCCGTCTTGTACTACATATTCTTTTCCTTCTAGTCTTACTTTCCCTGCTTCTTTAGCGGCATTCATGGAGCCTCCTGCGACCAGGTCTTCGTAGGATACGGTTTCAGCACGGATAAAGCCTCTTTCGAAGTCCGTATGGATGACACCGGCACATTGAGGGGCTTTCATGCCTTTACGGAATGTCCACGCACGAACTTCCTGAACCCCTGCAGTGAAGTAGGTAGCAAGTCCAATCAGGCTGTAGGCTGCACGGATTAATTGATCCAGGCCGGATTCTTCGATTCCAAGCTCAGATAGAAATTCTTGTTTTTCTTCGCCCTCAAGCTCAGAAATCTCTTCTTCTATTCTCGCACAAACGACGATAACTTCAGCATTATCTTTAGCTGCATATTCTTTTACACGCTTTACATATTCATTGCCGGACGGATCAGCTACATCATCTTCGCTTACATTTGCTACATAAAGAACAGGTTTAGCTGTAAGCAGGTGCATACGTTTGGCATATTTCTGCTGCTCGTCTGTAAATTCGACGGTACGAGCTGGGTTTTCTGCCTCTAAAGCCTCTTTCAGCATCACTAATACTTCATGTTCAGCCATTGCTTCTTTATCTTTTTGTTTAGCCATTTTCCCGACGCGGTCAATCCGCTTATCGACAGATTCAAGATCTGCTAAAATAAGCTCCAGGTTAATGGTTTCAATGTCATCTACCGGATCTACTTTACCGGATACATGCGTAATGTTTTCATCCTCGAAGCAGCGGACTACATGGCAGATTGCATCCACTTCACGGATATGGGACAGGAACTTATTGCCTAGTCCTTCTCCCTTGCTTGCTCCCTTAACAATCCCGGCTATATCTGTGAATTCAAAAGTAGTGGGTACTGTTTTCTTAGGTTGGACAAGTTCAGTGAGCTTCTGCAGACGGTGGTCTGGTACCTCAACAATTCCTACGTTTGGTTCGATTGTACAGAATGGATAATTGGCAGACTCGATTCCTGCCTGCGTAATAGCATTAAATAAAGTGGATTTCCCAACATTCGGCAAACCGACTATTCCAGCTGTTAAAGCCATTTTCAACTTCACTCCCTTTAGGATTATGCATCTATAAATTCAATCAAATAATTATCATTTTTCATTACTTAAACCCTATCCAATTATAGAGATTGTCGAAAAAAAAGACAAGTGCTATAAAATACGAATGCCTCTGCTCTGATAGAACCGGCTGATTCTTCTTTCATTATAAAAAGCTTCCCTGAACAACAGGAAAGCTATCACTTAATCAATCTGTTTAATCACGCGTGCAGGGTTACCGCCCACTACCGTATTCTCCTGTACATCCTTTGTCACAACTGCTCCAGATGCTATTACCGCATTGTTTCCAATTGTAATCCCTGGATTGATGATCGCACCTCCGCCTATCCACACATTATCTCCTATGTGTACAGACTTCCCAAATTCCAGTCCAGCTGTACGTTCAGTTGCGTTTAATGGATGAGCAGCTGTGTATATATGCACCCCCGGGCCTAATAGGCAGTTATCGCCAAACCTGACCTCACAAACATCTAATATCACACAATTAAAGTTAGCGTAAAAATTTTCTCCTGTATGAATGTTTGAACCATAATCACATCTGAAATCAGGTTCAATATAAATATTTTCTCCTGTACTGCCGAACAGATCCTTCAGCAATTCTGCACGGTCTTCCGATTGATTATCGGCTGCTTCATTAAACATCCTTGTCTTTTGGCGCGCCAGTTTTCTTTCTGCGGTAAGCTGTTCATCCCAGGCCATATAATACTCTCCTGCCAGCATTTTCTCTTTTTCTGTTTTCATCAAATCCACCCTCATTCCGTTTCAGCTTCATGCTTCACAAGGATTTTTTTGATTTTGCGGGAAAATTCTTTTCTTGGAATAAGTACACTGTGTCCGCAACCTTCGCATTTAATCCGGATATCCATTCCCATGCGGATGACCTTCCAAGCATTTGCTCCACATGGATGAGATTTCTTCATTTCTACTACATCATTAAGTCCAAACTGTTTTTCTTCCAAGGTCAATCCCTCCTCACCTTAATGACTTCTGTTTTTACTAACCTTTTCTTCCGCTTGATTGTACATAACCATACGTGGATATGGTATTTTAATTCCCTGTTCATCCAGGAGCACCTTTATTTCTTTTCTTATAGCCCGGGCAATATAGAAATGATTCATCGGAGTCGTTTCCGCTACTACCCTTAGAACAATTTCATTCTGCTTTACATTTTGAATACCGAGAAGCTTAGGCTCGTCTACCAGATCTTCATATCGGTCTTTCATTGTTACAAGAAGTTCCTGAATATATGTCTCTGCTTTTTCTATATCTTCATCATAGCTGATACCTATATCAACGACCGCTACGCTGTTATGAATGGAAAAGTTGGTTACTTCCGTAATATTCCCATTAGGAACAATCAGCAGTTCCCCTGTGAAGTTTTTGATTTTGGTTGTCCTGAGACCTATCTCTTCCACAGTTCCTTCAAACTGTCCAATGCGGATATAATCACCCACTGAGAATTGATCTTCCAATATGATAAAGAATCCAGTGATGATATCTTTCACTAAGCTTTGTGCACCAAAACCTACTGCAAGCCCTACAATCCCCGCTCCGGCTAAGAGCGCCTTCACATCAATTGAAAATACCTGAAGAATGGCCATTACTGCTACAAAAAATACAATATATCTAATCACATTATCCAATAGTTTTAACAAGGTAGCTTCTCTACGCTCGGAAATCCTTAGAGGTCCATGGGCCCGTGCAAAGAAAAATTTATGGATGGCCGTTCGTCCATACCGAATAATCAGGTGCGATACAAGTAAAATCCCAATAATTTTCAGCGTACCAAGACCGAGAGCAATCCACATTTCTTCCTTCGTCATCAAGCCAATGAACCGGTTGTATACTTTTTCAGTGTAATTCAATGCTGTCACCACCGCTTTCTTTCGCAGACCTTTTCATTTAAATTATCCTGATCCTGCCTGTACATTTACGTTAACAGCAACTCTAAGAAAACTTAAAATCAGCCGATTATATTTTATCAAGAAACTACAAGTTTTTGTATAAATAGACTTTGGGTATATAGGAAGAACGATTTCCTTATGTGCCGAAACTGAATAATCATCCTAAATTTGTAGTTTCTCCAATTCGCGCGTATAGATTCCCTAAATTTTCCGTATACTGATAATACTTTTACTGAGGAGTGGGATCATGGTCTTTAAACCAAATTTTTTTGAGAATCCTAATCGAACGGTTCGTATTCTTTATGAAGAGCTGGATGTATCCAAGCAAATCTCACAGGAGCTGCTTTCTTATATTTCCCCTGAACATGATCAGCCTATCGTTGTAGTATGTATTGGAACCGATCGTTCCACCGGTGATTCCCTGGGACCGCTTGTCGGCACTCTACTTGAAGAAAAATCCACTCCAAACTTTCATATTTATGGTACGTTAGAGGATCCCATTCATGCAGTCAACCTGGAGGAGAAACTTAGGGAAATAAAATTAAAGCATGTAAATCCTTTCATCATCGGAATCGATGCCTGTCTTGGAAGATTGAAAAGTGTCGGCTTCATCCAAATAGGTTCTGGTCCGATAAAACCTGGAGCTGGTGTTAACAAAGAACTGCCTGCTGTCGGAAATATGCATATTACAGGCATTGTCAACGTAAGCGGCTTTATGGAATTCTTCGTCCTTCAGAATACTAGGCTCAGCCTTGTGTTAAAAATGGCAAAAGCAATTGCAGACGGTATTTTCACGGCTAGTCTTATATCCCAGAGAAAAACCAGTCTTCCACATTTAAATTGGTCGTTTGAACAGGAGCAGACCCCTTAATTGGCGGCAAAGGATCCTGTTTTTTTTATGAAAAAACCTCGTCTTTCACTGACAAGGCTCTTCATGATTAAATATTAATTTGCTGCTGGAATAAAGTAAAGGATTGTAACCAGGACGGCTGTAATTAAAATGCCCGGCAGCAGATTGGCTACCCGGATCTTGGTCAATCCAATCAAATTCAGCCCAATAGCAAAAATCATTATCCCACCTGCAGAGGTCATTTCCATAATGAAGCTGTCCATTAATTCCTTAGGCACCACTTCATTGATTTGATTTGCAAATATAGCAATCAACCCTTGATATAGGAGAACTGGTATGGCGGAAAAAATAACGCCGATTCCAAGTGTAGTTGCGAGTACAAGCGCAGTGAAACCATCGATGACTGCCTTTGTAAATAGAACATCGTGATCACCGCGGATACCGCTGTCCAGTGCACCTATAATTGACATTGCACCAATTAAGAATATTAGTGTGGCTGTAACAAAACCTTGAGAGATAGATTGTTCATTGGATGCCTTCCCCCCAATTTTTCCTTCCAGCCAATCTCCAGCACTATTCAGCTTTGCGTCCAAGTCCCACCATTCACCGAGGACACCCCCAAATACCAGGCTTAGGATCACAATTAAAAATTCCTTGCTTTTAAATCCCATCTGCAGGCCCAGAACGATTACAGCCAGACCTATGCCAAACATAACCGTTTCTTTTATTCTCTCAGGAATCCTATGAAATATTTTTCCGAGCAAGGTTCCAATAATTATGCATGCTGCATTCACTAGGGTTCCCAATAAAACCATTACAATCACCTTTTACGAATTTTTAGTTGTGCGAAATAGCTCTGTTAAAATGGCCTGTTGATTTCCACTGCAGGCACTCGCTTTCCGCGGGGCGGTCCGGGAGCCTCCTCGGCGTTTACGCCTGTGGGGTCTCCCTTGACCCGCTTTACCCGCAGGAGTCTCGCACCTTTCGCTACAATCAACACAGTGCCAAAATCAACAATGAACTTTAACATAGCCTACGAAATAAAGGGCTGACCCAGGCTAATTGCTGAATCTAACCCTTACCAATCCAACGACATGAGTTTTCCGTGTCCCTTAAACATCAAGATGAAAGATCCGAGTGATCAAGCAATTCTAAAATCCGTTCCAGATCATCACTTGAGAAAAATTCAATTTCAATTTTCCCTTTTTTCTTTGATTGTTTAATCGTAACCGTAGTGCCAAACCGCTCTCTAAGAGAATTCTCCCGCTCCTGCAGGAATAAATCTTTTTTCGGTTTTGGCTTTTGTGTTTCACGTGGAACATTATTATTCAAATTGCTGATCAATGCTTCCAGCTGGCGGACATTGAGTCCCTCTTTCGATATTTTTTCCACAACCTGCGGCAATTGCGTTTTCTTTTTCAAACCCAAAAGTGCTCTGCCGTGTCCCATTGAGATCTTTCCTTCAGAAATTAAATCCTGAATATCAGTCGGCAGGGACAGCAGCCGAATATGATTCGCGATGTAGGGTCTGCTTTTTCCCAGACGTTTGGCCAGCTCTTCCTGTGTAAGGCCAAGCTTTTCCATTAATGCCTGGTACGCCGCTCCCTCTTCGAGTGGATTCAGATCCTCGCGCTGTAAATTTTCCAAAAGAGCAAGCTCCATCATCTGCTGTTCATTCAGGTCCCGGACAACTACTGGAACAATATCCAGGCCCGCTTCTTTAGATGCCCTGAATCGTCTTTCACCAGCGACAATCTCATATCCTTTGATACTTTTTCTTACAATCAGCGGCTGAAGAATTCCATGCTGTTGAATGGATTGCTTAAGTTCCTGAATGGCTTCAGGCTGAAATACTTTTCTTGGCTGATAAGGATTCGCCCTTAAATCCTTAATCTTAACTTCCTGGATGGTATCTTCCTTGCCTGCCTCCAGATTTTGAAATAAAGCATTAATCCCTTTTCCGAGTCCTTTAGCCATGTGACACCACTTCCTTTGCCAAGTCTAAATAAACTTCAGCTCCCCTTGATTTCGGATCATATATAATGATGGGTTCCCCGTGGCTTGGTGCTTCACTTAACCTGACATTTCTAGGAATGATTGTTTTATAAACCTTGTCCTGGAAGTATTTCTTCACTTCTTCTATTACCTGTATACCCAGATTTGTACGTGCATCGAGCATGGTCAGCAGTACGCCTTCTATTTTCAGATCCTGATTAAGATGCTTTTGGACAAGCCGGACAGTATTAAGCAGCTGGCTCAAGCCTTCGAGTGCATAATATTCACACTGCACGGGAATAAGCACTGCGTCGGAAGCTGTTAAACTATTAATGGTTAACAGGCCAAGTGATGGAGGGCAGTCAATGATGATATAATCAAATTTGCTCTTTACTTGCTCCAGAGCCCTTTTTAACCGGACTTCCCTTGAAATAGTCGGCACCAGTTCAATTTCTGCCCCTGCAAGCTGGATGGTTGCAGGAATCGTATATAAATTTTCAACCTTGGTACCTTTGATAACATCATTCACTTCGACATCATCTACTAATACGTCATATATACATTGATCGACATCGGCTTTTTCGATCCCGATCCCGCTCGTAGCATTTCCCTGCGGATCTATATCAACTAATAATACTTTTTTACCTATGTATGCCAAACAAGCTCCAAGATTCACTGAAGTAGTCGTTTTCCCTACTCCGCCTTTTTGATTAGCGATGGCAATAATTTTCCCCATGGTGTCACCTGCCTTCAAAATCTATACTTCTTACTATATTTTAAATTACTATATTTTAAAAAAACTTATAATTTTAGATTACTAATCTATTTTATCATGAATATGCATTTATTAAATTTATTTCTGACATTCAATTTTTCAGCTTGGATAAGTTTTTTAAAGGCTCTTTTCTAAAAGATTGTCGTGATGATCTTCTCTGCAGCTCACCCTCCCTATGAGAACCAGTGCCTGCAGGAAACAAACAGGAAGGTTAAAAACTAAGACAAATCTTCTTTTAAAAAGACTGTTTTCGCAAACTTTTGTTGTTAATGAATAAGGGAGTTGATTTCCACTTCAGGATGCTCGCTTTCCGCGGGGCGGGCGCTGAGCCTCCTCGGCTTCGCCTGCGGGGTCTCACCTGTCCCGCTGCTCCCGCAGGAGTCTCGCACCTTACGCTCCAATCAACCTGATTAACAATAGGGTAGGTCGATATCAAAATCAAGTATGAACAGAGGAAAGGCCGGATCATGATGTTTTCGTCCATGCACAAAAAAGGCTGACTCATGAGCCAGCCCGGATAATCGATTGATAGATTGATAGATTTATATGAATATAGAAAAATGGCAATTACTTCTTTTTTGGAATTTTAATAGTAAATTGGTAATATTCTTCAAATTCTTCTTCTGAAGAATCTAAATTTATCCCGTTGTCCGTCACCATGGAGAGCGATTGCCGGATTGTATTCACAGCAATTCGCATGTCTTTGCTAAAAGCTTTTCTCTTTGGTTTTGGCTTAGTTTCCGGAGGAGTAAGAATCTTAATGATTCTTTCTTCGGTCTGTTTAACATTAAGGTTTTTTTCAATTATCTCTGCAAGCAGCTGAACCTGCTTCGCTGGATCTTTTAAGGGAATAAGAGAACGGGCATGGCGTTCTGTTATTTGTTTGCTCAGGACTGCATCCTGGACTTCCTGCGGAAGTTTTAACAATCTCAGCTTATTCGCAACAGTCGATTGGCCGATTCCAAGCCTCTGGGCGAGCGCTTCCTGAGTTAGTTCATGCAGTTCAAGCAGCCGCGCATAAGCTAATGCTTCTTCAATCGGAGAAAGTTCTTCTCTCTGAAGGTTCTCAATTAATGCAACCGATGCTGTTTCTTTATCATTAAAATCTTTGACTATAACCGGAACGTCTTCCCATTCCAGTTTAAGCATTGCTCTATATCGGCGTTCACCAGCTATAATTTCATACTTATCATCCTGATACTTACGGACGACAATCGGCTGGATAATTCCATGAGTACGGATCGTCTGCGCCAGTTCAGAAATCTTGCTATCATCAAATATAGTTCGAGGCTGGTACCGGTTTGGAATAATATCTGAAATAGGAATATTTTGTATTTCTTCTCGGACTGTCTTCTCCACTTCTTCATTCAGCCCCTGTTGTTCCCCTTGCTGTTCACCTTTTTCCCCTAATCCAAAGAAACGTGAAAAAGGATGCTTCATTTCCATACACCACCTTTAAGAAACTCCCACATTACATATTCTTCTTTTAAACGACAGGTTCCTGCTTTTATTATCGGCAAAATTATTAAAACAGATTAGAGCTCCCATTTAAACCAAAACCTGAAAATCTATGTGATTTGGCAGCTAAGGTCTGTTCATAGAATACAAAGCAATGCAGCCAACATATGAATTATTCTATTGGCTGCTTGTTTGGTGTTCCGGGCTTTCGTGGATACTTTTTCGGAGTCGGCTTTGTTTTGCTGACAATAATGATATTTCTTTCGCTCTCTTCAATCGGCAGCAGGAACGGAGTAATGCTTTCCACTTTCCCGCCCAATACTTTTACAGCCTTTTCTCCAGTCTCTGTTTCACCCTGTCCATTAGCACCTTTCATGGCCACAAAGAAACCGCCTACTTTGACAAGAGGCATACATAATTCACTTAATACTGACATTCTTGCTACAGCTCGGGCTGTAACTACATCATACTTTTCACGATGCACTGGGTTTTGGCCGAAGGTTTCGGCTCTGTCATGATAAAAAGAGACATTTTCAAGCTTTAAGGAAGCTGCTAAGTGTTCAAGAAAAGAAATCCTTTTGTTTAGTGAATCAACAATGGACACATGAAGCTCTGGAAAACAGATCTTTAGAGGAATGCTGGGAAATCCTGCCCCCGCTCCTACATCACAGAGCTTATATGGTTTAGTAAAATCAAAGTAAAAAGCAGCTGAAACAGAATCATAGAAATGCTTCAGATATACCTCTTCTTTATCTGTGATAGCCGTCAAATTCATCTTATTATTCCATTCAACCAATAAATGAAAATAAGTATCAAATTGATCAAGCTGCTGCCCGGAAAGGGTGATCCCTTTTTCGGACAGCATGGTTTGAAATTGTTCTATATTCATGTAAGCAACCTCTTTATTCCCGCCTGGCTAAAATAGGCAGATGCGGGTTATTGACTTAAACGGGCAATTTTACCTTGTTCTAAATATACCAGAAGAATAGATGTATCGGCAGGATTTACTCCTGAAATGCGGGAAGCCTGGGCAACGGAAAGAGGACGTACTTCTTTCAGCTTCTGCCTTGCTTCGGATGCTAGTCCATTAATTGCATCATAATCAATGTTTTCTGGAATTTTTTTGTTTTCCATCTTCTTAAGCTTTTCCACTTGCTGTAAGGATTTTTCAATATATCCTTCGTATTTGATTTGAATTTCCACTTGCTCAGATACATCGGAAGCTATTTCGGAATCTGACGGGACCAGCTGCTGAATTTGTTCATAACCCATCTCTGGCCGCTTTAACAGATCGGAAGCCCTGATTCCATCCTTCAGCTCGCTCCCACCTTTGCTGACAATCAGTTCTTGGACTTCAGCTGTCGGCTTAATGAAAATAGATTTCAATCTTTCTAATTCACTTTCGATTGCAGCCTTTTTCTGAAGGAACTTAGAATATCTTTCTTCTTTGATCATGCCAATTTCGTAGCCTTTTTCTGTTAAGCGAAGGTCTGCATTATCGTGTCTTAGCAGCAGGCGGTATTCGGCTCTTGAGGTAAGCAGGCGGTATGGCTCATTCGTACCCTTCGTAACCAGGTCATCGATCAACACGCCAATATAAGCATCCGATCTGCTTAAAATTAATTCTTCTTTTTCCAGTGCTTTAAGGCCGGCATTAATTCCTGCCATCAAACCTTGTCCGGCAGCCTCTTCATAACCAGAAGTACCATTGATTTGTCCCGCCGTATACAAATTCGGAACCTTCTTCGTCTCTAATGTCGGCCATAATTGTGTAGGAACAACCGAATCATATTCAATCGCATAACCTGCACGCATCATCTGAACATTTTCCAAACCAGGAATGGAAGCAAGCACCTTTTTTTGTACATCCTCAGGAAGACTTGTAGATAAACCCTGCACATACACCTCGTGTGTATTTCTGCCTTCCGGCTCAAGGAAAATCTGGTGTCGCGGTTTATCATGGAAACGAACAACCTTATCTTCAATCGAAGGGCAATATCTAGGACCTGTTCCTTTTATCATCCCGGAATACATCGGAGAACGATGCAAGTTATCATCAATGATTTGATGCGTCACTTCACTTGTATAAGTAAGCCAGCATGGAAGCTGGTCTGTGATAAATTTGGTTGTCTCATAGGAAAATGCCCGTGGAACATCATCACCAGGCTGTATTTCCGTCTTGCTGTAGTCAATCGTTTCACTATGTACTCTCGGAGGAGTACCCGTCTTGAAACGGACTAAATCGAAGCCAAGCTCTTCCAAGTGTTCCGAAAGCTTGATGGAAGGCTGCTGGTTATTCGGTCCGCTGGAGTATTTTAATTCTCCTAAAATAATTTCTCCGCGCAGGAATGTACCTGTTGTGATTACGACCGTTTTTGAATAGTAAGCAGCTCCGGTTTGTGTAATAACTCCTTTACACGCACCATCTTCGATAATCAATCGTTCAACCAGACCTTGCACAAGGTCGAGGTTCTCTTCATTTTCAATCGTTTTTTTCATTTCCTGCTGATATAAGAACTTATCAGCCTGTGCTCTTAATGCCCGCACAGCCGGTCCCTTACCTGTATTGAGCATCCTCATTTGAATATGTGTTTTATCGATATTTCTACCCATTTCACCGCCAAGGGCATCAATTTCCCTGACCACAATCCCTTTAGCCGGCCCACCCACCGATGGGTTACATGGCATAAATGCGACCATATCCAGGTTTATAGTAAGCATCAGTGTCTTTGCGCCAAGACGTGCAGCTGCAAGACCAGCTTCCACGCCAGCATGGCCGGCCCCAACTACTATAACATCATACGTACCTGCTTCGTAAGGCATATCCTTACCTCCTTCTAAACTCTATATAAAAAGCTGCTTTCAGCTTTACATGTTCTTCATGGTTTCGAAAATATTCGCAAGCCTAAAAGGAAAAGGCGGCCATTTTCGGATGCCGCTTTGTTCCTGATTGGATGTTCTTAACCTTCTGAATATATATTTTGAAAACATCGTTCTCTGTTTCATCTGAGCTTCAAACCAATACTATTCAGAAGGCACCGTTCTCCGCTTTTCTTATTTCCCTAAACAGAATTGTGAAAATAGTTGATCTATAAGGCTTTCGTGTACACTGTCGCCTATGATTTCTCCCAGCAGCTCCCAGGTTCTAGTGAAGTCGATTTGAACTAAGTCTATCGGTGTTCCTGCCTCGATTGCTTCCATGGCATCTGTAATGGCGTTTAGCGCCTGGCTGATTAAGGCAATATGACGGGAGTTTGATACATATGTCATATCCCCGGCTTCTAGGGAGCCTGCAAAGAATAAGGAGGAGATCGCTTCTTCCAGCTCATCCACTCCCTGATCCTCTAACAGGGAAGTGGTTACGATCGGGCGTTCTTTAGCCAGTTCTTTCACTTTATCTATATTAATTTTCGATGGCAAGTCCATTTTGTTAATGATAACGATGACATCCATGTCCTCTGTGATTTGAAATAGCTGTTCGTCTTCAACGGTAAGCTCATCGGAATTATTTAATACTAGCAGAATCAAATCAGCTTCTTTTAAGACAGCTCTTGACCGTTCCACACCAATTCTTTCAACAATATCTTCCGTTTCCCGTATTCCGGCTGTATCAAGGAGCCTTAAAGGTACTCCTCTTACATTCACATACTCCTCTATTACGTCACGGGTTGTTCCCGGTATATCTGTAACGATCGCCTTGTTTTCGTGTACCAGGCTGTTAAGGAGCGATGATTTACCGACATTCGGTCGTCCGATGATAACAGTCGATAATCCTTCCCGAAGGATTTTTCCTTGCTCAGAAGTCCTGAGGAGCCGTTCTAATTCACTCTTTACATGGGAAGCCCGTTCCATAAATATTCCATGTGTCATTTCTTCCACATCATCATACTCTGGATAATCTATGTTTACCTCTACATGCGCGAGGGTTTCCAAAATTTCTTGCCTTAATGCTCGGATCAGCTTGGATAGTCTTCCTTCCATCTGTCCAAGCGCCACATTCATGGCACGGTCTGTTTTGGCTCTGATCAAATCCATTACTGCTTCAGCCTGTGATAAGTCTATCCGGCCATTCAGGAAGGCTCTTTTTGTAAATTCCCCAGGCTCTGCAAGTCTTGCACCATTGGCCAGAACAAGCTGGAGTACCCGGTTCACAGAAACTAATCCGCCGTGGCAGTTAATTTCAACAACATCTTCTCTCGTAAACGTTTTTGGTCCCCTCATTACGGATATCATTACTTCCTCTACAACCTTTTCGGTTTTTGGATCTATTAAGTGTCCGTAATGAATTGTATGAGACGCGACTTCGGACAACCGCTTAGCGCTGCGCCCTTTATATATCTTATCTGCAATAGCCAGCGCTTCGTCACCGGAAAGCCGCACAATGGCAATTGCACCTTCACCCATTGGAGTCGATATCGCTGTTATTGTATCAAATTCCATGTCTTCATCTCTCTTATGAAAAATTTTAGAACAAAAAACTATTTTATAAAAAATCTGTTCCAGATTCAAATGTAGTTATCCACAATCAAAAAAACATATAAGTCTCTCTATTTTAACTTATCCACATGTGAATAACAATAAAAGCAAATCGGCAAATTATTTTTTTACTACCTCGTAATCGTTTACGAAGACTTCTTTTATTTAGCTCTAGTAAACTTGAATATTAATTCCATCCGGATTCCCTCCCCTTCTGCGGGAGTCTCAAGTATCCGTTTCAATCAATGAGAAGCTTCAGCCTAAAGATACGCATAAAAAAACTGATCCTTATAAAACTTGAGGATCAGTTTCAGCATTATTTTTTTAATTTGGAAGGTGCGATCACTATATGTCTATAAGGCTCTGCACCGTTGGAATAGGTTTTAATATTTTTGAATTCCATCAAAGCTGAATGAATGACTTTCCGCTCGTAAGAAGGCATTGGTTCAAGTGCTACTTCCCTCCCGGATCTCATCGCTTTTTCAGCCATTCGTTTCGCCAGGGCTGTCAACGTTTCATTTCTGCGTGTCCGGTAATCTTCTGCATCCAGAATGATTGTAAGATACTGTCTTGAACAGCTGTTGGCAGCAAGCTGGGCAAGATACTGCAATGAGTTAAGCGTTTGCCCGCGTTTTCCAATCAAGAGAGCGATTTTATCCCCGGATAAAAGATATGTAACATTTTTACCGGACCGCTTTACATCAATGGTTACTTCTACACCCATTTCTCTGCTTACGTTTCTGATATATCTTTCCGTTTCTTCCACCGGATCCGGTGGAAGTGTTACTATAACCTGTGCTTCCTTATTTCCGAAAATCCCAAGAAAACCTTTTTTTCCTTGTTCAATGACCTCGATCTGGACACGGTCCCGGGTTGTACTTAATTGAGCTAAAGCTGACTCTACTGCTGCATCGACCGTATGTCCGGTAGCAGTTACTTGTTTCACTTTTTCGCTCCTCCCGTATTTTTGGCTGGGGCATTTCGTAATTCCGGTCCTTTAATAAAGTACGTTTGCACAATCATAAATAAGTTACCAACTACCCAGTATAAAGAAAGTGCAGCAGGGAAATTAATCGCAAAAACAACAATCATAATCGGCATAATCCATAGCATCATGGCCATCTGCGGATTTTGCTGTGCTGTTCCAGCCATCGACATTTTCTGCTGAATAAATGTCGTTATACCTGCAACGATCGGAAGAATATAATATGGATCGTGTTCGCCAAGATCAAACCAGAGGAAATTATGGTTCGCAATTTCTCTAGTCCGGCTTATGGCATGATAAAATCCGATCAGAATAGGCATTTGGACGATCAATGGGAAGCAGCCAGCCAGCGGGTTGACACCATGCTTCTGGAAAAGTGCCATGGTCTCCTGCTGAAGCTTCTGCTGTGTGGCAGCGTCTTTTGAAGCATATTTTTTTCTTAACTCCTGCATTTCCGGCTGCAATGCCTGCATAGCTTTAGAACTTCTTATTTGTTTAATCATTAGCGGCAGAATGGCTAATCGAATGACTAAGGTAACGACTATAATGGAAAACCCGTAACTTCCGCCTAAAGCTTCCGCCACTTTAATAATAAATAGTGACAAAGGATAGACAATGTATTCATTCCAGAAACCTGTACTTTCGGCTGTTATAGGTTTATTAACTTGCGAACATCCTGCTAAAAACAGCATCATTGAAATCAAACCTATAGACAGTATGATTCTTTTTTTCAAACGACTTTTCCTCCTTAACTCCTTATCAATCCATTTCAGGCTTAATCTATATCAAGGCAGAAGCCAAAAAAACTGCAAAACCGCATGCTCACTATAATCATTCACAGAAAGCAGCGCTAAACATACATCCTTATGTATCAACCAGTATTGTACCATCTTTTTAAAGGCAAAGCTTCTAAAATTTTTCCAGTTTATGAAGAAGCGGCTTCGGCCTTGTCCAACTTATGATGCTACTTATTAATCCGTTCATTTTTTATCCGCGGATTTATGGACTTACCCACTTTTAATACGTGGATCAAACTGCTTTTCACCTCGAAAAAGTTCAGATCAGCAGCAGGCTTCCTGGCAATGATCACATAATCCCTGCCAGGAATGATATCTTCTTTGATTTCAAGAAAAGCCTGCCTTATATATCGCTTGATCTGGTTACGGACTACTGCATTTCCTATCTTCTTACTAATCGACAAACCGATGCGAAAGTAATCCTGGTTGCTTTTTTCAAGAATGTATATGACAAATTGCCGGTTCGCTACGGATTTTCCTTTTTGAAATACCGTTTGAAACTCTTCATTTTTTTTAATTCTTAACTTTTTTTTCATCTTTACACCTTCATTGAACAAAATTAACCAGATGCATCAGCCTGGATTACAGAAAGCCTCTGAAAAAATCAGCCTTATGCTGAATATCTTCGTTTAGGAATGCTAGGTTATTGAAAAAAATATCTATATGAGAAAAAAAGACCACTGATCATTTCAGTGGCCTATGCAGATAATACTTTTCTGCCTTTACGACGACGAGCAGCTAAAACTTTACGTCCGTTTTTTGAGCTCATGCGAGCGCGGAAACCGTGAACTTTGCTGTGTTTACGTTTATTTGGTTGGTAAGTTCTTTTCATATATGACACCTCCCTGAGGAATAACAGTTACAGACAGTCTTTCTAATTATAGTGATGACTATGGAATTTTGTCAACCTTTCAATAAAAAAAAGATTAGCTGGAGTTTTTTTCTCTATCTGATCCATCCAGGTCATCTACCAAACATATATTATACACTCTCCATGAAAAAAGCAATGTGGATAAAATTCGACAAATTTCTAACTATCCACATGTGATATCGACAAGTTTTTCACAACTTAGATGCCTGTGGAAAAACTTTTTGCACAGCTCTGGGTGATTGTGGATAAACTTAAAAATCCATTGCATCTCTCTCTTTTATTTGATATTATATTTGTGTTTTCACTCTGGATAACTTTATCCACATAAAAGATTATCCACAGATTGTGTATAACTTGTGGATAGTTTATTCAGGGAATGTGTATTTATTTGTCCACAGGGCGTGGATATTGTCGAATAGTCTTTTTTCTTCTTTATTATATATTTTTCAACATTCATAGAGTTGCATAAACATAAACCCCATGCTGTAAACAGGTGTTTTTAGTTGTACAAAGGTTATACAGCATCGGCGGTTTATTGTTGTTGGAAAGATTTCTATATATGTATCAAACTATTCTACTTCAACTTTATACGAATAAAAAAATGCTGATCCTCGTTAGGAGGGATAATTTTTGGAGAATATTGCTGCTTTATGGGATAAAGCACTCGGTAAGATAGAAACAAAGATTTCAAAGCCCAGTTTTGAGACCTGGCTGAAGTCTACCAAGGCTCACTCTCTGCAAGGAGATACACTTACCGTGGTAGCCCCGAATGATTTTGCTCGGGATTGGCTTGAAGAAAGATATTCCCACTTAATCTCCGGAGTACTGCTTGAACTTACAGGAGAAGAACTCGAAGTAAAGTTTATGATCCCGCAGAATCAGGGAGAAGAGGATTATGATATTCCTCAGCCGGCAAAAAAAATCAAAAAGGCTGACGCTGAGACCATTGAGTTTCCGCTAAATATGTTAAATCCCAAATACACGTTTGATACATTTGTAATAGGGTCAGGGAATCGCTTTGCCCATGCAGCATCGCTTGCGGTTGCGGAAGCTCCTGCCAAAGCCTACAACCCTTTATTTATTTATGGAGGAGTAGGACTCGGAAAAACCCACTTAATGCATGCGATCGGACATTATGTGCTGGAGCATAATCCTGCAGCCAAAGTTCTGTATTTATCTTCTGAAAAGTTCACGAATGAGTTTATTAATTCAATTCGTGACAACAAGGCTGTCGATTTCCGCAATAAATATCGAAGCGTGGATGTACTGCTAATTGATGATATTCAGTTTCTTGCCGGAAAAGAACAAACCCAGGAAGAATTCTTTCATACTTTTAACACCCTTCATGAAGAAAGCAAACAGATCATCATTTCCAGTGACAGACCGCCTAAGGAAATCCCCACTCTTGAGGACAGGCTTAGATCACGTTTTGAATGGGGATTAATTACCGATATTACCCCTCCTGATCTAGAAACTCGTATTGCCATCCTGCGGAAGAAGGCAAAAGCAGAAGGGCTGGACATTCCGAATGAAGTCATGCTTTATATTGCAAACCAGATTGATACGAACATCAGAGAGCTTGAAGGAGCTCTGATAAGAGTTGTTGCTTATTCTTCGCTTATAAATAAAGATATCAACGCGGACCTTGCTGCAGAGGCATTGAAGGATATTATTCCAAGCTCAAAACCAAAAATGATCACGATTATGGATATTCAAAAGGCTGTAGGTGAACATTTCCAGGTGAAGCTAGAAGATTTTAAAGCGAAAAAACGGACTAAATCTGTCGCTTTTCCTAGACAGATTGCCATGTATCTGTCCAGGGAGCTCACCGACTTCTCCCTGCCAAAGATCGGGGAAGAATTCGGGGGAAGAGATCATACCACTGTTATTCATGCGCATGAGAAGATTTCAAAGCTCATTCAAAGTGATGTTCAATTCCAGCGACAGCTGCAGGAAATAAATGATCGCCTAAAAGTATAGTTCATTCATAACTGAATAATGTTAATAACTCAACATAAGTTACACACAGTCTATCCACATGTGGATAGACTGTTTTTCCTTACACTTTTTCTACTTATCCACATATCTACAGGGCCTATTACTATTACTACTAATTTTTTTTATAAAAATAATAAATAATAAACGTATTTATTTGGAGGATTAAAAAATGAGATTTATCATTCAGCGTGACCGATTAGTTCAAAGTGTGCAGGATGTAATGAAAGCCGTCACTTCCAGAACAACTATTCCAATTCTTACTGGGATTAAAATTACAGCAACAGAGGAAGGCGTAACTTTTACTGGAAGTGATTCTGATATTTCTATTGAATCTTTCATACCTGCTGAGGAAGCTGGAGACGAAATCGTAGAGATCAAAGAAACTGGAAGTATCGTACTTCAAGCGAAGTTCTTTAGCGAAATCGTAAAAAAACTACCGCTTGGAACCGTTGAAATGCAGGTTGCCAATTCATTTCAAACAATAATCCGATCAGGAAAAGCCGAATTTAACCTTAATGGATTAGATCCAGACGAGTATCCTCTTCTCCCGCAGATTGAAGAAGAGAATACACTTAAGCTGCCAGCTGATTTATTAAAAACTCTTATCAGGCAAACGGTATTCGCTGTGTCCACGTCAGAAACACGCCCTATCTTGACAGGTGTAAACTGGAAGATAGAAAACGGCCATATTAACTGTATTGCAACAGACAGCCACCGTCTTGCTATGAGGACGGCTCCAATTGAGGGAGCTGAGAACAGTTCATACACTGTAGTCATTCCTGGAAAGAGCTTGAATGAGTTAAGCAAAATACTCGATGATAACTCAGATTTAATTGATATTGTCATTACTGAAAACCAGGTTTTATTTAAAGCCAAGCATCTTTTATTCTTTTCCAGACTTCTTGAAGGAAATTATCCTGATACATCCCGTTTAATCCCGACTGAAAGCAAGACAGATGTAGTCGTTCATACGAAAGAATTCCTACAGGCTATAGACCGTGCATCACTTCTTGCCAGGGAAGGAAGAAATAATGTGGTCAAGCTTTCTACAGTGGATAACGGCTTCCTGGAGATTTCCTCCAACACTCCTGAAATAGGAAAGGTTATTGAAGAAGTTCAGACTGATTCTATCGAGGGAGAGGAATTAAAAATTTCATTTAGCGCAAAATATATGATGGATGCATTAAAAACGCTGGAAGGCACTGAAATTAGAGTTAAATTTACTGGCGCTATGAGACCATTTGTCATACACTCACTGAATGATGAAAATATAACTCAGCTGATTTTGCCAGTCAGAACCTACTAAGCTGTACCTGCAAATCAGATACAAAACCTTGTCACGACCCTGGCAAGGTTTTTCCTGTATAACCATCTTATTTGCAAGTCCTCTTTGTAATAATGAAAAAAATTTAGTAAAATTAAGTATTGGGTATCTAACTCTTAAAACTAAGTGCAGTGATGGATAACTTTCGGCAAAAATCTTGCTAAGAAAGAGTGAGGAACGATGAAGCAAATTTCAATTGATACAGAATATATTACTCTTGGCCAATTTTTAAAGCTGGCAGATATTATCCAAAGCGGCGGCATGGCCAAGTGGTTTCTAAGCGAGCATGAAGTATTCATCAACAATGAACTGGATACTAGACGAGGCAGGAAGCTCAGAGATGGAGACCAGGTTGATATACCGGGGCAAGGGAAATATTTAATAAAGAGGTAATTTAAAAACCATTTATGCATATTGAACAATTACATCTAACCAATTATCGGAATTACGCTGATCTGGATGTCTCCTTTGAAAATAAGGTCAATCTCATTTTAGGTGAAAATGCTCAGGGAAAAACAAATGTGATGGAATCCATTTTCGTACTGGCAATGGCAAAAGCACACCGCACCTCACATGATAAAGATCTCATTCGCTGGGACGAAGAATATGCTAAAATAGAGGGAAGAGTTAAAAAAAGAAATTCTTCCATTCCGTTGGAGCTCACTATTTCCAAAAAAGGAAAGAAAGCCAGGGCTAACCATATAGAACAACAAAAACTTAGCCAGTACGTCGGCAATATGAACGTCGTTATGTTTGCTCCCGAGGATCTCCATTTAGTCAAGGGCAGCCCGCAGGTCAGAAGACGTTTTATTGATATGGAGATTGGCCAGGTTTCTCCTGTATACCTCCATGATATGAGTCAATACCAAAAGATTCTTCAGCAACGCAATCATTATTTAAAACTCCTACAAATAAAAAAAACGTCTGATACGGCCATGCTTGATGTGCTCACAGAGCAGCTCATTGAGTATGCCGTAAAGATAGTCGCAAAAAGGTTTCATTACCTTTCCCTGCTGCAGGATTGGGCGTATCCGATTCATTCCGGCATATCAAGGGGCCTTGAAACCCTGAAAATTGAATATATAAGTACAGTCAATGTATCAGAATCTATGGAATTGTCGAAAATGAAGAGTGAATTCGAAGAAAAGTTTGATAAAATAAATACTAGAGAAAAAGAACGAGGAGTCACCCTGATCGGACCGCATCGTGATGACTTGATTTTCCATGTGAACGGCAGGGATGTTCAAACGTTTGGTTCGCAGGGGCAGCAAAGAACAACGGCTCTTTCCTTAAAATTGGCAGAGATAGAATTGATTCATTCGGAAATTGGGGAATACCCTATTTTATTATTGGACGATGTATTGTCTGAACTGGATGATTACCGTCAGTCTCATCTGCTTAATACCATCCAGGGCAAAGTCCAGACATTTGTTACAACGACCAGTGTAGAGGGGATTGATCATCAAACCCTTAAGGAAGCCTCTGCTTACTACGTGAAACAGGGGCATTTGGACCGAGTGGAATGAGGTGATTCTATGTATCTTCACATTGGCGAAGACATTCTAGTTAAAACAAATGATATAATAGTTATTCTAGACAGACAGGTCCTTAAGAATTCAGATATTTTTCAGGAATTTATGGAGAAAAGAAAAGATACGGCCCTGAATCTTACAAAAGGTGAAGTCAAATCTATAGTTGTAACAGAGTCTAAGGTGTATTTATCGCCTTTTTCTTCATCCATCTTGAAAAAGAGGTCTTCAATTATCATACATTCTTAAACACGCTGATAAAATAAACGGGTCAGCTCCGTATAAAATATAGTCTAAAGAAATTTAGCCATAGAAAAGTGTAGGTGATCGGGTTGGCTATGGAACATGATGAAGTACAAAGAGATGACATACAAGGACAATCCTATGATGAGAACCAGATACAAGTATTAGAAGGGCTTGAGGCGGTTCGAAAACGCCCGGGGATGTACATTGGCTCCACTGCGGCAAAAGGTCTTCACCATCTTGTCTGGGAAATCGTTGATAATAGTATCGATGAAGCTCTAGCGGGTTATTGCGATGAAATAAATATTATTATTGAAGAAGACAACAGTATCACAGTTAAGGATAACGGACGCGGCATACCTGTTGGGATTCACGAAAAAATGGGACGTCCTGCAGTAGAAGTTATCATGACTGTGCTGCATGCCGGCGGTAAGTTTGGCGGCGGCGGATATAAGGTTTCCGGCGGTCTTCATGGCGTTGGAGCTTCTGTTGTAAATGCCTTATCAACGGAGCTCGAAGTATTTGTACACCGTGAGGGTAATATCTATTACCAGAAGTTCCAAAGAGGGGCAATCGGAGAAGATTTAAAGGTTATTGGTGAAACGGACCATACGGGCACCACGATCCATTTCACTCCAGATCCTCAGATATTTACAGAGACACTGGAATATGATTATGAGACTCTTGCTACACGTTTAAGAGAACTTGCCTTTTTAAACCGCGGAATCCGAATAACTCTAATGGATAAAAGAGCGGAAAACCGTAAAAATGAATATTATTACGAAGGTGGAATAAAAGCCTACGTAGAGCATTTGAATAGAACGAAAGAAGTGCTGCATGAAGAACCTATTTTCATGGAAGGCGAAAAAGACGGCATTTCCATTGAGGTAGCCCTTCAATATAATGACAGCTATTCAAGTAATATATACTCCTTTGCAAACAACATCCACACGTATGAAGGCGGAACACATGAGTCCGGTTTTAAGACAGGATTAACCCGGATCATAAATGATTACGCCCGTAAAAACGGACTGATTAAAGAGGCTGATGCCAATCTTTCCGGTGAGGATGTACGTGAAGGCTTAACCGCCATTATTTCCATCAAGCATCCGGATCCTCAATTCGAAGGACAGACAAAAACTAAGCTCGGAAACTCTGAAGCAAGAACTGTAACAGACTCTGTGCTTTCAGAAAGATTAGACTCCTTCATGCTTGAGAACCCGTCCGTTGCCAGAAAAATAGTCGAAAAAGGTTTGATGGCAGCGCGGGCTAGAATGGCTGCGAAGAAAGCAAGGGAATTAACAAGAAGGAAAAGTGCCCTTGAAGTCTCTGCTCTGCCGGGTAAATTAGCGGACTGCTCTTCAAAGGATCCAGCGATAAGCGAACTTTACATCGTTGAGGGTGACTCAGCCGGAGGTTCCGCCAAACAGGGACGGGACCGTCATTTCCAGGCGATTCTTCCTCTGCGCGGAAAAATCATAAATGTTGAAAAAGCAAGGCTTGATAAAATTTTGTCCAATAACGAGGTAAGAGCGATGATAACGGCTCTAGGGACAGGAATTGGCGGGGATTTTGATATTTCCAAGGCCCGCTATCATAAACTCATCATCATGACAGATGCCGATGTAGATGGTGCGCATATCAGAACCTTATTATTAACCTTTTTCTATCGTTATATGAGAAATATTATCGAGAGCGGGTACGTGTATATTGCCCAGCCTCCTTTATATAAAATTCAGCAGGGGAAAAGAGTGGAGTATGCCTATAATGACAGGCAGCTAGACGCTATTCTTGCTGAAATGCCAAGTGTTCCAAAGCCTGGGATCCAGCGTTACAAGGGTCTTGGGGAAATGAATCCAGGGCAGCTGTGGGAAACTACAATGGATCCCGAAACCCGCACTCTTCTTCAGGTAACCCTGGAGGATGCAATCGAAGCTGACGAAACATTTGATATATTAATGGGTGACAAAGTAGAGCCCCGCCGTAACTTTATAGAAGAAAATGCATTGTATGTAAAGAACTTGGATATCTAAGGAACACAGCAAGAGAATCTTCTTAGTTTCTTCAAAAAGCAGGGTAGATATGTTCTATCCTGTCTTTTACATATGCATCCGAAAATAATACGTCCTAAAAGGAGGTTTACTCCATGTCTGAGTCTGAAAGATCGAATGTGAGAGAAATAAATATAAGCCAGGAAATGCGTACTTCATTCCTTGATTATGCGATGAGTGTTATTGTGTCCCGTGCCCTTCCTGATGTACGGGATGGCTTGAAACCTGTTCACCGCCGAATCCTCTATGCCATGAATGATCTTGGAATGACGGCTGATAAAGCGTATAAAAAATCAGCGCGTATCGTTGGGGAAGTTATTGGTAAGTACCATCCCCATGGTGACTCTGCTGTTTATGAAACAATGGTACGTATGGCACAGGATTTCAACTATCGCTATATGCTCGTAGATGGACATGGGAACTTCGGGTCAGTCGACGGGGATTCAGCTGCAGCCATGCGTTATACGGAAGCCAGAATGTCTAAGATTTCAATGGAATTAGTCCGTGACCTTAACAAAGATACAATCGATTATAAAGAGAACTACGATGGTTCCGAAAAAGAACCGGTCGTTCTGCCTGCACGCTTTCCGAACCTTTTAGTTAACGGTTCATCAGGTATCGCTGTAGGAATGGCTACCAATATTCCGCCGCATCAATTAGGTGAAGTAATTGATGGAGTTCTTGCAGTGAGCCGTAATCAGGATATTACCATCCAGGAGTTAATGGAGTATATTCCTGGTCCTGATTTTCCAACAGCTGGACTCATCCTCGGCAGAAGCGGTATCCGAAAGGCTTATGAAACCGGCAGAGGTTCTATCACTTTGCGTGCGAAAGTGGAAATCGAACAAAAATCGAACGGCAAGGAAGTCATACTTGTCCACGAGCTTCCATATCAGGTAAATAAGGCGAGGCTCATTGAAAAAATTGCGGAGCTTGTCCGTGATAAAAAAATCGATGGCATTACAGACTTAAGAGATGAGTCTGACCGCAATGGTATGAGAATTGTCATAGAGGTCCGAAGAGATGCAAATGCAAATGTGCTCTTAAATAACCTCTACAAGCAGACTGCTCTCCAAACAAGCTTTGGAATCAATCTGCTTGCCCTTGCCGAGGGCCAGCCGAAGGTTCTGAATCTGAAGCAGTGTTTGGTTCACTATCTGAACCATCAGAAAGTAGTAATCACCCGGAGAACTGAATTCGAATTAAGAAAGGCAGAAGCCAGAGCTCATATTTTAGAGGGTCTGCGAATTGCACTTGATCATCTGGATGAAGTCATTACTCTGATTCGGAACTCCCCAACTACTGAGGCAGCCAAAAACGGCCTGATGGAACGATTCTCTCTATCTGAGAAGCAGGCGCAGGCTATTCTGGATATGCGATTGCAGCGTTTAACCGGTTTAGAGCGGGAGAAAATTGAAGATGAGTATCAAGAGCTTGTCCGCCTGATTGCCGAACTAAGAGCAATCCTTGCTGATGAAGAAAAAGTGCTTGAAATTATCCGTGAAGAGCTGCTTGAGATCAAAGAGCGTTTCAACGATAAACGAAGAACTGAAATTCTGACTGCAGGATTTGAAAATATTGAAGATGAAGATTTAATTCCACAGGAGAATATCGTAATTACGCTGACTCATAACGGATACATTAAGCGTCTTCCGATCAATACCTACCGAAGCCAGCGCAGGGGCGGCAAGGGTATTCAAGGGATGGGGACAAATGAAAATGATTTTGTTGAACATCTGCTTACAACATCCACTCATGACACGATCCTATTTTTCACAAATAAAGGAAAAGTATACCGTGCCAAGGGCTATGAGATTCCTGAGTACGGCCGTACGGCAAAAGGCCTGCCAATCATTAACCTGCTTGGAATCGAAAAGGGAGAATGGATTAATGCCATTATTCCGGTAGAGCAATTTGAAGAGGATTCGTTTTTATTCTTTACGACAAAGTATGGTATTTCAAAACGATCACCACTATCCTCTTTTGCACATATTAGAAATAATGGGCTGATTGCTTTGGGCCTTCGTGAACATGATGAATTAATTTCTGTAAAGCTGACTGATGGAACCAAACACATCATCATTGGTACAAGTAAAGGAATGCTGATTCGCTTCCTAGAAACAGATGTACGTTCTATGGGACGTAATGCTACTGGAGTGAAAGGGATTAGCCTGGATGAAGATGATGAAGTAATCGGCATGGAATTGCTTGAAGAAAACAATAAGATCCTAACAGTCACAAAATATGGCTATGGTAAACGAACAGATGAACATGAATATAGAGTCCAGAGCCGAGGCGGAAAAGGTATCAAAACGTGTAATGTCACAGACCGGAATGGTCCCGTCATTGCGGTTAAGCCAGTTACCGGCGAGGAAGATTTAATGCTTATTACAGCAGGAGGCGTCCTGATCAGAATGTCCATTGATAGTATCTCTGAGACTGGCCGCATCACTCAAGGCGTTAAACTCATCCGTCTGGATGGTACGGATGAAGAATTTGTATCGACGGTTGCAATTGTAGAACGGGAAGAAGAAAAAGATGATGATGAAGAACTAATCGGAGAAGGTTCTGAGTCGGAAGTTCCGAATGAGGAAGCACTATCGGAAGATATTGATGAAAAGGCTTCGAAAGAAGACTCAGAAGAAGAATCTGAATAAATATGAGGGAAGCGGAGCTATTGACCGCTTCCTTTTTTTTTAGGCTATGTTAAAGTTCATTGTTGATTTTGGAACTAAGCTGATTGGAGCGTAAGGTGCGAGACTCCTGCGGGAAAAGCGGCTATTGTCCAGCTCCGGACTGACACCTTCGGTCATAAGCCAATCGCCCTCAAAAGGCAAAAAGCGCCTTTCGCTGCCGCTTGGCTTATGTCTGTCAGGTGTCTGACTTTAATAAAATAGTTTTTTAAAGGAGTTTGTTCATCACAGTCTCTTAAAAGAAGTACTTTGAAAGTCACCGTCCTCCGCTTTTCTATTAAGGGAGACCCCACAGGCGTAAACGCCGAGGAGGCTACCGGACCGCCCCGCGGAAAGCGAGTGCCTGCTAGCTGCAATCAACAGGCAAATTTAACAGAGTTTATTTTTAAAAAGGAAATATATTCTAGTTTTTGGCCAGCTTTTCCTTTACTATATAGTTAAAAACTAGTCCAATAGGCTGGTATGCGGGGTGAGCAGCGTTGCGAGTAAAAGTTGATGAAATACTAACAGGATGTATACTGGCAAGAGATATAACAGGACGTACGGGCCGGCCCATTATAAGAAGCAAGACTGTTTTGAATGAAAATCATCTGGAGATTTTAAAAGCTTTTCTGGTCAAAGAAGCCAGTATCGAAAAAACGATGATTAACGGAAGACTTTTTGAGCCAATGGAGAGAATTGATGAAGAATTTGAGGATATGGGTAATGTGTCCTCTTTCACACAGCATTATTTAAAAGTGGTGCAAAATTATAAAGTATTGTTCAAATCCTGGCAGGCAGGAGCAAGCTTTGACGTTATGAAGGTAAGGGAACTTTTTCTGCCATTGCTTGAAAGAATGTTGAAGTCCAAATCTGAAATCTTCAACCTTCATCACTACTCCTCAAAAGAAGATTATTTATATCATCATGCGATTGCATCAGGATTGATCAGCGGCTATATTGCCAAGGCCCTTCATTATGATGATGGAGAGATCATACAAATTGCTCTGGCGGGATGTTTGATTGACTGTGGCATGGCAAAAATCCCAGCCTCAATCATAGAAAAAAATTCAAGCCTTACTTCTTCTGAATTCGAAGAGATTAAGAAGCATCCAGCTTATGGTTTGAAAATGGTTCAGCAAAGCACTTTTTTACGGGACGGTGTTAAATTTGCCATAGCCCAGCACCATGAGCGGTTAGATGGCAGCGGATATCCAGTTCGGAATAAAGAAGAGAAGCTGCACCCGTTTTCAAAAATAGTCGCTGTTGCCGATGTATTTCATGCAATGACTTCTGAACGGGTATATAGAAAGAAAGAATCCCCTTTTAAAGTGCTTGAAATGATCAGGCAGGATCATTTCGGTAAATTTGACCTTGCTGTTGTACAAACTCTTTTGAATGGAATCTCGACTTATCTTAGTGGAAATATGGTCAAGCTTTCGACCGGTTCAATAGCAAAGGTCTTATTTATTGAACAGAAGACGCCCACACGCCCACTGGTACAGTTCGTAAACTCAGGTGAAATCGTAAATTTAGAACAAAAAAGGCAATGGTACATAGACGAAGTACTGAATTAGCGTTTTGCTCTATCCTTGTAAACGGGATAGAGCATTTTAATTAAGGCTGTTTTCGCAAACTTTGTTGTTTTTGAACAAGGGGGTTGATTTCCACTACAGGATGCTCGCTTTCCGCGGGGCGGGCGCTGAGCCTCCTCGGCTTCGCCTGTGGGGTCTCACCTGTCCCGCTGCTCCCGCAGGAGTCTCGCACCTTACGTTCCAATCAACCTGTTTAACAATAGGGTAGGTTCACCGAACTATTAAAAAACAACAATCTTTTAGAAAAGAGCCTTAATTAAAGCATGGATAAGGCAGTAAAATAAAAGAATTTTACGAATGCCATATCCAGACTTGATTTAATGACTGAACCTGTATATAATAATAAAAGTCGGCAGCAGCAATCATGGCTATTGCAGCTTTGATAAAAAGATGTTGACATTTTATTTTAAATCTGTTATTATTATTTAGGTCGTCATTACGACTAACGTTGCTCTTTGAAAACTGAACGAAACAAGACGCCAGGTATTTTCTCTCTGAGAAAATACAAAAACAAGTTTTAAACTTTTAAGAGCTATATCAAACATTCTTCGGAGAGTTTGATCCTGG